>NZ_JCAFSE010000002.1:0-1055066 GCF_059368875.1 Stenotrophomonas sp. YJH_SMC_82
CGCCCAGCGCTCGGCCGCGGCCGCCAAGGAGATCAAGGGCCTGATCGACGACTCGGTCGGCAAGGTCAACGACGGCTCGGCGCTGGTGCACAAGGCCGGCGCGACCATGGGCGAGATCGTCGCCTCGGTGCAGCGCGTGACTGACATCATGGCCGAGATCTCTGCGGCCTCGCAGGAACAGAGCGCCGGCATCGAGCAGGTCAACCAGACCGTGGTGCAGATGGACGAAACCACCCAGCAGAATGCTGCGTTGGTGGAAGAAGCCACTGCTGCGGCACGCGCAATGGAGGACCAGGCCGGCCAGCTGGCTGACGCCGTGGCGATCTTCCGCCTCGACAACCAGGTGTCCGCCGCAGTGAAGGCCGTGGCCGCGCGCGCGGAGCCGGCCCGTGTCACCACCGTGGCACGCCCGCAGCCGACCAGCACGCCCGCTCCGGTCCGCCGCAGCAGCAACGCCAGCACCTTCGCCGCCAGCGACAGCGACTGGCAGGAATTCTGAGACCCACCCGCGGCGGCTGCGGCCGCCGCCTCTGCCGATGGACACGTCCCCCGTGCAAAGTCCTACCCCCATCGTCACCGGCCCGCGCGAATTCGAGTTCGCCGACCGCGATTTCCGCCGCGTCTGCGACCTGATCTACCAGCGCGTGGGCATCGCCCTCGCGCCGGCAAAGCGCGACATGGTCTATGGCCGCCTGTCGCGCCGCCTGCGCACGCTGGGCATGCGCAGCTTCCAGCAGTACCTGGACCATCTGGAGCAGGAAGATGGTGACGAATGGCAGGCGTTCACCAACGCCCTGACCACCAACCTGACCTCGTTCTTCCGCGAACCGCATCACTTCGACAAGCTGCGCGAGGAACTCCAGCAGCGCTCCAGCCGCACCCCACTGCTGCTGTGGTCGTGCGCGGCGTCCACCGGCGAAGAACCCTACTCGATGGCGATCACCGCCTGCGAGGCCTTCGGCACGTTGAAGCCGCCGGTACGCATCATTGCCACCGACGTCGATACCCAGGTGCTGGCCACCGCCGGCCGCGGCGTCTACAACATCGATCGCGTCGCCAGCCTCGATCCGGACCTGCGCCGCCGCTACTTCCAGCGCGGCAGCGGCCCCAACGAGGGCCAGTGCCGCGTGCTGCCGGCGCTGCGCGAACTGATCGAGTTCCGCCCATTGAACCTGCTCGCCCCGCGCTACGACGTCGGCGGCCCGTTCGACGCGCTGTTCTGCCGCAACGTGATGATCTACTTCGACAAGCCGACCCAGCGCGCCATCCTCGGTCGCCTGGTCCAGCACCTGGCCGATGACGGCCTGCTCTACACCGGCCATTCGGAGAACTACCTGCACGCCGCCGACCTGATCCAGCCCTGCGGCCGCACCCTGTACCGCCGTGCGGCAAAGGCCGGCGCATGAATGCCTCGCTGCGTACCGACGATGTGATGCGCTACCAGGATGCGCGCTTCCAGACCATCGCCGCCAAGCTGCTGCCGACCCAGTACCTGGTGGTCGATGACACCACTGCGCTGACCACCACGCTGGGCTCCTGCGTGGCGGCGTGCCTGCGCGACCCGGTGCTGAAGATCGGCGGCATGAACCACTTCCTGCTGCCGGAGGGCAACGCCGGTGACGGCGCACCCGCACGCTACGGCAGCTATGCGATGGAACTGCTGATCAACGACATGCTCAAGCGGGGCGCCCACCGCAAGCGCATCGAAGCCAAGGTGTTCGGCGGCGCCAACGTGCTCAAGGGCTTCACCAGCAATCCAGTGGGCACCCGCAACGCCGAGTTCGTGCGCCAGTACCTGCAGGCCGAGCACATCCCGATCATCGCCGAGGACCTGTGCGGCATCCATCCGCGCAAGATCTGGTTCTTCGCCGACACCGGCCGCGTGGTGGTGCAGCGCCTGCCGCATGCGCATGAGGCCGAAGTGGCCGCCACCGAATCGGCGGTGCGTGCGCGCCTGTCCAAGGCGCCGGTCACCGGTGGCGTGGAGCTGTTCGAATGACCTCTACCGGCAACGCCCCCTGCCGGGTGCTGATCGTCGACGACTCTGCCGTCGTGCGCCAGATGCTCACCGAGATCCTGTCCAGCGATCCCGCCATCGACGTGGTCGGCACCGCCGCCGACCCGCTGCTGGCCCGTGAAAAGATCAAGCGACTGGCCCCGGACGTGATCACCCTGGACGTGGAAATGCCGCGCATGGACGGGCTGGCGTTCCTGGAAAACCTGATGCGCCTGCACCCGTTGCCGGTGGTGATGATCTCCTCGCTGACCGAGCGCGGCGCCGACACCACCCTGCAGGCACTGGCGCTGGGCGCCGTGGATTTCGTATCCAAGCCGAAGTTGGACGTGGCCCGCGGCCTGCAGGGCTACGCCGACGAGATCATCGCCAAGGTCAAGATGGCGGCGCGCTCGCGGGTACGTCCGCTGGTGCGCGCTGCCGCGCCGAAGCTCATGCTGGACGCCGCGCCCGCGATACGCCCGGCCGCGCCGCAGTTCCGCACCACCGACCGGCTGATCGCGATCGGTTCCTCGGCGGGCGGCACCGAAGCGCTGCGCGTGGTGCTGGAAGGCATGCCTGCCGACGCGCCCGCCGTGGTGATGACCCAGCACCTGCCGGCCAGCTTCAGCAGTGCCTTCGCCGAACGCCTGGACCGGCACTCGGCGATGGCCGTGCGCGAGGCCAGCGATGGCGAAGCAGTGCTGCCTGGCCACGCCTACCTGCCGCCGGGCGGCAAGCACCTGCGGATCATCCGCGACGGTGCGCGCTGGCGCTGCCGCGTCGACGATGGCCCGGCAGTGAACCGCCACAAGCCGGCAGTGGACGTGCTGTTCCGTTCGGTCGCGCAGAACGCCGGTGGCAACGCCATCGGCGCCATCCTCACCGGCATGGGCGATGACGGTGCACGCGGCCTGCTGGAAATGCGCCAGGCCGGCGCGCCGACGTTGGTGCAGGACGAAGCCACCAGCGTGGTCTGGGGCATGCCCGGCGCCGCGTTCAAGCTGGGGGCGGCTGAGGAACAGGTGCCGCTGGAGCGGATTGCCGAGCGGCTGCTGGCGCTCGCTCGCGGCTGATAGCGCGCCCCGGCTCAAGGACTCCGCGGGCAGTAGATCCACGCCATGCGTGGATGACTTTGTAGAGTCGAGCCGCGCTCGACTCATCGCGCATCGCACGAACAGCAGCCAAGCATGGACTCGGCGCTACAGGCCATCAGGCAACAAGAAAAGGTGCCGGCTTTCATCGGGGTTCTTCGTTTCAAGGTGCCGGCTTTCATCGGGGTTCTTCGTTTCAACGCGCTACCCGCATGTGTGCTTTGATAGCGGTATTGCACAAGGAATGCTGCACATGATCAAAGGCATATGGAAGGCCGCCCTGGCGGCCGTACTGCTTTCATTGCCACTGGCACCCGCCAGCGCCAGTGGCGATCTGTTCTACTTCGAGGCCAAGCAGGGTGATGTGTTCTTCATGCTGATGCTGGTGGGTCGCGAAGATCCCGGCGCGGTAAGCGTCAGCTGGAAAGGCCCGTCTATCCCGCCGTACCCCAACGTGCATCGCCGCTACTACATCGAATTCAACCGTGCAAAGCGCCAGGCCTACGTGCGTCCACTTGACCGTGATGGACTGCCTTGGTTCGAGATGGATGTCTCCGGTAAGAGCGGCAACGTGCTGATCGGCGGCCGTCGGCTGGAAGGCAGCGCAGACTGGACCGTGCAGTAGCGCCGGAAGCCTGAGCGTTGCGTTGTTTCCAACACGCCCAGATTTTCCATTTGGATCGCACCAGGCTCCAGCCATACCAGGCAGTCAATGGTCCGACTATTGGCTGGGACGAGGATGCAGACGCCCCAGAACGGTCCCGTCGAGCTTGATCAGCTCCAAGGTCTGATCTGTCTTCAACGTCTCAAACAGACCATCCGGTCGAGAATGAATCGATAGAAATCCCTGTTCGAACAGCGTCGTTTCTGTGTCCGGGTCAAGAAAATTAACCGTAATATCACCGGCACTGTTTCGCTCACGCACTGAAACCAGGCCTTTCGAAACATTCACGTAGCCGTAGCGGGGCGCCAGCCTCCACCGCCCCGACTCATCCAGAAGACCCCAACGGCCACGTAGTGAGAGCGCATAGACTCTTGTTCCATCCGCCAAAAAATCCGGTAAGGGATCATGCAGCGTGAAATCAGCCACCGCATTGCCACGCAGATCGAGTATGTGATACCCGGGGTCATATCCCGGCCGTTCGAATGCCGCGACCAGATTCGGACCCAATGGTCTTATTCGACGGTAACGAGGAGGAATCAGCCAAGCACCCGTAGCATCTATTACACCCCATCCTCCATCGGCTTGGGCCAACAGCAGTTGGTCATCCAGTCCTTCCGCGGTTTGAAAAGGCGCAAGTCGGTAGTACAGGGAAGACGAGATGCTGCCATCTTCCAGCATCATGAAACGCACCCCCGCTTCGCCGGGCTTTTGATACTCGACGATCCTGCGGTTCAACGGATGCAGGCCTGCAGCGCGTTGCAGGGAGCGCAGCGACCCATCCAGGCCTACAACGTATTCATCATCTTCCGAACTGAAGATTACATACCCCACTCGTTCAGCGAACTCATCTGTCTTCATACAGTGGCCTGCAGGCGTCGGAAACATCAAACCCGCGCGCGTGAAATGCAGGCACTGGCCGTCTTCGGCTACCGCAGAAAGCAGGTACCCACCCCGACCAAACTTGAACCGATATCGACCCATGGGCGCCACTTGCACCCCGTGGGGATCCAGCACCGTGTCGTTCCCGCCCTGGGTGGCGAGCGCGAAACCCGAACTGTTGAAGGTCATCTGATCGTAGTCCTGGCGCCCTATGCCTGCCAGTGATCGATCAACCAGGCCAAAGTGGACACCATCGCGCGAAGCGATGGCCACTTCCCCCTCATGACCCACGGGACCAAAGCTACCAAAGACACTGAAAACGGGACCGGACCTGCCCTTTGCGTCAAGGAAGTGGGTCGTGCAGCGCCGCTTTTCACTGTTGCAGAGTTCTACAGCCGGGTTTCCTGCCCAGGACGCCGAGCGCAGGAGATCGATCTCGCCTTTCTCCTCAAACCGACGCACCAATCGGCCTCGTGCATTGAAGAAGTCGATTCGCGTGTACGCCTTGGGCGGGCTCCGCAGCAATACCTTGGCTTCGATCATCCCGTTGCCATGTGCCTCAACCGAGTCGTAATGCGCTTCAAGGACGATACGCCCTTCTGAATTCATGACGCCCCTGTTCTCCCCCCTTTCGAAGACCGCCACCCCATTTTTGAAGGGGCGGAGGTATTGCATTCCCCGATGCTCGACCAGTTGCCGGCCCGTGCCATCCAGCACCACGCAGCGACCCTCATGACAGAGGCTGTGGCGTGTAGTCCTGTCGAGACGGGGCGGCGGCTTGATAGACAGCGGCATCGCAGACGCCGGCGTTGCGCCGACCGATGGCGCCATGGTCAGAAGTGCGGAGGCCAGCAGAGCCCCGAAGGCCTGGGTGATGACGCTGCGGCGATGGGCAGGGCTGGGAGTCGTCAGCAGAAATGAATGGCGCATCTCAGGCAAGACCCGAATGGTGGGCATCCACGGTAGGCGCCATGCGTCGCCAGAGACATACAATTTCTCCGAAAGTGCCCTGTCCACAAAAAACCCCCGGCTTTCACCGGGGGTTCTTCATTTCAACGAGATGCCGGCCAGCGGCCGGCACTACCGCATCAGGCAGCGACCGTCTTGGCCACGTCCTGGTATTCCTCGATCTGGTCGAAGTTCATGTAGCGGTAGATCTCCGCGCCATTGGCGTTGATCACGCCGATGTCCGCCATGTACTCCTCCTTGGTCGGGATGCGGCCCAGGCGCGAGCAGATCGCCGCCAGTTCCGCCGAACCCAGGTACACGTTGGTGTTGCGGCCCAAGCGGTTCGGGAAGTTGCGGGTCGAGGTCGACATCGCGGTGGAGCCTTCGCGGATCTGCGCCTGGTTGCCCATGCACAGCGAGCAGCCCGGCATTTCCATGCGCGCGCCGGTAGCGCCGAAGGTGCCGTACACGCCTTCCTTGGTCAGCTCCGAAGCATCCATCTTGGTCGGCGGGGCCACCCACAGGCGGGTCGGCAGGTCACGCTTGCCTTCCAGCAGCTTCGCAGCGGCGCGGAAGTGACCGATGTTGGTCATGCACGAACCGATGAACACTTCGTCGATCTTGGCGCCGGCCACTTCGGACAGGGTCTTCACGTCGTCCGGGTCGTTCGGGCAGGCCACGATCGGCTCGTGGATGTCGGCCAGGTCGATCTCGATGACGGCGGCGTATTCGGCGTCGGCATCCGGCTCCAGCAGCTGCGGGTTGGCCAGCCACGCTTCCATCTTCTCGATGCGACGCTGCAGCGAACGCGGGTCCTGGTAACCCTCGGCAATCATCCACTTCAGCAGCGTGATGTTGCTGGTCAGGTACTCGATGATCGGTTCCTTGTTCAGGCGCACCGAGCAACCGGCCGCCGAACGCTCGGCCGAGGCATCGGACAGCTCGAACGCCTGTTCGACCTTCAGCTCCGGCAGGCCTTCGATTTCCAGGATGCGACCGGAGAAGATGTTCTTCTTGCCAGCCTTGGCCACGGTCAGCAGGCCCGACTTGATCGCGTACAGCGGGATCGCGTTGACCAGGTCACGCAGGGTCACGCCCGGCTGCATCTTGCCCTTGAAGCGCACCAGCACCGACTCCGGCATGTCCAGCGGCATCACGCCGGTGGCCGCGGCGAAGGCGACCAGGCCCGAACCGGCCGGGAACGAAATACCCACCGGGAAACGGGTGTGCGAGTCACCACCGGTGCCGACGGTGTCCGGCAGCAGCATGCGGTTGAGCCAGCTGTGGATCACGCCGTCGCCCGGGCGCAGCGAGACGCCGCCACGGGTGGAGATGAACTCCGGCAGGGTGTGGTGGGTCTTCACGTCCACCGGCTTCGGGTACGCGGCGGTATGGCAGAACGACTGCATCACCAGGTCGGCCGAGAAGCCCAGGCAGGCCAGGTCCTTCAGCTCGTCGCGGGTCATCGGGCCGGTGGTGTCCTGCGAGCCCACCGAGGTCATCTTCGGTTCGCAGTAGGTGCCCGGGCGCATGCCCTGGCCTTCCGGCAGGCCACAGGCGCGGCCGACCATCTTCTGCGCCAGCGAGAAGCCCTTGCCGGTGTCGACCGGCTGCACCGGCAGGCGGAACAGATCGGTCGGGGCCAGGCCCAGCGCTTCGCGCGCCTTGCCGGTCAGGCCACGGCCGATGATCAGCGGAATGCGGCCACCGGCACGCACTTCGTCGAACAGCACGTCGGACTTGACCTGGAACTCGGCGATCACTTCACCGTTCTTCAGCGCCTTGCCTTCATACGGACGCAGCTCGACCACATCGCCGTGTTCCATCTTCGACACGTCCAGCTCGATCGGCAGCGCGCCGGCATCTTCCATGGTGTTGTAGAAGATCGGGGCGATCTTGCCGCCCAGGCAGACGCCACCGGCGCGCTTGTTCGGGATGAACGGAATGTCATCGCCGGTCCACCACAGCACGCTGTTGGTGGCCGACTTGCGCGAGGAACCGGTGCCGACCACGTCGCCGACGTAGGCAACCAGGTGGCCCTTTTCCTTCAGCGACAGGATCTGCTGGATCGGGCCGCGCTTGCCGTCTTCTTCCGGGGTGAACGGCGCATCGTCGCGCTTGTTCTTCAGCATCGCCAGGGCGTGCATCGGAATGTCCGGGCGGGTGGTCGCGTCCGGTGCCGGCGACAGGTCGTCGGTGTTGGTCTCGCCCGGCACCTTGAACACGGTGACGGTCAGGCTCTGCGGCACTTCCGGATTGCTGGTGAACCACTCGGCATCGGCCCAGCTCTGCAGCACGGCCTGGGCGTTGGCGTTGCCGGCCTTGGCCTTTTCCTGCACGTCATGGAACGCATCGAACACCAGCAGGGTCTTCTTCAGGCCGTTGGCGGCGATGGTGCCGACGCTGGCGTCGTCCAGCAACTGCACCAGCGGGGCGACGTTGTAACCGCCGAGCATGGTGCCCAGCAGTTCGGTGGCGCGCTCGCGGCTGATCAGCGGGTTCTGCTCGCTGCCCAGGGCGATCGCCGCCAGGTACGAGGCCTTGACCTTGGCCGCGTCATCGACACCGGCCGGCACGCGATGGGTCAGCAGGTCGAGCAGGAACTCGGCCTCGCCCTGCGGCGGGTTCTTCAGCAGTTCGATGACATCGGCCGTCTGCTGCGCGCTCAGCGGCAGCGGCGGGATGCCAAGCGCAGCGCGCTCGGCGACGTGGTGGCGGTAGGCTTCCAACATGACAACTCCCGGGTAATGCGTAGGTTGAAATAACAAAGTGGGCTCAGGCGTGCGGCACGATCAGCTTCAGGCCCTTGAAGTAGTCGCGGTAAAACGTGTCGTTCCAGGTGATCAGGCCGTCACACTGCAGCAGTGCGTGGGCGCCGACCATGAATTCGTCCAGGCTGCGGCGGCTGCCGCCACGCTGGCGATGACGGCGGTGCATCTCGCCGGCGCGCAGCGCCGACTTGGCTTCCATCGGGTTGAAGTGCACGCCCATTTCTTCCAGCGCTTCGAGCACCTCGGCGCCGCCGCGCAGCGATGCGCAGACCTCGGCCAGGGTCGCGCCACAGACCACCACGCGGCCACCGACCAGGCTCTGCCGGAGGATGGCTTCCACGGCATCGGCCTGCGGACCATTGCTGAGCAGCTCGACCAGCACCGGTGAATCGACGGCGATCATCACGGCTTATTCCTCGTCACGCACCGCGCGTACCGCTGCGTCGGACGATTCGAAGCCGTCCAGCGCAAACTTGCCGCGCGCCCGTGAAATCGCATCGTCAACACTCTTGCGCAGGATGATGCGGCTGCCGTCCAGCTCGACCTTCAGCAGCGTGCCCTTGGTCAGGCCGAGGGCATCACGCACCGCCTTGGGCAGGGTGATCTGTCCGCGTTCTGCAACAGTGGCTTCCATCGGTAGGCCCTCCAGAGTATGCACAAATTATACATACTTCCCCGGGCATACTTCCACCCTGAACAGGACCGGCGCCCCGCCAGCCCTTGCCTCGCAAAGGATCGGCCACAAACGTGACATACGCCATACACCTTCCCCTGTAGTCTGGAACCGATGCCGCAGGCCGGGACCCGGCCCGGATGAATCCATTCAGTCTGAGGTTCATACTGGGACGACCGGGGCCGTCAGGCCCGCGGCGACCGCAAGCAGGCCCGCCCATGCGCGGGCCACTGCAAGCCATCCGCAAGAAGGAGTTACCCCGCATGAGCGATTCGTTCTCCACCCGCAGCCAGCTGAACGTCGGCGGCAAGACCTACGACTATTTCAGCCTGCCCACGCTGGGCCAGCGCTTCGATATCTCCCACCTGCCCTACTCGATGAAGATCCTGCTGGAGAACCTGCTCCGGCACGAGGACGGCGGTATCACCGTCGGCAAGGACCACATCGAAGCCGTGGCCCGCTGGAACCCGGCGGCCGAGCCGGACACCGAGATCGCCTTCATGCCGGCGCGCGTGGTCCTGCAGGACTTCACCGGCGTGCCCTGCGTGGTCGACCTGGCCGCGATGCGCGACGCGGTCGTCAAGCTGGGCGGCTCGCCGGAGCAGATCAACCCGCAGATCCCCTCCGAACTGGTCATCGACCACTCGGTGCAGGTCGATGTGTTCGGCAAGCCGGACGCGCTGGACCTCAACGGCAAGATCGAGTTCCAGCGCAACCAGGAACGCTACGGCTTCCTGCGCTGGGGCCAGAAGGCCTTCGACAACTTCAAGGTGGTGCCGCCGAACACCGGCATCGTCCACCAGGTGAACCTGGAGAACCTGGCCCGCGTAGTGATGACCGCCGACAGGGACGGCAAGGCGATCGCCTACCCCGATACCGTGTTCGGTACCGACAGCCACACCACCATGATCAACGGCATCGGCGTGCTTGGCTGGGGCGTGGGCGGCATCGAAGCCGAGGCCGCCATGCTCGGCCAACCGTCGTCGATGCTGATTCCGCAGGTGGTCGGCTTCAAGCTGACCGGCAAGCTGCCCGAGGGTGCCACCGCTACGGACCTGGTGCTGACCGTCACCCAGATGCTGCGCAAGCTGGGCGTCGTCGGCAAGTTCGTCGAGTTCTACGGTGACGGCCTGCAGCACCTGCCGCTGGCCGACCGAGCCACCATCGGCAACATGGCCCCGGAGTACGGCGCCACCTGCGGCATCTTCCCGATCGACGCCGAATCGCTGAACTACCTGCGCCTGTCCGGCCGCAGCGAAGAGCAGATCGACCTGGTCGAAGCCTATGCCAAGGCACAGGGCCTGTGGCACGAACCGGGCAGCCCGCATGCCCAGTACAGCACCACGCTGGAACTGGACATGGGCACGGTGAAGCCGTCGCTGGCCGGCCCGAAGCGTCCGCAGGACCGCGTGCTGCTGGAGGACGTGCAGAAGAACTACCGCGAAGCACTGGTTGGCATGACCAGCAACCGCGACAAGCGCAGTGATGATGTTTCCTCGTTCGTCAATGAAGGCGGCGGCGCGGCGGTCGGCAACGAGCAGCTGGCCAAGGGCTTCGCCGACATCGAGATCGAAGGCCGCAAGGTGCGGCTGAAGGATGGCGCGGTGGTCATCGCCGCCATCACCTCCTGCACCAATACCTCCAACCCGGCGGTGATGATCGGTGCCGGCCTGCTGGCCCGCAATGCGGCCGCCAAGGGCCTGAACCGCCAGCCGTGGGTGAAGACCTCGCTCGGGCCGGGCTCGCGCGTGGTCACGGACTACCTGGAAAAGGCCGGCGTGCTGAAGGAGCTGGAGAAGATCGGCTTCTACGTGGTCGGCTACGGCTGCACCACCTGCATCGGCAACTCCGGCCCGCTGCCGACCGAAGTCAGCGCCGGCATCGCCACCGGCGACCTGGTGGTCACCTCGGTGCTGTCGGGCAACCGCAACTTCGAGGGTCGCGTGCACCCCGAAGTGAAGATGAACTACCTGGCAAGCCCGCCGCTGGTGGTGGCCTATGCCATCGCCGGCACCACCGACATCGACCTGACCACCCAGCCGCTGGGCACCGGCAGCGATGGCCAGCCGGTGTTCCTGCGCGACATCTGGCCGAGCAACAAGGAAATCGGCGATGTCATCGCCGCCACCATCGGCCCGGAGATGTTCAAGCAGAACTACGCCGACGTGTTCAAGGGCGACACCCGCTGGAACACCATCGCCTCGCCGGACGGCAACCTGTACGCGTGGAGCGATGCCTCCACCTACATCAAGAACCCGCCGTACTTCGATGGCATGACCATGCAGACCGGCAGCATCGACGACGTGCACGGCGCACGCGTGATGGGCCTGTTCGGCGATTCGATCACCACCGACCACATCTCCCCGGCCGGCAACATCAAGAAGGACTCGCCGGCGGGCCGCTTCCTGCAGGAACGCGGCGTGCAGCCGGCCGACTTCAACAGCTACGGCAGCCGCCGCGGCAACGATGACGTGATGGTCCGCGGCACCTTCGCCAACATCCGCATCAAGAACCTGATGTTCGGTGGCGAGGAAGGCGGCAACACCCTGTACTACCCCGCCGGTGGTGGCCAGCCGGAGAAGCTGGCGATCTACGATGCGGCCATGAAGTACAAGGCCGACAAGGTGCCGCTGGTGGTGCTGGCCGGCAAGGAATACGGCACCGGCTCGTCGCGCGACTGGGCCGCCAAGGGCACCCTGCTGCTGGGGGTGAAGGCGGTCATCGCCGAGAGCTTCGAACGCATCCACCGCTCCAACCTGGTCGGCATGGGCGTGCTGCCGCTGCAGTTCCGCAACGGCGAGAACGCGCAGAGCCTGGGCCTGGACGGCTCGGAAGTGATCGACATCACCGGCCTGCAGGACGGTGCCAGCAAGCGCGCCACGGTCACCGCGACCAAGGCCGATGGCACGAAGAAGACCTTCGAGGTCTCGGTGATGCTGCTGACCCCGAAGGAAGTCGAGTACTTCCGTCATGGCGGCCTGCTGCAGTACGTGCTGCGCCAGCTGGCAGCCAAGTAACGGAAAAGGGCCGGATCCTTGCGGGTCCGGCCCTTTCCGTCTGCGATGCCCCCCTGTAGAGCCGAGCCTGCGCTCGTCTGCTTCTGCGCCAACAGCAGCCGAGCGTGGGCTCGGCTCTACAGAGGCGCTCAGCGGCGGGGTGCGTCCGGGTCGGTGCGCAGCGCCTTCAGCAGGCCCCACATGTAGAACGCCAGCGTGAACGAGAACGGCAGGCCACACAGCACCACCGCCGTCTGCATCGCACTGAAATTGCCGGCCAGCAGCAGGCCGACACTGGCCACGGTAATGCCGGCCGCCCAGAACACGCGCAGCCAGATCGGCGCGTCATGGCCGTCTTCCACACCATCGTCAACGCGACGGGTGCACAGGTTGGCGATCATCAGCGTGCCCGAGTCGACCGGGGTCAGGAACAGCACGAAGCCGATCACCACTGCGGCACCGGCCACGTACGGCGCGCCGGGCAGGTATTCCAGCAGCTTGAACAACGTCATCGCCGCATCGTGCTGGGCCACCTCACCCAGGATCGCCTGGCCGTGGTTGAGCACCAGGTCGATGGCGGTGTTGCCGAAGATCGACAGCCAGGCCAGGGTGAAGCCGAGCGGGATCAGCAGCACGCCCATGATCACTTCGCGGATGGTGCGGCCGCGCGAGATGCGCGCCACGAAAAGGCCGACGAACGGCGCCCAGGCGATCCACCAGGCCCAGTAGAACAGCGTCCACGAGCCCATCCACTCACGGCCCTTCGGGTCGTTGAGGTACATGTCGAAGCTCTTGCGCACGAACGCGCCAAGGTAATCGCCGGTGTTCTGGATCAGGCCGTCGAACAGGTGCAGGGTCGGGCCGGTGACCAGCACGAACAGCAGCAGGCCACACAGCAGGCGCACATTGAGGTTGGACAGCCAGGCAATGCCCTTTTCCACACCGGCGACCACGCCGATGGTGGCCACCACCATCATCACCAGCACGATGGCCACCAGCACCTGCGGCGTATCCGGGATGTGGAACAGGTAGACCAGGCCGGACTGCACCACCAGCGCGCCGATGCCGAGGTTGGTCACCATCGAGATCAGCGTGGCCAGGATGCCGAAACCATCGACCATGTCGCCGATGCGGCCGTGGATGCGCTCACCGAAGATCGGGTACAGCGCCGAGCGCAGCGCCAGCGGCAGGTCGCGGCGGTACGCGAAGTAGCCCAGCGCCACGCCGACCAGCGCGTACAGCGCCCAGCCGTGCAGGCCCCAGTGCAGGAAGGTCAGCACCATCGCTTCGCGGCCGGCGGCCACGGTCCCGCCGGGTTGCCCGGGCGGATGCAGGAAATGGTCCAGCGGCTCGTAGGCACCGTAGTACAGCAGCGCGATGCCGATGCCGGCCGAGAATAGCATCGAGACCCAGGCAACGTAGCCGAAGGCCGGTGACTCCTCGTTGTGACCCAGGCGGATGCGGCCATACGGCGAGAACGCCAGCCACAGCACGAAGCCCAGGCACAGCACGATCAGCAGCATGTACCACCAGCCGAACGCGGCCGACACCTCGGCCTGCGCCCATTGCAGCCAGTGCTCGCTGCCTTCGGGATAGAGAACGGTGAGCAGCCCGAGGATGCCGATCGACACCGAGGAGCTGAGAAAGACAAAACGGTTCAAGCGCAGGGGCGAACGCTTGGGATGAGCCAGGGAAGACATGGGATCGTCTCATCAGTCCGGGGGAGCACATGGGCGGGGCCGGACCGGTAAACCGGGCCCATGGCGTGGGGCGCGAGCGCATCCTAGGGTTTATTGATTGAACGTTCAATCAATAAAAAGCATAATGGCGGGCAGCCGATCCTTCGGGTCGCAATCCGTGGAGAGACAATGCCGAAGAAAGGCGTGGAACCGGTACGGCGCGAACAGCTGATCCGGGCCACTTTCCAGACCATCGACGAGATCGGCATGGCCGACGCGACCGTCGCCACCATCGCGAAGAAGGCAGGGCTGTCCAGCGGCATCGTCGCCCACTACTTTGGCGACAAGGACGGCCTGCTCAATGCTGCAATGCGGCAGATCCTGCGCGAACTGAAGGACGCCGTCGCCCGCTACCGCGCCGAGGCCAGCGATGACCCCCGCGAGCAGTTGCGTGCCATCGTCGATGGCAACTTCGACGACAGTCAGATCAACGGTACCGCAATGCGCGTCTGGCTCACGTTCTGGGCCGCCAGCATGCACCAGCCGGAACTGGCCCGGCTGCAGCGCGCCAACGACCAGCGCCTGTTCTCCAACCTGTGCCACCAGTTCAACCGCCTGCTGCCCCACCCGCAGGCCCGCCTGGCCGCCCGTGGCCTGGCCGCGATGATCGACGGCCTGTGGCTGCGTGGCAGCCTGGTCGGCGGCCAGTTCAACGCCGACAAGTCGCGGCGCATCGCCTACGGCTACATCGACTTCCAGTTGCAGGCTGCCGCGCTATAAGCGCTTCAGCACCCGCCCCCTTCCAAGGAGTACGCCCCATGACCACCCTGCCCGTCCAACAGCTCTACATCCACGGCCAGCGCGTCGATGCCACCAGCGGCAAGACCTTCAAGACCGTCAACCCGGCCACCGGTGAGGTGATCGCCGAAGTGCAGGTTGCCAGCCAGGCCGACGTCGAGCGCGCCGTGCAGAGCGCGGCCGAAGGCCAGAAGGTGTGGGCCGCGATGACGGCCATGGAGCGCTCGCGCATCCTGCGCCGCGCCGTCGAGCTCCTGCGCGAGCGCAACGACGAACTGGCCCACCTGGAAACCCTGGACACCGGCAAGGCGCTGGCCGAGACCACCACCGTGGACATCGTCACCGGCGCCGACGTGGTCGAGTACTACGCTGGCCTGGCCACCGCCATCGAAGGCATCCAGCTGCCGCTGCGCGAATCGAGCTTCTTCTACACCCGCCGCGAACCGCTGGGCGTGGTGGCCGGCATCGGCGCCTGGAACTACCCGATCCAGATCGCCATGTGGAAGTCGGCCCCGGCCCTCGCCGCCGGCAATGCGATGGTGTTCAAGCCGTCCGAAGTGACCCCGTTGACCGCGATCCGGCTGGCCGAGATCTACACCGAAGCCGGCGTGCCGGCCGGCGTGTTCAACGTCGTGCAGGGCCCGGGCCGCGAGATCGGGCAGTGGCTGACCGAGCACCCGGTGATCGAGAAGATTTCCTTCACCGGCGGCGTCGCCACCGGCAAGAAGGTCATGGCCAGCGCGGCGTCCTCGTCGCTGAAGGAAGTGACCATGGAGCTGGGCGGCAAGTCGCCGCTGGTGATCTGCGATGACGCCGATCTGGACCGCGCCGCCGACATCGCGGTGATGGCCAACTTCTTCAGCTCCGGCCAGGTCTGCACCAACGGCACCCGCGTGTTCGTGCCGCGCAGCATGCTGGCCGCGTTCGAGGCCGCCGTTGTCGAGCGCGTCAAGCGCATCCGCATCGGCGACCCGATGGCAGCCGAGACCAACTTCGGCCCGCTGACCAGCTTCCCGCACATGGAAAACGTGCTGCGCTACATCGAAAGCGGCAAGGCCGAAGGCGCCCGCCTGCTGACCGGCGGCGGCCGTGCCACCGAAGGCGCGCTGGCCAATGGCGCGTACGTGCTGCCGACCGTGTTTTCCGACTGCCGCGATGACATGACGATTGTCCGGGAAGAGATCTTCGGGCCGGTGATGAGCATCCTCGCCTACGACGACGAAGACGAAGTGGTGCGTCGTGCCAACGACACCACCTTCGGCCTCGCCGCCGGCGTGGTCAGCAAGGATGTCAGCCGCGCCCACCGCATCATCCACCGCCTGGAAGCCGGCATCTGCTGGATCAACACCTGGGGCGAATCGCCGGCCGAAATGCCCGTCGGTGGCTACAAGGAATCCGGCGTCGGCCGCGAGAACGGCATCTCGACCCTCGGCCACTACACCCGCATCAAGTCGGTGCAGGTCGAGCTGGGCGACTACGCCAGCGTGTTCTGACCGGCGCGCCGCCAGCACGCCCCATCGTCCGGCCACCGCGCCGATCCGACATCCCGCCGGGACGCCTGCATGCAGCGCGCCCCGGCCTGCAGGAGACACCCATGAGCACCCACAACGAGTACGACTACATCATCATCGGCGCCGGTTCGGCCGGCAACGTGCTGGCTACCCGCCTCACCGAAGATGCCGATGTCAGCGTGCTGCTGCTGGAAGCCGGTGGCCCGGACTACCGGCTCGACTTCCGTACCCAGATGCCGGCGGCACTGGCCTTCCCACTGCAGGGCAAGCGCTACAACTGGGCGTACAAGACCGATCCGGAGCCCTTCATGAACAACCGCCGCATGGACTGCGGCCGCGGCAAGGGCCTGGGCGGCTCGTCGCTGATCAACGGCATGTGCTACATCCGCGGCAACGCGATGGACTATGACAACTGGGCCAGCATGCCGGGCCTGGAAGACTGGACCTACCTGGACTGCCTGCCCTACTTCCGCAAGGCCGAAACCCGTGATATCGGCCCCAATGACTACCACGGTGGCGACGGCCCGCTGCGCGTTACCACGCCCAAGGCCGGCAACAACGAGCTGTTCGCTGCGATGGTCGAAGCCGGCGTGCAGGCCGGCTACCCGCGCACCGACGACCTCAACGGCTACCAGCAGGAAGGTTTCGGCCCGATGGACCGCACGGTGACCCCGAAGGGCCGTCGTTCCAGCACCGCCCGCGGCTACCTGGACCTGGCCAAGCCGCGCCCGAACCTGACCATCGTCACCCACGCGCTGACCGACCGCATCCTGTTCTCGGGCAAGCGCGCCGTGGGCGTGCAGTGGCTGCACAGCGACCAGCCGCAGCGCGCCACCGCCCGCCGCGAAGTGCTGCTGTGCGGCGGCGCCATCGCCTCGCCACAGATCCTGCAGCGCTCGGGCGTCGGCCCGGCCGACCTGCTGCGCAGCCTGGACATCGACCTGGTGCACCACCTGCCGGGCGTCGGCGCCAACCTGCAGGACCACCTTGAGATGTACCTGCAGTACGAGTGCAAGAAGCCGGTGTCGCTGGCGCCGGCACTGAAGCTGTACAACCAGCCGGCGATCGGTGCCGAGTGGCTGTTCCTGGGCACCGGCATCGGCGCCAGCAACCAGTTCGAGGCCGGTGGCTTCATCCGCAGCGACGCCGAATTCGACTGGCCGAACCTGCAGTACCACTTCCTGCCGGTGGCGATCAATTACAACGGCTCCAACCCGATCAAGGCGCACAGCTTCCAGATGCACGTCGGTTCGATGCGCTCACCCAGCCGCGGCCGCATCCACGTGCGCTCGAAGGACCCGCGCGAACATCCGAGCATCCTGTTCAACTACATGTCGCACGACCAGGACTGGCGCGAGTTCCGTGCGGCGATCCGCATCACCCGCGAGATCTTCGCGCAGCCGGCGCTGGCCCCGTACAGCGGCCGCGAGATCTCGCCGGGAAGCGCGCTGCAGACCGACGCGCAGATCGATGCGTTCGTGCGCGAGCACGCCGAGACTGCCTATCACCCGTCGTGCTCGAACAAGATGGGCCATGCCGACGATCCGATGGCGGTGGTCGATGGCCAGGGCCGCGTACACGGGCTGGAAGGCCTGCGCATCGTCGATGCCTCGATCATGCCGCAGGTGGTGACCGGCAACCTCAACGCGCCGACCATCATGATGGCCGAGAAGCTGGCCGACGTGATCCGCGGCCGCACCCCGCTCGCCCGTAGCACCGCGCCGTACTACAAGGCCAACGGCGCACCCGTTCGCAAGCAGGGTTGACGCAGCCGGCCCGCTTGGGGCCACGGTAGTGCCGGCCGCTGGCCGGCATCCATCGTATGGTCCGTCCAGCGCAGATGCCGGCCAGCGGCCAGCACTACCCAGCAAGGAGGCTCTTCGGGGCCTCTTCGCGTTTTCCCTACGGCGGGGTATGCTGCAATGACCGGCCGTTGTCGATACGCTCAGGGCCGGACCTAATACATCACGATTCCTGGAGGGGGAATATGAGTCTGGATCGTCCCTGGCTGCAGAGCTATCCGAAAGGCGTTCCCGCCGAGATCGACGTCAACGAGTTCCATTCGGTAGCTTCGGTCTTCGACGCTTCCGTCGCGAAATTCCGCGACCGTCCCGCCTACTCCAGCTTCGGCAAGGTCCTCACCTACGGCGAGACCGACGCGCTGGTCGAACAGTTCGCGGCCTACCTGCTCGGTGAGCTCAAGCTCAAGAAGGGTGACCGCGTCGCCCTGATGATGCCCAACTGCCTGCAGTACCCGGTGGCCACCTTCGGCGTGCTGCGCGCCGGCCTGACCGTGGTCAACGTCAACCCGCTGTACACCGCCCGCGAGCTCAAGCACCAGCTGGTCGATGCCGGCGTGACCGCGCTGGTGGTGGTCGACAACTTCGGCGACACCGTCGAGCAGGTCATCGCCGATACGCCGGTCAAGCATGTGGTCACCACCGGCCTTGGCGACCTGCTCGGCGCCAAGGGCGTGATCGTCAACTTCGTGCTGAAGTACATCAAGAAGATGGTGCCCAACTACCATCTCAAGGGCGCGGTGCGCTTCCGCCAGGCGCTCAAGCTCGGCAGCCGCCACAGCCTGCCCAAGGTCGAGATCGACCACGACGACATCGCGTTCCTGCAGTACACCGGCGGCACCACCGGCGTGGCCAAGGGCGCGATGCTGACCAACCGCAACCTGATCGCCAACATGCAGCAGGCCTCGGCCTGGATCAGTGCGTCCGGCATCGAGATGGGCAAGGAGTGGATCATCACCGCCCTGCCGCTGTACCACATCTTCGCGCTGACCGCGAACGGCCTGGTCTTCATGAAGTTCGGTGGCTGCAATCACCTGATCACCAACCCGCGCGACATGAAGGGCTTCGTCAAGGAGCTCAAGTCGGTGCGTTTCACCGCCATCACCGGCGTCAACACGCTGTTCAACGGCCTGCTCAACACCCCCGGTTTCGACACGGTCGACTTCTCCTCGCTGAAGGTCACCCTGGGCGGCGGCATGGCCGTGCAGCGCGCCGTGGCCGAGCGCTGGAAGAAGGTCACCGGCGTGACCCTGGTCGAGGCCTATGGCCTGACCGAGACCTCGCCGGCAGCCTGCATCAACCCGCTCACCCTGACCGAGTACAACGGCTCGATCGGCCTGCCGATCCCCTCCACCGATGCCTGCATCAAGGATGACAACAGTGCCATCCTGCCGCTGGGCGAGGTCGGCGAGCTCTGCATCAAGGGCCCGCAGGTGATGAAGGGCTACTGGCAGCGCCCGGAGGAAACGGCCAAGGCCATCGACGCGGACGGCTGGCTGCATACCGGCGACATGGCCAAGATGGACGAACACGGCTTCTTCTACATCGTCGACCGCAAGAAGGACATGATCCTGGTGTCCGGCTTCAACGTGTACCCGAACGAAGTCGAGGACGTGATCGCGATGATGCCGGGCGTGCTGGAAGTGGCCGCGGTCGGCGTCCCGGACGACAAGTCCGGCGAGGTGGTGAAGGTGGTCATCGTGAAGAAGGACCCGAACCTGACCGCCGAAATGGTCAAGGAGCATGCCCGGGCCAACCTGACCGGCTACAAGCACCCCAAAATCGTTGAATTCCGAAAGGAGCTGCCGAAGACCAACGTCGGCAAGATCCTCCGTCGCGAACTCCGCGATACGCCCGCCCAGTAAGGGTTTGCGGCAATCTGGACAGTGCAGGGCCCGGGGCGGAAACGTCCCGGGCCCTTTCGCATGCGACGCCGCTGAGGCGGTGTAGCATCGCCGCGTGTGTGGACCGTTCGGCCCGCCGGCCACCCACCTGACACTGCGGGCCGCATGCCGAGGACCCTTCCATGAGTACCATCGAAAAGCTGCCTTCAAGCGGCTCACCGTTCGCCACCATCCGTACCGAAGACAGCGCCGACGGCGCTGCCCACTGGCTGTTCATGCACGCCGATGCCGCCACCGGGATCCGCCCCTGCTGCCGCAAGGACATGCTCGACGAAATGTGGAGCTACATGGCGGCCATCACCCGCAGCCCTGCCGAACGCCACAACGGGACATTGCGGCATTTCGTGCTGGCCTCCGATGCCGTCGCCTACAACCTGGGCGGCGACCTGGACCTGTTCACCCGCCTGATCCGCGAAGGCAACCGCGACCTCCTGCTGAATTACGCCCAGCGCTGCGTGGAGGGCGTGCACCACCTGCATACCGGGTTCGGCGGCGATGTCCGTTCGATCGCGCTGATCCAGGGTGACGCCCTCGGCGGCGGCCTGGAAATGGCCCTGGCCTGCCACACCATCGTCGCCGAGGAAGGCAGCGGACTGGGCCTGCCGGAGGTGCTGTTCGGCCTGTTCCCGGGCATGGGTGCGTACTCCTTCCTGTGCCGGCGCGTGTCCCCCCACCTGGCCGAGAAGATCATCCTCGACGGCCGGGTCTACAGTGCCGAGGAGATGCATGCCATGGGCGTGGTCGACGTGCTGGTGAAGAAGGGCGAAGGCCGGGCGGCGGTCGAGGAACTGATCCGCCAGCAGCAGCGCACGCCGCAGTCCTATCTGGCGATGAATGTCGCACGCGCCATCGCCCAGCCGGTCAGCTACGACGAACTGCTGGAGATCACCAAGGTATGGGTCGATTCCGCCCTCGCACTCGGCGACCGCTCGCTGCGCACCATGGATCGCCTGATCAAGGCCCAGACCCGTCGCGCCAGTCTCGACGCGGCCTGATTCCTCCCCTCCCCCAGGATGGGTTCAAGCCCGGCTGGCCACCGGGCTTTTTTTGTGTTCACGCCACGCCTCAGCGCGCTTCACCATCATCGGCGGCGCCGCGCATGCGGCGTTCGGCCCGCGCGTCCAGCGCGCGCCGGCCTTCCTTGATCGCCTCCTGCAGGATGCCCAGGCGCGGACGCCATTCGGTCTTGAGCTGCCAGTCGGCCATCCGCATCAGCTCGCCGGCACGGTTGGACGCGCGCATCAGGCCGAGATTGCTGGCCACGCCCTTGATCGCGTGGGATTGTTCGCGGAACACATCCCACTGCGTGGCCTCGCCGGCCTGCTCGGCCTTGCCCATGCAGCTCGCCACGTCCTCCAGGCACTGGCGGATGAACTCACGTTCGAAGCCCTCGCCCATGCCCAGCGAAGCCAGTTCGTCCAGCACGCTGCTGTCGAGCACGCCATCCTGCAGCGGCGCCGCCGGTCGCACCACCGGTGCGGCCATGGTCTTCAGCTGGGCATTGCTGGCGATCTCGGCCAGCGTATCGAGCAGGCGCACCGCAACGACGGGCTTGGCCAGGAAGGCATGTGCGCCGGCCTGGGTACAGCGCTGGATCGCCTCGGGCGTTACATCCGCACTGAGTACCAGTACCGGCGTGCGCGGACCGCCGCCGGCCTGCATCACCCGCAGTTCCTTGAGCATGTCCAGCCCGCTCATGCCCGGCATGTGCAGATCGACGATGACCGCGTCGAACTCGCTGTCGGCCAGCGCATCCAGCACCGCCTCACCGCCGTCCACGCACAGCACGCGATGGCCGGCCTTCTGCAGCAGGCGCTGCAGGACCATGCGGTTGGCCTCGTGGTCGTCGGCCACCAGGATCTGCATGCTGCGCACGCGGGCGCGATGGCGCAGGAACGGATCGGCAAAAGCGATCACGTTGCCGCCCGGGCCCGCGTCTTCGTCGCCGCTCAGGCTCGGCACCGCGCCCGGCACCTGCGGCTGCGGCGGCGCGAACGGCAGCTCGACCCAGAAGTGGCTGCCGCGCGGCGGGTTTTCCAGATAACCGATGTCACCGTCCATCGCCTCGACCAGGCCTTTGGCGATGGTCGTGCCCAGCCCCGTCCCCTCGTGGCGGCGCGCCATGCTGACATCGGCCTGCTCGAACGCGTCGAACAGCCGTGCACGCATGGCAGGTGGCACGCCGATGCCGGTGTCGAGGATGTCGAAGCGCAACCGCACCGCCCCGCTGGCATCGGCCTGCACCACGCCGACACGTATCTCGACCCGGCCATGGTCGGTGAACTTGACCGCGTTGCCGGCCAGGTTCAGCAGGATCTGCCGCAGGTGCCCGACATCGCCGCGCACGCGTGGCGGCACACCATCGGCCACCTTCACCCGGTAATCCAGCCGTTTGGCCTTGGCCTGTGGCAACAGGATCAGACCGATCGCCTGGATCACGTCGGCCACGGCGAAGTCCTCGGCCACCACGCGCAGCTTGCCGGCCTCGATGGCCGAGATGTCCAGCACTTCCTCCACCAGTGCCAGCAGGCTGCGCGAGGACGCCTGGATGGTGTTGAGGCACTCGCGCTGCTCGTCATCCAGGCGCGTGGTGGCCAGCACTTCGGTCATGCCGTTGAGACCGTTCAACGGCGTGCGGAACTCATGGCTCATGTTGGCCAGGAACCGGCTCTTGGCCTCGCTGGCGCGGCGCGCCTCGGCCATCGCTTCGGTCAACTGCCGCAGCAATGTCGAGAAGTACAGCGGCACCGCTGCCAGGCCCAGCCAGAGGCCGATGGCCAGGCGGAAATTCTGTTGCCAGTAAGGCGTCAGCATCACGGTGCAGCCGAAGCTCACCATCGCCATGGCCACCGCCACGTACAGATAGTGGTTGCCAAAGCGCATGCCATTGCCGACCGTCACCCACATCACCACGATGTAGACCCAGGCCAGCGGCTCACCCATCTGCACCATGCCGGCAGCAATGAGGCCGTAGTCAGCCAACATGCCCAGCACGCGGCGGGGATCGGAACGCGCCGGCCGCCACAGCAGCCAGCCGAACAGCAACAGTGACAGGCTCAGGCCGGTCAGCACGATCGCCAGCACACCGACGTACTGGGTATGCGGCAGATCGTGGCGCGGTGCCGGCAACAGTACGTAGGCCAGGATCAGGCTGATCAGCACGATGCGGACGATCTGCTGGCCGTGCTCGCTGTCCTGGCGCTGGGACAGGCGCAGCCGCAGCTGCGACAACAGGCGTTTCACGCGCCCAGCCCCGGGCGCGCGGACGCCATCGAATGCTCGGCGCAGATCTGGTCGAGCTGTTCGCGGCCGCGCAGCAGCGCGTCCACGCATCGGGGATCGAACAGGCGGCCACGCTGGGCGTAGAGATAAGCCAGGGTGGCTTCCATGGTCCATGCTTCCTTGTACGGACGGGGCGAAATCAGGGCGTCGAAGACATCGGCGACGGCCACGATGCGCGCTTCCAGCGGAATCGCGTCGCCGACCAGCCCATCGGGATAGCCACTGCCGTCATAGCGCTCATGATGACGCAGTGCGATCAACGCGCCAACCTGGATGAAGCGATTCTGGCTGCCGCTCAGCAGTTCATGGCCAATCCGCGGGTGCCGGCGCATGATCGCCAGTTCTTCCTCGTTGAGCTTGCCCTGCTTGAGCAGCACCGCATCGGGAATGGCGATCTTGCCCATGTCATGCAGCGGCGCAGCCATTTCGATCAGGCGCACCTCCTCTTCGGGCAGCCCGAGCTGTTCGGCGATCAGTCCGGCCACGCGCGCCATGCGCTCCAGGTAGGCGCTGGTGCCGGCATCACGGAACTCGATCGCGCGTGCCAGCCGCGACAGCGTTTCGCGCTCGCGCTCTTCGACCTCATGCATGCTGGCCAGCAGGCGCTGCTCCAGCGACAGCGCCCGCTGCTTCACGTTCTCGGTCTGCTGGCGCAGCTGCAGCAGGTTGTAGCAGCGCGCCCGCAGCTCGCGCGGGCGGATCGGCTTGACCAGGAAGTCGATGACGCCTGCTTCCAGTGCCGCTTGCCGGATCGGCTCGTCACCGACCACGGTGATCAGGATCACCGGAATGTCACGGTGCTTGGGCAGGCGACGGAAACGACGGGCGAATTCCAGCCCATCCATCTCCGGCATGCGGTAATCGAGCAGCAGCAGGTCGACCGGATGGGCTTCGCACCAGGCCAATGCGGTCAGCGGGTCTCCGAAGTCATACACGCTCACTTCCGGCGCGATGTCTTCGATGACGTGACGCAGCATCGTCCGGGCCGAAGTCTGGTCGTCAACGATGACGATGTTCAACGCGTACTCTGCCTGGTTTCTCGACCACGCTGGATCATCAGCAGGCGAGGATACTCTGCCGCTGCGAACGCTCGCACCCTGCATCGGCCTGACTCCCGTGTCATGCGTCCCGATTCATGATCGTCATCACAATGTGAAGCGGACTCCCCACACCGTGCCCTCCCCCTGGCGCCGATCAAGCCATAACAGGCGTCAAGGTAGTGCAATTACGATACGCCGAGTGCGGGACGCGTCAATCGCGCCGTCTCGTTTCGGGACGGCGCGCACAATCGGGAGTCAAAAAGACGACTTACTGCTCCGGACGCATGTACGGGAACAGCAGTACATCGCGGATCGAGCTGCTGCCGGTCAGCAGCATCACCAGGCGATCCACGCCGATGCCGAGGCCGCCGGTCGGTGCCATGCCGTACTCCAGCGCACGGATGTAGTCGGCGTCGTAGTGCATGGCCTCGTCATCGCCACCTTCCTTCGCCGCCACCTGGGCCTGGAAGCGCTGGGCCTGGTCTTCCGGATCGTTCAGCTCGGAGAAGCCGTTGGCCAGCTCCTTGCCGTTGACGAACAGCTCGAAGCGGTCGGTGTAGCCCGGGTCATTGTCGTTGGCACGGGCCAGCGGCGAGACCTCCACCGGATGGTCAGTGATGAAGGTCGGCTGGATCAGGGTGTGCTCAACGGTGGCCTCGAAGATCTCCAGCAGCAGCTTGCCCCAGCCGTAGGACGGCTTGACGCGGATCTTCAGGCGCTCGCAATGACGCAGCAGCGCATCGCGGTCGGTGCAATCGGCGACGGAGATTTCCGGGTTGTGGTGGCGGACTGCCTCGTCCATGCGCCAGCGGCGGAATGCCGGGCCCAGGTCGATCTTCGCGCCGTCCCATTCGACCTCGGTGCCACCGTTGACCGCCTTGGCCACGTCACGGATCACGCCTTCGGTCAGGTCCATGATCTCGTTGTACGTGGCATAGGCCTCGTACAGCTCCATCATGGTGAATTCCGGGTTGTGGCGGGTGCTGACGCCTTCATTGCGGAAGTTGCGGTTGATCTCGTACACGCGCTCAAGGCCACCCACGGTCAGGCGCTTGAGGTACAGCTCCGGCGCCACGCGCAGGTACAGGTCCAGGTCCAGCGCATTGTGGTGGGTGGTGAACGGCTTGGCCGCCGCGCCGCCGGGGATGTAGTGCATCATCGGCGTCTCGACTTCCAGGAAGTCGCGGTTGTCCAGCCACGCGCGCATGGCGCGGATGATCTTCGAGCGCTTGATGAACACCGCGCGCGACTCCGGGGTCACGATCAGGTCGACGTAACGCTGGCGGTAACGCTGCTCGACGTCGGCCAGGCCATGCCACTTGTCCGGCAGCGGGCGCAGCGACTTGGTCAGCAGGCGGATCGATTCGGCCTTGACCGACAGCTCGCCGGTCTTGGTACGGGTCAGGCCGCCTTCGACGGCGATGATGTCGCCCACGTCCCAGCCCTTGAAGGCGGTATAGGCATCGCCCAGCACCGCGCCCTGCAGGAACAGCTGGATGCGGCCGGACTCGTCCTGGATCTGCGCGAAGCTGGCCTTGCCCATGATGCGCTTGGCCATCAGGCGGCCCGCCATCTTCACCTGGCGGCCGTTGCCTTCCAGGGCCTCGGCGGTCCAGGTTTCGGCATCTGCGAATTCTTCCTGCAGGCGGCCGGCGAAGTCCTCGCGACGGAAGTCGTTCGGGTACGCGATGCCCTGCCCACGCAGCGCTTTGAGTTTCTCACGGCGCTCGGCGATCAACTTGTTTTCGTCGACGGGGGGGGTATCGGTAGCTTCGCTCATGGATCTGCGGGAATCGTGTAGTGAGGGGGGATGCAGCGCCCGGCACAGCCGGTTGCCCAGCATACCAAAACCGCCCAGCCCCAGCCCTGGGCCGGGCCCGCCCCGGTAGCCGCCAACCTTGGTTGGCGCCGTGCGTGTCGACCAAGGTCGACACCTACCGGGCGGATCGGCCGGCCCTGCTCCGCCGCTACCTGTTGCCGGGGAACGCCTGGCGCAACTCATCCACCAGCACCCGCTGGTTCTCCGAATAGTCCACCGGCACCGACACCAGGTGCACCCCGCCCTCGTTGAAGGCCGCTTCCAGGGTCGGGATGAACTGCTCGATGGCCGTCACCTCGTGGCCCTTGCAGCCATAGGCCTCGGCGTACTTCACGAAATCGGGGTTGCTGAAGGTCATGCCGTAGTCGGTGAATCCGTCCACGGCCTGCTTCCAGCGGATCATGCCGTAGGCACCGTCGTTGAGGATCAGCACCACCAGGTTCAGGCCCAGCCGGCGGGCCGTCTCCAGCTCCTGGCTGTTCATCATGAAACCGCCGTCGCCGCACACCGCCAGCACCCGCCGCTGCGGATACAGGATCGAGGCCATGATCGCCGACGGCAGGCCCGCGCCCATCGTCGCCAGCGCGTTGTCCAGCAGCAGCGTGTTGGCCACCTGGGTGCGGTAGTTGCGCGCGAACCAGATCTTGTACATGCCGTTGTCCAGCGCCACGATGCCATCCGGCGGCATCACCTGGCGCACGTCGTGCACCAGCCGCTGCGGGGTGAACCCGACCTCTTCGGCCCGGTCGGCCAGGTGTTCGAGGATGGTCGCGCGCAGCGGCAGCAGCGCAGCGGCATTCGGCACCGCGCCCTCGATGCGGTCGGCCAGCTGGGTCAGCGAACGACCGATATCGCCGATCACCTCCACCTGCGGGAAATACACCTGTTCCACCGCCGCCTGCGAGTACCCGATATGGATCACCGTCGGCCCACCCGGGCGCATCACGAATGGCGGCTTCTCGGTGACCTCGTGGCCGATGGTCACGATCACGTCGGCCTGGTCGATCGCCATGTGCACGTAATCGCGCTCGGTCAGCGCCGCGGTGCCCATGTACAGGCCTGAACCACCGGCCACCGCGCCCTTGCCCATCTGCGTGGTGAAGAACGGGATGCCGGCGCGCAGCACGAACGCGGACAGCGCGTCGCTGGACTGCGGCCGCGAGGCCGCCGAAGCGATCATCAGCAGCGGCCGCTTTGCATTGCGGATGAGCTCTGCTGCCCGATCCAGCGCCTCCGGGCTGGCAATGGGACGGTCCACCGCGTGCGGCGGAATCAGCGCCACGCCCTCGACCTCATCGGCAGCAATGTCTTCGGGCAGCTCCAGCAACACCGGGCCCGGGCGCTCTTCCTGGGCGACACGGAACGCCTCGCGGACGATGGTCGGAATGGTGCGTGCCGAGACGATCTGCCGCGCCTGTTTGGTCAGCGGCTTCATCGTGCCGACGATGTCGACGATCTGGAAGCGCGCCTGCTTGCTGGCGACGATGCCCTTCTGGCCGGTGATCATGATCACCGGCCACGCACCCAGCAGCGCATAGGCGGCGCCGGTGGTGAAGTTGAGCGCGCCCGGGCCGAGCGTGGCCAGGCATACGCCCGGCTTGCCGGTCAGGCGGCCGTAAGTGGCCGCCATGAACACCGCCGCCTGTTCGTGGCGGGTGATGACCAGTTCGATGCTGGAATGGCGGAGCGACTCGACCACGTCGAGGTTTTCTTCGCCGGGAATGCCGAAAATGCGCTCGACGCCTTCGTTCTCAAGTGCGGCGACGAGCAGATCTGAACCCTTGGACATCGGATGCCGTCCTTTGTGCTGGACTGATGGTGGATCGTTGCAGGAAGGATGAGAGCCGCGCGTCAATGCTTGTCGAACCACACTGTCTGCGCGTTGACGAATTCACGGATGCCGAAGTGCGAGAGCTCGCGGCCGAAGCCACTCTTCTTCACACCGCCGATCGGCACGCGAGGGTCGGAAGCGGAGAAGCCGTTGACGAACACACCGCCGGTCTGCAGCCGGCGCGCCAGCTGCATGGCCCGCGCGCGGTCACCGGTCCACAGGTTGCCGCTGAGGCCGAACTCGCTCTGGTTGGCCAGTTCCACCGCGTGGTCGGCATCGCGGGCGCGGCTGATCGAGGCCACCGGCCCGAACGTTTCCGTGTCAAAGGCCTGCATGCCCGGCTCCACGTCCGCCAGTACGGTGGGCGCGTAGAACGCGCCCGGGCGATCGAGCTGATGGCCGCCGACGAGCAGCTTCGCGCCTGCGTCCACCGAGGCGCGCACCTGCGCGTCCAACTGTTCCAGCAGGTCCTGGCGTGCCATCGGACCAACGCGATTGCCCGCTTCACGGCCATCACCGATGGTCAGCGCCTGCACTTTCTGGCAGAACTGCGCCACGAAGCGGCCGTACACCGCGTCTTCAACGATGATGCGCTTGCCGGCAATGCAGACCTGCCCGGTGTTCTGGAAGCGCGAGGTCACCGCCGCATCGACGGCCGCATCCAGGTCAGCGTCAGCCAGCACGATGAACGGATCCGAGCCGCCCAGTTCCAGCACCACCTTCTTCAGCGCCTGCCCGGCCTGGGCGGCGATGCTGCGGCCTGCGGCCACGCTGCCGGTCAGGGTGACGGCGGCGATGCGGTCATCGGCGATCGCACGGCTGGTACCCTCGCGGCTGATGTTGGCGGCGATGAAGGTGCCTTCCGGCAGCCCGGCATCACGCCAGGCGGCATCGAGCAGCTGCGCGGTGCCGACGATGTTCTCGGCCGGCTTCAGCAGGAAGCCGTTGCCGCCCATCAGGATCGGTACCGCCGCGCGCATCACCTGCCAGTACGGGAAATTCCACGGCATGATGCCCAGCACCACGCCCAGCGGCAGGTAGGACACGTAAGCCTTGTCGTCGGGCACCTGGGTCGGCTCGTCGCGCAGGAACTGCGCACCGTGGTCGGCGTACCAGTCGCACAGCACGGCACACTTCTCGATCTCGGCCAGTGCTTCGGCCTGGACCTTGCCCATTTCGGCAGTGGCCAGCGCGGCCAGCGTCTCGCGGTCACGGCGCAGTACGCCCGCCATCGCACGCAACACCTGCGCTCGCTGTTCCAGGCTGCGGGCGCTCCAGGCGGCGAAACCGGCCTGACCGCGATCGAGGATCGCTTCCAGCTCGGCATCCGTGGCGAAGGGATGGCTGGCGATCTGCTGGCCGGTGGCCGGATCGCGGGAAATGGCGGTGGTGGGGGCAGCGGACATGCAGGTCTCCTGGTGTCTCGTCGACGGGCGGCGGCCCGTCTCCTGCACAGGAATGTGGACTCGATTGGCGGAGGCAACAAGGCGTCTGCTTATCCTGTGACCTGCACTTACCTGTCTGAATGGGGGCTCTTGCAGGGCTGCGCCCTGCACCCGCAGAGGCAACGGCAACAGCCGAAGCAGCAGCAACAGCGGGCTATCCGTGGGATGGCGAGGTGGGTCCGGTTGCGGGAGACGCCGTAAACCCGTCCTTGGGGGCTTGGCCGCGGCATCCATGCCGCGGACACTCCCGCAACCGGACCCACCCCGCCTTCGACGGTTTTCCGCGATCTGTCGGAAATGCTCTTGGGGTCAGATCCGTTTTCCATAGGAAAACGGATCTGACCCCGGAATTTCTTTCGATATCTGACAGATGTGTCGACCAAGGTCGACACCTACCAACAGCCGCGTGAACCTTTCAAAGGTGGGGCGGTGTCGGAGTGCGGGGTGTCAGCCGCATGGATGCGGCTGCCAAGCCCCCAGGGACGGGTTTACGGCGTCCCCGCACTCCGACACCGCCCCGCCAACCCACGGAATCCAGCTCTAGCTCTGGCTCTGGCTTTGGCCGTTGCATTGAGCAGGTGCAGGGCTGCAAGCCCTGCCGACCAACCTACCTACGCGGCAGGTAAGTGACCAGGGAAAGATCGTGCCGGCTCTCCGGCACCAGCGCCACGTACTGCAGGTCCAGCAGCCCGCGCGTGGGATGGTTCAGCTTCTTCGCACCCTCATCGAACCGGCGCACGTCGTGCTCCGGCCACCACTGGCGGAACTCCTCGCTATGCGCCGCGATGTCCTCCACCAGCGCCAGGAACGGCGCCTTGTCCGGCGCCTGCGCCATCGCCGCACGGAAGCCTGCCAGCAGGCCGCGGGTCATTTCTTCCCAGTTGAGGATCAGCGTGCGGTACGGCGGGTACAGGAACATCAGCCGCAGCGTGTTGCGCTCATGCGGCGCCAGTTGGCTGTAGTCCACGAACAGATCGGCGATGGCCGGGTTCCAGGCCAGGATGTCGAAGCGGGTGTTGCGCACATAGGCCGGGATCGGCTGCATCGCCTCCACCAGCTGGCGCAAGCCGTCGGTCACGCTCTCGTCCGGTGATTCCAGCGGCACGCCGTAGCCGGAGAGCGCGAACGCGTAGGCGCGTTCGTCGTCGCTCATGCGCAGCACCTGCGCCAGGCGCTCCAGCACCTCGGGCGAGGCGCGCACTTCACGGCCCTGCTCGATCCAGGTGTACCAGCTGACGCTCACCCCGATCGCCAGCGCGACTTCCTCGCGCTTCAGGCCCGGGGTACGCCGGCGCCCGGCCGGCAGGCCGAGCGTGGCAGGATCGACACGGGCGCGGCAGGCCTTGAGAAAGCCGCCGAGTTCCTTGCGTTCACTTTCGCTGCGCATCATCGCTACCGCCGTACCCGTTGTAGCGTCGAGCCATGCTCGACGCATCTGCTACTGCGCCAACAGCAGCCGAGCATGGGCTCGGCCCCACATCGGAAGCGTGATCAGCCACCCTCGGCGTTGCGCACGAGGGTGACGATATCCGCGCAGGCGCGCCGATCAGGCATCGACGCGCTTGGAGCCCACGGCCAGGCCGGCCTTCAGGCTGGCCTCGACGAACTCGTCCAGGTCGCCGTCCAGCACCTTCTGCGTGTCCGACCGTTCGATGCCGGTGCGCAGGTCCTTGATGCGGCTCTGGTCGAGCACGTAGTTGCGGATCTGGCTGCCCCAGCCGATGTCGGACTTGGTGGCTTCCACCGCGTCCTTCTCGGCATTGCGCTTCTGGATCTCCAGTTCATACAGCTTGGCGGCCAGCATCTTCATCGCGTTGTCGCGGTTCTGGTGCTGGCTGCGGCCGGTCTGGCAGGCCACGACGATGTTGGTCGGGATGTGGGTGATACGCACCGCCGACTCGGTCTTGTTCACGTGCTGGCCACCGGCACCGGACGAACGGTACACGTCGGTACGCAGGTCGGCCGGGTTGATGGTGATGTCGATGTTGTCGTCGATTTCCGGCGACACGAACACCGAGGTGAAGCTGGTGTGGCGGCGGTTGTCCGAGTCGAACGGCGACTTGCGCACCAGGCGGTGCACGCCGGTCTCGGTCTTCAGCCAGCCATAGGCATAGTCGCCTTCCACGCGCAGCGTGGCCGACTTGATGCCGGCAACGTCGCCACCGGACACTTCCATCAGTTCGGTCTTCCAGCCGCGCGACTCGCACCAGCGCAGGTACATGCGCAGCAGGATCTCGGCCCAGTCCTGGGCTTCGGTGCCGCCGGCACCGGCCTGGATGTCGACGAACGCCGCCGCATTGTCCATCTCGCCGGAGAACATGCGCTGGAACTCCAGCTTCTCCACGTGGGCCTGGTGCTTGTCCAGGTCGGCGACCACGGCCAGGGCGGTGTCCTCGTCCTGCTCGGACTCGGCCAGCTCCAGCAGCTCGGTGGCATCGTTCAGGCCATCGAGCACCGAGGCGATGCCGCCCACGGTCTTTTCCAGGCTGGAACGTTCGCGGCCCAGGTTCTGGGCGTACTCGGCGTTGTTCCAGACGTCGGGGCTTTCCAGCTCCCGCGTTACTTCTTCAAGACGCTCTTTCTTGGCGTCGTAGTCAAAGATACCCCCGAAGCGACAGCACGCGATCGGTCAGATCGGTGATGCGCTGGCGGACAGGATTCAGTTCGATCATGTCGGCGGTTATGCATTCAAAAGATGACTGGTAATGATACCGCAGGCTGCGGGTGCCCGGAATGAGGGCCTCACCCTGCCCCCAGCGCCTGCCGCAGCAGCGGCAGCTGGCGCCGGCTGCACGGCACTTTCGCCCCGTCGGCCATGTGCAGCAGGGCCTCGCCACCGTCCAGCGGCTCGATCGAGCGCAGCTGGCCCCGATGGATCAGCCAGCTGCGGTGCGGGCGCAGGAACTCGCCCGGGTCGAGCCGCTGCTCCAGCACCGCCATGGTGATCCGCAGCGGATAGTCGTGGCCGCGTACCCGCAGGTTCACATAGTTCCCCGCGGCCTGGGCATACTCCACGTCCGCCGTGGCGACCAGGAACTCCTTGCCCAGCTTGCGCACCAGGAAGTGCTGGGGGCGCTCGACCGGCTCCACCGGCGGGCCGACGTCCGGCTCGGCCAGCAGGCTCGCCTCGCCCTGCCTGCGCCGGCCGAACCAGCTGGCAAAGTGCTCCAGTGCCACGAACATCGCAAACGTGCGTACATCCTTCAGGTATTCGTAGGCAAAACGCTCCAGCCAGCCGGCATCATCCTGGTAGCGATGGCCCAGCGACCCGTAGGCCAGGTGCCGCAGCAGCACCATCCCCACCACGTGCAGCAGCGACCAGCCGACGCTGGCCAGCAGATACAGCGGCAATCGCCGCTTCCAGGTATCGGCATGCAGCGGCCAGCGCTCGCAGCCCCACCACAGCAGCGGCAGGGTCAACAGGACCAGGCCGAGGCTGCTGAACTCCCAGATCATCGGCTCCCACAGCCCGAGATCGGCGCCGCGGCGACTGGCGTCCATCACTTCCACCAGCGCATTGGTCACTGCCGAGGCCGACAGGATCGCCGCCCATACCAGCAGCCGGGTTGAAGTACGCCAGCGCGATGGTCGGCCCTGAGTCATTGCTGCATCCATGTCGTTGCGGTGCTCCAGCCTGCCTCAAGGGACAAAGGGTAGCGGCTCCATTGATCCCACCACCCCCGCCATTGGTCACTGCGTCGGTTCCAGCGGCCCCTTGCCAGTCGCCGCACGGACCGGGCGGCGTCACCTTGGCTCGACTCTCCGGCACACCACCACCATGACCCGACGCTACGACATCGACGCCCTGCGCGTGTTCGCCTTCGCCCTGCTGATCCTCTACCACACCGCCATGGCCTACGTGGACGACTGGGGCTTTCACCTCAAGAGCGTGCATACCGCCGAATGGCTGCAGTGGCCGATGCTGTTCGTCAACCGCTGGCGGATGTCGCTGCTGTTCCTGATCTCGGGTATCGCCATCGCGCTGATGCGGCCGGAAGGCAGGTTGCTGCGCTTCGCCGGCCTGCGCACCTGGCGGCTGCTGCTGCCGCTGCTGTTCGGCATGTTCGTGATCGTGCCGATCCAGCCCTATTGCGAAGGCGTGGCCAACGGCCACGTGGCACCCGGCTTCGGCCAGTTCCTGCTGCGCTACTGGCAGGTGCGGCCGTGGCCGGAAGGCAGCTTCGCCGGCTGGCAGTACGGCATCACCTGGAACCACCTGTGGTACCTGGCCTATCTGTGGAACTACACGCTGGCCTTGGCCCTGTTGATGCCATTGCTGGGAACGGCGGTGGTTCGCCGCGCGATGGCGCTCTGCGCAGCATCGCCGATGCTGCTGATCGGCCTTCCGTCCGCCCTGCTGCTGGCCTGGGTGATCTGGCTGGAGCCGATCTACCCGTCCACCAATGCCCTGCTCGGCGACTGGTACCAGCACGCGAAGTACGCGACGGTGTTCCTGGCCGGCTACCTGCTGGGTCGTGAACCGGTGTTCTGGGAGCGCGTGGTCGCCCTGCGCCGCACCACGCTATGGCTGGCGCTGGCTGCCGTCGGCTGGTATCTGGGGTTGCGCATCCTCGGCCAGGTATTGCCCGCCGATTCCCAGCTGCGGCAATGGCCCGAACCGTTCTGGGACCTGCAGGGCCGGGCCAGCCAGTCGCTTTACGTATGGACCGCGCTGCTGGCCATCCTCGGCTGGGGAAAGGTCTTCCTCGATCGCCCGTTCCGCTGGCTGCCGTACTGCACCGAGGCGATCTATCCCTGGTACATGCTGCACCAGAGCCTGATCATCGTGCTGCTGTTCTGGCTCAAGCCACTTCAGTTGGGCCCGTGGATGGAACCGGCCCTGCTGCTGGCCGGTACTGTCGGCGGCTGCCTGCTGATCCATGAGTTGCTGATCCGTCGCGTGCGTTGGCTGCGGCCCCTGTTCGGCCTGCGTGCGAATCCGCCGGCGGCGCCAATGGCGCGCACCGCAGTAGTGTAGAGCCGAGCCCACGCTCGGCTGCTTCTGCCATGAGCCGAGCGCAGGCTCGGCTCTACATTGAGGCAGTCGAGCCAGCTCGACTCTACACGGGTGCCCGAGCGATCAACGCACCTCGAACTCGCCCACCAGCACGGTTTCGGCGCGATCCTTCAGCCGCATCGTCACCATCTGGTCCTTCTGCTTGGCCGTGCCCCAATGGGTGGTCAGGCGCAGCATCAGCGTCGTCGCACCGGTCACCAGCTGCTGGCGACTGCCGAAATAGTTCGCCTCGACCTTGTACTTGCCCGGCTTGGCGTTGCGCAGCGAGAACTGCTCGGGGCCATAGCCGCCGGTGAAGTCCTGCGACATCCGCCCGCCCTGGTAGGTCTGGCGGTTGCCGTAGTAGGCACGCTCGCCGTTCGGGTCGGTCACCCACAGGTCCATGTCGCTGTTGTCGGCATCCCAGGACAGCACCACGCGCAGGTCCAGCGGCATTGCCTGCAGCAGGCGCGGGTCGATGGCCGAGGTATCCAGCCGTGGCGTGCTGCGCGCCACCAGGTTGGTCAGCTCATCCAATGCGATCAGGGCGATGCCATCGAAGCGGCTGTCCCACGGCCGCACCACCACCTGGTACAGCGGCGCCAGCGCCTGCTGCGGCTTGCCGGCCGCTGCCAGCGCCAGGCCCAGGTCGCGGAAGCTCTGCGGTTCTTCCTGGCCCATCGCCAGCACCTGCTCGAACACCGGCACCGCCAGTGCCGGGGCATCAGCCTGCATCAGCCGGTAGCCGAGCACGCGCAGCAGATGCCGGTTGTCCAGATCCATCTCGGCCAGGTTCGACAGTACCCGCAGTGCCAGTTCGCGCTGGCCCTGCTCCAGCAGCAGGTCGGCCACATCGAGGAAGAACGCGCTGCTGTCGGCGTGGGCATCGCGCTCGGCCAGATAGCGGTCGTAGAGTTGCGACGGCGGGCCCTCGCGCAGGCGCCGGGCGATGGCCGAGTCCGGCTGCCAGGCCGCCAGCTGGATGCCGAGTTGGCCGTCGTTGGCGGCAGCAGATGCGTCGGCGAACCCACCGGTGACCGCGATCGCATCCAGCGCCTTGCTCGATGCAGGTGCGGAGCGGCGCGCGCGTGCGCTGCTGGCTTCCATGCGCTGCTCGGCGGCGGCCATCGGTGCCGGGGCGGGTGGTGCCGCCGGGGCCGGCGCGGCGAGCATCGCCACCGGCGCTGATTCCATCGCGTAGTCCGCGGAGGCCACTTCCAGTGCCCCGCCCTTTGCCTGCGGCGGCATTCCCTTCGGCCAGCTGCGGTTCCACCACTGCTGGCGCTCCTTCCAGCGTGCCGCCACCTCATCCAGGCGCTGGCGATCAGCAGCGGCGCGATCTCTTACCTGCACTGCGAACCTGGCGTCGTACTCGGCGCGCAGCGTGCCCGGAGGGCGGATCGCATAGCGCAGGTAGTCCTCCAGTGTCTCCAGCACGATCAGCGAGGTATCCGGCCCGACCAGGCCAAACTGCTGCGACAGGCGCTGCATGGCCTCGCGGTTGCCGCGGCGGTCGGCGGCCAGCTGCTGCAGGCGCGCCTGCGCCCACAGGCCGGCCAGCAGTTCGCCGTCATCGCTTTTCTGGGTGGCCGGCAGTGCCTGCCATTCGCCGCCACCCACGCGCACCCGCATCGGCACGCCGTCGGCCGCCAGTCGTGCATGCAGCCACAACCAGCCCTGGGCTTCACTGCGACGATCGATCACCACGTCCTGCACGCCGCGCCCTGCATCGACCTGCACATCCAGCGGCGACGACAGCAGCTCACGGGCGGCCAATTCGACATCCTTCCCCAGCGCTACGAAGCGACCACCATGCGCTTCGCTCCAGCCACGCAGTCGCACGGCATCGGTGCGCGCGCCGGCGCTGCTGACCGCAAACAGGCGTTGATCCGGCGCCATCGCCGGCAGCTGTTCCGGCCCATAGGTCAGCAGGCCATCGCTGAACAGCAGGTATTCCTTCACGCTCGATTGCGGCTGCCACTGCGCCAGCGCGCTGGCACCGTCCGGGCGCACGGCCTGCAGGGCTGCGCGCAGCTCGCTCCAGTTGCCGGCGCGGATGCGGAATCGACGCACCGGCTCGGCGCGATCCCGCAGTACGGTCAACGCCACGCTGCCGTCACCCAGCGCAGCGAAATAGCGATCCAGCAGGGCGAACTCACGTGTGCGATCGCGCTGGCCCGCCGAGCCGGAACCGTCCCACAGCAGCCCGATCTCGCTGGGCAACGTGCGCGGCGTGCTGCTGGCCACCACCGGCAGCTGCGCCAACAGGTAATGGCCGTCCTGCCAGGGCGCCACCTGCACCTGCGCCTGACGTGCTGCCGGCAGGTTCCACTGCAGCTGCTGCGGCAACTGCGCGCCCTTGCCCTGCCACAGCAGTTGGCCCGCGCTGATGCGGAAGGGTGCCGTACCTGCAGTGGTCGCGCCGGGTGTCTGCAGTTTCAGTTCAACCGAGGCCGCGCCGGCGGCGAACTGCAGCGGCAGCGTCCACTGCCAGCCTTGGCCGGCGAAGGCCAACGGCTCGCGAATCACCAGCTCCACGCGCCGGCTACCGCCGGCCGGCAGCGGGTAGATGCGCAACCGGAACTGGTTGCCAGCGGTCTGTTCCAGCAGGCCCGGGTCGACCCCGCGACGGGCGATCTCCTCGAACACCTGGCGGCCGCGATCCTTGGGCACCGGCACCGCGTCACGCATCTCGCCGTTGATATCCAGCGCGAAGCCGCTGACCTGCTGACCGTCGGCCAGCGGGAACTGCAGCTCGCCCTCCAGCACGCGCCGGTTCGGGTTGTGGAATTCCAGTGTGATCCGGGTCTGGGCGATGCCGGCCTGGACTTCGCCTTCGATGCGGGCGTGTCGCAGCTGCACCGCCTGCTCGGCGGCCGGGGCAATCAGCAGAGGCATGCTGGCCTGCGGCCGGGAGATCGGCGGCGACTGCGCGCCAGCGGGCCAGGCCGCGAGGGCCAGCAACAACACAGTGCAGCAACGGACGAAGACCATGAGCGGACTCCAGTGGGATCGTGAACCTTTGAACGCACCAGCAACCGTAATGGGGTTGGCGCCCCCAAAAAGGGGACGGAGGGGATTAAGTCGCAAGTGGCAAACAAGGCACAAGCGACTTAATCCCCTCCGTCCCCTTTTTCTATGCGGGCAGGCAGTGCTCCACGATCAGCTGGATGGCGCTGCCGCCGCGATAGTCGTCGCAGGCGAGGCGATAGGCGAGATGCACATGGCGACCGGGCGCGTTGCCGTGCCAGCCGCCGAAGTGGATCGCGTTGATGGTGCCGGGCACGCCCGGCAGGCGCAGCTCCAGCTTCAGGTGACGCTCCTTCAGCACGCGCCAGTTGGCCACTTCGAAGTGGCCGTCGAACAGCGGCTCGGGGAAGCCCTGGCCCCATGGGCCTGCCAGACGCAGCGCATCGGCATGGCGATGATCGAGTTCGTTGGCGGCCAGCTCACCGTCGCTGAGGACCTGCTGCTGCAGTGCCGCCGGATCGAGCATTTCCAGCACCACGGCGACGAAGGCGGCCTTGAAGTCATCGACGTGGTCACGCCGCAGGCTGAGCCCGGCCGCCATGGCGTGGCCGCCGAAGCGTTCGATCAGGCCCGGATGGCGCGCGTCGACCAGCGCCAGGGCGTCACGGATGTGCAGGCCGGGAATCGAGCGCGCCGAGCCACGCAGGGTGTCGGCGCCCGGTTCGGCCGGGGCAAAGGCGATCACCGGGCGATGCAGGCGGTCCTTCATCTTCGACGCGACCAGGCCGACCACGCCCGGATGCCAGTCGGCATCGAACAGGCAGGCCGCCACCGGTCGCTGACCGGCCATGTCCAGCACCACCCGGGTCAACGCCTGCTCGGCATCGTCGGTCATCGACTGCTGCACGGCGCGCCGTTCCGAATTGATCTGCTCCAGCGTCTGCGCGATCTCGCGCGCCTGGCGCGGGTCTTCGGTCAGCAGCAGCGCGATGCCCAGCGCCATGTCTTCCAGCCGGCCCGCGGCATTCAGGCGCGGGCCGAGCGCGAAGCCGATGTCGGTGGCTGTGAGCCGCGCGGCATCACGGCCGCTGGCTTCGATCAGCGCACGCAGGCCGACACAGCCCTGCCCCGCGCGCAGACGCCGCAGGCCCGCGCTGACCAGTGCCCGGTTGTTCGGATCCAGCGCCACCAGGTCGGCGACGGTGCCGACCGCCACCAGGTCCAGCAGCGTGGTCAGGTCCGGCCCCTTGCCATCGGCGAAGACGCCGGCCTCGCGCATGTGCCGGCGCAGCGCCATCAGCACGTAGAAGATCACGCCGACGCCGGCCAGCGACTTGCTGGGGAAGGCATCACCGTCGAGATTGGGATCGACGATGACATCGGCCGGCGGCAGCTGCGGCCCGGGTAGGTGATGGTCGGTGACCAGCACCTGCCAGCCCCGCGCCTTGGCCGCGGTCACACCCGCATGGCAGGCGATGCCGTGGTCGACCGTGACCAGCAGGTCCGGCTGCAGCTCGGCCAGCTCCTCCACCAGTGAGGGTGACAGGCCGTAGCCGTGCACCATTCGGTTCGGCACCGCGTGGAAGACATGCTGCGCGCCGAGCATGCGCAGGCCACGCACGCCGACCGCACAGGCGGTGGCGCCATCGCAATCGAAATCGCCGACCACCAGGATGCGCTTGTCATTGGCGATGGCCTCGATCAGCAGGCCCACCGCATCATCGATGCCGGTCAGCAGCTCGGGGGCGTGCAGATGGCCCAGTTTCGGCTGCGCCAACTCCGGTGTACCCGCGCCCCGGTTGGCATAGAGACGCGCCAGCAGCGGCAGCGTGCCCTCCGGCCAGCTGCCGGGCGCAACCGCATCGCGGCGGCGGATCGTCGGCGTATCAGGGAATGGCTGCACAGCATCGGCGGCAAGGGACATCGGCATCGCCGGGTTGCGGAAGACATCCCCATGATAGCGCGGGGTCGGATCTCTCTGCCCGCAGGAGGCTCCCCCCCCCCTGATCGCGAGCATTTGGAATCTGCCAGCATATCTTCCATGCTTGTCGGCCCTGAAATGGACTTCAACGCATGCATCGCACGCTGCTTCCCGCGCTGCTGGGCCTCGCACTGGCCCCGGCCGCCCACGCCGCCAAGCCCGAACCGAAGGCCGGCGTGCAGTTCCAGCACAACGACTGGTCGCTGGCCTGTGACAACACCCGCACCTGCCGCGCCGCCGGCTACAGCCCGGAAGAACCCGGCAATCTGCTCAGCCTGATGCTGGAACGCGCGGGCGGCCCGGGTACGAAGGTGCTCGCGCGGCTGCGCAATGGCGAGGATGGCGAAAGCCCGACGCCGACCGGGGCGCTGCGCCTGCGCCTGAACGGCAAGGACCTGGGCCCGGTGCACGACACCGGCGACGGGGACAACGTGTTGTTGCAGCAGGCACAGACCGATGCACTGGTCGCCGCACTGCCGCGCCAGGCACGCATCGAGATCATCGACGGCAAGGGCAAGGCGTGGCCGATCTCCGACAGCGGCGCAGCGGCCGTACTGCTGAAGATGGACGAGGCCCAGGGCCGGCTGGGCACGCCCGGTGCGCTGGTGCGGCGTGGCGACAAGCCCGAAGCGAGCGTGCCTGCGGCGTTGCCGGTGCCAGTGATCGTGCGCGGCACGCTGATGGCACCGCGCGCCTCGGACGCGGCGCTGGCCAAGGCACCGGGCCTGCGCAAGGCGCTGATCGCCAGCCTGCCGAAGCCGGATGAGTGCGGCCGCCTGAGCGATGGCGGGACAGATGAGATCGAGATCCAGCGACTGGACGCCCAGCATGTACTGGCAAGCACCAGTTGCTTCGTGGGTGCCTACAACATGAGCAACGCCTACTGGGTGGTGCGAGACAAATCGCCGTACCAGGCGACCTTTGTCACCAACCTGGCCGAAGATTTTGACCGCGATGACGCTACGCTGCGAGGCCGCTCCCGAGGCCGCGGTGTCGGCGATTGCATCTCCGCCAATGACTGGGTGTGGGACGGGGAGCGCTTCGTGAAGAGCAGCGATTTCACGACGGGCCAGTGTCGCAATATGCTCGGTGGGCACTGGACACTGCCGACGGTGGTCAGCGAGGTCCGTTGAGGCGCCGCTACCTGCGGTAGTGCCGGCCGCTGGTCGGCAACCCCGACAAACCCTGGGGGTCAGAGCCGTTTTCCGATGGAAAACGGATCCGACCCCGATCGGTCGACCCCGATCAATCGTGAAGCTGCCGCGGCTTCTTCCAGAACTGCCAGCGCTGGCCGCGGTCCAGCTGGAACTGCAGGCCGTCCTCGAAATCGAGCACCAGCCGCTGCAGCTCGCCACGCTTGAGCGCGGCCAGCAGCGGCCGGATTGCATCATTGCCGAGCTGCTGCAGCGAACGCAGCTGGCGCAGGTCGACCAGTGCATCCACCGCCTGTTCGCCATCCACGGCTACGCCAGCCGCCAGGGCCAGGCCCTGCAGCAGGGCATCGCGGCTGCGCACCTGTGCGTGCGGCGTGCTGACCGACACCGGCATCACGCCACCGCCCCAGAACCACAGCGAATTGATCGGCTGTTGTCCCTGAGCGGCGCGCTGCTGGTTCCAGGAATGGTTGTGCAGCAGTACCTGCGCTTCGGTCATCAGCGCCCGCCAGCGACGGCCGCCCTCGCCCTCCGGCAGATGCGAGAACAGGTCATCGCCCAGCACCTCGTCCGGACTATTGAAGTCCGGCAGCACCAGGTCGATTGGAAGCCGCAGGTACCAGCGCGACGGGTCCGGTGCGTCAAGCACGAACCCGGCATCGGCAAACAAGGGCTGCAGCACCGGCAGCAGGGCCAGGCTGTCGGCCAGCGTCGGCCGCAGGGTTTCGCCGTAGGCCATCATCCGCGCGCCATGCATGTCCGGCACCATGCAGGCCGGATCGGCACGCAGCCAGCTGGCGCCGGCCGCATCGCCGACGTCGCGCTGGCGGGTCAACGCGGCCACCGGCCAGTGCGGCGCGGCAACCGCGAAATGGCGCGTCAGCTGCGCGCGTTCGCCAGGCGCGACCTGCACGGTCGTGGCACGGCCGAGCGCACGTGCCACATCGTCCGGCAACGCAGCCGCGGCAAAGCGGCTGCGGGCCGGCAACAGCAGGGTCGCCGTTGCCACCGTGTCAGTCCACGTAGCTGACGCTGACGATCTCGTACTCGCGCTGGCCGGCCGGGGCGTCGATCACGATCGAATCGCCTTCCAGCTTGCCGATCATCGCGCGCGCCACCGGCGAGGAAATCGCGATCAGGCCCAGCTTGATGTCCGCTTCCAGGTCACCGACGATCTGGTACTTCTTCTCTTCGTCGGTTTCCACGTCGGCCAGCGTCACGCTGGCGCCGAACACCACCTTGGAGCCGGCGTTGAGCTTGCTCACGTCGATGATCTCGGCGTGCGACAGCTCGCCTTCCAGCTGCTTGATGCGGCCTTCGATGAAGCCCTGTTCCTCGCGCGCGGCGTGGTACTCGGCGTTCTCCTTCAGGTCGCCATGCTCACGCGCTTCGGCGATGGCGGCGATCACCTTCGGGCGCTTGACCGACTTCAGGTGATCCAGTTCGTCGCGCAGCTTCTGCGCGCCCTTCATGGTGATGGGGGCTCTCATGCATTCAACTCCTTGTGCAGCTCCTGCAGCGACCAGACGGGACCGGTGCCGCGGAATTCCAGTGAATCCACCAGCGCCTTGGCGCCGGCAATGGTGGTCGAGTAGGTGACGCGATGCTGCAGCGCCTCGCGACGGATCGAGAACGAGTCGTTGATCGCCGAACGACCTTCGGTCGTGTTGACGATGTAGACGATCTCGCCGTTCTTGATCGAGTCGACGATGTGCGGACGGCCTTCGACCACCTTGTTGATGATCTCGCAGTCCATGCCGTGCTGCTGCAGCCAGGCGGCGGTGCCACGGGTGGCGACCAGGCTGTAGCCGCGCGCCAGCAGCGCCTTGGCCACCGGCAGCACGCGCTTCTTGTCCGGATCACGCACCGAGACGAAGGCCTTGCCAACCGGCGGCGCCTTGATGCCGCCGGCTTCCTGCGCCCGCGCGAAGGCGGCGTTGAAGGTGCGGCCCACGCCCATCACCTCACCGGTGGAGCGCATCTCCGGCCCGAGGATCGGGTCGACGCCCTGGAACTTGGCGAACGGGAAGATCGCTTCCTTCACCGAGTAGTAGTCCGGCACGATTTCCTTGGTCGCGCCCTGCTCGGCCAGCGTCTTGCCGGCCATGCAGCGGGCGGCGATCTTGGCCAGCGGCATGCCGGTGGCCTTGGACACGAACGGCACGGTGCGCGAGGCACGCGGGTTCACTTCCAGCAGGTAGATGGTGTCGGCACCCTCGTCGCTGGTCTGGATCGCGAACTGGGTGTTCATCAGGCCGACCACGTTCAGGGCCTTGGCCAGCTCCACCACCTGGCGGCGCAGCTCGGCCTGGGTTTCAGCCGACAGCGAGTACGGCGGCAGCGAGCACGAGGAATCGCCCGAGTGCACGCCGGCTTCTTCGATGTGCTCCATCACGCCACCGATCAGGACGTTGCCCTGGGCATCGGCAATGATGTCGACGTCGCACTCCACGGCGTTGTCGAGGAAGCGGTCCAGCAGCACCGGCGAATCGTTGGACACCTTCACCGCGTCGCGCACGTAGCGGGCCAGGTCGGCTTCGCCGTAGACGATTTCCATCGCACGGCCGCCCAGCACGTAGCTCGGGCGCACCACCAGCGGGTAGCCGATCTCGCGGGCCAGCAGCAGGGCTTCCTGGTCGTTGCGGGCGATGCGGTTCGGCGGCTGCTTCAGGCCCAGCGTGTCGACCAGCTGCTGGAAGCGCTCGCGGTCTTCGGCCAGGTCGATCGAGTCCGGGCTGGTGCCGATCACCGGCACGCCATTGGCTTCCAGCGCGCGCGCCAGCTTCAGCGGGGTCTGGCCGCCGTACTGCACGATCACGCCCTTCGGCTGTTCCAGTTCGACGATCTCCAGCACGTCTTCCAGGGTCAGCGGTTCGAAGTACAGGCGGTCGGAGGTGTCGTAGTCGGTCGACACGGTTTCCGGGTTGCAGTTGACCATGATGGTTTCATAGCCATCCTCGCGCAGCGCCAGTGCCGCGTGCACGCAGCAGTAGTCGAACTCGATGCCCTGGCCGATGCGGTTCGGGCCACCGCCCAGGATCATGATCTTGTCGCGGTTGCTCGGCGCGGCCTCGCACTCGTCCTCGTAGGTCGAGTACAGGTAGGCGGTGCCGGTGGAGAATTCACCGGCGCAGGAGTCCACGCGCTTGTAGACCGGGCGCACCTTGTGCGCACGACGCAGCGCGCGGATGGCGGCTTCATTGGTGCCGGTCAGCTGCGCCAGGCGCGCATCGGAGAAGCCAGCACGCTTCAGCTTGCGCAGGCGTGCGGCATCCAGCGCGTCGATGCCACCGGCCGCGACTTCGCCTTCTGCAGCGATGATTTCCTCGATCTGGTCCAGGAACCAGTGGTCGATGAACGACAGTGCGTAGATCTCTTCCACGCTCATGCCGGCGCGGAACGCGTCGGCGACGAAGAACAGGCGCTCCGGGCCCGGCGCCTTCAACTCGCGACGCAGGGTCTGCAGGTCGTCTTCGTTGGCCAGGTCCAGGCCGGTCGGGTCGAAGCCGACCTTGCCGGTTTCCAGGCCACGCAGGGCCTTCTGCACCGACTCCTGGAAGGTACGGCCCATCGCCATCACCTCGCCCACCGACTTCATCTGGGTGGTCAGGCGGGCGTCGGCGGCCGGGAACTTCTCGAAGGCGAAACGCGGGATCTTGGTGACGACGTAATCGATGGACGGCTCGAACGAGGCCGGGGTCAGGCCACCGGTGATTTCGTTCTTCAGTTCGTCCAGGGTGTAACCCACGGCCAGCTTGGCGGCGACCTTGGCGATCGGGAAGCCGGTGGCCTTGGAGGCCAGCGCCGAGGAACGCGACACGCGCGGGTTCATCTCGATGACGACCACGCGGCCGGTCTTCGGGTTGATGCCGAACTGCACGTTCGAGCCACCGGTATCGACGCCGATCTTGCGCAGCACGGCGATGGAGGCATCGCGCAGGCGCTGGTACTCCTTGTCGGTGAGGGTCTGCGCCGGCGCCACGGTGATCGAGTCACCGGTGTGCACGCCCATCGGGTCAAGGTTTTCGATCGAGCAGACGATGATGCAGTTGTCCGCGGTATCGCGGACCACTTCCATCTCGAATTCCTTCCAGCCCAGCACCGACTCTTCCACCAGCACCTCGGTGGTCGGCGACAGTTCCAGGCCGCGGCTGACGATCTCGACCAGCTCTTCGCGGTTGTAGGCGATGCCGCCACCGCTGCCGCCCAGAGTGAAGCTGGGGCGGATGATGGTCGGGTAGCCGACGCGGGTCTGGATCTCCAGCGCTTCGTCCAGGGTGTGGGCGACGGCGGCGGTCGGGCATTCCAGGCCGATCTCACCCATGGCCACGCGGAACAGCTCGCGGTCTTCGGCCATGCGGATCGCTTCGCGCTTGGCGCCGATCAGTTCGACGTTGTACTTCTCCAGCACGCCGTTGTCGGCCAGGTCCAGCGCGCAGTTCAGCGCGGTCTGGCCACCCATGGTCGGCAGCAGCGCATCGGGCTTTTCCTTGGCGATGATCTTCTCGACCGTCTGCCAGTTGATCGGCTCGATGTAGACGGCGTCGGCCATCTCCGGGTCGGTCATGATCGTGGCCGGGTTGCTGTTGACCAGCACCACGCGGTAACCCTCGTCACGCAGGGCCTTGCAGGCCTGGGCGCCGGAGTAGTCGAACTCGCAGGCCTGGCCGATGACGATCGGGCCAGCACCGATGATGAGGATGGTCTTGAGGTCAGTGCGCTTGGGCATTTTCTTCTCTAAGTCAGTACAGCGTGACAAGGGGGAGTGATCGCACGCTGTCGATCAGGAATCTTGATCCGCAGCGCCGCGCCGGGGGCAGCAGCGATGCGGGGTTTACGGTCCATCGCGACGCCACCGGGGGGCCGGCGGCGTACTGATCACGCCTTGGCCTGCTCCATCAGCACCACGAAGCGGTCGAACAGCGGACCGACATCGGTCGGGCCCGGCGACGCTTCCGGGTGGCCCTGGAACGAGAACGCCGGCACGTCGGTGCGGGCGACACCCTGGTTGGTGCCGTCGAACAGCGAACGGTGGGTCACGCGCAGGGTCGGCGGCAGGGTCGCTTCATCGATCGCGAAGCCGTGGTTCTGCGAGGTGATCATCACCCGGCCGCTGTCCAGGTCCTGCACCGGGTGATTGGCACCGTGGTGGCCATGGCCCATCTTCATGGTCTGCGCGCCCGAGGCCAGGCCCAGCAGCTGGTGGCCCAGGCAGATGCCGAAGGTCGGGATCTTCACATCGATGAAGGTCTTGATCGCTTCGATGGCGTAGTCACACGGCTCCGGGTCACCCGGGCCGTTGGACAGGAACACGCCGTCCGGCTTCAGGGCCAGCACTTCGGCGGCCGGGGTCTGCGCCGGTACCACGGTCACTTCGCAGCCACGCTCGGCCAGCATGCGCAGGATGTTGGTCTTCACGCCGAAGTCGTAGGCCACGACCTTGAACCGGGCCGGCACGCTGACGAAAGCGTTGGCATCCAGGTCCAGCTGGCCCTCGGTCCAGGTGTAGGCCTTCTCGGTAGTGACGACCTTGGCCAGATCCATGCCCTTCAGCCCCGGGAACTTGCGGGCGGCTTCCAGTGCCTTTTCCACGTCGATGTCGCCGGCCATCAGCGCACCGTTCTGCGCGCCCTTCTCGCGCAGGATGCGGGTCAGCTTGCGGGTGTCGATGCCGGCGATGGCGACCACGCCACGCTGGATCAGCCAGTCCTGCAGCGACACCTGGCTGCGCCAGTTGCTGGGGCGGCGCGGAACGTCGCGCACGATCAGGCCGGCCGACCACACCTTGGACGCTTCGTTGTCCTGGTCGGTCATGCCGGTGTTACCGATATGCGGATAGGTCAGCGTGACCATCTGCCGGGCGTAGGACGGGTCGGTCAGCACTTCCTGGTAGCCGGTCATGGCGGTGTTGAACACCACCTCACCGACGGACAGGCCGGGCGCGCCTACGGATTCGCCCTCGAATACGGTGCCGTCTTCGAGGACGAGGATTGCGGCTTGGGTCACGGGAATCTCACTTTGGCTACCGAGGGGGCTGCCGAAGTCACGCCTGCGCTTCACGGAAATCCGGTTGCAAAAAAGCGCGGACGTACGGTCTGGGACCGGTCCGGCTTTCGTGATTCGGCGAGTGCGAATTGTAGCGCTGCCGGGGCGCTCGCGCCAGCGGTTATCGCGCTTCATGAACAGGCGATTGCGCATTCATTTCAATCCGGCGGCGTATGCGGGCCGGAGGCGGGGTCGGATCCATTTCCCGAATGGGAAAGGCTCTGACCCCAGGCGCCCTCGGATGGGGTCAGAGCCCTTTCCGCAGGAAAGGGATCCGACCCCAGGAATCAGCCCGCCTACTGCAGCAGATCCCTTACCCGGTAGCTGCCCGGCGCCCGCCCCTGCAGCTGGCGGGCGGCGAACAGGGCGCCGCGGGCGAAGATGTCGCGGTTGGTGGCCCGATGCACCAGCTCGATGCGCTCGCCCAGACCGGTGAACTGCACCATGTGCTCGCCCACGATGTCACCGGCACGCAGGCTGGCGTAGTGCGGCTCCGCCCCGCCCCGTTGCGCGGCCGCGCCCAGGGTCAGCGCGGTGCCCGATGGCGCATCCTTCTTCTGGGTGTGGTGCGATTCGACGATGTCGCAGTCCCAGCCGGCCAGCGCCTGCGCCGCGCGCTCCACCAGTTCGTCCAGTACCGCCACGCCCAGGCTGAAGTTCGAGGCCCATACCAGCGGGATCTTCGCCGCCGCGGCCTCCAGCGCCTGCCGCTGCGTGCTGGAGATGCCGGTGGTACCCGACACCAGCCCGGCACCCCGCTCCACGCACAACGCCAGCATCGGGTCGAAACCCTCCGGCAGGCTGAAGTCGATCGCCACATCGAACACCGGCGCGCCGGGCAGCTCACTGGCGCCGAAGAACGGCACGCCGTCGACCACGCGCTGTGCCGGCGCACGGCCGGTCACTGCGGCCACGATCTGCAGGGTTTCGGGATGTTCGGCGGCCAGCCGCAGCAGGGCCTGGCCCATGCGCCCGGAGGCGCCGTGAATGAGCAATCGCAGGGGAGTCTGGTTCATGCCTGCAGGCTAGCGGCAGCACGCCTGCTCCGGCAAGCGCCATCACTGCTACGCTGCATGCCCTTTCATGCAATGGATGGCAGCCCCTTCATGCAGATCAGCGAACAGCTGGTGCTGGTCACCGGCGCCGGCCGCGGCCTTGGCCAGCACATCGCCCGCGCGTTCGCGGCGCAGGGTGCGCGCGTCATCGTCAACTACCACCGCAGCGAAGGCCCCGCACGGGCGCTGGCCGCCGAGCTGGGCGGACAGGCGATCGCGCTGCCGGCCGACGTCACCGACCGCAGCCAGGTCGATGCAATGCTGCAGCACGCCCTGGCCCACTTCGGCCAGGGTGTCACCACGGTGGTCAACAACGCGCTCGCCGCGTTCTCGTTCAATGGTGATGCCCGCGACGGCGCCGCCGATATCGGCTGGTCGGCGTTCCAGGCGCAGTTCGAGGGCAGCGTGCGCGGCGCGCTGAACACCGTGCAGGCCGCCCTGCCCGGCATGCAGGCCCGCCGCTTCGGCCGCATCATCAACATCGGTACCAACCTGTTCCAGAACCCGGTCGTGCCCTACCACGACTACACCGCCGCCAAGGCCGCGCTACTGTCCCTCACGCGCACGCTGGCCGGCGACCTCGGCCCGCATGGCATCACCGTGAACATGCTGTCCGGCGGCCTGCTGCGCACCACCGATGCCAGCGCTGCCACGCCGGAGGCAGTGTTCGACTACATCGCCGCCAACACGCCACTGCGCAGCGTTACCACGCCAGCAGAATTCGCCGATGCCGCGCTGTTCTTCGCCAGCCCTTGGTCGCGCGCGGTGACCGGGCAGAACCTGGTGGTCGATGGCGGGCTGGTGCGGGACTGAGCCAATGCGCATTTCCGAGGTCAGCCGCCTGACCGGCGCCAGCGCCAAGGCCATCCGCCTGTACGAGGCGCGCGGACTACTGCCGCCGGTGCCGCGGCTGAACCGCTATCGCGACTACAGCGAACAGGATGTGGCCTGGGTGCAGCTGATCCGCCAGGCGTTGGCGCTGGGCATCACCCTGGCCGCGGTCTCCCGCCTGCAGGGCCGCGACGGACGGCTCGACTGGCCCGCGGTGCTGGCCCTGCTTGAGCAACAACGCAGCCGCATCGCCAGCGAGCGGGCACGGCTGGCGCAGGTCGAGCTCGACCTGCAGCAGGTCAGCGACGAGCTGCGGCAGTGGCTGCACTCCGGAAGCGGTGACTGCATCCAGGAACCCAGCGGCTGCGCCGCTGGTCGTTGACTCTGCCCCAAGGGCATAGCCCAACCTCGCGCACTTTCCATTGCCCGAGGTTGCCGTGTCCCGTTCCATCCTGATCCTGCTCGGCCATCCCGACCGCGACAGCCTGTGCGGTGCCCTCGCCCAGCGCTACGCCACCGCCGCCGAGAATGCTGGCCATCGGGTGCGCCTGATCGCACTGGGCGAACTCGAGTTCGATCCGGTGCTGCGCCATGGCTACCGCCAGATCCAGCCGCTGGAAGCCGACCTGCAGGACACTGCGGATGCGATCGAGGCCTGCGACCATCTGGTGCTGGTCTATCCCACCTGGTGGGGCGCGATGCCGGCGCTGCTGAAGGGCTTCTTCGATCGCGTGCTGCTGCCGGGGTACGCCTTCCGCTACCGGCGCGATTCAGTCTGGTGGGACCGGCTGCTGGCCGGTCGCAGCGCACGGGTGATCACCACGCTGGATACGCCGCCCTGGTATTACCGCTGGATCTACCGCGACCCGGGCATCACCCAGATCCGCGCCACTATTCTGGAATTCTGCGGCATCCGCCCGGTGCGGGTCAGCCGACTCGGTGCGGTGCGCAGCAGCTCGCCGGAGCAACGCAACCGGTGGCTGGCGTTGGCAGCGGAGCTGGGCTCACGGGCCAACTAGCTGGAAGAGCGTGCGAACCAAGGTTCGCACCCACCTGGAGCGTTCGCACCCACCTGCGGCGCTCGTTGCGGGTGTCGCGTTTGCCAATTGACCGTCAGGCACTGCGCCTCAAGGCTGTGGGCCCTTGTTACGGCCCAGGCAAAGCCCATGAAATCCTCGACCGTCTTCAGCAAGTGCGCCAGGAAGACCGGCTTTGCCGGGACGTCGACGACCCGCTACCGCTTGCTGGATGCCGCGCTGCTTGTCGTGAATCACCAGCGCGCCAGCGAAAGCCGGGGCTTCTATGTGAATGCTGGACTCTACTTTCCGGAACTGCTCACGTATCCCCTCGCGCCTGACGATCTTGAAACGGCTTTCCGGTACCGCTCCAGCATCCCCACGCCCCATGTCGACTGGCGGATCGAAGAAACGCCGGGCCTGCGCCGGACCTTCATCCAGCAGGATCTTGAAGATCTGCTGGAGGCCGGTAACCGCGACGCGTTGAAGGCCCTGCTGCTCGATGCCCTGGCCGACGTGGCAGGTTTCGCGGCAGCCCATGGGAACAGGGAATCGGTGCGGCGATTGAACCGGGACGGGAACTTCCGGGCGATCATCCGCAGAGAGGTCTGAATCCCGAGAGCGTGCGAACCAAGGTTCGCACCCACAGGGCGAAGGCCCGCACCACCGGCCGAAGGTTCGCACCCACCGGCCGGCCGCCGTCGAGCATGGCTCGACGCTACTTCTTGGTCGGCCCGCAGCTGTCGCAACCGCCACAGGCACCACCACCGCCCGTTGCCGGCGGCGCGATCTTCCGCCCCAGCGCCTGCAGCCAGGCGGCGCGGCCCGGCTTCAACAGGGCCAACGCCAACGCACCGCGCAGCGTGCGCACGGTGCCCGGGAACTGCTTCTTCAGCACCACCCAGGCACTGACCAGCACAGCCACCGCGATGATCAGGTACTGGATCAGCAGGCCGGTATCCATCAGCCGCCTCCCAGCGCCCTGGTCACCTGGTAGGTGATCAGTGCGGCCACATAAGCCGCTGCGAACAGGTAGAACGCGGCAAAGCCCATCTGCTTCCACGAATTGGTCTCGCGCTTGATGGTGGCCAGCGTCGAGATGCACATCGGGGCGTAGATGTACCAGACCAGCAGCGACAGCGCGGTCGCCAGCGACCAGCCATCGCTGATCAGCGGGGTCAGCGCCTGGCTGGCGGCATCGTCATCGGCGGCCGACAGCGCATACACGGTGGCCAGCGACGACACCGCCACCTCGCGCGCGGCCAGGCCCGGGATCAGCGCGATGCAGATCTGCCAGTTGAAGCCCAGCGGCGCGAAGAACACCGCCATCGCATGGCCGATCTGGCCGGCGTAGCTGTAGTCGATGGCTGGCATCGTGGCGTCGGCCGGTGCCGCCGGGAACGACAGCAGCACCCACAGCAGGATGGTCAGCGCCAGGATGATGCCGCCGACGCGCTTGAGGAAGATCATGCCGCGCTCGTACAGCCCCACCGCCAGGTCGCGCACATGCGGCAGGCGGTACGACGGCAGCTCCAGCATCAGCGGGTGCTCGCTCTTGTCGCGACGCCACTTCTTCATGATCCACGACATCGCCAGCGCGCTGAGAATGCCCGCCGCATACAGGCCGAACAGCACCAGGCCCTGCTGGTTGAACACGCCCCACACCGTCTTCTGCGGAATGAACGCACCGATCAGCAGCGCGTACACCGGCAGGCGCGCCGAGCAGGTCATCAGCGGCGCCACCAGGATCGTGGCCAGGCGGTCACGCGGGTCCTGGATGCTGCGCGTGGACATGATGCCCGGCACCGCGCAGGCGAAGCTGGACAGCAGCGGGATGAACGAGCGGCCGGACAGGCCGGCGGCCGCCATCATGCGGTCGAGCAGGAACGCCGCACGCGGCAGGTAGCCGGACTCCTCCAGCACCAGGATGAAGAAGAACAGGATCAGGATCTGCGGCAGGAACACCACCACGCCGCCGACGCCTGCGATGATGCCGTCGGTCAGCAGGCTGGCCAGCGGGCCTTCCGGCAGCACGCTGCCAACAAAGGTGCCGAGCCAGGCGAAGCCAGCCTCGATGCCGTCCATCAGCGGCGTCGCCCAGGCGTACACCGCCTGGAAGATCAGGAACATCACCATCGCCAGGCTGACCAGGCCGAACACCGGGTGCAGCAGCCAGCGGTCCAGCGCGTCGTCGATCTTCGCGGTCCGTGCCGGCATGCGCACGGCGACCGACAGGATCCCGCGCACCTTGGCGTGGTAATCGATGCCACCTTCCGGGCCCGGCACCGGCGCATCCAGGTGCGGCACCATGGCGTCCAGGCGCTCGACCAGGGCCTTGGCGCCCTGCTTGCGCACCGCCACGGTCTCCACCACCGGCACGCCCAGCTCGCGTTCCAGCGCGGCCACATCCACCTGGATGCCGCGGCGCTGGGCCGCGTCGACCATGTTCAGGGCCACCACCATCGGCTTGCCCAGTTCGCGCAGCTCCAGCGCGAAGCGCAGGTGCAGGCGCAGGTTGGTGGCGTCGATCACGCACAGCAGCACGTCCGGCGCGGCCTCGCCCGGGTAGAAGCCCCGGCACAGGTCACGAGTGATCGCCTCGTCCAGGCTGGCCGGATGCAGGCTGTAGGCGCCCGGCAGGTCAAGCACGGCGAATTCACGGCCGGACGGCGCGCGCAGGCGGCCCTCCTTGCGCTCGACGGTGACGCCGGTGTAGTTGGCGACCTTCTGCCGGCTGCCGGTCAGCTGGTTGAACAGCGCGGTCTTGCCGCTGTTGGGGTTACCGACCAGCGCGATGCGCAGGGGGGCGGTGGCGGCGATTGCGGTCATGCACGTCGTTCCTGGCTGGCGGCGTCGACCACGACCCGCTTGGCTTCACTGATCCGCAGCGCGAACCGGGTGAACCCGACCTGCACCAGCAGCGGCTCGCCGCCCACCGGGCCCTTGGCCACCAGGCGCACTTCCTCGCCGTTCACGAAACCCAGCTCGCGCAGGCGCCGGGCAATGGCATCGTTGGCATGCAGGTCCTGCACGGACTCGACCACGGCCGAGGTGTGCAGCGGCAGTTCGGACAGCGTCATCTAGCGTGTTCTCTGCTGGATGTAAATGGTTCTCGATTCTAACATTCCCGCGTCGCGTCATGGCCCATGACCAATGGCCCGCTATGATCCATACAGGTATGGAGTGACCCTGGAATCCCATGAACGATGCTTTGCAGATCGAGCGCCGTGGCGCCGTCCTCACCCTCTGGCTGAACCGGCCGGAGCTGCACAACGCCTTTGACGCCAGCCTGATCGCCCGGCTGACCGCCGCGCTGGAAGCCGCCGGCCGCGATGATTCGGTCCGGGCCGTGGTGGTCGCCGGCCACGGCGCCTCCTTCTCGGCCGGTGCCGACATGCAGTGGATGCGCGGCATGGCGGCGGCCAGCGAGGCCGACAACCGCGAGGACTCGCTGGCACTGGCACGGCTGATGCGCACCCTGGACGAGCTGCCCAAGCCGACCCTGGCCCGGGTCCACGGCGCGGCCTTCGGTGGCGGCGTCGGCCTGGTTGCCTGCTGCGACATTGCCATCGCCAGCACCTCGGCCCGCTTCGGCCTGACCGAAAGCCGCCTTGGCCTGCTGCCGGCGGTGATCTCGCCTTACGTGATCGAGGCCATCGGCCCGCGCCAGGCGCGGCGCTGGTTCGCCACCGGCGAGCACTTCGACGCCGATACCGCACTGCGCATCGGCCTGGTCCACCAGCTGGTCGAGCCCGAGCGCCTGGACGAAGCGCTGGAGCGCCAGCTGGCCCTGCTCGACAAGGCCGGCCCGATCGCCTCGTCCACCGCAAAGCAGCTGGTCCGGCAGGTCCGCGACAGCCATGACCGCGACGCGCTGGATCGGGATAATGCCGCCCTGATCGCGCGCCTGCGGGTGTCCGCCGAGGGCCAGGAAGGCCTGGGCGCCTTCCTCGACAAGCGCGCCCCCCATTGGGTCACGGAAGCCTGAACATGCTCGATCATCTTGGTTTGACCAGCGCCGACCTGGCGCGCAGCAAGACCTTCTTCCTGCAGGCGCTGGCGCCGCTGCAGATCGGCGTGGTGATGGAAGTGAGCGCCGAACAGACCGGCGACCACGACCACATCGGCTTCGGCAGCGACGGCAAGCCGTTCTTCTGGCTCGGCAATGGCGGCACCGCCAGCCACGGCGTGCACGTGGCCTTCGCCTGCGCCAGCCGCGCGCAGGTGGACGCCTTCCACGCCGCCGCCCTCGCCGCCGGTGGCCGCGACAACGGCGCGCCGGGCCTGCGCCCGTGGTACCACCCGGATTACTACGCCGCCTTCGTGCTCGACCCGGACGGCAACAACATCGAAGCGGTCTGCCATCGCCCCATCGGCGAGGTGGCTGCATGAGCGACTACGTCCGCATCGTCGAGGTCGGCCCGCGTGACGGCCTTCAGAACGAAAAGCAATCGGTGTCCACCGCCGACAAGATCGAACTGATCAACCGCTTGTCGGCCACCGGCCTGCGCAGCATCGAGGCGACCAGTTTCGTCAGCCCGAAGTGGATTCCGCAGCTGGCCGATGCCGCCGAGGTCTACGCCGGCATCCAGCGCCGGCCGGGCATCCACTACCCGGTACTGGTGCCGAACGAACAGGGCTACGACCGCGCCCGCGCGGTGGGCGTGGAGGAAGTGGCGGTGTTCACCGCTGCGTCCGAGGCCTTCAACCGCACCAACACCAATGCCGGCATCGACGAATCGCTGGCCCGGTTCGAGCCGATCCTGCGCCGCGCCGCCGCCGATGGCGTGCGCGTGCGCGGCTACGTCTCCACCGTGCTCGGCTGCCCCTACCAGGGCGAGGTGCCGCTGGCCGACGTGGTGCGGGTGGCGCGCGCGCTGCACCAGATGGGCTGTTACGAAATCTCGCTGGGCGACACCATCGGCGTCGGCACCCCACGCAAGGCACGGGCGATGCTGCAGGCGGTAGCTGCCGAGATCCCGATGGAAGCCTTGGCCGTGCACTTCCACGACACCTACGGCCAGGCCATCGCCAACATCGCCACCTGCCTGGAAGCAGGCGTGCGCGTGGTCGACAGTGCAGTCTCGGGCGCCGGTGGCTGCCCGTACGCGAAGGGGGCCAGCGGCAACGTCGCCAGCGAGGACGTGGTCTACCTGCTGCAGGGCCTGGGCCTGGACAGTGGCGTGGACCTGCCGGCACTGGCCGAGACCGGCCGCTGGCTGGCCGGCCTGCTCGGCCGCGCCACCGCCAGCCGCACCGGCCAGGCGCTCGCAGCGACCGGCTGAGCACCCCGCTGCGCCGCTCCCGCTCGGGCGGCGCAGCGCACAACGGCGACGGTCGCCGCTTCCGTTAGAATCGGCGGTTCTCGAACCTGCAGGACCGTTCAATGCAGCTGTCTTCCGTACGTGCCGTGATCACTGGCGGCGTCTCCGGCCTCGGCCTGGCCGTGGCCCAGCACCTCGTCGCCCAGGGCGGCAAGGTGGCTCTGTTCGACCTCAACGACGACAAGGGTGCAGCTGCCGTTGCCGGGCTGGGTGCCGACAAGGCCCGCTATTTCAATGTCAACGTCAGCGATGAGGCGGCCGTGGCTGCAGCCATCGACCAGGCCCACGATTTCCTCGGCGGCCTGAACGTGGCGATGAACTGCGCCGGCATCCTCGGCGCCGGTCGCGTGCTCGGCAAGGAAGGCCCGATGCCGCTGGCCGGCTTCCAGGGCACGGTGATGGTCAACCTGGTCGGCAGCTTCAACGTCGCCAAGGCCGCGGCCAACCGCATGCAGCACAACGACGCCGGCGAAGACGGCGAGCGCGGCGTGATCATCAACACCGCCAGCATCGCTGCCTATGAAGGACAGATCGGCCAGGCCGCGTATGCCGCCAGCAAGGGCGGCGTGGTGTCGATGACGCTGCCGATGGCGCGCGAACTGTCGCGCTTCGGCATCCGCGTCAATACGATTGCTCCTGGCGTGTTCTGGACGCCGATGGTCGATGGCATGCCCGAAGCCGTGCAGCAGTCGCTGGCCGCCTCGATCCCGTTCCCGTCGCGCCTGGGCAAGCCGGAAGACTTCGCCAGCCTGGTCGGCTTCATCCTCGGCAACACCTACCTCAACGGCGAGACCATCCGCCTGGACGGCGCTACCCGCCTCGCTCCGAAGTGATTCCCCCCGGGCGCCGGGACGGCGCCCTCCCCCAACGACCTAGATCACCATGAAAGCCAACGACATCAAGAAGGGCAACGTCGTCGAGTACAACAACGGCGTGTACCAGATCCGCGACATCGAGCGCAGCTCGCCCCAGGGTCGCGGCGGCAACGTCCGCTTCCGCTTCATCATGTACAGCGTGCCGGGCGGCAACAAGCTCGACGCCAGCTTCGATGCCGACGACAACCTGGTCGAGGTCGAACTGCTGCGCCGCCAGTCCACCTATTCGTACAAGGACGGCGATGCCTTCGTGTTCCTCGATGACGAGGACTACACGCCCTACACCCTGGACGCGGACGTGATCGGCGACGACGCCGGCTACATCACCGACGGCCTGACCGGCATCTACGTGCAGGTGATCGACGAGCAGCCGGTGGCGATCCAGCTGCCGGCCTCGGTGGTGCTGGAAGTGATCGAGACCCCGCCGGAACTGAAGGGCGGCACTGCCACCAAGCGCCCGAAGCCGGCCAAACTCAACACCGGCATCGAGATCATGGTGCCGGAATACATCGTCAACGGCGAACGCGTGCTGGTGAACACCGCCACCGGCGAATTCGCCGGCCGCGCCGACTAAGCGCCTTGCGCTGATCGGCTGCCTGTCCCTGCTTGCGGCGTGCTCGCCGCAGGCAGCGGGCAGCGCATCGCATGTAGCGATCGTGTAGAGCCGAGCGTGGGCTCGGCTCTACAGAAGGCTTACGGCTGCTTCGCACCGAAGTTGCCGCAGCCGTGGTACTGGCGGGTGCCGATGGTCAGGTTCACCTTGGCATCGAACGACTCGCCGCTCATGTCGTCCTGGCAGGTGGTGCGCTGGAAGCTGAGCTTGACGTCGGTACCGTCGGACGCCTTGCCACTCCAACCGTCAGCACCTTCGGTGGGCGTGGCGACGTCGAAGCGACGCTCGCCATAGTCAACTTCCACCCGCAGGCCCGGCGCGTCGCCATCGACGACCGCCAACCAGCCCGGCTCGTTGCCCGTGGCGCGGAACGCGGCCGTGCCCGCGCTGCCATCGCCTTCGGTCGCTTCGACCGCATGGCACTCGCGGTCCGCCTCGCCCTTCAGGCTCAACAGGCCGTCATCGCTGCCCTTGGTCCAGAAGCTGTTGCCCTGGCCATCACCGTACTTGGCACCCGACGCCGCACGTTCGGAGGTCATGGCGAAGGTACGTTCGCCGATCACCACCGTGGCCGCATCCTCGCCATTGAAGGCCGCGCGCACGCTCAGATCACCACACTGGTACGTGGTCTCGCTGCCGGTACCGGCGCTGGTGCTGGCAGCCGGTTCGGGCGCCGCCGGCGGCGCGGCATCGGTGCCGCCCGCAGCGGGTGCCTGGGCCGGCTGGCACGCGGCCAGCACCAACCCGAGCGAGGCTGCCAACAGACTGGGAACTACACGCATGGCTCGACTCCTTGTCGACACTACAGAGACCTTCGACCCTACCACCTGCCGGTGAGCGCGGCCTGAAAGCGGCCTGACCGTACTCACGCGGCCAGTACCGCCATCGACAACAGCTGCGCACCGCTGCCGCCGGAACTGCAGGCCCAGACCCGCAGCAGGCGCAGCTTCACTTCACGCTCCCGGCCCTGCCGCCACACGGACAACCGCACGTCGCTGGACAGCAACGCCAGGCGGCCACACAGCAGCGTCTCCACCGCGTGCAGCTGCAGGCTTCGCACCTGCACGCTGCCGGCCAGCCAATCGCCCAGCCATGGCAGATCGAGCATGCGGCCGCCGTGGCCTTCCATCATGAACAAGGCCGGCGATACCAGCGCGTTCAACGCATCGTGGTCATTTTCCAGCAGCGCAGCGCACAGGCGCTGCTCCAGCGCCATCAACTGCTGCTCATGCAGATCTTCAACGATGTTCCGTTCCATCCACGGTTCCTCCCGGCATCGGCCGGCGCCTGCGCAGGCGCTGCGCGATCCACTGCCGCGCGCCCTGCACTACTACATAGAAGACCGGCACGAAGAACACGGCCAGCACGGTCGCACTGACCATCCCGCCGAACACACCGGTTCCAATCGCCTGCTGGGTTTCCTTCGACGCGCCCTGCGCCAGCATCAGCGGCACCACGCCCAGCGCGAATGCCAGCGAGGTCATCACGATCGGGCGCAGGCGCAGCCTGGCTGCCTCCAATGCCGCCTCGACCAGGCCGCGCCCCTGCTGCTGCAGCTGCCGCGCGAACTCGACAATGAGGATCGCGTTCTTCGCAGACAGCCCGATCACGGTGATCATGCCGACCTTGAAGAACACATCGTTGGGCATGCCACGCAACAGCACCGCGGCGACCGCACCGAGCAGGCCAAGTGGCACCACCAGCATCACCGCCAGCGGAATCGACCAGCTCTCGTACAGCGCCGCCAGCACCAGGAACACCACCAGCATCGACAACAACAGCAGCCACGGCGCCTGCGCCCCCGACTCACGCTCCTGCAGCGACTGGCTGGTCCACTGCAGGGCAAAACCGGACGGCAGCTTCCCGGCCAACCGCTCCATCTCCGCCATGGCCTGGCCGGTCGACACGCCGGAGGCCGGTGCGCCGGACAGATTCAACGCCGGGAAGCCGAGGTAGCGCTGCAGCTGCAGCGGCGCCTCGGTCCAGTTCGGGGTCACCAGTTCCGACAACGCCACCATGCCGCCCTCGCTGTTGCGCACGTACAGTTTCAGCACGTCCTCCAGTTCCATGCGATGCGGCGCGTCGGCCTGCAGGATCACCTGCTGCAACCGGCCCTTGTTGGGGAAATCATTGACGTACTGCGAGCCCATCGCCGCTGACAGCGTGCTGCTGATGTGCTCGAAGCCCACGCCCATCGCCTCGGCCTTGTCGCGATCAATGTCCAGCCGCACGCTGGTACCTGCCGGCAGGCCATCGGCATGCACCTCCGACAGCAGCGGACTGGCCTCGGCCAGCTTCAGCAGCTGCTGCAGGGCCGCGCGCAGCTCGGCCTGGCTCTGCCCGGTACGCGCCTGCAGGGCCAGCGAGAACCCGGACGAACGGCCCAGGCTGTCGATCGCCGGCGGCATCACGCTCATCACCTCACCCTCGGCAACCGTGGCCATCGCCTGCTGCGCGGCCTCCACCTCGCCGGCCGCGGTGGCGCCAGCACGCTCGCCCCAGTCCTTCAGCATGGTGTAGGTCAGCGCCGCGCTCGGGCCGGAACCGGAGAAGCTGTAACCGAGGATCGACTGGTTGGAGCCGATGCCCGGGCGCGAGGCCACGTGCCGTTCGTAGGCTTCGACCACCGCCAGCGTGCGTTCGGCGGTGGCTTCGGCCGGCAGCTGGATCGAGGTCATGAAATAGCCCTGGTCCTCTTCCGGCAGGAACGCGCCCGGCAGCCAGTGCAGGCCCAGCAGCAGCGCCGCCACCAGCGCGGCGAACACGCCCATCACCCGGCCGCTTCGCTGCAGCACGGAGGCCACGCCACGCTGGTAGCGCCCGGTCAACGCCTCGAAGCCACGATTGAAGGCGCCGAACAGCCCGCCACGACCATGATGGCCGTGGGTGTTCGGGCGCAGCAGGGTCGCGCACAGCGCCGGTGTCAGGCTCAGTGCCAGCAGCGCCGAGAACAGGATGGACACCGCCATCGCCACGGTGAACTGGCGGTAGATCGCGCCCACCGAGCCGCTGGCCAAGGCCATCGGAATGAACACCGCGGTCAGCACCAGGGTGATGCCGATCACCGCGCCGGTCAGCTCGCGCATCGCCTTGATGGTCGCCTCGCGCGGCGGCAGGCCCTCCTCGGCCATGATCCGCTCCACGCCCTCGACCACCACGATCGCGTCGTCGACGATGATGCCGATCGCCAGCACCATGCCGAACATGGTCAGCACGTTGATCGAGAAGCCCAGTGCCAGCATCACCGCGAAGGTACCGAGCAGCGCGATCGGTGCAACCAGCGCCGGAATCAGCGTGTAGCGCCAGTTCTGCAGGAACAGGTACATCACCGCGAACACCAGCAGCATCGCCTCCAGCAGCGTCTGCACCACCTTCTGGATCGAGATCTTCACGAACGGCGCGGTGTCGAACGGGATGCTCGCCTCCACGCCGCGCGGCAACAGCGGCGCCAGCTCGGCCATGCGCTCACGGACCGCCGACGCCGTGCGCACCGCATTCGCGCCCGGCCGCAGCTGCACCCCGGCGGCGGTGGCCGGATGGCCGTCCTCGCGGGTGCCCCAGGCATAGCTCTGCGCGCCCAGTTCGACGCGGGCGACATCACCCAGCACCACCCGTGAACCGTCGGCCCCGGCGCGCAGTACGATCGCCGCGAACTGTTCCGGCGTGGACAACTGGCCGTCGGCGCTGAGCGGCACGGTGATGCGCTGGCCTGGAACACCTGGCGAATCACCGATGCGCCCCGGCGAGATCTCCAGGTTCTGCTGCTCGATGGCAGTGGCCACATCGCCCATGGTCAGGCCGTACCCGGTCAACCGGGTCGGGTCCAGCCACACGCGCATCGCCTGCTCGGCACCGAACAACTGCACGCGACCGACGCCATCGATGCGGCGCAGCTCTTCGATGATGTTGCGCGCCATGAAATCGCCCAGCGCGGCCTCGCTGACGCTGGCATCCGGCGAACGCAGGCCGACCAGCATCAGGAAGCCGGAATCGGCGGCCTCCACGAACAGGCCGTTCTGCCGCACGCTGCGCGGAAGGCGCGGCTCGATCGCCTTGATCCGGTTCTGCACGTCCACCTGCGCCAGTTCCGGATTGGTGCCGGGCTTGAAGGTGGCGGTGATCGAGGCTTCGCCGGAGGTGTCCACCGACGATTCGAAATAAAGCAGATGCTTGACGCTGGACAGCTCGCGCTCGATCAGGCCGACCACCGCATCGTTCAACGTCTGCGGGCTCGCACCCGGGTAGCTGGCATAGATGCTGACGCTGGGCGGCGCGACCGCCGGATAGCGCTCCACGGCCAGGCGCGGAATCGCCAGCGCGCCGGCCAGGATGATGAAGATCGCCAGCACCCAGGCGAACACCGGGCGATCGATGAAGAAACGTGCCATGTTGGATTTTCCTGGAGGGGCTGTCCCGGTAAAGGCTCAGCCCTTGCTGCCGGCCTGCACCGCACCGGCGCTGGCGACCGGCTTCTGCCAGTCGCGCGCATCGACCACCACGCCTTCCTGCAGGCGCTCCTGGCCCTCGACCACCACTTTCTCGCCGGCCTTCAGGCCCGCGCGCACCAGCCACTGGCGATCGACGCTGCCGTCCACCTCCAGCGTGCGGATCACCGCCCTGCCGTCGGCGCCGATCACCCAGGCATAGGCCTGGCCACCGGCGCTGCGCAGCACCGCCTGCTGTGGCACGGTCAACGCGCTGGCCGGGGCACCCCGCGGCACCCTCGCGCGCACATACATGCCGGGCAGCAGCTGCCGCCGCGGGTTGTCCACCAGGATGCGCAGGATCACATCACCCGTCCGTGCATCGACATTGATACCGGAGAACAGCAGCTGGCCACGCTCGGGCAGCGGCTTGCCGGCGGCACCGATGATCGTCACCGGCAGCTTGTCGCCGCCGGCCGCACTGCGCTGCAGCGACTCCAGCTGCGCCGCCGGCTGGCGCACATCCACGTAGACCTGGTCGATCTGCTGTACCACGGCCATCGGCTCGGCATCGGCCACGCCGACCAGCGCACCTTCGGTCACCAATGCCTGATCGATACGACCGGCAATCGGTGCGCTGACCGTGGCATAGCGCAGGTCGAGCTGGCGACGGGACAGGATCGCGCGCGCTTCATTCACTGCCGCGCGTGCCTGCTCGTACTCGGCGCTGGCGTCGTCCCGATGCTGCTGGCTGACCGCCTGCGCGGCAGCCAGGGCGTGCAGGCGCTGCGACTGCACGCGACTGCGGCCCAACGCCGCCTCACTGCGCTGCAGTGCGGCCAGCGCCGAATCGACGTCGGCCCGGAACGCTGCCGGGTCAATCTGGAACAAAGCCTGGCCGGCACTGACTTCCGCCCCCTGGTCGAACAGGCGCCGCTGCACGATGCCGCCCACCTGTGCGCGGATCTGCGCGGTGCGCACCGCCGCGACGCGGCCTGGCAGTTCGTCGTCACGCTGCACCACCTGCGGGCCGACGCTGATCACGCTGACGCGCGGCGCCGCCTCGGGGGTGGCTTCGGGAGTGGAGCAGGCCGTCATGGCCAAGGCGAGGGCCGCGATCAACGCGACCGGAGTCCTGAAGGTTCTCATTGCTGTGCACAATGCCGCGCAGGCGGCGGATAGGTTCTGAAGCGCGCAGTCTGCGTGGCGATGATGGGGTTTCGATGGAGGAACTGTGGAGATACGATGGAGGCAAGCACCTTACGGCCCCGCCCCTGCATGCATGCCTCCCCTGCCCTCGCCGCCCTCGTCCTGATCGTCGAGGATGAGGCCGAGATCGCTGACATTCTCTGCGCCTACCTGGAACGCGAAGGACTGCGCACGCTGCGCGCCGCCGATGGCCACAGCGCACTGGACCTGCACCGCAGCGCCCGGCCCGACCTGGTCCTGCTCGATGTGCAGCTGCCGCGCCTGGACGGCTGGAGCGTGCTGACCCAGCTGCGCCAGCGCGGCGAGACGCCGGTGATCATGCTGACCGCACTGGACCAGGACCTGGACAAGCTGACCGCGCTGCGGATGGGCGCTGATGACTACGTGGTCAAGCCCTTCAACCCGGCCGAGGTGGCCGCGCGCGTGCGCGCCGTACTGCGGCGCACGCTGCGCGCCGCGCGCGTGGACGCACCCACCGCGTTGCGCGTCGGCCCGCTGCTGATCGACTCGGCCACCCACGCGGTGCACGTGGAGGGCGAAGGCTACAGCCACGAAGTGCTGCTCACCCTCACCGAGTTCAAGCTGCTGCACTGCATGGCGCTGGCGCCGACGCGCATTTTCAGCCGCAGCGAGCTGATGCACGAATGCCTGCCGGAAAGCGAAGCACTGGAGCGCACCGTCGACAGCCATGTCAGCAAGCTGCGCCGCAAGCTGGATGAAGTGGGCATGGTCAACGTCCCAGCCAGCGTGCGTGGCGTCGGCTACCGGCTGATGGCCGATCGCTGATGCCCTCCCTGCGCCGCTCCGGGCTGAGCCGCCACATCATCGTTTCGATGTCGCTGATGGTGATCGGCGTCATCGTGATGATGATCCTGTCATCGTGGCTGCTGTACGCGGTGCTGGTCGAGTTCTTCCCCGGCAGTGCCGAGGAGCCGGAAAGCTGGCTGCCGACCGGCCCGGAACTGGCATGGATGGTGGGCGTGATCCTGACCGGGCTGGCGCTGGCCATCGCCGCCTCGTTCCGCCTCGCCCACCGCATCCTGTCGCCGCTGAATTCGCTGGTGGACAGCGTGCGTGCGCTCGCGGGCGGCGACCTGGGTGCACGCGCCAGCGTCGAGGAAAATTCGCCGGGCGAAGTGGCGACCCTGGTCGAGGACTTCAATGCGATGGCGCGCCGCCTGCAGCACATGGAGAGCGAGCGCGCGATGTGGCACGCGGCCATCGCCCATGAGCTGCGCACGCCGGTGACGATCCTGCGTGGCCGCCTGCAGGGGCTGGCAGAGGGTGTGTTCCAGCCAGACGAGTCGCAGTTCCGCAGCCTGCTGGCCCAGGTCGAAGGGCTGTCACGGCTGATCGAGGACCTGCGCGTGCTGAGCCTGTCCGACAACGCGCGGCTGGACGTGCGTCGCGCGCGCACCGACGTGGTGGCCGAGGTGCATTCGGTGATGACCCTGGTCGATCCACAGTTCCGCGCCGCCGGCTTCGTGCTGGAGCTGGAAACCAGCCGCGAGGAACACAACGCGCACTGCGACCCGACCCGCCTGCGCCAGGCATTGCTGGCGCTGCTGGAGAACGCGCGGCGCTATGCCAGCCCGGGCAAGGTGCGGATTGCAGTGCATGACACGCCCGGCCACGTGCAGGTGGCGATCGAAGACGAGGGCCCGGGCATCGACCCGGAACTGCACGCGGATATCTTCACCCCGTTCATGCGTGGCGACGGTTCGCGCTCGCGCCAGGGCGGCGGCAGCGGGCTCGGCCTGGCGGTGGTCAAGGCCATCGCCGACGCGCACGGTGGCCGCGTCTACTGCATCCCGGGCAGCGCCGGCGGCAGCCGCTTCGTCATCGAACTGCCGCGCCAGTAGCCGGGCGGGCTGCCTGCGTACGCAGGTGTGCACCGAGTGCGGCCAGATTGGCGTCGATCGCATCCATTTCCTCGCGTTGGCGGATCGGCAGCTGCTGGCGCAGCTGGACGCGCAATGCCTGCCACGCCGGGACCGCCTGCGCACTGGCAGTGGCCACGGCCGCGGACAGCAGCGCCTGCTCGTCGCCCAGCGGCAATCCATAGCCGTCATCCTGCAGCAGCGTCCCCGGGCGCAGCCACTGCCCGCTCTGCTCCAGCAACCCGCGCAGGCTGCGCGTTTCAGCGCCGTCCGGTGCGGCCAGCAGCTGCCGCTTGAGCACATCGCGTGCGCGCAGCTCGGCGCGCCGCTGCGCGGCCTGTTCCAGCAGCAACAGGCCGGCGCTGGCACGCAGGTCACCCTGCAGCAGCCACGGTGCGCGTTGCTGTGCAGGCAGCTTCAACCAGCCGCGCACATCACGAGCGGGCAAGGCCAGCTGGGCCGCGGCCACTGCGAACAACTGCTGGTAATGGTCGCGCGCCGAGGCGAAGTAGTAGCCCTGCGCCTGCGCTGCAGTGCGGTCCGCCAGTACCCTCTCGTCGAGCACGTCCAGCCGCACCAGTCGCCGCTTCAGGCCGCGCGGGCTCAGTTGGGCCAGGCCCGCCTCGCCAAGGCGCGGCACCCCGGCCTGCAGCAGCTTGGCGGTTTCCACCGCGCAGTTGTTGCTGACGAAGTAATAGCGCCCGTCATAGCTCCAGTGCACCTGCGCGGTGCGCTCGAGCAGGCTGGCGATTTCGCTGCGGCCCAGCTGCAGCGGCAGCGACTGCAGCCCGCGCAGCTCGACCTTGGTGTACTCGTCCACCACCTGCTGCAGGGGCAGCACGAACAGCCGCGACGGATAGCCGCCGGTCAGGCCACGCCAGTTGGATATCTGCACGTCGCCCACGAACGCGCGGAACGACAGCACGCGGTGGTACTCCAGGTCCAGGCGGCAGTCCGGCCCAGGTACGCGGCCCGGCTTGCAGACCACCAGCCGCAGCATGCTGTGGCCCCAGCGACTCATCGGCTGCGCACTGCCTTCGGCGAACAGGTAGTCCACCGCGTAGACGCGCGCCGGGTCGAGCTGCAGCAGCGATGCAGCGCCCTCCTCCGATTCGGCCTGCAGCAGGGGCAGCGTCGTGGCGCACCGCGGCCGTGGCAGCGACGGTGGTGTTCCGAAATGCGCCTGGTACCATTGCGCCAACGCGGGCCGCCGGCAGGCGAACTCGCCGTCGAGCACGAAATGCTCGGCATTCACGGCCAGGTACTCGGCCGGGTTCGCCAGTTCATAGACATCCGGGCTGCGATCACGGAAATCGTTGTCGCCCCGGCCGAGGTGCCAGGGCCTGCGCTGCCAGCCCGCAAGGTCACGCCATCGCACGCTCTGCGACCAGTTCGCACCGCCACGGTCGGCGACGTGGGTCAGTTCATGCACCAGCGCACTGCGGCGCGCACGGCGGTTGCCGGGCATGCCGTCATCCAGCAGGGTGCGGCGCAACGTAATGCGGCCGGCGAAAGCGCGCCCGTGCACCTCGGCGGGAAGGTCATCACTCCAGCGCACCTGCACCTGAGCCGGCAAAGCGCGCAGCAGGCCTTCCGGCAGCAGGGACTGCACGTCGGCCAGGGTCTGGCTGGCGAGCTGCTGCTGCGTCGGATCGAGACCGGAGGGATCGAGCTGCAGCCGATCAGCCGCGTGGACGGAAGGGATGAGCAGCCATGCCAATGCGGCGATCCACCCGCACCGCCCGCTGTGCTTCCGTAGAGCCGAGCCATGCTCGGCTGCTGTTGCGATCCGGGTGCGCCGGGCATCCAGCCGGGCATGGCTCGGCTCTGCAGAAAGCGATGACGCCGAGGTCATGCAGCCCGCATCAACGCGCCAGCAGCGCGCGGGCCAGTTCCAGGTCGCTCTGTTGCTGTGCGGCAGCGCTCTGCTCACGCAGGTGGACCAGCGCGGCCTGCAGGCGGGCGCCACGGATCTGGCCGTCGCTGGCGACGAACGCAGCGGCATCGTCGCGCGCGGCTCGCACCACCTTGTCGTCGCCCGAGCTGCTGCCCGAGGAACCGGAGGAGGCACCGGTCGCCGAACCGGCCGAGGTGCCAGCGAAGCTGGAAGCGAAGCCGGCCAGCGGCAGGGACAGCAGGGCGAGCAGCAGAAGCGGACGGGTCATCGGTTCGAAGCCGGTTGTGAAGGTGCGTGGAGCGTAACGGGTACGTGAAGGATTTGCCCGGCTCAGGCGTCGAACAGCTTGCCGGGATTCAGCCGCGCTTGGGGATCGAACGCGCGTTTGACCGCCTTCATGAGCGCGATCTCGGCGGGGGCGCGGGTGCTGTCCAGGTAGCCCTTCTTGACCAGTCCGATGCCGTGCTCGGCGGAGATGCTGCCATCGAAGCGGGCCAGCACCTGCGCCAGCAGCTTGGTCACGTGCTCGCACTGCGCCACGAAGTCGGCGTCGCTGGTGTCGTCCGGCTTGAGCACGTTGATGTGCAGGTTGCCATCGCCGATATGGCCGAACCAGACCACGTCGAAGTGCGGGTAGGCCTGCCCGATCAGTGCCTGAGTCTCGGCCAGGAACGCCGGCATCGCCGAGATCCGCACCGAGACGTCATTCTTGTAGGGCTTGTAGCGCGCCAGCGACTCGGTGATGCCTTCGCGCAGGCGCCACAGCTGGGCGGCCTGGGCATCGCTGGCACTGATCACACCGTCGCTGACCCAGCCGTTGCCCATGCAGTCCTCGAAGGCCGCCATCGCCGCGGCTTCCTGTGCCTCGTCGTTGGCCGCGAACTCGGTGACGACGTAGTACGGATGCACCTCGTCGAACGGTGCCTGCGCGCCATGCGCCAGCACGTGCTCCAGCGCCCGGTCGGTGAAGAATTCGAAGGCCTGCAGCTGCAGGCGCGCGCGGAACGCGGCGAACACCTGCATCAGCACCTCGAAGCTGGGTACTGCCAGCAGCATCACGTTGCTGGCCGGCGGCGGATCGGTGAGTTTCACTGTCGCCTCGACGATCACGCCCAACGTGCCTTCCGAACCGATCAGCAGCTGGCGGAAGTCATAGCCGCTGGAGTTCTTGATCAGGCCCTTGTTGAGTTCCAGCAGCTCGCCGCTGGCGGTAACCACCTTCAGCCCGGCGATCCACTCGCGGGTATTGCCATAGCGGATCACGCGGATGCCGCCGGCATTGGTGGCGATGTTGCCGCCGATCGTGCACGACCCGCGCGCAGCGAAGTCCACCGGGTAGATCAGGCCGTGGTCCAGCGCGGCGTTGTGCACGGCCTCCAGCGGCATGCCGGCCTGCACCACCAGGGTGCGATCGACCGCGTCGTAGGCCAGTGCCTTGTTCATCCGTTCCAGGCTGAGCACCAGCTCGCCGTTGGCGGCCACCGCGCCACCGGAAAGGCCGGTACGTCCGCCGGACGGCACCACGGCCACGCCCTCGCCCGCACTCCAGCGCATCACCGCCTGCACTTCCTCGACCGTGGCCGGCAGTGCGATCGCCAGCGGCGCTGGCGTCCAGCGCCGGGTCCAGTCGCGCCCGTAATGCTCCAGGTCGGCCGGGTCGGTCTTCAGCTTCAGGCCGGGACAGGCCTGCTGCAGCGAGGCAATGCGGGAATCGGTCATGACGGTCCAACGCGGTGCGTGAAGACGGGCAAGCGTGCCAGCGGTACGCGCCAGCGTCCAGCCCCGCAGCGATACAGATAGCTACGGATGCAACCAATTGCGCACTGCACCATGGGCGCTTCGATCTGGCATAGTGGTCAGCCCCTGTCCCACTGGCCGTGTTGCCCCATGTCGCCGAAGAAGACCTCGTTCCCGAAGCAGGATATCCGCGTACTGTTGCTGGAGGGGGTCAGCCAGACCGCCGTGGAGGTGTTCAGCGCCGCCGGCTACAGCCAGATCGAGGCGCACACCAAGGCACTGCCCGAGGACGAACTGAAGGCGCGCATCGCCGAGGCGCACATCGTCGGCATCCGTTCGCGCACCCAGCTCAGCGCCGAGGTGCTGGCCGAGGCCAAGCGCCTGATCGCGGTGGGCTGCTTCTGCATCGGCACCAACCAGGTCGACCTGGACGCGGCCGAGCTGGCCGGCATCCCGGTGTTCAATGCGCCCTACTCCAACACCCGCAGCGTGGCCGAGCTGGTGATCGCCGAGGCGATCATGCTGACCCGTGGCATTCCGCAGAAGAACGCCGAGTGCCATCGCGGCGGCTGGTCGAAGTCGGCCAGCGGCAGCCATGAAGTACGCGGCAAGACGCTGGGCATCATCGGTTACGGCCACATCGGCACCCAGGTCGGCGTGCTGGCCGAATCGCTGGGCATGCAGGTGATCTTCCACGACGTGGAAACCAAGCTGGCGCTGGGCAATGCCCGTGCCGCGGCGAGCCTGGACGATCTGCTGGCCCGCGCCGACATCGTCACCCTGCACGTGCCGGAGACCCCGGCCACGCAGTGGATGATCGGCAGCACCGAGCTGGCGAAGATGCGCAAGGGCGCGCACCTGATCAACGCCGCGCGCGGCACCGTGGTCGACATCGACGCGCTGGACGCAGCGCTAGCCAGCGGCCACGTCGGCGGTGCCGCGCTGGACGTGTTCCCGGTCGAACCGAAGGGCAACGGCGATATCTTCGAGTCGCCGCTGACCCGCCACGACAACGTGATCCTGACCCCGCACGTGGGCGGCAGCACGCTGGAAGCGCAGGACAACATCGGCGTGGAAGTGGCGGCCAAGCTGGTGCGCTACAGCGACAACGGCAGCACGCTGTCGGCGGTCAACTTCCCGGAAGTGACCCTGCCCGAACACGAGGACAGCCTGCGCCTGCTGCATATCCACCAGAACGTGCCGGGCGTGCTGTCCAGGGTCAACGAGATCTTCTCGCGCCACAACGTCAACATCGACGGCCAGTTCCTGCGCACCGACCCGAAGGTGGGCTACGTGGTGATCGACATCACCGCCAGCGAGGCGCAGGCCGCCGCCGTCCGCGACGAGCTGGCCGCGATTCCGGGCACGCTGCGGACGCGCATCCTGTACTGACGCGCGTTCCGCCTTGCACTTGTAGAGCCGAGCCCATGCTCGGCTGCACTTCTGGCCGACATTGAGCCGAGCATTGGCTCGGCTCTACATATGGCTAGCGCGCCAGCCAGCGGTGTGCCATGCGCTGCATGGATTCATCCGATTCCGGATCGGACGCGACCTCGGTCACCGGCCGCCAGGCCAGGTCGAGCGATTCCTCGCTGAGCACGAATGCCTCGCCACCGAGCGCCCGGATCACGAAACGCACGTCGTAGTGCCAGTGTCCCGGCACGTCCTTGCGCTCCGGAATCCAGTGCTTGTCCAGATCGAAGATGGCGGGGTCTTCCAGTACCAGGCCGCTCAGGCCCGACTCCTCCTCGGCTTCCTTCAGCGCCACCCGGGCCAGGTCACGGTCGCCGTCGGCGTGGCCGCCCAGCTGCAGCCAGCGCTGCAGCTTGCGGTGGTGGGTGAGCAGCAGGCGCTGGCCATCGGCGCTGACCAGCCAGCAACTGGCGGTGAAGTGGCCGGCCAGTCGCTCGCGGCGGAACGGATCTTCCGGATCATCCAGCAATGTGCCGAATTCGGCAGCCAGGGCGTCGTGGGCGGGTTCGCGGCGCGCGTAGTCCCGGAGCAGGCCGCGCAGGCGATCGTCAAGCGCGGCAAGGGTTTCGGCGGTCTGGCTCATGAATGGGGACGGTTCGGAAAAATACTGCTCATTATCGCCGTTCATTGTTGCGATTGCGCTTGTGCGTTGGCTTCAGCTTTGGCTAAGGTACAGCGGGCCGTTCGCACGGCCTTCACCATTCAAGGCAGCCGGCAACGTATCGGCCGCCCACCCCATCCGATCACTAGGAAGTACTGCATGCTGAAAGCTCTGTTGAGGGTCAAGCCGGTCGAGCCGGCCGGGCACGTCGATGCCGGCGAACCCATCGAAGGCAGCCTGGACGGCGAAGCCACGTTGAAACGGACCCTCACGGCTAAACACCTCATCCTGCTGGGCGTGGGTGCGGTGATCGGCGCAGGCATCTTCGTGCTGACCGGCCAGGCCGCAGCCAACCACGCGGGCCCGGCGGTGATGCTGTCGTTCGTGCTGGCCGGTTTCGCCTGTGCGCTGGCAGGCCTGTGCTATGCCGAGTTCGCGGCGATGATGCCGGTCTCCGGCAGTGCCTACTCCTATTCCTACGCCACCCTCGGCGAAGGCATGGCCTGGTTCATCGGCTGGTGCCTGGTGCTGGAGTACCTGTTCGCCTCGGCCTCGGTCGCGGTGGGCTGGTCGGCCTACCTGATCAGCTTCATCACCACCACGCTGCACATGCCCTTCCCGGACATGCTCAGCGCCGCGCCCATCGCCTGGACCGGCAGCGAGTTCGTCTCCTCCGGCAAGCTGTTCAACCTGCCGGCGGTGCTGATCGTGGCGGCGGTATCCGGCCTGCTGTACGTGGGCGTGACCCAGTCGGCGTTCGTCAACGCGATCATCGTGGCGATCAAGGTCACCGTCATCTGCCTGTTCATCGGCATCGGCGCGGCCCACATCGACCCGGCCAACTGGCACCCGTTCATTCCGGAAAACACCGGCGTGCCGGGTGAGTTCGGCTGGAGCGGTATCTTCCGCGCCGCCACCATCGTGTTCTTCGCGTACATCGGCTTCGATGCGGTCTCCACCGCTGCCGGTGAGACCAAGGACCCGCAACGCAACATGCCGATCGGCCTGCTCGGCTCGCTGGCCGTGTGCACGATCGTCTACATCATCGTCTGTGCGGTGCTGACCGGCATGATGCCGTACCACCTGCTGGGCACCGACAAGCCGGTGGCGACCGCGCTGGAGCCCTACCCGACCCTGTCCTGGCTGAAGACGTTCGTGGAAGTCGGCGCCATCGCCGGCCTGTCCTCGGTGGTGCTGGTGATGATGATGGGCCAGACCCGCATCGCCTATACCATCTCCCGCGACGGCCTGCTGCCGAAGTTCTTCGGCAAGGTCCATGCCCGTTTCCGCACCCCGTACGTCGCCACCATCGTGGTCGGCGTGATCGCCGCCGCGCTGGCCGGCCTGGTGCCGCTGAACGTGCTGGGCGAGCTGGTCTCGATGGGCACCCTGCTGGCCTTCGCCACGGTCTGCATCGGCGTGCTGGTGCTGCGCTATTCCAAGCCGGACCTGCACCGCCCGTTCCGCGTGCCGATGGTTTGGATCATCTGCCCGCTCGGCGCGGCCACCTGCCTGTTCCTGTTCTGGCAGGCGTTCGTGGTGCATTGGCACCTGTTCGTTGGCTGGACGCTGCTCGGCCTGCTGATTTACCTGGGCTACGGCATCCGCAACAGCAAGCTCGCCAAGTCGCCCTGATCCGCCTTCGGGCCGGCCTCGCGCCGGCCCCTCCGTTTTCCCGCGCGCCGCCCATGGCGCGCTTCGACAAGACCACCACACATGTTCAAGCAACTGTGGGCCACCAAGCATCCGCATGCCGCCCATGAAGACGCCAACGGCCTGAGCCTGCGTCGCCACCTTGGCCCCTGGGGGCTGACCGCCCTGGGCATCGGCGCGGTGATCGGCGGCGGCATCTTCGTCATCACCGGCCAGGCCGCCGCCAACCACGCCGGCCCAGCGATCATGCTGTCCTTCGTGCTGGCCGCCATCTGCTGCGCCTTCTGCGCGCTGGCCTATGCCGAATTCGCCTCGATGGTGCCGGTCTCCGGCAGCGCCTACACCTACACCTACGCCACCTTCGGCGAGCTCTCGGCCTGGTTCATCGGCTGGATGCTGGTGCTCGAGTACGGCGTCTCCGCCTCGGCGGTGGCGGTCAGCTGGACCGGTTATTTCCTCAGCCTGCTCAGCCAGTTCGACATCCATCTACCGGCGGCACTGGTCAGCGCGCCACTGGACGCGGAGCTGCGCCCCACCGGCGCGATCGCCAACCTGCCCGCCGCCGCACTGGTGCTGCTGCTGACCTGGCTGTGCTACGTCGGCATCAGCAAGTCCTCGGCGATGAACATGGCGATGGTCGTGCTCAAGACCGGCCTGATCGTGCTGGTCATCGTGGTCGGCTGGAAATACGTGGACACCAGCAACTGGACCCCGTTCATTCCGGCCAATGAAGGCCCGGGCAAGTACGGCATGGAAGGCGTGCTGCGTGGCGCGGCGATGGTGTTCTTCGCCTACATCGGTTTCGAGGCGGTATCGGTGGCGGCGCAGGAATCGAAGAACCCGCAGCGTGACATGCCGATCGGCATGATGCTGTCGCTGGTGATCTGCACCGTGTTGTATATCGCAATGGCCGCAGTGATGACTGGCCTGGTGCCGTTCCAGCTGCTGGGCACCGACGAGCCGGTGGTGACTGCCGTGGCCGCGCACCCACAGCTGGGCTGGCTGCGCTGGGTGGTCGAGGTCGGTGCGCTGGTCGGCCTGTCTTCGGTGGTGCTGGTGATGATCATCGGCCAGCCGCGCATCTTCATGATCATGGGCCGCGACGGCCTGCTGCCACCGGTGTTCACCAGGATCCACCCGAAGTACCGCACCCCGCACATCAACACCGTGATCACCGGCATCGGCATCGCGCTGCTGGCGGCGCTGTTCCCGCTGGACATCCTCGGCGAGCTGACCTCGATGGGCACGCTGATCGCGTTCGCCGCAGTCTGTGCCGGCGTGCTGATCCTGCGCCGCACCCAGCCGGACCTGCCGCGCCCGTTCCGCATGCCGATGGCGTGGCTGATCTGCGGCCTGGGCGTGCTGAGCTGCCTGGCGCTGCTGTCGGCGATGACGATGCACAACTGGATGCTGATGGGGGTGTGGACGGTCGTCGGTTTCGTGATCTATTTCTGCTACGGGTTCCGGCACAGCCGCCTGCGGGGCCAGTAAGGGGTTTTTGTATTGCAGGGCCTGCGGCCCTGCACCCGCCTTTGAAGCCGGAGCGACGGCAAGAGCTGGGCTGAGGGTTTGGCGGGAAGGGGGGAGATTGCGGGGGACGCTGCAAGTACATCCCTGTAAGCTCGGTCGCCGCATCCATGCGGCTCACGCCCCCGCAACCTCCCCCCTCCCCGCCTCCGACAGTCTCCTGGCACGTCCGGTAGATCCACGCCATGCGTGGATGAATTGCGTCTGAGAGATGAATTCTCTCCGGTCGATGAATCCCCTGTAGAGCCGAGCCATGCTCGGCTCCGAGCAAGCCCAGCGCCGCGACCCGCTTTTCGCTTTTCCTTCTTCACTCCGTGGCTGGCCGCACGCCGGAACCTGTCCGAGGCGGGTGGGTGGGCCGTGCAGGGGCGTTGGCGCCATGTATGGCGCCATCGAGCTTACAGTGACGTACTTGCAGCGTCCCCTGCACGGCCCACCCGCCCCGCCCGCCCATGAACCGCTCTACACGACCCGCCACGAGGGGCTCAGCCGTTGGCCGAATCCAGTAAAATCGCCGGCATGAACGCCCCCACCTTCCCGTACGACACCGCGCGCCTGAGCGAACTGGCCCAGCTGCTGATCGACAACGTCCGCGAACTGGCGCACGCCGGCTGGACCCCGGCCACCAGCAGCAATTTCTCCCACCGCCTGGATGACCGCCACGCCGCGATCACCGTGTCCGGCAAGGACAAGGGCCGGCTGATCGAGGACGACATCATGGTGGTGGACTTCGACGGCCTGGCCGTCGGTCGCCCGCTGCGCCCGTCCGCCGAGACCCTGCTGCACACCCAGCTGTACCGCCGCTTCCCGGAAATCGGCTGTGTGCTGCATACGCATTCGCCGGTGCAGACCATCGCTTCGCGCCTGTACGCGCCGCAGGGTCATATCCGCCTGGAAGGCTACGAGCTGCTGAAGGCCTTCGCCGGCAACAGCACCCATGAAATGGCCATCGACGTACCGGTGTTCGCCAACACCCAGGACATGAACGTGCTCTCGGCGCAGGTCGACGACCTGCTCGACCGGCAGAACCTGTGGGGTTACCTGATCGACGGCCACGGCCTGTATGCCTGGGGCCGTGACATGGCCGAGGCGCGCCGGCACCTGGAAGCCTTCGAATTCCTGTTCCACTGCGAGCTCGAGCTGCGCAAGCTGCGCGGCTGAGCCCGCGCGCAGGTGCAGATGCCGATCCGGAATCTGCGCCTCGCCCCCACCCTGCTACCCTGTCTTCCCCCCGAGACGTTCAAGCTGCCGCCATGAGCCGACTGCGCATCTACGACGACACCCGCCCCGAATCGCCGCTGCTGGACACCCAGGACGGCGCGGTCATCGCTGCCGAGCTGCAGAAGATAGGCGTCACCTTCGAGCGCTGGCAGGCCACCGCGCCAGTCGCGCCGGGCGCCAGCCAGGAGGAAGTGTTCGCCGCCTACCGTGCGGACATCGACCGCCTGGTCGCCGAGCGCGGCTTCAAGAGCGTGGACGTGGCCTCGATCGCCCCGGACAACCCGAACCGCGCCGAGCTGCGCAAGAAGTTCCTCGACGAGCACTTCCACAAGGAAGACGAGGTGCGCTTCTTCGTCGCAGGCTCGGGCCTGTTCACCCTGCACGTGGGTGACAAGGTCTATGAGATCGAGTGCGTGAAGGACGACCTGATCGCCGTGCCCGATGGCACCACCCACTGGTTCGACATGGGCGATGAACCGAGCTTCGTGGCGATCCGCTTCTTCACCGAACCGGACGGCTGGGTGGGTCATTTCACCGGCACCGACATCGCGCAGAAGTTCCCCCGTTACGTACCTACCCAGGCGTCCTGATCCATGCAGCCCCGCGTCATCCTGACCGACATCGAAGGCACCACCAGCAGCATCTCGTTCGTCAAGAACGTGCTGTTCCCCTATGCCCGCAAGGCCTTGCCCGCGTTCGTCGCCGAACATGGCCAGCAGCCGGAGGTCCGCCGCTGGCTGGACGCGGTGGCTACCGAGATCGGCGGCGCCTGCCAGGACAGCCTGGTGGCCGAGACGCTGCAGGGCTGGATTGACCAGGACCGCAAGCACACCGCACTGAAGGCGCTGCAGGGCCTGATCTGGGATGAGGGCTACCGTCGCGGCGACTACACCGCGCACTTCTACCCGGAAGTGGCACCGGTGCTGAAGGGCTGGCATGCCTCCGGCCTGCCGCTGTACGTGTACTCCTCCGGCTCGGTGCCGGCACAGAAGCTGTTCTTCGGCTTCAGCGATGCCGGTGACCTCAGCCCGCTGGTGTCGGGCTGGTTCGATACCGAGATGGGTGGCAAGCGTGAGGCCGACAGCTACCGCCGCATCGTGCAGGCCATTGGCGTGCCGGCCGGCGAGATCCTGTTCCTGTCCGATGTGGTCGAAGAACTGGATGCTGCCCGCGAAGCCGGCCTGCAGACCCGGCTGATCGACCGCCTGGATGACTACCCGATGCCGCGTACCGGCCAGTCCGCCAACGGCCACGAGCGGGTCGAGAACTTCCAGCAGATCCAGCTGTAAGCAGGAAAAAGGGGACGGAGGGGATTAAGTCGTTTGTGGCCCATGTGTGCCACAAACGACTTAATCCCCTCCGTCCCCTTTTTTGCTCAACGGTCGTTGAGGGTCTTCACCCTCAGCGCCTCGCGCAGGGTAACCAGATCCGCCGGGCCGCGCACCGCGATATCGCGGGTTTCGCCCGGCAGCAGATCCAGCAGGTTTTCTTCGACCTGCACGTCCAGCGCGCCGAAGTCGATCCACGCCGCGCGCACGTACGCCGCGCTTTCCAGCCGCAGTCGATAGTGGTCGCCTTCGATGGACAAGGTGGCCTTGAGCTTCTGCCGCGGCAATACCTGGTCCTTGGCTTCGACGAATCCGACCACCTGCCGTGCGCTCACCGCCCCGTTCTGCAGCAGCTCAAACACCGCCACCGTGCGCTTCGGATCGGCACCGGCCAGCAACTCGGCATCGCGAAAATCACCGATCGAGGTGACGCCCGACGCCGCCAGCGTCACCGCATCCTCGCGACGGCGCAGCACCTTCCCTTCCACGTCCATCACCCGCAGCCGCCAACGTGCATCCAGCGCCACACCGTCATTGATCAGGCGTACCCGCGTGCTGCCCTCATCGCGCAGCGCGGCTACCGTGACCGGCGCGAAGAAGCGCCGCGCGGCGAAGTGCAGCGCCTTCCAGCGGCCGAAATAATCCACGCTGGACCACGAGGCGCCCGGCCAGACATCGTTGAGCTGCCAGTACAGCGAACCCATCGTGTATGGCCGGGAGGCGCGATGATGCAGCGCCGCCAGTGCGATGCCATCGGCCTGCATGACCTGGCTGAGGTAGACGAAGTCCTCGAAGTCCTTCGGCGTGCCATAGCCCTGTTCGATGTAGTGCAACAGGCGGCTGTTGCCCTCGCCGGCCATGAACTTCTGGTGTGCACGGATCACCGGGCTGTCGATGCGCTGCTCGGCGCGGGTGGCGATCTGGTCCACCGTCGCCACCGACGGCCACGCCTGCAGCCCGTACTCGGACATGAAGCGCGGCGTCTCACGCAGGTAGGCCTGCACCGGCAGCGCCGGATTGCCCCAGACCTGCCAGTAGTGCTTGTCGCCGCGGGTGGAATCGTTGGCCTTCTCGTCCAGATCGTTGCTGGGCGAACTGGACCAGTACGGTACGCCCAGTCCTTCCTCGCCCACCACCTGGCGCAGGTCGTTGCCAAACAGGTCGACATAGCCCTGCCAGACCTTCGCCGCAAATGCCGGGTCGGCCGCCTTCAGGTCGCGGCCGTGACCCCAGTCCTTCCAGGCGGTTTCTTCCTCGTTGTTGCCACACCACAGCACGATGCTGGGGTGATGGCGCAGCCGGCGCACGTTGTCGCGCGCCTCGGCCACCACGCTGGCACGGAAGGCCGGATCGTAGCCCGGCTGCATGCCGCCGCCGAACATGAAGTCCTGCCAGACCAGCAGGCCCAGCTCATCGGCGATGTCGAAGAACGCGTCGTCCTCGTAGTAGCCACCGCCCCAGTTGCGCAGCATGTTCATGTTGGCGTCGCGCGCGGCGGTCAGCACCTGGCGCAGGCGTGCTGCGTCGACGCGGGCAGGGAAGGCATCGAACGGAATGACGTTGGCGCCCTTGGCGAAGATCGGCACGCCGTTGATGACGAAGGCGAAGCCCTGCCCGCCCTTGCCGTCCTCTTCGCGGCGCAGTTCGACCGTGCGCAGGCCGATGCGCTGCTCGCGCACCAGCGTTGCGTCGGCACCGCCATCCAGGCGCGCCTGCACGGTATAGCGATCCTGCGCACCATGGCCGACCGGCCACCACCGCTTCGGTTCCGCCAGTTCAATCGGTAGTTCAACACTGTTCTGCCCGGGCTTCAGCAGTACGGTGCGCTGCTGCTGGGCCACGCTGCGACCCTGCGGATCGAGGACTTCCACATTGACGACCGCAGAACCGGTGGCGCTGCCCTGCTCCACCTGCAGCAGCACCGCCAGCTTCGCCTGCTCCGCGCTCAATGCATCGGTGCGCACGGCAATACTGGTCAGGCGGTGCGTATCCCAGGCCTGCAGGTCGACCCCGCGCCAGACCCCGGCGGTGACATAACGCGGGCCCCAGTCCCAACCGAAGTGGTAGGCCGGCTTGCGCGCGAAGTTGCCGACCATCGCGTCCTTCGGCTCATCGCCATACGGCGACGGGTAGTTGCCAGCGATCCTGTGTGGCATCGCCTGTACGCCCGGAAGCAGCGTGCGGATCGGTGAGCGGAACACGATCTGCAGTTCATTGCCCCTGGCGCGCAGATGCCCTTCCACGCGCGCGCGCCAGGTCCGGTGCGCGTTGTCCGCGCGCAGCAGCGGCTTGCCGTTGAGGCTTACTTCGGCATAAGTGTCCAGCCCGTCGAAGCGCAGTTCGGCATGGGGCTTGGCCAGCATCGCCGCGTCCACGTCGAAGCGCGCGCGGTACTCCCAGGCCGCCAGGCCGATCCATTGCAGCTCCGCTTCGGGCGCACCCACGTACGGGTCGCGGATCAGCGCATGCGCCAGCAGGTCGGTGTGCACGCTGCCCGGCACCGTTGCCGCACGCCATTGCTGCAGGCCTGGGTGGGCGGCGCCCTGCGCGTCGCCGGGCAGCATGCGGAACTCCCACTGTGCCTGCAGAGGCGCTGCAATTGCCGGGAAGGCCGACGTTGCGACCAGCAGCAGGAGCAGACGGACAACGAGGGAAAGACGATGCACGCGGAGCTCCTGTTTTTCCGCCGGGCGTGGCCCGGCGCTACTGATTCCGATTCATCATGCGTATGGCGACACGCGCCTCAACGCACCACGTTCAACACTTCGTAGCACGCGCCCATGGTGTGGTAATCCACCTTGCCGGCCGGGCTCTTCTCGTCGCTGTACTTGCGGTTGTCGGCATCGAGGATGCGGAACCAGGCGCCGAACTGATGGTCGACGAAGTGTTCCCACGAATACGCCCAGATGCGTTCGTACCACTGCCAGTAGCGGTCATCGCCGGTGCGCTTGGCCATCAGTGCGGCGGTCGCCAGCGTTTCGGCCTGCACCCAGAAGTACTTGTCGTCGTCGCAGACGAAGCTGTCGCCACCGATCGGCGCGCCATCCATGCCCGGCTGCCGGCGCGATTCCGGTGCGAAGCCGTAGTACAGGCCACCTCGCGCTTCGTCCCAGCTGCGCGCCACGGCCACGTCGAACAGGTGCTGCGCGGTCGGCACCAGCCAGTCGGCCTGCACGTGGCGATCGAGGATCAGCAGCAGCTTGGCCCACTCGGTCTGGTGCCCCGGTTGGAAGCCCCACGGGCGGAACAGGTGCTTGGGGTCGTCCAGGTTGTAGTCCCAGTCGATCTCCCAGTTCTCATCGTAGTGTTCCCAGACCAGCCCGCCGGCCTTGGCCGCCTGGCGGCGGGTCATGTTGTCGGCCAGCTGCAGCGCGCGCTCCACATAGCGCTGCTCGCCACTGGCCTCGAACGCGGCCAGCATCGCCTCGCACATGTGCATGTTGGCGTTCTGTCCACGGTAGCCGGTGAAGTTCCACTGGCCGTCCGCTTCATCCTTGTAGAGCCCGTGCTGCGGCTCCCAGAAGCGCGCTTCCAGCAGCTGCCAGGTCTCGTCCATCCACGCGCGCGCCTGCTCGATACCTGCCTTCAGCGCGCAGCTGTAGGCCAGCAGCACGAAGGCCACGCCGTAGCAGTGGTTCATGTCGTCCTCGACCTTGCCATCACGCAGGGTCCAGGCGTAGCCGCCGGTGGCGGGGTTGCGGTGCACCTCGCGCAGGTAGCGCACGCCGTGCTCGACCGCGTCGCGGTACTCGGCATTGCCGAACTCGCGGTAGGCCATCGCGTAGTTGAAGACGAAACGGGTGCTGCTCACCAGGTGGCGATGGCTGGCATCGTAGATGCTGCCGTCATCACGGAAGTAGTGGAAAAAGCCACCATTGGGATCGATGCAGCGCGGGTGGTAGAACGCCATGGTGTCGGCGATGTGCGCGCGCAGGAACGCGGGCGAACGGAAATCGGGCGAGGTGCTCATGCGGTAATGTCCTGTGCCTGCAGCAGCTGCTGCACTTCATCGAGCGAGGGCATCGCGGCGAACGCGCCCTTGCGGGTAACAGCCAGCGCGCCGACCGCAGCGCCGAAGCGCAGCGTGGCGGTGATCGCCTCGGGGTCCTGGCAGAAGGCGGTAAAACCGGCACCGGCCCCGCCGCGCTCCAGCAGGCCGACCAGCACGCCGCCGACGAAGGCATCACCGGCCGCCGTGGTGTCGACCGTGGCCACGCGGAAGCTGGTGACCGTGCCGTGGTTGTCGCGGGTGTACCAGTGCAGCGTGGCTGCACCATCGGTGACGATCACCCAGCGCGCCCGCGCGGCCAGCAGGCGCCGCAGCACCGCCGCCTCGCCATCGGCGCCCAGCGGCGCGGCCAGGTAGTCCAGCTCCTCGCGCGACAGCTTGACCAGGTCGGCGCGTTCCAGCGCCTGCCACAGGCGCGGCGCCGGGTCCTCGTTCGCCGGCCACAGGGCAGGACGCAGGTTGAGGTCTAGGCTGACCACCGCACCAGCAGCGCGGGCACGGTCCATGCCGGCGAAGGTCGCCTCGGCGATGGCCGGCTCGGTCAGGCTGTTGGAACAGACGTGGAAGCATTGCGCGCTGTCGAGGCACGCCGCCTGGAAGTCGCTGTCACGGAACAGCAGGTCAGCCGCCGGCGGGCGGTAGAAACTGAAACTGCGCTCGCCATTGGCATCCAGGGCCACGAAGGCCAGTGCCGTCTTGGCCGCGTCGGTACGCACGATGTAGTCGGTACCCACGCCATGCTCGACCAGGCTGTCGGCCAGGAAGTCACCGAACATGTCGCGGCCGAGCATGCCGACGAACTGGGTCTTCGCACCCAGCCGCGCAGCCGCCACCGCGACGTTGGCCGGCGCCCCACCCGCGTACTGCAGGAACGCACGCGGGGTATCGGCCGAGGCCGGCGGCTGTGCTAGTAGATCGATCAAAATTTCGCCGAAGCAAACGATGGCACCCATTCCGGACTCAGCCTCCCTGCGTTGCGGAGGCCGGCGTACGCGCGCCGACCAGTCCGTAGAAAATGATGTAGCCGTAGCACAGCAGCGGCAGGATGAAGCTGGCCTGCACACCGATGTGGTCGGCCAGCACGCCCTGCAGGTACGGCACCACGGCACCGCCGACGATGGCCATGATCAGCAGGCTGGACCCCTTGTTGGTCAGCGGGCCGAGGCGCTCGATGCTCAGCGCGAAGATGGTCGGGAACATGATCGAGTTGAACAGGCCGATGGCCACCACCGAGTACAGCGCGACGTTGCCGGAGCTCAGCATGGTGGTGACCAGCAGCGCCACGTTGATCAGCGCGAAGATCGCCAGCAGACGGCTGGGCGAGAAGCGCGCCAGCAGCGCCGAACCGGCGAAGCGGCCGATCATCGCCATCGTCCAGTAGGCAGACACGTAATGCGTGGCCTGCTGCTCGCTGAAGCCACCGATGTTCGGCATCGACAGGTAGTTGACCAGGAAGCTGCCAATCGACACTTCGGCGCCGACGTAGAAGAAGATGCCCAGCACGCCCAGCAGCAGGTGGCGCTTGCGCAGCGCATCCAGGTAGCTGTGGTGGTGGCCCTGGTCGGCCTGCTCGGTGGCGTCGCTCAGCGCCGGAAGGCGGAACAGGAATACGAACAGCGCCAGCAGCACCAGCGCCACCGCCAGGCCCACGTACGGACCCTGCACAGCCTGCGCCTCGGCGGCACGGTAGGCCAGCTGCTCGGCGGCCGGCAGCGCCGCGATGTCGTCAGCGCTCTTGACCGTGTTGGACAGGATCAGCATGCCGCCGAAGATCGGGGCGATGGCCGTGCCCAGCGAGTTCAGCGCCTGCGCCAGGGTCAGGCGGCTGGAGCTGGTCTGCTCCGGGCCCAGCAGCGCGACATAGGGGTTGGCGGCCACCTGCAGCACGGTAATGCCGGTGGCCAGCACGAACAGTGCGCCGAGGAAGGCGCCATAGACGCGCAGTTCGGCCGCCGGCCAGAAGCCCAGCGCGCCGATGCCGGCGATCACCAGGCCGGCGACGATGCCTTTCTTGTAGCCCAGCGCCGCCACCAACCGCCCCGCCGGCAACGACATCAGGAAATAGGTGCCGAAGAAGGTGAACTGCACCAGCATCGCCTTGGCGTAGTTCAGTTCGAACACCGCCTTCAGGTGCGGGATCAGGATGTCATTGAGGCAGGTCAGGAAGCCCCACATGAAGAAGATCGTGGTGACGACAGCCAACGCCTTGCCGTTGGTGACGGCGGGTGCGTTGCCCGAGGAACCCGATGGACGGGGCGTTGCGGAAATCGGCATGCGGTACGCGCCTCGATGCGCGGAAGGTCGTTGTTGCGTGGAAGGGGTGTATGAAAGGAATCAGTTCGGTCGCGCAGCACTGCTTTCGCGGATGCGCAGCTGCACCGGCGCGACCGTGCGCCGTGGCGGCGCATCCGGTTCGTCCAGCCGTTGCAGCAGCAGCGCGGCCGCTTGCCGGCCACGCTCGCGCGGGTCGGCAGTGAGCGTGGTCAACGGTGGCACCGCCACCGCAGCCTCGGAAATGTCATCGAAACCAGTAACGGCAAAGTCGCCACCGGGACGGATGCCACGCGAGTTCAAGCCCAGCATCAGGCCCAGCGCGACGGTGTCGTTGTAGCAGACCGCCGCACTCGGACGATGGCCATCGGCAAACAGTTCATCGGTGCGCGCTGCTGCTTCCAGGCGGTTCGGCGCCGACTCGATCATCCAACCCGGCGGCAGCGACAGCCCGGCCTCGGCCAGCGCCTGCTGGAAACCGGCGCGGCGCTGGTGGCAGGAACTGGATGCGGCGTGGCCGCCGAAGAAGGCGATCTGGCGATGGCCGCGCTCGATCAGGTGGCGCGTGGCCAGATAGGCGCCGTGCTGGTTGTCCAGGGTCAGGAAGTCCCAGTCAGCCCCGGCCAGTTCGCGGTTGAACAGCAGCACGTTGGCATTGGCGCCCAGCGCCTGCCGCAACTGCGCGGTGTCGCTGCCCTCGGCAGGCGACAGGATCAGGCCGGCCGGGGTGTGCTCCATCAGCGTGGACAGCACGGCCTGCTGGCGCTCTGGCGATTCCCCGGTGCTGCCCAGCAACGTCACGTAACCGCGCCCGCCCAGCGCCTCGTCCACGCCTGACGCGAATTCGGCGAAGAACGGGTTGGACAGGTCGTTGATCACCAGCGCGATGCTCGACGAGGTGCGCCGGCGCAGGTTGGCCGCCGCGCGGTTGTAGACATAGCGCTGGCGGCGCAGCTCGGCCTCGACCTTGGCGCGGGTATCGACATTGACCAGCGGGCTGCCGCGCAGCACCAGCGACACGGTTGCCCGTGACACGCCGATCGCACGCGCGATGTCGGTCACCGTCACCGCCTTGCCGGCGCGCTTGCTGGGACTGCTGCCGTTGTCGTTCATCGTCTTCCCGGACTCCGCTGGAAGCTCAAGCCTAATGGATCAGGGCCGTGTCGTGCCGTGCCGTTCGCTGGGTCACCGCGAACGGCACAGTCCGGCTCAGCGCAGCTGGCTGCCCGGTGCCGCGCACCAGGATACCGGCAGATCCTTCACCGCCGTGCCCCAGCCCTGCTCCGGCACCTTCGCATCCAGCGCAAAGCGCACGCGCGGGCCCTGCTGCAGGCGGTTCCAGTCCAGCCACACCGGTGCATGCGCCTGGCCATCGACCTGCACGCCCTGCACATACTGCAGGCGGCGGCCATCGGCGCCCGGCGCGTCGATGCGCAGGGTGCGGCCATTGCCCATGTCCACTTCCACCTTGCTGAAGCGCGGGGTGTGCAGCAGGAACTGGCCGCTGCCCGGCACCGCCGGGTACACGCCGATGGCACTGAACAGGTACCAGGCCGACATCGTGCCGAGGTCATCGTTGCCGGTCACACCGTTGGGGGCATTGGTGAACAGCTGCTGCGCCGCACGCACCACGGCCGCGGTCTTCCACGGCTGGCCGATCAGCGTGTACAGCCACGGCGAGTGCAGGTCCGGCTCGTTGTTCGGGTTGTAGCGGAACTGGTTGTAGTAGCTGTACGGCCCGACCACCCACGCCTTGCGGGCGGCATTGAGCGGGTCGGCCTGCAGCGCGTCCATCGCGAAGAACGCATCGAGGCGGCGGCCCGCCTGCTCGCGGCCGTCCATCGCTTCGACCAGGCCCGGCACGTCCTGCTGCGCCAGCCACTGGTACTGCCACGCCGTGCCCTCGTGGAAACCGTGGTGCGAACGCGGGCTGTAATGGCCGTCGGACGGGGTGTACCACTGGCCGTCCTCGGTACGCGGGCGCGGGAACCCGGTGAAGCCGGTCTCGGCGTCGCGCACCTGCGGGTCCCACACCTTGCGCCAGTTGCGGCCGCGCTCGCGCAGCGTCGCCGCATCCTGGGCATGGCCCAGGCCGTCGGCCATCTGCGAGAGCGCGCAGTCGGCCAGCGCGTACTCCAGCGTGGCCGAACCACCGTGGTGCGGATCGACGTCCATGCCCTTGGACGGGAACGCGCGGTCATAGGCCACGTAGCCCTTGTCCAGGTAGGTCGGGTTGCCGGAGCGGCCGGCCATGCGCGAGTTCAGCGGCGGCGTGCCGAAGGCATTGCGGCGCAGCGCATCCCACGCCTGCGATTCACGGCCCTTGAGTGCACCGAACCGCCACAGGTCGACCATGAACGGGGTGACCGGATCGCCGGTCATGATGTTGGTTTCGAAGTTGGCATAGCCCCAGCGCGGCAGCCAACCGCCCTGCTCATCGATCGCCAGCAGGGTGCGGCCGATGTCGCGCGCCACGTCCGGGCGGGTCAGTGCCAGCCACTGGTTCTGCGCGCGGTAGGTATCCCACAGCGAGAAGTACTCGTAATAGGTCCAGCCTTCGGCACGGTGGATGCCATCGTCATAGCCGCGGTAGCGGCCATCGGCATCGTTGCCGGTCATCGGCTGCAGCAGCGCGTGGTAGACCGCGCTGTAGAACACGGTGCGGTCATCGGCGGTGCCGCCCTGCACGCGTACACGGCCAAGCTGCTCACGCCAGGCCTGCTGCGACAGCGCGCGCATGCGGTCGAAACCGAGCAGCGACCCACCCTGCATGCCCTCGGCACGCAGGTTGGTGCGCGCGCCTTCGGCATCCACGTGCGAGATCGCGCTGACCGCCGTCACCGACTGGCCCTTGGCCAGGTCGAAGCTGAGCCAGGCACCGTTCGGCTTCTGCTCGCCTTCCATGCTGTGGCGCGCGCCCGGCAGGCCGCCGCCCTCACCCCAGGTGCCATGCGCCTTGAACGGACGGTCGAACTCGATGCGGAACCAGGTGGTGTACTGATGGCCGCCGCAGAAACTCTTGGTGACCAGCTTGCCCTCGACCACGCGGTCGCCGACCACATCGACCACGCTGCCGATCACCGAATGGCGCTCGTTGGCCTGGCCGACATTGACCAGCACGTGGCCATCGCCACTGCGCTGGCTGAAGGTGTAGCGCTCGGCCGCAGCACGGGTACGCGCGGTCGCCTCGGCATCGATGCCGCCGTAGCTGGTCAGCCGCACCTTGTAGTAGCCGGCCTGGCCGACCTCGCCATCGTGGGTGTAGGACGCGGCGTAGGCCTTGTGGTCGAACTGCCTGGCGTTGCCGGTATCGAAATCGCCGCCCGGACCGATCGAGCCCGTGACCGGCAGCACCGACACCTGGCCGCCCTGTTCCCAGCAGCCGGCACCGGAGATGAAGGAGTGGCCGAAGCCACGGATCTTCTCGTCGTCATAGCGCCAACCCGAATAGTGGCTGCCGATCGGGCTGACCTGGATCAGGCCGAACGGTGCCGACGCACCCGGGAACGTGTTGCCGTCGTCCTTGCTGCCGATGAAGGTGTTGACCTCGCGCTCCAGCGCTGCCGGCGCGGCCTGCAGCAGCATCGGCGCCGCCGACAGCGCAAGCAGGCAGGCCAGGCGCGCCAGCGGGCGCGAGGATGATGGGACGGCGGGAGCGGACGGCACTGGACGCATGTCGGGTTCCTGTAGTCGATGACGCAGAGACAGACGGCCCGGGCCTTCCGGCACCGTTCCGCTGAGCTCTGCCTGGACCGGCAGAAGGCTCCCCCTGGAATGACGCCCGACCCACGTGACCGTGGATTTAGATCGATTCAAGTAGAGCATGCAGGTTCAGCCGAATGCATTCTGCGGCGCAGCATGAGGGGGTATTCGGCAGGGCTGCGCCCTGCACCCGCGGTAGTGCCGGCCGCTGGCCGGCAACCTCAGAAGCAACAGCCGAAGCAACAGCAAAAGCCGGCGATCCGTGGAATGGCGGGGTGGGTCCGGTTGCGAGGGACGCCGTAAACCCATCCCTGGGGGCTTGGCCGCGGCATCCATGCCGCGGACACCCCCGCAACCGGACCCACCCCGCCTTCGACAGATTTCCGCGAACTGTGGATGGATCCACGCCATGCGTGGATGAATCTCTGTCAGATATCGAAATCAATCCGGGGTCAGATCCGTTTTCCAACGGGAAACGGATCTGACCCCATGACCCCATGTCGCTCCAGGATCAATCCAACCGTCACCGGGAAACTGTCAAAGGTGGGGCGGTGTGGGCTGGCAGGACCGTTGGCGCCATGGATGGCGCCATCGAGCCCCCATGGAAGGGTTTACGGCGTGTCCTGCCAGTCCACACCGCACCGCCAAACCCAGACAACCCAGAGCCGCTTTGGCTTTGGCTCTTGCCGGCCAGCGGCCGGCACTACCCGCAGGTGCAGGGCGCAGCCCTGCCGCCCCCTTCCCTGCGCACGAAAACGATTTCACTGATTTCAGCAAACCGTCATCCCTACGCCACGCCAGTACCATATTGCGGAGCAGCATGCGCCCAAGGGCGACCCATGCTAAAAATCGCCCGCCCATCGCTTAGATCGATCCAAGACGACGCTGCGATGGCCGGGAGTTGGGGGAGCAGCAACAGGACGTACACCAGGCCACGCGTGCGGTGCTACTGCCACTGCATGGCGACAGCGACAAATTCACTTCAAATTAGATCGATTCAAGTTGTCCGTGCCACGTCACCGGATCAATCCAGGAGAGAGGGAGAGATGGGAATGAAGCATTCAACACGTACGCACGGCCAGGACGCATTGTCGCTGGCCATCGCGCTGGCCCTGGCTGCCGCCGTCATTCCGGCAGGCGCCGCCGCGCAGCAGGCCACGACCACCGGCTCGCAGGACGCCACGACTCTGGACAGCGTCCAGGTCACCGGCTACCGCTATGCCATTGAAAAGAGCCTTGAGCAGAAGCGCGATGCCAACGCCGTGGTCGAAGTGATCACCGCCGAAGACGTCGGCAAGTTCCCCGACAAGAACGTGGCCGACGCACTGCAGCGCGTGCCCGGCGTGGTCATCACCCGCAGCGGTGGCGAAGGCAAGAGCGTCAGCGTGCGCGGCCTTGCACCGGACCTGACCCTGACCCAGTTGAACGGCAACTTCGTCGCCTCCTCGGAAACCAACAACGAAGCCACCCGTTCCTTCAACTACACCCTGCTGCCGTCGAACATGCTGTCCAGCGCCGAGCTGTTCAAGTCGCCGGAAGCACGCATCGACGAAGGCGGCATCGGCGGCACGGTCATCCTGCATACCCGCCGTCCGCTCGACATGGAATCCAACTCCGGCTACGTGAACCTGGAGGGCACCACCTCAGACACCAGCCACGACGTCGATCCGCAGGTGTCGGCGCTGTATTCCTGGCACAGCAAGGACGAGCGCTTCGGCGTGCTGGTAGGCGTGACCCAGCAGAAACGCACTACCCGCACCATGGAGGCCAGCACCGAGGACTACCAGTGGTACGGCAACGGCACCACCGCCCGCGATGCCAACGGCAACCTGCTGGAGCAGGATGGCATCCACTACTGGTGGGGCGAGTCCGGTTTCAACAACCAGACCGGCAAGAACTACAGTGAGTTCTTCATGCCGACCTCGGTGAACTTCGCGGTGAAGGAAGAGAAGCGCGAACGCAAGGGCGGGCAGCTGACCTTCCAGTTCAAGCCGGTCGACAACGTCACGATGACGGCCAACTACTTCCGCTTCGAGCTGCAGGGTGACTACACCCAGAACATGCTGAAGGTGCCGGAGTGGAACCTGGCCCGCTACAACCAGGACGGCAACTGGGCCGGCGGCCGCCTGCTCAATGGCCTGGACTTCGATCCGAGCGGCAGCATCGTCACCGGCGCGCAGTACCAGAAGCTGGCCGGTAAGACCTACTACTGCAGCGAGGATGAAGCGGCTGCCGCCGGCCTCAAGCCCGGTGGCTGGGGCCCGGACGACTGCACCATCCCCACCCCGCAGCTCACCGGCGGCTACAGCAAGGAAAAGGCACTGTCGCAGACCGCGGACCTGACCATTGACTGGGACATCAGCCCCCTCTGGAAAGCCTCGTTCACCGGCGGCCGCACCTGGTCCGAAGGTGGTCCGTCGATGAACTTCCGCATGTCGGCCAAGCCGCGCCGCAAGGTGGGCAACCAGTGGCAGTCCGGCAACCAGTACACCGCGTGGGACCTCACCGGCACGCCGTCGGTGCAGTTCTCTCCCGACCTGCAGCAGCAGCTGATGGCCGGCGTCGCCGAAGTCGATACCGGTTCCACCGACTCGTCGTGGATGCAGACCGAAGTCAAGCAGAACTACTTCCAGGCAGACGTCACCAAGCTGTTCGAGGCCGGCTGGCTGGACTCGATCCAGTTCGGTGCCAAGTACCGCGACGGCAAGGTCCACCGCAACACCGGCAACACCTACTGGGTGTGCCCGGGCCTGGACCCGTCCGACTATGACAACAACCGTTACCAGGCCGGTTGCGATCCGACCGCTGGCAACGCGCAGCCGGGCTTCTTCCTGTCCAACCCGATCAGCAACATCACCGGCGCCTTCAACGCCAATGTGTTCCCGGGCATCAACTACCCGGCCTACATCGATTACCTGAACAAGACCTACGGCGGCTCGCACAACCGCACCGAAGAAGACTTCGTCTACGACGTCAACGAGAAGATCTACTCCGGCTACTTCCAGGCCAACTTCCGCACCGAGCGCGTGCGCGGCAACGTCGGCGTGCGCGTGGTGCGCACCAAGCAGTTCGCCCAGTCCAGCGACTCGGTCGAGCGCTTCAACGACTACTTCGTCGACAACGCCAGCGGCGCGCCGATGAGCTGCGATGATCCGGCCGCCGATCCGAACCTGCGCTGCCAGGGTGGCTTCGTCCGCCTGCCCGACGCCCAGGTGCGCGACAAGGTGTACGCCCTGTCGTCGCTGGAGAAGACCTATACCGACGTGCTGCCGAGCTTCAACATTGCCTGGGACATCACCGACAACCTGGTGCTGCGCGGTGCGGCGTCGAAGGTGGTCGCGCGCCCGAGCTACACCAGCATCGCCTATCCCGGTGGCCTGCGTTACATCAGCGAGGAGTACGCCAACGATCGCCGTGTCACCGGCGGCACCGACACGCCCGGCTGGTACGGCTCGGGCAGCAACAAGGCGCTGGAGCCGTTCAAGGCGGTCCAGTTCGACCTGGGCCTGGAGTGGTACTTCCAGCCGGGCGCGGTCGCAGGTGTTTCGCTGTTCCGCAAGAACGTGGACAACTTCACCGTGCCGGTGGTGCGCGACCAGCAGATGAACGTCGGCGGGCAGTCGGTCACCGTGCAGAAGTACGAGACCCAGGCCAACGGCCGCGATGGCGTTTCGCAGGGCGTGGAGCTGTATGGCCAGTACACCTTCGACTTCGGTCTGGGCGTGCAGGCCAACTACACCTACAACGACACCAACCTGGCCTCGATCGTGCTGGACGGCGAGGAAATCGGCTCATCGCCGCTGGTCGGCAGCGCCAAGAACCAGGCCAACGTCACCGTGTTCTACGAGAACGACAAGTTCCTGGCGCGTGCCTCGTACAACCGTCGCGGTGAAGTGGTCGGCGGGCTGAACAATGGCATGACCACCTACACCAAGCCGTACAGCCAGCTTGACCTGAACGTGGCCTACAACCTGACCCCGGACTGGACGGTGACGGCTGCCGTGCTGAACGCCACCAAGTCCGAGCTGCGCAGCTACATCGGCAACGACAGCCAGGCCCGCCTGCTGTCCAACCTGTACGCCGGTCGCCAGTTGTACTTCGGCGTGAACTGGAAGTTCTAAGCCCGCACCGGGTTGGCCGGGCACGTCCCGGCGCAACCCATGCCCTGCCCTGGCGGGGACGTTCCTCCACGGCAGCCGCGCTGGTACAGGTGGCTGCCGTTTTTTTTGTCCGCGCCTTGTTCGTCGTTCAGCCCGACGCTTGACCCTGCCATCGTTGGAAGGTGCACACTGGTCCCATCCCAAGAGCAGCGAAGGAGCTACAGATGGAATTCCATGTCGACGGCATGACCTGCGGCGGCTGCGCGCGCAGCGTGACCCGTGCGATCCAGCAGATCGACCCCAACGCCAGCGTGGTGGCCGATCCGCCGACCGGGCTGGTCAAGGTGCAGACCACCGCGTCGCAGGAACAGGTGTTCGCCGCGGTGAACGATGCCGGCTTCCCGCCTCGCACTGCCTGATTCCCTGAACTGCATCCAGAACCAAGCCCGCCCCGTGCACTGTCACAGGGCGGGCTTTTCAGTGCACGCGATATCGATTCAATGCTTCTGTGCGCGTCGCCGCACCGCGCCGGTCTTGGCGGCGACAACCGGCACCGGGGCATCATGGTCTTCGCCCAACCGCTCCAGGATCGGGCATTCCGGGCGCTCGTCACCCGCGCAGCAGCTGATCAGCGACTTCAACGTGTCGGCCATCTGCCGCATGTGCTCGATGCGTTGCTCCAGGTCGGCAATGTGCTGTTCGGCCAGGTGCTTGACGTCGGCGCTGTGCCGCGAGGTGTCGTTCCACAGGCCCAGCAGATCGGTGATCTCGGCAACCTGGAAGCCGAGATCGCGCGCGCGGCGGATGAAGCGCAGGCGGTGGATGTCCGCCTGCGAGTACGCCCGGTAGCCCGACTCGGTGCGATCAGCCGCAGGAATGAGGCCGATCTGTTCGTAGTAGCGGATCATTTTCGCCGACACGCTGGAGGCCTTGGCGGCTTCACCGATATTCATGCGGTTCTCCCTCAATGGATCGCGGCGGGGGCGTCCGCCATCGGCGGCTGGAAGCGGCGCAGGCGCAGCGCGTTGCCCAGCACGAACACGCTGGACAGTGCCATCGCACCGGCCGCGAACACCGGCGAGAGCAGCACGCCCCAGGTCGGATACAGCACGCCGGCCGCCACCGGAATCAATGCGGTGTTGTAAGCGAAGGCCCAGAACAGGTTCTGGCGGATGTTGCCCAGCGTCGCCTTCGATAGTGCAATGGCATTCGGCACGCCCTGCAGGTTGCCCGACATCAGCACGACATCGGCCGACTCGACCGCGATATCGGTGCCGGTGCCGATGGCCAGGCCGACATCGGCCTCGGCCAGCGCCGGCGCATCGTTGATGCCGTCGCCGACGAAGGCGACATGGCCATGTGTGGCCTTCAAGCGGCGCACCGCCTCGACCTTGCCTTCCGGCAGCACCTCGGCCACCACGTCGTCGATGCCGAGCTGGCGCGCGATCGCCTGCGCGGTACCAGCGTTGTCACCGGTGATCATCGCCACCTTAAGGCCGAGCTGATGCAGTGCCGCGATTGCGGCCGGCGTGCTCGGCTTGATCGGATCGGATACCGCGATGATTGCGGCCAGGCGGCCGTCGATGGCGGCATACAGCGGCGACTTGCCCTGGGTGCCCAGCTCTGCCGCCAGCGTCGCAAACAAAGTGATGTCCACGCCCAGGTCGCGCATGAAGCGATCGGCACCGACCTCCACGCGTGCACCCTCGACACTGGCCCGCACGCCCATGCCGGTGACCGATTCGAAGTCGACCATGCCCGGCAACGCGATGCCCTGGCCGGTCGCGGCATCAACAATCGCGCGGGCGATGGGATGCTCCGAGCGCCACTCCGTTGCGGCAACTGCCGCCAGCACCGTGTTGTGATCGAAGCCGGCAGCAATCTCCAGATCGGTCAGGCGCGGGCGCCCTTCGGTCAGCGTGCCGGTCTTGTCCACCGCCACCACCTGTGCATCCTTCAACAACTGGAGCGCTTCACCCTTGCGGAACAGCACACCCATCTCGGCGCCACGGCCGGTCCCGACCATGATCGAGGTCGGCGTCGCCAACCCCATCGCGCACGGGCAGGCAATGATCAGCACCGCCACCGCATTGACCAGCGCGAAGCTCAGCGCTGGCGAGGGCCCGAAGATCAGCCAGACTGCGAAGGTCGCCAGCGCGGCCAGCATCACCGCCGGCACGAACCACAGGGTGACCTTGTCGACCACCGCCTGGATCGGCAGCTTCGAGCCCTGCGCCTGTTCGACCATGCGGATGATCTGCGCCAGCATGGTCTGCGCGCCCACCGCCGTGGCACGTACCGTCAGTGCGCCCTTCTGGTTGACCGTACCGCCCACCACGCTGCTGCCCGGCTGCTTCTCGACCGGGATCGGCTCGCCGCTGATCATCGACTCGTCGATGTAGCTGCGGCCCTCGACCACCTCGCCGTCGACCGGCACGCGCTCGCCCGGGCGCACTTCCACCACGTCGCCGCTCAGCACTTCATTGACCGGGACATCCACCGTCCGGCCGTCACGGACCACGTGGGCAACCTTCGCCTGCAGATTGACCAGTCGCTTGATCGCCTCGGAGGTGCGGCCCTTGGCCCGGGCCTCAAGGAAGCGGCCGAGCAGGATCAGCGCAACGATCACCGCCGCTGCTTCGTAGTAGACGTTCACCGTGCCCGCCGGCAACAGCGTCGGCAGGAACGTGGCCACCACCGAGTAGCCAAACGCTGCGGCAGTGCCCACCGCCACCAGCGAATTCATGTCCGGCGCCAGCCGCAGCAGCGCGGGGATGCCCTTCTGGTAGAAGCGGCGGCCCGGGATGGCGAGCACCAGCGCGGTCAGCACGAACTGCAGGTACCAGCTGGCCTGCATGCCGATGGTGGACATCACCCATTCGTGCATGCCGGGGATCAGGTGCGACCCCATCTCCAGCACGAACACCGGCAGCGCCAGCGCGGACGCCACGATCAGGTCGCGCTTCAGTTCGGCGCGCTCGGCATCCTTCTTTTCCGCGGCCTCGTCATCGGACTGCACGCCGGCTTCAATCACGCGTGCGTCATAGCCGGCCTTGTCGATCGCGGCGACCAGCGCTGCAACTTCCGCCACGCCACGCACCGTGGCGCGCTCCGTGGCCAGGTTCACGCTGGCCTGGCTGACGCCGGGCACGGCCAACAGCGCACGTTCGACTCGGCCCACGCAGGACGCACAGGTCATGCCCTCGACCGACAGCTCGGTGGTGGCAGCGGGCACGTCGTAGCCCACCCGCTCCACCGCCTGGATCAACGCGGCCCGATCGACCGGACCGGACGGGCGGATATCCGCGCGCTCGGTGGCCAGATTGACCGAAACACTGCCCACGCCTTCGACCCTGGACAGCGCCGCCTCGACCCGGCCGACACAGCTGGCACAGGTCATGCCCTCGATGGGCAGGCTGATGGTGGCAGGGCTTGCGGGGGCTGCAGTGGCGCGGGGCGTGCTCATGATCGGATTCCCGGGGCTCCTTCTGGATGCGGACAGGCTAAACCTTGCCATCGTGGGAAGGTCAAATCCAGCCTGTCCGCATTTCCTGAATGGGCACCCGGGTGTCCATATCCACGCATGGCGTGGACCTACCGGCGGAGGCAGGTCACCTCAGAAGGTGAACACATACTCCAACGCGAACTCGCGGCCGACCGCGCCCAGCAGGCGGGTCGGAGCGAAGTCGTAATCCAGCTTGTACGGGTCCTTGTGGTTCCAGCTGGCGGCGTTGAAGGCGTTGTTGACGTACACGTTTACCTTCGCGTGTTCGGTCAGCTGGTAGCCCACGTTGAAGTTCCAGGTGATGAACGGCCCCACTCGACCGTAGTAGCGCGCCGTCTGCTGCCCGGCGTTGGGGTTCGGGTTCACCGAACCATCCGGCAGCCGTGCCGGCTCCAGGCAGTTCAGCGACGGGCTGTCACTGGGCACGTAGCCATCGGCGAACGGCAGGCAGCCACCAGGGTTGTCCAGGCGGTCGGTACCCCAGTGGTAGCGCACGCCCGGCACCGAACCGATGCGGTCGGCATAGACATTGGCGTTCCAGTTGCCGCGCTGCCAGGCCAGGCTCGCGCGCAGCTTGCTGCGCAGGTCACGATCGCGGCGTTCCGGATTCGGGTCGGCGGCGTAGCGTTGCTCCTTGGTCGAGATCTGGTTGGTGTAGTTCACGCCCAGCTGGAAGCTGCCCCACCGCGCGGTTTCCAGGCGATAGCGCGCGGTCAGGTCGATGCCGCGCACCTCGCGGCTGGCCAGGTTGAACGGGCCGCGCTCGATCGATACCAGGCGACCGTTGCTGTCACGGTTCACGCGGGCCAGGATGCCGGCGCAGTACTCGCCACCGGCCGGGTTGGCCCATGGCGTACCGTCCATGTTCTTGCCGGTCAGGCAGCCGGCCTCGCTGGCCAGCACCTCATCGGCGCCGACGTCGACGATCATGTCTTCCAGCTTGATCGCCCAGTAGTCGGCACTGACCGACAGGTTCGGCAGCACGTCCCAGACGAAGCCGACCGTCCACGAATCACCGGTCTCCGAGCGCAGCAGCGGCGTCCCACGCCGGTTCACGTCGAACGTGTACCAGACGTCGGTGTTGCCCACGCCACAGTTGTTGACCAGGTACGCGCCGCTCTGGATGCAGCGCAGGCGGTCATAGGTCTGCACTTCCGAACTGCTCGGCTGGCCCAGCAGGTAATGCATGTCCGGCGCATGGAAGCTGGTGGCGTACGAGCCACGCACCAGCAGCGATTCGACCGGGCGCCATTCCAGGCCGACGTTCCAGGTGGTTTCCTTCTGGCTGCCGATGTCCAGCGCTTCGCTGCTGTCATCGGCCTTGTAGTTGCCATAGCGGTCGTAGCGCGCGGCCGCAGTAGCGGTCACGCTGTCCAGCAGCGGGATCTTGAACTCGACGCCGGCCGAGTAGCGGGTACGCTCGCCGCCGCCGCGATCGACATTCTGCAGGTCGAAGTCGATGCCAGCGCGCGGGTCCGGACTGAGGTGATAGCCCTGCTGCGCGACTTCAGCCACCGCCGCAAACGAAATCGGGCCGGCCCAGCCCTGGAACAGCTCGCCGGTGATATCCGCCGACGCCTGGTTGACCCATGACGCCGCGCGGTTCTTCGCCACGGTCCCCATCTGCCAGTACTGGTCCGGCGTCAGCGGGTTCCACCAGCGCGATTCGTTCAACGCATAGATCGCCTCGCCATCGGCGGTGGTGCCCAGGCGCGGGCCAAGGAAGTAGTCATACGACTTCTGCTTGTCGACCACGTTCTGCCGTTCTTCCACGCGGTAATAGGAACGCCCCACCGTGGCACTCCAGTCAAAACGGTCGGCCAGGCGCCCGCGCAGGCCCGCGCTCCAGTCCCAGGACAGTTCGCGGTTGGTGTTGCGCAGCGTATCCAGGCCCCCGACTTCGTTCGGGGTGAACTGGCGCACCCCCAGGATCGGCCGGTTGCGGTTGGCATCCCAGTAATAGCCGTTGTCATCGTCGATCAGCGACACGCCGGGCGGATTGGTGCCCCAGATCGCTTCGGAGCGATACACCGCCAGGTTGGTCCAGGCCTGCAGGTCATTGCTGAAATCGAAGGTGGCGTACAGGTTTCCGGACACGTTCTCGGCGCCGCCGGTAAGCAGCCAGTTGGCGTAGTCGGCGCTCATGCCGCACAGGCGGCCGGTGTTGGTGATGCGGTTGGCGGCGTAGTTGTAGACCAATCGATCGGCGGTGTAATACTCGCCGTCGAATTTTTCGCAGGTGCCGGTGGGCGGCGCCAGGCGCTGGCCCGTGGTCGGATCGATCAGCGCCAGACCGGCGGTGGGACGGAAGCCGACCTTGCGTTGTTCCATGTTCCAGGACGGGTACGGCGCATCGTCGGCATCGTCCATCTGCGGGCGATCACGCCCGAACAGCGGGTCGCGCTTGGTGTACTGCAGCGCGTAGGTCACGCTCCAGTTGTCGCCGGTCTTGCCACCGGCCCAGGACAGATCCCAGGTATCACGTCCGCCTTCGCTGGAAGTGCCGCCGCGCACGCGTACTTCGTCGCCGTCGTAGTTGGTTTTGAGGATGACGTTGACCACGCCGGCGATCGCATCCGAACCGTAGATGGCCGAGGCGCCACCGGTCAGCACTTCAATGCGCTCCACCGCCGCGGCCGGAATGTTGCCGTAGTTGGAGAAGTTGGTTTCGCCACCGTAGGGCAGCGGGTAATCCGCTACACGACGGCCATTGACCAGCAGCAGCGAGCGGTTCGGGCCCATCCCGCGCAGGTTCAGGCCGCTGGCATTGGGCGTATGCGAGCCCCATTGCGATGCGGCTTCAACGGTGCCTGTGGCCTCGGTGAGGGTCTTCAGCGCGTCGTACACGCTGACAAAGCCTTCCTTCTGGATCTGCGCGGCGGTGATCACGTTGACCGGCGCCGGGCCCTCGACGCTGGCGCGCTTGATGCGCGAGCCGGTGACGGTGACCGCGTCCAGATCCTTGGTGGACGAACTGGCAGCTTCCTGCGCGCTGGCCGCCAGCGGCAACAGGGCCAGGATCAGGGCCTGGGACAGCAGGTGGCGACGCTTGTGGACGATCTGAGCCATGGGTGGTTGCTCTTCGAAGATGTGGACGCACGGGCGGACGGTGGCGCGGCACTACGACGGATCCAGGCGCTTGGATCGGTTCACGACCGATATGGCACCTCCCCTGTGGATCGATCCAAACTAAAGCACAGCTGAACCACGCCCGGCATGCGGCAACGCAGCAACAGCCGGCGAGATGCCGCTATCGGCTGCCGGTGTCCAGAACAATCAAAGAGTTGCGACGCATTGCTGACAGAACGGCGCACGAAGTAGTGACATGATCACGACAATCGCGCGCGGAACGGTTTTGTCCGTCGCGGGACAGCCCCGGGGTCAGAGCCCTTCTGCGAAGGGATCCGACCTTGGGCAGCGATCAGCCGTCCAGCGCCTGCCGCAGCGCGGCCACGGTAGCGGTGGCGGTCTGGCTCCAGTCCGGGTCCAGACCGCGCAGGGCCGGGTTCTGGAACTGCATCGCCGAGCGGCGCAGGCCTTTTGCGGAGGCGTGCAGTTCGGTACAGCCGGTCTGCCGCGCGACGGTTGCGATGTTGCCCGGGGCCAATCCGGCGCCAGCCATCACCGTGATGCGCCCCGCCGCCTGGGTGACCAGGCCCGCCAGCACATCGGCACCGGCCTCGGCGCTGGCCTGCCCGCCCGAGGTCAGCACGCGCTGGCAGCCCAGCCCGATCACCTGCTCCAGCGCCGCCGGCAGATCGCGGGCGGCGTCGAAGGCGCGATGGAAGGTCACCTGCAACGGCCCGGCGGCCTGCACCAGTTCCCGGCACAGCGCCAGGTCGATGCCGCCCTGCACGTCCAGCGCGCCGATCACCACGCCATCGCAACCCAGCGCGCGGCACTGCGCGATGTCACGCAGCATCAGTTCGGTTTCCAGCGCGTCGTAGTGGAAGTCGCCCGGGCGTGGCCGCACCAGCACGAACAGCGGAATCGACAGGCGCTCGCGGGCCATCGCGATGCTGGCGAACGACGGCGTGGTGCCGCCCTCGGCCAGGTTGTCGAACAGTTCGATGCGGTCGGCGCCGCCAGCCTGCGCGGCCAGCGCCGAGGCCAGCGAGTTGCTGGCGATCTCCAGGGTCAGCCGCGTACTCACGCCTGGGTGCTCGTGTAGATCGACGGCGAGTCACGCAGGTCATCCTGGCGCTGCGCATCGCACACCGCATAGACGAAGCCACGATGCAGCGCATAGGCGCCGACCTCGCCCTGCTTGTTCATGGCCAGGAAGCACACCTGCAACGTTCTGCTCGCTTCCGGGCGCTTGCGCACCACGCGGTCGATGGCTTCACGGCAGGCCTGCGCCGGTGAACGCCCCTGGCGCATCAGCTCGACCACCAGGAACGAAGCCGCGTTGCGGATCATCTCTTCACCCACCCCCGAAGCAGTGGCCGCGCCGACGTCGTTGTCGACGTACAGGCCGGCGCCGATGATCGGACTGTCGCCAACGCGACCGTGCAGTTTCCACGCCATGCCGCTGGTGGTGCAGGCACCGGCCAGCTGGCCCTTGGCATCCAGTGCCAGCATGCCGATGGTGTCGTGGTTGTCGCTGTTGCCGGGAATGCCACGGCGCTCGGCATTGATCTGCGGCTGGTACTTCTCGGTCTTCAGCCACTCGCGCCAGGCCGCTTTGGCCTGCGGCGTCAGCAGATGCTTGCGCTCGAACCCCTGCTGCACCGCGAACTGCTGCGCGCCCTCGCCGACCAGCAGCACATGCGGGCTGTTCTCCATCACTTTGCGGGCCACCGACACCGGATGCAGGATGTCCACCAGCGCGGCCACTGCACCACAACGGCCATCGCCGTCCATGATGCTCGCATCCAGGCTCAGCACGCCGTCGCGATCCGGATTGCCGCAATGGCCAACGGTAGGGTTGCACAGCTCGCTCTCGGCCCAGCGTGCGCCCGCCTCCACCGCATCCAGCGCGCTGCCACCCTGCGCCAGCACCTTCCATGCGGCCTGGTTGGCCGGTACGCCGAAGTCCCAGGTGGAGACCACCCGGGCCCCACCCTGCGTGCGCGCCTGCACGCCCGGCAATGCCGCCATGCCTGCGGCCAGTGCACCGGCCTGCAGGAACTGCCTGCGATCCACCATTTTCCCCTCCCAGTCTGCAATGCACGGCCGGCCCGATGCCAACCCTGCCGATCAGTCGTGCGTGGGCTGCCGTGCGGCGTGCCAGACCGCTGCGCCGAGCACGCCCAGCTGGCCATGCTCCACGCGCCACACCGGCACCTGGCGCAGCACCTCGGTCAGCACGCCCTTGTTGAGGAAGCGCTCACGGAAGCGGCCATCGGCCAGGAAATCCTGCACATGCGCGGAAATGCCACCGGCCAGGTACACCGAGCGCGCGCCGACGGCGATCGCCGCGTCGCCGGCCAGGCTGCCCAGCCACGCACAGAAGACCTGCAACGTTTCCACCGCCAGTGCATCCTCACCGCCACGCGCGGCGCCGATCAGCGCCTCCGTACTGGTCCACACCGGGGTGACGCCGCGCAGTTCGCACAGGCACGGATACAGGTTCATCAGGCCGCTGCCGGACAGCACGCGCTCGTTGTCCACGTGCGGCCAACGCTGCAGCAGACGGCCCAGCACCTGCAGTTCCAGCGCGTTGCCGGCGCCCAGCGCGGCATGACCGATCTCGCTGGCCAGCACCGGACGCTCGCCATCAGCGAAACGCAGCGCGGCGCCCAGCCCGGTACCCGCGCCCAGTACCAGCGCCGGGAAGGCCTGCGCCGGATCGGCGTCGCCGTTCAGTGGCACCAGGGTTTCCGGCTGCAGGTAGGGGATGGCCAGCGCCACCGCTTCGAAATCATTGATCAGCTGCAGTTCGTGCAGCCCGGACTGCGCGCGGGTGGCCGACAGCGAGACCGTCCACGGCAGGTTCGAGTTGATCAGCACATCGCCATCCAGCAGGCCAGCGATGGCGACCACCGCGGTCTGCACCGGGTGGCCGAGGCCGGCGGTGAAATCGGCCAGGATTGCGGCCAGGCTGGAATGCTCGGCACAGGCATAGGTACGGTGGCTGCCCAGCAGCGGCGTCTGGCCGGGTCGGGTTTCCGCCAGCGCGAGCCGGGCAAAGGTGCCGCCGACATCGGCGACGACCAGACGGCGCGGAAGACCGCCGCGGGCGGAGTCGGAGGAAACCGTTGACGCTGCTGCGATGGTCACGCTGGCCTGCTTGGATCGATTGAATCGCCCCGATTCTCAGGCATCGGGGCGGCTTTGCCTAGCGCGCCGGTGGTTCAGGTGAACCTACATGCCTTCCTCTTCGGCCACCTGCACCCCATCCACCAGCACGCGCAGGCGCTGCGGGCGGAAGCCGGCGAACAACAGCGGCCGGGTGCGCTCGACCAGCACTTCGTGGCCGGCGATGTGGCGCAGCCACGACTGTACCAGCGAGAACGAGAAGTGGGTGCCCGGATGCAGCGGGTGCTGCACCCAGACCTTCTCGGTGGCGCTCTGCAGCAGCATCGCGCCGGTGAACCAGTGGCGGCTGAGGGTCACCGGCGTGGTGCCGGCCATGAAGCGGATATCCATGCGGGATCCTTTCGCTGGAGCGCTGGTGCGTGGGGGTCAGGGCTGGGCAGTCTGCAGGCTGTAGCTGGTGGTGGCGGTGAACACTGCGCCATCAGGCTGGGTGGAGCGTACTTCGACCTTATGGCTGCCCACTGCAAGATCGGTCGGCAGCGCGCCACGCCACAGGTGCGGCGACGCAGTGGCCTCGGGCGAACGGTCGTAGCCGCGCAGGCTGCTGGCCAGATCATCGGCCACGTTCTCCACCATCAGGCGCGGGTCGGGCTGGCTGACCTGCTTCATCGGCTGCCAGGCGCCGCCATCGACACGGTACTCGACCACGCTCCGATCCTCGCCCATGTAGACGTTGGCGTAGACACCCCACGCCGGGTAGGCCCCCTGGCGCAGCACCTTCGGCGCGTGCAGGCCGATCTGCTCGCTGGCCGGCCTGCCGGCCACGCGGTACTGCAGGCGATAGCTGCCGTTGCCGGCCACGTCGAGCAATGCATAGCCCTTCGGCGTGCCGTCGCTCATGGTGCTGTCCGGCACGCCAGCGGCATTCTTCACGCCCGACCAGAACGCACCGCAGTTGGCACCGACGTTGTATTCGTGCAGCGGCTTGTCGCCGTTCCAGCCCTCGGCCTTGCCGTGGTAGACGTGCTGCTGGGTGTGGCTGTGGCCGCTGAGCACCAGTACGTTGCGGAAGTCCTTCAGCAGGTCGAACAGGCGCTGGCGGTCAGCATGGCGGAAGGTCTCGCGCCCCGGCGCCGCGTCGAACAGCGGGATGTGCATGCCCAGCACCAGCAGGCGGTCCTTGTGCAGGCCCTTCAGGTAGCTGGCGAGGAAGGCGAACTGGTCTTCGCGCAGGCCGCCGACGTACTTCGGCCTGGCCTTGGGGTCGTACACCACGTCGTCCAGGAACACGAAACTGGCGCCGCCCTCTTCCACCGCGTAGGTGTCCGGGCCGTAGATGTTGCGCCAGCTGTCCAGTGAGTGTTCGTCGCTGGCCGCATCGAAGTCGAGGTCATGGTTGCCCGGCACGTGGAACCACGGCACGCCGAGTTCGGTGGTGACCTTGTTGATCGCCGGGTACAGGGTCAGGTCGTCGTTGACGATGTCGCCCAGGGTGGTGCCCATGCGTGCCCTGGTCTGGCCGACCAGTGGCGCCACGATCGACTGCTGGTAGTAGCCGATGTCCTTCAGGCTGGCGGTCTGCGAATCGGTGAATACCAGCATCTGGAAACCACGACGGCTGTCATGCCGATCCGACTGCAGGGCGAAGTCCCAGTTGCGGGTGACGTCGCTGGTCGCGGCGATGCCGCCGTACTTCAGCGCCGGCGAGCCGTTCGGGCGGTAGTGGCGCCAGAACGAAGGCAGGCCGTCCGCCGCCTTCGGGAAGGCGTAGGCATCGGGCTTGATCACGAATACGGTCTGGCCGTCGCGCACCGGCAGGCTGTAGCTGCCGTCAGCGGCAGTCTTGACGATGGTCTCGCCGTTGGAAACCTGCACCCCGGCCAGGCCCGGATCGGTCGCACCGCGGCCGGGTTTGCCGTCACGCTCCAGATACACCTTGCCGCTGACCACGGTGTCCGCGGCCCAGGCCGGCGAGGTCAGCAACAGGCAGCACAGCCAGGCGGCAGGCAGTTTCATGGGCGGTCCGGGAAAGAAGAAGACCACCTATTGTAGAGCCGAGCCATGCTCGGCTGCATTGCAGAGGTGGGTGCGGACCGTTGGTCCGTACGCCTTCCTCAACGATGGCGTTTTTCCAGTACCGCGCGCGCATCATCCAGCGACAGCCCGCGCGCGCGCAGCAGCACCAGCAGGTGGTACAGCAGGTCCGACGCCTCGCCCAGCAATGCCTCATCATCCTGCGCCACGGCGGCCAATGCGGTCTCCACGCCCTCCTCACCCACCTTCTGCGCGATGCGGCGGATGCCGCCTTCAAACAGGCTGGTGGTGTAGCTGCCGGGAGGGCGCTGCGCGTCACGCATGGCCACCAGCTGGCCCAGCCCACCCAGGAAATCCTTCGGCGCCTGGTCGAAACAGCTCTCGGCACCGGTGTGGCAGGTCGGCCCGGCCGGGCGCGCCATCACCAGCAGCGTATCGGCGTCGCAGTCGACACGGATCGACTGCACCACCAGCACGTTGCCGGACTGCTCGCCCTTGGTCCACAACCGCTGCTTGCTGCGACTGAAAAAAGTCATGTGGCCGATGGCCAGCGTAGCCGCCAGCGATTCGGCGCTGACATAGCCCAGCATCAGCACCTGCAGGGTATCGGCATCCTGCACCACGGCCGGCAGCAGGCCGTCGCCCTTGCCCCAGTCCAGCGCCTGCAGCGCATCCAGCGATGGCCTCACTTCAATAGACATCCCGCACCTCGATCTGCTGTCCGCGCAGGTAGCGCTTCAATTCTGGAATGGCGATGGCGCCGCTGTGGAACACACTGGCCGCCAACGCACCGTCGACGTCGGCCTGGTCGAAGGCGTCGGCGAAGTGCTCCATCGCTCCGGCACCACCGGAGGCAATCAGCGGCACCTGGCACAGCGCCCGCGCCTGCTGCAGCTGCACGACATCGTAGCCACGGCGCACACCGTCGCTGTCCATGCAGTTCAGCACGATCTCACCGGCTCCACGCCGTTGCGCTTCGACGATCCAGTCGAGCGTGCGCAGCGGCACCGCCTGGGTCTTGTCCGGATCGCCGCTGAAACGACGCACCCGCCATTGTCCGTCGGCCTCGCGCACCGAATCGACCCCCACCACAACGCACTGCACGCCGAACTCGTCCGCCAGCTCGGTGATCAGCTCCGGCCGGCCCAGCGCCGGCGAATTGATCGACACCTTGTCGGCACCGGCGAACAGCACGCGGCGCGCGGTTTCCACGCTGTCGATGCCACCGGCCACACAGAACGGAATGTCGATCAGGCGCGCGATGCGCTCGATCCAGGCGACGTCAACCGACCGTGCCTCGGGGCTGGCGCCGATGTCATAGAACACCAGCTCGTCCGCGCCCTGGTCGCGATAGCGCTGTGCCAACTCGGCGATGTCGCCCATGTCGACGTGATCGCGGAAGCGCACGCCCTTGACCACGCGGCCATCGCGCACGTCCAGGCACGGAATGATGCGGCGGCTCAACATGCCAACGCCTCGCTCAGGTCCATGCGCTGCTCCAGCAGCGCCTTGCCGAGGATGGCACCGCCGCAGCCGGCAGCACGCGCCTCGGCCACATCGGCCACGTCACGGATGCCACCGGACGCCTGCACCGCCACACCCGGCAACAGCGCCGACAGGTGCTGGTAGAGGCTGATGTTGGGCCCGGCCAGCATGCCGTCGCGGGCGATGTCGGTGCACAGCAGATGGCGCATGCCGGCGCGCGCGTAGCGCCGGGCCAGGTCATCCAGGGTCACCCCGGCGTTCTCGGTCCATCCGTGCACCGGCAGCTGCCACTGCCCCTGTGCGTCCTGGCGCGCGTCCAGCGCAATCGTGATGCGATCGGCGCCGAATTCCTCCAGCCAGCCGACCACTTCATCGGGACGACGCACCGCCAGCGAACCCACCACCACGCGGCCGGCGCCAGCGTCGAGGATGCGCGCCACATCGTCGCGGCCGCGCACGCCACCGCCGGTCTGCACCTGCAGCGGGGTCTGCGCACGAATGGATGCCAACAGCGGCGCCAGCGTGTAGCCACCGGCCCGTGCGGCATCCAGGTCGACCAGATGCATCCACTGCGCGCCCTGCGCGGCGAAGGCCTGCGCCCGCGGCAGAGGGTCATCCCCATAGGAGGTTTCCTGCGCGTAGTCGCCCTGGCGCAGCCGCACCACGCGGCCGTCGCGGATATCCAGCGCGGGGTAGACGATGAAACTCATGCAGCAGTGCCCTCGAGGAAGTTGCGCAGCATCAGCGAGCCGGTCTCGCCGGAGCGCTCGGGATGGAACTGTGCGCCGTAGTAGCGCCCCTGCTCCACCACGGCGGTGAACAGGCCACCGTGGTCGCAGGCAGCGACGGTGTGGGTATTGAGCGGCGCCGCATAGCTGTGCACGAAGTAGGCGCTGGCGCGTTCCGGCACGTCCTGCAGCAACAGCGATTCGCGCAGCGGCAGCAGGCGGTTCCAGCCCATGTGCGGCACGCGGATGCCACAGGCCGGCACCAGCTTGCGTACCACGCCCGGAATCAGTCCCAGTGTCTCTACGCCCGCTTCCTCGGAGCGTTCGAACAGCAGCTGCATGCCAAGGCAGATGCCCATCAACGGCACCTCCAGTCGCTGCAGCGGTTCCACCAGGCCCTGAGCGTGCAGGCGCTGCATGCCGGGACCGGCGGCGCCGACGCCGGGCAGGATCACCCGCCGCGCACCAACCAGGCCGTCCGCATCGCGCACCAGCCGCACCGTCGCGCCCAGGCGCTCCAGTGCGTAGCGCACCGAGCCCAGGTTGGCGCCACCGGCATCGATCAGCGCAACATCGCTCACAACGCCCCCTTGGTACTCGGCAGTGCCGTGCCCTGCCGGGCCAGCGCCGGACGCAGCGCGCGCGCCAGCGCCTTGAAGCAGGCCTCCACCTTGTGGTGATCATTGTCGCCGCGCACCTGCAGGTTGAGGTTCAAACCGCTGGCATCGCACAGCGAACGGAAGAAGTGCGGCACCAGCTCGGTCGGCATATCGCCCACGCGCTCGCGCTTGAACTCGCCCTCGAACACGAAATAGGGACGGCCGCTGAAGTCCAGCGCAGCGCTGGCCAGGGTCTCGTCCATGGGCAGGGTGAAGCCGTAACGGCCAATGCCGCGCTTGTCGCCCAACGCCTCGCGCAGGGCCTGGCCCAGGGCCAGCCCGGTGTCCTCGATGGTGTGGTGCTCGTCGATGTGCAGGTCACCCTCGGCCTGGATGTCCAGCGCGAAGCCGCCGTGCTTGCCGATCTGCTCCAGCATGTGGTCGAAGAACGGCAGGCCGGTGGCAATGCGTGCATCGCCCGCGCGGTCCAGGTCCAGCTCAACGCGGATCTTCGTTTCTTTGGTGTTGCGCTGGACAACGGCGGTGCGCGGCGCGTCGGCCAGCGCATGGGCGATTCCCGGCCAGTCCCACTGCCCACCAAACTGCGCGGTGCGCAGCTGGAAACCACGGATGTTGAGGTTGGCGGCAAACTGCAGGTCGGTGATCCGGTCACCGACCATGCCCGAGCGTGCCCAGTCGATGCTGCGGTCCTGCAGGTAGGCGGTCATCAGGCCGATGCCCGGCTTGCGGGTCGGCGCATTGTCCTGCGGCCAGCTGGAATCGATCAGCACGTCACGGAAGGTGATGCCCTGGCTCTCGAAGATCTGCAGCATCAGGTCGTTGGGGCCATCGAAGCTGGCGCGCGGGTAGCTGTCGCTGCCGAGGCCGTCCTGGTTGGTGACGATCACGAACTGGTAGCCGGCATCACGCAGCTTCAGCAGCGCCGGGATCACCTGCGGCACGAAGCGCAGCTTTTCGTAGGCGTCGATCTGGAAGTCGGACGGCTCCTCGATGAGGGTACCGTCGCGGTCAATGAACAGGATCGGGGTCATGCTGCGGCCCTCCGCGCCGACAGGGCCGCAAGCACGCGGTCATTCTCTTCGGGGCTGCCGATGCTGATGCGCAGCGCATCACCCAGCTGCGGCGCAGCGCGCTGGTCGCGCACCACCACGCCCGCAGCCAGCAGCGTATCGAACGCGGACTGGGGATCGGCGAAGCGGACCAGCAGGTAGTTGCCGGCCGAGGCATACACCCGGCACACGCCGGGCAGGCCGGCCAGGGCTGCACGCAGGCGCTCGCGCTCGGCGATCACCGTGGTCACGCGCTCGGCGGTGCGCGCCAGCGCGGCCGGCTGCAGTGCCTGCACGGCCAGTTCCGCGCACGGCGTCGGCACCGGGTACGGCGCCTGGCAGCGACGCAGCAGGGCAATCAGCTCCGGGGCAGCGATCAGCGTGCCAACGCGGGCGGCCGCGAGCGCGTGCGCCTTCGACAGCGTGCGCAGCACCGCCAGATTGGCGTGCGCGGCCAGCAACGTGGTCGCCGACGGCCGTTGTGCATACTCGACATAGGCCTCGTCCACCACGACCAGCGCCTGCCCGCGCAGCGCAACCGCCACGCGCTCGACCTCATCCAGGGCGATGTCACTGCCGGCCGGGTTCGACGGCGCACACAGGAACACCAGCTTGGCACCCTGCGCCTTGGCCGCGTCGATCACCGCATCCAGATCGGTGCGCAGTCCATCCTCGCTGTCCACCAGCGGCACTTCAATCAAGGCGGCACCCTGCAGGCGTGCGCAGACGGCGTACATGCCAAACACCGGCGGCGTGACCAGCACGCCATCGCGACCCGGCACGCACAGCGCGCGCACCAGCAGATCAATGGCTTCGTCGCTGCCGCGACCGATCAGCAGCTGCTGTGGCGTCACGCCGTACAGCGCCGCCAGTCCCTCGCGCAGCGCGAGCGGCTGCGGCTCCGGATAGCGCCGGCTGCTGCCTGCGGGATCGGCCGCATTGGCCCAGGCCGACTCATTGGCATTCAACCAGACCTCGCCCTGCACCGCCGCGCTGCGTGCCGAGCTGTAGCCGGCGAAGGCCTGCAGGTCCGGGCGCACCAGTGCCAGCACCTCATCGATCGCCGCGCTCATGCCGCCACCTCCATGCGCAACGCAACGGCACGCTCGTGCGCATCCAGGCCTTCGGCACGGGCGATGATGCGCGCGCAGCCGCCGATCGCGGCCAGGCCGGCGGCGCTGGCGCTCTGCACGCTGATCAGGTTCTGGAAGCTGGCAACGCTCACGCCGCTGTAGGCACGCGCGGCACCGGCGGTGGGCAATACGTGGTTGGTGCCGCTGCAGTAGTCACCCAGTGCTTCGGGGGTGTAATCGCCCAGGAACACCGAGCCGGCCGCCTGCACCTTGTCCAGCCATGCGCGCGGATCACGCAGGGCCAGGATCAGGTGCTCTGGTGCATAGCGGTTGCTGATCGCGAACGCCTCGGCCAACGCATCGACCAGGATCAGCCGAGACGCCGACAAGGCCTGCCGTGTGATCTGCTGGCGCGGCAGCAGGGCGACCTGGCGCTCCACCTCGGCTTCGACCGCGGCCAGCATCGCCGCATCTTCGGTCAGCAGCAGCACCTGCGAATCCGGGCCGTGCTCGGCCTGCGACAGCAGGTCGGCGGCGACGAACGCCGGATTGGCGCCAGCATCGGCAATCACCAGCACCTCCGAAGGACCGGCAGGCATGTCGATGGCGGCGGCGCCGTCCTGTGCGACCTGCTGCTTGGCTTCGGTAACGAAGCTGTTGCCCGGCCCGAACAGCTTGTCGCAGGCCGGAATGCTGGCCGTGCCATAGGCCATCGCCGCGATCGCCTGCGCGCCGCCCAGCTTGAACACGCGCTGCACGCCGGTCAGGCGGGCGGCTACCAGCACTGCCGGATCGGCACTGCCGTCGGCGCGCGGCGGGGTGCACAGCACCACCTGCGGGCAACCGGCCAGCTGCGCCGGAACGCCCAGCATCAACGCGGTGGACGGCAACGGCGCGCTGCCAGCCGGTACGTACAGGCCCACCCGGCCGATCGGGCGCAGCATGCGTTCGCAGACCACGCCCGGCGCGGTTTCAACTGCATAGCCTTTGCCCATGCCAGCGGCGTGGAAGCGCGCAATGCGTTCGGCGGCGTCCACCATCGCCTGTCGCAGTTCGGCGGGCACGGCGGCTTCGGCAGCGGCGAATTCGGCTTCGGAAACTTCAAACGAGGCCAGCTCGACGCCATCGAAACGCGCCGTAATCGCACGCAGCGCATCGTCGCCCTGTGCACGCACCTGCGCGATCAGGGCCGCTACGGCATCGCGGGTCTGCTGCGCCACAGCCTGCACCGGGCGGGTCAATGCCGCGCTGCGCGCGGCCTCATCAAGTCGGGACCAGATCAGACGGTTCATGCCAGCGATCGCTCCACGCTCAGTACCATCAGGCCCTGCGCGCCCGCGCGCTCGAGTTCTTCCATGCGCTGCCAGCTCAGCGGGCCGGGGCACATGGTCTGCAGGCGCAGCGCGCCACCATCGGCCGGCAGCCGCACCAGCGGCTCGGCATCGGCCAGCAGCTGCGCCAGCGCGTCGACGCGATCTTCGCTGGCACGGAACATCAGCAGCTTGCGGTCCTGGCGCTGCACCACGCCGTCGAGGCGGCGCAGCAGCATCGCGCGCAGCGATGCACGTGCGTCATCCGGCACGCGCATCGCACCAGCCAGCACCGCCTCGCTGTCGAGCAGGTTGTGTACCGGGGTCAACTGGTTGGCACGCAGCGTGGCGCCGCTGGAGACCAGATCGCAGATCAGGTCGGCGGTACCCAGGCGCGGGGCGATTTCCACCGACCCGGACAGCTCGACCACCTGCGCGTCCACGCCCTGCTCCGCCAGCCACTGCTTGAGGATGGCCGGGTAGCTGGTGGCGATGCGGGTGCCGGCCAGCTGCGCCGGACCCTGCCACTGCCATTCCTCGGGCACCGCCAGCATCAGCCGGCACTGGCCGAAGCCCAGCCCGCGCAGCGCCTGGTAGGCGTCCGGCAGGCCGATCTGGCGACGCGCTGCGGCCTGCTCGTCCAGTTCATTGCGACCGACGATGCCGAGGTCGCAGACGCCATCGGCGATCAGGCCGGGGATGTCGTCGTCGCGCACCAGCAACAGGTCCACCGGCAGCGATTCGCCGTAGCAGAACAGCTTGTCGCGGCTTTCGCGCCAGCTCAGACCACAGGCGCTGAGCAGGTTGCGGGCGGGCTCGGCCAGCCGGCCACTCTTCTGGATGGCGATACGCAGCCGGTCTCGTGCCGGCGCTGCCTGGGTTGCACTCATGGGGGAGGTCTCGAAGTTCGGAACGGGGCGCGGATCAGCGCGAAGCAAGGCGGTCGATGGCGGCGGCATAGCCTCGATGGCCATGCTCGAGCGTGCGTGCCACACGTCCGGTGGTGGTCACGCTGACGCCGGTGCGCTCGTGGATCTCGCGGTACGGCACGCCCTGCTGCAGCAGCGGCACCACCTTCCAGCGGTCGGCCATGGCCTCCAGCTCGGCCGGGGTGCACAGGTCGCGCAGGAATGCCTCGACCTGCTCCGGCTGGCGCAGCGCGGCAAAGGCCCGGGCCAGGGCTTCCAGGTCGGCCTTCGGGTCTTTGGCGGCAATCTCGGGGCGGGCTTTCACGGGGTCGGGTCCATGCATCAATGTAATAGCGCGTTAGTACATTAGCGCATTCTTGCGCAGTGCGTCAAATCGGAGCCTCATGGGGTCAGATCCGTTTTCCAAAGGAAAACGGATCTGACCCCTGGACCGGATGCCGGAAATGCAGAACGCCCACCAAAGGGCGGGCGTTCTGCTTTCAAATCAACAACCTGGCTCGACTCAGGGCAGGCAACGCACCTCCGCCTGCAGCGTCCCGCGCCGCAGGCACTCCCCGAACAGACTGCCCTGCCGGCTCGGCAGGAACTGGATGTTCTGCAACGCCCCTGCACCCGCCGGGCACGTCCGCGAGGCCAGGGCCCGCAGGTCGCCCTCAAGCTGCGCGCGGTCGATCACGTGACAGCGATCAACCTGCAGCCGGTACTGCGCCGGGCCCAGCCGATCACTGCGCAGCACCGGGTCACTCTGGCAGCCCGCCAACAGGAGCACGGTGAGTACCCCTGCGACGGCCGGCTTCACACCATCGCCCTGGACTGCTCCAGCTCCACCAGCAGGGTGCTGGCCAGCTCGTCGCGCGACACTTCGAACTGCTGTTCACGCAGCAGGTCCTTCACCGCCACCACGCCGCGCGCGAGCTCGTCTTCACCGGCCAGCACCACGAAGCGGATGCCGGCCTTGGCCGCGTACTGGAACTGCTTGCCGATCTTCTTCGGCTCCATCTGCACTTCGGTATTGATGCCACCGGCGCGCAGGCGGCGCGCGATGTCCAGCGACTGCGGCATGCCCTGCTCGTCCATCAGCGCCACCAGCGCCTGCACGCTGCTGGCTTCGATGCCGTCGATCAGGCCCGCCTCGCGCAGCTGCCAGAACAGGCGCGACAGGCCGATGGAGATACCCACGCCCGGCAGCTTCGACTTGCTGTAGTGGCTGGCCAGGTCTTCGTAACGGCCGCCCGAACAGATCGAGCCGATCTGCGGGTGGTCGGTCAGCGTGGTCTCGTAGACGGTGCCGGTGTAATAGTCCAGGCCGCGCGCAATGGAGAAGTTCAGGCAGTATGCGGTTTCCGGCACGCCCAGCGCCTGCACCAGCTGCAGCACTTCGCGCAGTTCGGCGACGCCGGTACGCAGGATCTCCGAAGAACCGGCGTCGGCTTCCAGCGTGGCCAGCTGCGCCAGCGCATCGGCATGGCCCTGCGAACGCACAGCGACGAAGGCCAGGATCTTCTCGACCTGTTCTGCCGGGATGTTGAAGCCCTCGCCCACCAGCGTCTCGCGAACGTAATCGGCGCCACGCTTGTCCAGCTTGTCCACTTCGCGCAGCACCGCCAGCTGGCGCTCGCCTTCAGCCACGCCCAGGCTCTCGAAGAAGCCGCGCATCAGCTTGCGGTTGTTCAGCTGGATGCTGAAGTCACCGATGCGCAGTTCCGAGAACACCGCATGGATGACCGCCAGCACTTCAGCGTCGTACCGCACGCTCAGGCTGTCCTTGCCGATCACGTCGATGTCGCACTGGTAGAACTCGCGGAAACGACCGCGCTGGGCACGCTCGCCGCGGTACACGCGCTGCATCTGGTAACGGCGGAACGGGAAGGTCAGTTCGTGTTCGTGCTCGGCCACGTAGCGTGCCAGCGGCACGGTCAGGTCGAAGCGCAGCGCCATTTCCGGCAGCGAACGGTCGCCCGACTCGGCCGCGTTGGCCAGCGCGCCGGTGGACTGCACGAAATACACCTGGCGCTCGGTCTCACCACCGGACTTGGTCAGCAGCACGTCGGACAGCTCGAACACCGGCGTCTCCACCGGCAGGAACCCGAAGCGCTCGTAGTTGCGGCGGATGACGTCCAGCATGCGCTGGAACGCAATCTGCTCGCGCGGCAGCAGCTCAAGGGTGCCGGGCGGGGTACGGGGCTTGATCACGGGCGGAACTCCTGCTGGAACGGGACGTGGGAGGGGGCAACATTCTAGCGCCCCCGCCTCCGGCAGGGTCGAACGGCCGCTTGAAGTATCATAAGGCCCTCCCCGCCCGCGATACGCCCCCCGCAACATGTCACGGCCTTCCGGCGCTCCGCCCGCCACCAACGATCCCGCCTCGCCGTCCTGCACCACGCTGGACTGCCTGCACTGCTCGGTTCGGCACCTTGCGGTGTGCTCGGCGCTGTCGCCAGACGAAGTGCAGGCGCTGGAACAGGTCACCGTCTCGCAGCAGGTCAGCATGGGCAGCACGCTGGCCCGCACCGGCGAAGAGCGCGACCATGTCTATACATTGACCGCCGGCGCACTGCGCCTGGTGCGCACCCTGGCCGACGGCCGGCGCCAGATCAACGGTTTCGTGCTGCCCGGCGACTACCTGGGCCTGAGCGGCAGCGACCACCATCGCTACGACATCGAGGCCATCGCCGACAGCCGCGTGTGCCGTGTCGCGCTGCCACAGATGAAGGCCCTGCGCAGCCGCTTCCCGCACCTGGAGCGCAAGCTGCTGCAGCGCGCCTGCCAGGAACTGGATGCCGCACAGGATGCTGCGCTGGCGCTGGCACGCCTGCAGCCGGCCGAGAAGCTGGCCGATTTCCTGCTGCGCCTGGCCGCGCGCGAGGCCAAGCTGGGGGGCGACGGCCTGCGCGTGTCGCTGCCGATGGGCCGCGGCGATATCGCCGACCATCTGGGCCTGACCATGGAAACGGTCAGCCGCACCTTCACCAAGCTACGCCAGCAGGGGCTGATCGCCCTGCCCCACCTGAACGTGGTGGAGATCCTCGACGAGGATGGTCTGCGCACGCTGGCCGGTGAAGGGTTGATCTGACCGTATCGCGGTTGGTTGGGTTGCCGGCCAGCGGCCGGCACTACCGGACGGATGCAACACGGGTAGTGCCGGCCGCTGGCCGGCAACCACCTCCATCTGCGATCAACGCAGCAACACCTCGCGCAAGGCCGCGTAATCTGCCGCCAATGGTTCGGCGCGCGCTGGTCGCTGCAGCAAGGCATCCAGCGCAGGTGGCACCGCCACCGTTTCGCCGATCAGCGGCTCGACCACAGCCTCGAACTTGGCTGGATGCGCCGTAGCCACCGCCGCCCAGTCGCCCTTGGCACCGCGCGCGCGCAGATCCTGCAGCACCTTCACCGCCGTCGCCGTGTGCGGGCAGAACAGCTCGCCGCGGCTGGCATGCGCTGCGGCAATCGTCGCGCGGATGGTCACGTCATCCACCGCGAACGCGCGGAAAGCTGCACGCAGTTCTGCGTCGTCGCCGTGGTAGAGCCAGCGCAGTCGCTCGAAGTTGCTCGGCGCACCCACGTCCATTGCATTGGCCACCGTCGCCACACTGGCCTGCGGCTGGTAGTCGCCACCATTGAAGTACGCCGGCAGCACGGCATTGGCATTGGTGGCCAGCACGACCTGGCCGATCGGCACGCCCAGCGCGCGCGCCAGCACGGCCGCCATCGCGTTGCCCAGATTGCCGGTCGGCACCACCAGGTTGAGCCGGCGACGATGCGCGGCGTAGTGGGTCAACGCTGCATGCGCGTAGTAGCTCATCTGCGGCAGCAGTCGGCCCAGGCTGATGCTGTTGGCCGAGCTCAACGGCACCTGCGCCTGCAGTTCGCGGTCGGCCAGCGCCTGCTTGACCATCGCCTGGCAATCGTCGAATGCGCCCGTCACGCGCAGGGCCTGGATGTTGTCGCCGAAACAACCGAGCTGATGCGCCTGGCGCGGAGACACGCGGCCCTCCGGATACAGCACCACCACGCGCACGCCCGGCTGGCGATGGAAGGCCGCCGCAACGGCGGCACCCGTATCGCCGGACGTGGCGACGACGATCGTCAGATCGCGATCCTTGCCGACCTGCAGCCGCGACAGCGTACCGGCCAGGAAGCGCGCGCCGATATCCTTGAATGCCGCCGTCGGCCCATGGAACAGCTCCAGCACATGGTCACCCTCGCCGAGCGCACGCAGCGGCACCGGGAAGTCGAACGCTTCGCGGCAGATCCCCGGAAGCGCAGTCTCGAGTGCATCGCCCGCGAAGAACGGTGCCAGCAGATCGGCGGCGGTATCGGCCAGGGTCGCCCCGGCCTGCAGCTCGCGCGCGGCCGGCAGATGCGCGGGAACATACAGCCCGCCATCGGGCGCCAATCCGGCGGCGATCGCGGCGCTGAGGCCAACGGCGGGAGACTGGCCGCGGGTCGAAACAAATTGCATGGGATCGTTATCCAGAGAAGGGGAAGGATTCAGCACAGCCGGGCTCCCGGCGCATCCAGCGGCGATACCCAGGCGTCACTGTCGAAGCCGGCCGCAGCGAACGCTGCCTGCACCGGCGCCACGGCGGCACGGGCCTGGTCAGCATCCTCGAACCAAGCGAACACACTGGGTCCGGCACCGGAGATGCCCGCGCCCATTGCATGGGCCGACAGCGCTGCATCACGGGCGGCCTCGAAGCCGGCAATCAATCCGGCCCGTCGCGGTTCGACCAGCACATCGCGCAGCCCCGCGCGTACCAGCGTCGCATCACTGCGATGGCAACCACTGAGCACCAGCGCGAGGTTCGCGCTCTGGGCCACGAACTCGCCCAGCGCATAGCTGCCCTGCAGGGCCTGGCGGGCACGGCGCGTTTCCAGCACCGCGTGCGGATGCACCAGCAGGCTGTGCCAGCTGGCAGGCACCGGGACCGGCAACAGGCGATCGGCCGTACACAGCGCCAGGCCACCCAGCAGCAGCGGGCCGACGTTGTCACCGTGACGGCCACCACTGGCCACCGCCTCACCATCCAGCGCGTAGGGGTACAGCGCCTCGCGCGGCAACGGGGCCTGCAGCAGCGCATTGGCGGCGACCAGCGCCGCGACACTCGACGCTGCCGAACCGCCCATGCCGGAACCGAACGGGATGCCCTTGTCGATCTCGACTGCGAAACCGAAATCCAGGCCCAGGCCTTCGCGCAGCGACATCAGCGCAGCCCCGGCGGTGTTGCCGGCGGCGTCCAGTGGCAGCGCGACAGCACTGCCACGGATCGCATCGATCCGCACCGCCGGCTCGTCGATGCGGCGCACGCTCACGGTATCGCCGATACCGGCAATGGCATGGCCGAGAATGTCAAAGCCCACTGCCACGTTGGCCACCGAGGCAGGCGCGAACGCACGTGCGATCACAGCCGCGCTCCTTCACCGGCGGCGACCCGCAGCAGGTCCGCGAACACACCCGCTGCCGTCACCTCCGGACCCGCACCCGGCCCCTGCACCACCAACGGGTTGTCGCAGTAGCGACGGGTGCGGAACTGCACCACGTTGTCGGTCAGCCGCAGGTTGGCGAAGGCATGATCGGCCGGCAGTTCCTGCAGCCCCACCGAGGCGCCGTCGGCACCCAGCCGTGCCACATAGCGCAGCACCGCACCACGCGCCCGCGCATCCTGCAGGCGTTGCAGCAGGCTGGCGTCGGACTCGCCCAGCCGCGCCATGAAGTCATCCACGCTGCCCTCGCGCAGCAGCGCCGGCACCAGGCTTTCCACTTCCACCTGCTCAAGACTGAGCGCGTGGCCGGCTTCGCGGGCCAGGATCACCAGCTTGCGCGCCACGTCCACGCCCGAAAGATCGTCACGCGGGTCCGGCTCGGTGTAGCCCATCGACCGCGCCTGCGCGACCAGCTGCGAGAATGGCTGGCTGCCATCGAAGCGGTTGAACAGCCAGGCCAGCGTGCCGGAGAAGATGCCTTCGATGGCCAGCACCTCGTCACCGGTATCGACCAGGTCACGCAGCGTGGTGATCACCGGCAGGCCCGCGCCCACCGTGGCCTCGTAGCGGAAACGCGCACCACTGGCCGCCGCCGCGGCGCGGATGCGCTGGTAGCGCGGCAGCGGCCCGGCGCCGGCCTGTTTGTTCGGGGTGACCAAGTGGATGCCGGCTGCCAGCCAGCCCTCATAGCGCTCGGCCACCTCGGCACTGCCACTGCAGTCGATCACCACCGCATGCGGCAGGTGCGCGGCCAGCAGGTGTTCGGTGAAGCGATCCAGATCGCTGGGCTCACCCGCCTGCTGAAGGGCTTCGCGCCAGTCGGCATGCAGCCCATCCGCATCCAGCCGCATGCGCGAACGCGAGGCCAGTGCGCGCAGGCGCAGGTCGACATTGGCCTTGGCCAGCAACTGCGGGCGCGCGGCCAGCAGCTGGTCCAGCAGCGCGGCACCGACGTTGCCAGGCCCGATCACACCCACCGCGAAGGTCTGCGGCGACAGCCAGAAGCCGGCATGCGCGGCGCGCAGGGCGCGGGTGGCATCGGCACTGTCCACCGCCACCGAAATGTTGCGCTCGGACGAGCCCTGCGCGATTGCCAGGATGTTCACCTGTGCGCGGCCCAGCGCCTCGAACAGGCGTGCCGCCACGCCGGGTTGGCCGGCCATGCCGTCGCCCACCGCCGCCAGAACGCTGACGCCCTCGCTGACCTGCACGCGCTGCACCTGGCCCACCGACAGCTCATGCGCAAACGCATGCAGCAGCGCCTCGCGGCCACGTGCAGCTTCGGCGGCGCGCACCACGCAGCAGATCGAATGTTCCGACGAACCCTGCGAGATCATCACCACCGACACCTGCGCCTGGCGCAGGGCAGCGAATACGCGCTCTGCAGTGCCTGGCACGCCGATCAGGCCGGTGCCTTCCAGGTTCAACAGGGCCAGGCCCGGGCTCAGGGTCAGGCCCTTTACCGGCCCACGCGGCGAGCGCTCGGCACTGATGCGCGTACCCGGATGCGCCGGTTGGAACGTATTGCGGATGAAGATCGGCAGGCCCAGGCGGATCGCCGGCGACATCGTCTGCGGGTGCACCACTTTGGCGCCGAAGTAAGCCAGTTCGCAGGCCTCGTCGTAGCTGAGCGATTCGAGCTGCACGGCTTCGGGTACCAGCCGCGGGTCGGCTGACAGCACGCCGTCGACGTCGGTCCAGATGTGCAGTTCATCGGCGTTGAACAGCGCGGCGAAGACCGCGCCGGAGTAGTCACTGCCGTTGCGGCCCAGGGTGGTGATGCGGTCATCACGGTCACGCGCGACGAAACCGGTGGCGACCAGGCGCGGCTGAGGATGTTGAAGGCGCCATTGCGCGAGGCGGTCGGCGCTGGCTTCCCAGTCGACATCGACGCCCAGCTCGCCATGCCCGACCACCAGCACATCGCGCGCATCGAGCACCGCACAGTCTTCGCCCAAGGCACGCAGGTGGGTGCCAAGCAGCTGCGCGGAGAACACTTCGCCCAGGCCCTGCACGCGGTCCAGCACCTCGCGCGGCAGCTCGCCGATCACCGCCAGCGCCGCCAGCACTTCGGCCAGCTGATCGAAGCGGGCGTCGATCCATTCGACCGTCTCGCCGACCTGCTCGCCCAGCAGCGCCACGGCGGCGCCACGGTGGCGCGCGCGCAGGGCATGCCAGGCCTCGCGCCAACCCTGGTCACCCTTTGCCGCCAGCTGCGCCAGATCGATCAGCGCGTCGGTGACCCCCTTCATCGCCGAGACGACAGTGACCTGCAGCGACTCAGGACGGGCCAGCAGCAGGCCGGCAACATGGCGATAGCGTTCGGCATCGGCCACCGAGGTGCCGCCGAACTTGTGCACGACAGTGGACGGTGCAGCCAGATCGGCCGGGGCAACGGGATGGGCGGGGGCGTGGGAAGACATGCAGACCTCGTTAGGAGGCCCCGTCGCATGCAGGTGTCGAGTTTCCCCGTCACCTGGATGGTGCGGGGCCGTGGTTTTCGGGAGTTACACGAAGACGACGGGCCGCACCAGGGCAGTGGTGACGGTGGTGGTGGTAATGGTGGTGGTGGCGACCGGCGCAGTCGGACGGCCCGCAATGGCGGGGGCGATCAGGCTGGCGTGGGCGGCATCAAGGACCATGACGCACAGAAAACACTGTGCGCCGGTCCGCTGTCAAGTGCTGCGATGCAAAAAATCATTGCGGCGATCATCGGCCAACGTGCCGGCATTTGGTTGCATCTGAGACCAAGCCGACATCAGCACGCTTGACGCCCACATTCAGCCTGCATGTTCGGCGATCGCCCGTGGCGAGCGATGGGCATGCGCGCACAGCATCACGCCGGCCACCAGGAACACGATCGCCAGCGCCTCCAGCAGCGAGGGCCAGCGCTGCTGCCAGGCGAAGGCATACGCCAGCGCGAACAGCGTCTCGAACACGATCATCTGCCCGGTCAGGGTCAATGGCAGCAGGCGGCTGGCACGGTTCCAGAACGCGTTGCCGAGGATCGAGGCCACCACTGCCACGCCGGCGCTGATCGCCCAGAAGCCACTCCACTGCGCCGCGGTGTGGGTACCGCTGTGGCCGATGAAGGCCATCGGCACCAGCAGCAGGGCCAGGCCGCCAGTGGTGACGCCGGTCAGCAACGACCAGTCGTGGCTGGACAGGTCCGGCCGGCGCGCCAGCCAACGACTGTTGCCGATCGAGTACAGCGCCCACGAGAACAGCGCACCGAACGCACAGAGCAGGCCAATCAGGCGCTGCCGCCACGGTGTTGCGAGGTGTTCGGACATCAATGCTTCCCAGCCCACCAGCGCCACGCCGAGCACGCACAGGCCCAGCGCCGGCAGCAGCTGCTTCAACGGCACCGCGCCCTGCTCGCGCACGCCAACCAAAGTGACCACCACCGGAATCAGGCCGACAATCAATGACGCCGCCGCGCCACCGGCCCACTGCACCGCCGTGGCCAGCAGCAGGAAGTACACCAGGTTGCCGGCCAGGCTCAGCCACAGCAGCCCGAACCATTCGGCGCGGCCCAGCCGCGGTGCCAGCCGCTTCCAGCGCGGCAGCAGCAGAGCGATGGCAATCAGGCCATAGACCAGGTAGCGACCGGCGGACAGTTGCAGGGCATTGAACGACTGCAGCACGGCGGGCGCGAGAAAGACCACGCCCCACAGCGCGCCAGCGGCAACGCCATTGGCGATGCCCAGGGCCATCGGGTTGTTGCGCATTCGGGTTCTTCGGGGGAAGAGAACGGGCCGCGCAGTGTAAGCGCTGGCCAGCGGGCGCTCTTGACCGAGGCTATTGCCTTGTCATCTCTGTAGAGCCGAGCCAATGCTCGGCTGCGATTGGCCGCTGTGCAGATAAGGGCAGCCGAGCGTGGGCTCGGCTCTACAAATCAGATGCCGCCCCTGCGCCAGGCGGCCGGCGTCTGCCCGCACTCACGACGCAGCGCACGGGTCAGTGCACTCTGCTCGGAATAGCCTGCCGCCAGCGCGATATCGCTGATCGGCGCCGCACTGGTACGCAGCTGGTGCTTGGCCCAACGCAACCGGCTTGCACTGAGCCAGGCCTGCGGGCTCAGCCCGAACTCCCGCTGGAACAGCGCATGCAACCGGCTTTCGCTGACACCGACGAAGGCGGCCATGCGTGCTACCGGCCACGCCTGGCCCGGATCAACCTGCACCGCCGCGCACAGGCCCTGCAGGCGCGCACCACTGCCCGCCGGTGCGAACACCTGGAGCAGCTGCGGCAACAGGGCCGGCAGTGCCTGGCCCTCACACACCTGCGCCAGGCGCTGTCGCAGCGCCAGTGGCAGATGCAGCCAGCGCTGGCGGCACAGGTGTTCCTGGGTACCGTCATCGAGCACACCCGGGGGGCAGTCGACGATCACGAAAGCATTCGGGCCATCGGCCATCTGGTCGTGTGCTTCGCCAGCCGCGACGAAGGCCCCCTGCAGCAGGTCCAGGCGACCACCGCGGCCTTGCATCTCGAACTGCAGTTCGCCCTGCAGCGGCAGCACCCACTGCGCGTAGTCATGACGGTCCAGGCCGGTGGCCTGGCCGTAGTGCCGCAGGTGGAAGATCGCGCCCATATGACGAGTGTGCGCGTGCTGGCATTTCCCTGCAACGCGGCCCCGGCACCGGCCATGCTATGTTCCAGCCAGTTACAGACGCAGGGATGGCAGGATGAACAGCATGATCCGATTGCTTCCGCTGGCACTGGCCAGCGCCTTACCCCTGGCCGCCCTGGCCCAGGCGCCATCCGCGCCATCGGCCGCCGAGCGCATCGCACCTGCACCGCACTGCCTGGACGCACGTGACGTACGCCAGGTCGAGCAGGAGACACCGACCGCCATCGCGGTCCGTGATGGCAGGGGCCAGGCCTTCCGCATCGACTTCAGCGCAGCCTGCCCGGGTGTCAACGAAGCCAGCGCACTGCGGCTGGAGGCGCCTTCGGGCTGGGCCTGCGGCCGCCCCAGTGAACAGGTGATGGTGGATGGCCGCCGCTGCGGCGTCGGCAGTGTCACCCCCATCGACAACCGGGAGTTCGCCAGCACCGCTCGCCAGAGCAGCCGCCTGTACGCGGCCACCCTGCCGCCGGTGAACGTGACCGCCACAGGCAAGCCCAGCCGTGGCGGCAGCAGCCCGCGCCATACCTTCCAGGCCTCGCCAGCGTTCTGCTTCGCCACCCGCCATGTGCGCAGCTGGAACGAGGATCCGCAAGGCGTGGTGGTGGAGACCAATCCGCGCCGCAATGGCGGCAATCGCTACTACCGCGTCGAACTGGCCGGCAGCTGCTCGATCCTGGCCGGGGCGACCTCGGTGGAATTCCAGTCCGGTTTCCAGAACGGCCTGATCTGTGGCAATCCGGGCGATCGCATCGTGGAGACGTCGTCCGGAATCCCCGGCGACATGCGCGCCAGCACGCCGCGCTTCGCCCGCCCGGGCTGCAGCGTGCTGGCGGTCTATCCGAAGGACGCGCCGGACCAGGCCTCGCGCTAGCCGTCCACGCCGAGGAAGGCGAACGGTGCACTGGGTACGAAGTGACCCAATGCATCGCCGGCGAACGTGTTGCGCTGGTCCTTGCCAAGGTCGAGCTTGAGCACCTGGCCGCCGAAATCGACCTTGTTCAGATCGATCCAGAAGGTGTTGGGGGTCAGCGCCGATTCGAAGAAGTACAACCGCCGCTTGTGGTCGGCCACCGTGCGCCAGCGCGTCGATGAGATGTTCGGCTCGCCCGGCGTGGTGATGCCATACGGCACCGACGCATTGCGGATCACGCTGAACACGCTGGCCAGCGCTTCCACCGGGTCCTCGGCCTTGGGAATGGCATTGATGTAGAACGACGCACGCGCGAAGCGGTCGGACGAGCGGTTGGTACCTGGCAGCATCACCGTGCCACCGATCTGCTGCCAGTAGCTGTTGAGTGCCAGCTGCTGCTCGAAGATCGGCGAGTTGGTCATCACCTGGTAGCGCCGGTCATGGTGGATCACCTGGCGCCCCCCGATGTACTCGACGATGGCACTGTCGCCGCTCGCGTCGGACAGCGACAGATGCAGCGTTGCCTGGCGGTCCTCGCCCGGCACCTTGTCGGTGACGATCGAGTACGGCTCGCGCTTCAGCGCCGCCACTGCCTCATCCACGGTCGCGAAATTGTCCAGCACATACTGCGCCCACAGCGAGATCGCCAGTCCCGGCTTGTTGCCGCGCTGCTGCGGATACTCCGATTCGACCAGCCACAGCAGGTTGGCCACCAGGCCCTTCTCGTTCATGCCATCGGTGGTCGACACGTCGTAGCCGGTGGCCACCACCGAACCATAGCGCGCTGTCCAGGCCAGCGACTTCGGTCCGGCCTGGCCGGTGCGCGCGATGCCGCGCGGCAGCACATAGAGGTTGGTCGCCACGTCGACCTTCCAGTCCATCGAGCGTGCGGTGATCACATCACCGTTGTCACCCAGGTACACCGCGCGCGTGCAGGCCAGCGCCGGTACCACCGCAGCGGCCAGTGCGACCGCCAGCATTGCCCTGCCCGTCCACTTCATCCGTACCATGTCGTTGTGCTCCTTTCCCCGTGAACCCCGGATCTGACCGCACGCAGGGTGACACAGGGGTGAAGCCTCAGCGTACGACCCGATCGTGCAGCCAGAAACCTGCAAGCATCGCAGGCACGAACCACAGCCCTTCACGCGATGCGACTGCCAGCCCGGCGATGGCCGGTCCCGGGCAATAGCCAGCCCATCCCCAGCCGATACCGAACAGTGCGGCGCCCAGCAGCAGGCGCGCATCGACATCACGCGCACTGGGCAGCTGGAAGCGCACCGCGAACCACGGCTGCGCGCGGCGCAGCACCCAGCGCTGGCCGACCGCACTGACCAGCAGCGCCGAGCCCAGCACCCACACCAGGGTGGGATCGAAATCACCTGCAATGTCGAGGAAGCCGAGCACACGGCGCGCGTCGGTCATCCCCGAAAGCGCCAGCCCCGCACCGAACAGCGCACCCGCCGCTGCCGCGGCCCCTGTCGCGCGGCTCATGCCGGGCCTCCGCCGTGGCGGATGAGGAACGTCGTCAGCATCGCGCAGGCCATGAACACCAGCACCGCCAGCAGCGAGCGCTTCGAGCCGCGAGCCATGCCACAGACGCCGTGACCACTGGTACAGCCACTGCCCAAGCGGGTGCCGAAGCCCACCAGCAGGCCGGCGCCGATCAACTGCCAGGCAGGCAAGGCATCGCGCAACTGTACCCGCGGCAACGCTTCGGGCAGCGACTGCCACCACAGCACCAGCCCGGCCGCCGCGAGCAGGCCAGACAGGAAGGCCCAGCGCCATCCGCGCTCGCCTTCCGCTGCGCGCAGGCTGCCTGCGGCGATCCCGCTGATACCGGCCACACGCCCGAGGGTGGCGAGCAACAGCACTGCGGCGGCGCCGATCAACCCACCGCCGGCTACCGCAGTCCACGGCAGGTTCATGCCCCGCCCTCATTCACGCCCTTCATGGGATTGCCCTTTTATTTAGATTTATCTAAATTAGACACGTCTAAACAAAAAGGTCAACCATGCCCAGCACCCCGCTCGACAGTGCCGCGATGGCCAAGCACGCCGCGCAGGCCGCTGCCCTGCTCAAGCGCCTGGCCCATCCTGCCCGCTTGCGCGTGCTGTGCCGCCTGGTCGAAGGCGAAGCGCCGGTACCGGAGCTGCAGGCGCTGACCGGATTGAGTGCGTCCGCGCTGTCGCAGCACCTGGCTGTGCTGCGCGATATGGACATCGTGGCGACCCGGCGCGAAGCACAGGCCATCCACTACCGCATGCAGGAAGGGCCCGCATTGGGCGTGCTGCAGGCGCTGCATGCCGCCTATTGCGGCGGCGGCGCCTCGGGCTGACGCTCAGCCGGCGTGCAGTGCTGGCTGCACAATGTTGTCGAGCAGGTCCACCGGCGTCGGCGCGGAGCGATCACCCTGCAGCGTACGGGTAAAGCCCGACCAGTCACTGGATGACAGCTGGCGCAACAGCGCCTCCTCCACCGGCAGCGCGCGCATCGACCAGTACGGAAACTGGCGCTGGCCCAGGCGGCCGCGCGCCAGTTCAATGATGTCGATATGGCTGCCGGCCTGCAGGATGCGTTCGTAGACCGAACCGATGCCATCCGGCGGCCCTTCGATGTACTGCAGGAAACGCCCGCCGTCGTGCAGCAGCACGCCGGTCACGCCGGCCATCTTGTTGAAGCGGGCCGCATCGTCGACCAGCGCCTGCAGCCGTCGAGCGGAGAGATCCGGCAGCGCCCGGCTGACATAGGCGATCGCACGCAGTGGCATGGTGCTTCCTTGGCAATATCTGCCGCCACGGTAGCAGTTGCGGACGAGCCCGTCTCAGATCCACGCGTCGCTTGCTGAAGGATTCAGCTGGCCGCCGTTGCCGGGCTTTCAGAGCGCCGTGGCAGCGTCGCCTCGAACACCACCTGCCCCGCCTCGTTGCGCGCGCCGATGTGGCCGCCGTGCGCGCGGACGAACTGATCAACGATGTACAGGCCCAGCCCCAGGCCATTGCTGGGGTGGAAACTGGCCTTGAACGGCTCGAACAATCGCGGCAGCAGCGCGTCGTCGATCCGCCCGGCGTTGCTTACCCGCAGCAGCACGCTGCGCGGATCGCGGCCGTCCACCTCCACCCTCGCCTCGCTGCCATGGGTAAGCGCGTTGCCGACCAGGTTCGCGGCGACCTGGCCAAGCCGATCCAGATCACCCTGCAGGCGGGTATCGCCCTGCATGTCGAGATGCACCCGTGCGTGGCCGTGGGCGCTGCCCGCTTCGGCCACCACGGCACGCGTCACTTCCGCAAGATCGCAGGCACTTGCCTGCAGGCGCAGGCCGCCGCTGCGGATCCGCGAAAAGTCCAGCAGCTGCTCGACCATCCGCGCCATGCGCAGGGTGCTGGCTTCCAGGTGCTTCAGGGTCTGCTGCGCACCGGCATTGTCCTCTGGAAGCTCCAGCGCCAGCTTGTCGGCACACAGCAGGATCGCCGACAGCGGCGTGCGCAGGTCATGGGTGAGCACGGCCGCCATCGTCTCGTTGAGCTTGAGCGAACGTTCCAGCGCCTCGTTGCGCGCCTTCAGCAGCTGGCGCTGCTGGTAGAGCTCGATGAAGACGTTGACCTTGCTCAGGATCACCTGCGGTGCGACCGGCTTGTGCAGGAAATCGACCGCACCGGTTTCGTAGCCCTTGAAGGCACGCACCGGGTCATCCGGCGAGGCGGTCAGGAAGATGATCGGCACATCGCGGCTGCGGTGCGAACCGCGCATCAGCTCGGCCAGGGTGAAACCATCGATCTCCGGCATGTGCACATCCAGCAATGCCAGCGCCACCTCGTGCTCCAGCAGCAGCTCCAGCGCCTGCGCACCCGAGCCCGCAAGCAGCAGGTTCACGCCCTCGCGCTGCAGCAGCGCCTGCATGGCTACCAGGTTCTGCGGCACGTCATCGACGATCAGCAGGTTGACCGGGGTCTGCGACTGCGCAGGGTCCGGTGGCAACAGGTTCATGCAAACAACTCCTTCAGGCGACGGCACATCAGTTCAAGGGGCAGCACGGCATCGGCGCCAGCGTGCTGCAGGGCGGAGGCCGGCATCATCGATGCCTCGGCCTCCTCGGGACATTGCAGCCAGGCGCGGCCACCAGCGGCGCGCACGGCGGCCACGCCTTCGCTGCCATCACTGCTGGCACCGGTCAGCAGCAGGGCCAGCACCTGCGCGCCGAACACCGCTGCCGCCGACTCGAACAGCGGATCGATGGCCGGGCGAGAAAACAGCACCGGGGCGTCCACCGACAGCGCCAGCGAACCGGCGTCTTCCACCAGCAGGTGATAGTCCGGTGGCGCAAAGGTCACCGTGCCAGGCTGCAGCGGCTGCTTGTCTTCGGCCTCGCGCACCGGCAGCGCGCAGTACGGCGCCAGCACTTCGGCGATGCGGCTGCTGCGATCGCGTGGCAGGTGCAGCACTGCCAGCACCGGCGCCGGCAGTGCCGCAGGCAGCGCGCCAAGCACCGTCTGCAGCGCTGCGACCCCACCCGCAGAGGCCCCGATCACCAGCACGGCCGGTCGTATCGGCAGGCTCATCAGGCGACTTTCCGGTACAGGCGATGCTCGCGCGAGCAGACCTCGAACGCACCGTGGTGGCGCCCGAACTGCAGCGACTCCTTGCTGCCCAGGCCAAGGAAGCCGCGATGCACCAGCGCATCACGGAACAGGCCCACCGCGCGATCCTGCAGGTCGCGGTTGAAATAGATCAGCACGTTGCGGCACGACACCAGGTGCACTTCGGAGAACACGGTGTCGGTGGCCAGGCTGTGGTCGGCGAACACCACGTTGCGGCGCAGCTGGCGGTTGAACACCGCGCCATCGTAGGCCGTGGCGTAGTAGTCGGAGAGCGAAGCGGTGCCGCCGGCCGCCAGGTAGTTGCGGCTGAACTGGGCCATGCGGTCGATGCCATAGGCGCCGGCTTCGGCGGTGGCCAGCGCTGCCGGATTGATGTCGGTGGCGTAAACGATGCTGCGCTCGAGCAGGTCTTCCTCGTGCAGCAGGATCGCCAGTGACCACACTTCCTCGCCCGTACTGCAGCCAGCCACCCACAGCTTCACCGAGGGATAGGTGCGCAGCACCGGCACCACCTGCTCGCGCAGCTCACGGAAATAGGCCGGGTCACGGAACATCTCCGACACCTGCACTGTGAAGAACTGCATCGCCTGCGCGAACAGGTCCGGCTCGTGCAGCAGGCGGTGCTGCAGGTCGGCCAGCCGCTCGCACTCGTAGCGCTGCATGGCCTGGCGGATGCGCCGCCGCAGCGACGATACCGCGTAGCTGCGGAAGTCGTAGTGGTAGCGCTGGTACAGCGCTTCCAGCAGCACCTTCAGTTCCAGGTCGAACAGCGCCTGCTCGTTCATTGCCGCGAGCACCAGACACGGCACAGCGAGACCAGCTTGTCGACATCGATGGGCTTGGCGATGTAATCGTTGGCACCGGCCTGCAGGCATCGCTCACGGTCGTCCGGCATGGCCTTGGCGGTCAGCGCGATGATCGGCAGGTCCTGCAGGTGGCGCTGTGCGCGGATCTCGCGCATCGCGGCCAGCCCATCCTTCTCCGGCATCATGATGTCCATCAGCACCAGATCGACCTCGCGCTCGGCCAGGCGATCCACCGCTTCCTGGCCATTGCGCGCGATCTCCAGCGTGACGCCGAGCGGTTCGAGCACGCTGGACAGCGCGAAGATGTTGCGGACATCGTCTTCGGCCAGCAGCACGGTACGGCCATCGAGCACGGTGTCGCGACGGCGCGCTTCGCGCAGCAGGCGCTGCTGGTCGGTCGGCAGGCTGGCCTCGACGCTGTGCAGGAACAGGGTCACTTCATCCAGCAGGCGTTCCGGCGAACGCGCACCCTTGATGATGATGCTCTTGGAATAGCGGCGCAGGCGCTGCTCTTCCTCGCGGCTGAGCGCGCGGCCGGTATAGACGATCACCGGCGGGAAACCGACCTCATCGTTGCCGGCCATGTGTTCAAGCAGGTCGTAGCCGCTGCCGTCGGGCAGCGACAGGTCCATCACCATGCAGTCGAACGTGACCGTGCTGAGCTGTTCCAGTGCGCCGGCCAGGGTGCCCACCGCGACGATCTGCAGCTGGTCGCGGCCCAGCAGCAGTTCCAGGTTGCTGCGCAGCTCGCTGTCGTCCTCGACGATCAGCAGGCGCCGCACGTCGCGCTGGCTGGTCTGTTCCAGCTGCTCGATGGCCGTCACCAGCCGCTCGCGCGTGGTCGGCTTGATCGCGAAGCCGATCGCGCCCAGCTCGCGCGCCACCTGGCTGCGGTCCGTTGCCGAGACCACATGCACCGGGATGTGGCGGGTTTCGGGGTTGCGCTTCAGGCGCTCCAGCACGCTCAGGCCCGACACGTCCGGCAGGCCGATATCAAGCAGGATGCCGTTCGGACGCAGCTCACTGGCAAGTGTCAGCGCTTCTTCCGCCGTACCCGCCACCACGCAGTCGAAGTCCAGTTCATGGGCCAGGGCCACCAGTGCTTCGGCAAACGTGGCATCGTCCTCGACCGCCAGGATCAGGCGCCCGGCGCGCTGGCGGCGGCCGCGGTCGTCGGCCACGCCGGCCGACGCAGTGGCCGGCGCCGCCGCAGTGGCAGCGCGCACCGGCGCCGGCGGCAGCACGGCAGATGTCCGTGCCGGCGCCGGCACTGCCACGGGGGCCTCGGCAGCCTCGGCTGCGCTCGCCGCGGGGGCGCCCTGCAATGGCAGCTCCAGGATGAAGCAGCTCCCGCGCCCGGGCTCGCTGTCGACCTGGATCTGGCCGCCCATGCGCTCGGCCAGATCGCGCGAGATCGACAGGCCCAGGCCGGTACCGCCGTAGCGACGGCGGGTGCTGCCGTCGGCCTGGCGGAAGGCTTCAAAGATGACGTCCAGCTGCTCGCGGGCGATGCCGATGCCGGTGTCGCAGACCTCGAACCGGATGCGGCCATTGCCGGCCGCACGCACGTGCAGGCTGACCTTTCCGTGCTCGGTGAACTTCACCGCGTTGGCCAGCAGGTTCTTCAGGATCTGCTGCAGCCGCTGGCTGTCGACCACCAGCTGGCTCGGTGCCAGCGCATCGGCTTCGATCTGCAGGGCCAGGCCCTTCTGCCGCGCCATCGGCTCGAAGGTCTCGCGCAGGCGCTGCAGCGCGCTGTCGACCACCACCACTTCATCGGACAGCTCGACATGGCCGGCCTCGATGCGCGACAGGTCGAGGATGTCGTTGATCAGTGCCAACAGATCGTTGTTGGACGAGAGGATCGCACGGGCGTACTTCACCTGTTCCTCGGTGAGCGTGCCGTCCTTGTTGTCGGCCAGCAGCTTGGCCAGGATCAGCGAGCTGTTCAGCGGCGTGCGCAGTTCGTGCGACATGTTGGCCAGGAACTCGGACTTGTAGCGCGACGTCGCGGCCAGTTCGTTGCTGTTGCGCACCAGCTGGCTCTGCGCGACCAGCAGCGCCTGCTTCTGCGCCTCCAGCTCGTGGGTGCGCTCTTCCAGCTGCACGTTGCTCTGTTCCAGCTCGGCCTGCTGTTCTTCCAGGTGGCTCTGCGACTGCAGCAGGCTGCGGCTCTGCTCTTCCAGTTCCTCGTTGGCCACGCGCAGCTCTTCCTGCTGGGCCTGCAGCTCCTCGCCCTGGCGCTGCGACTCTTCCAGCAGCACCACCAGTTGCGCACGCAACAGCGATGCGCGCAGCGCCATGCCGATGGTCTCGGCACAGCGCTCCAGCAGCTCGCGATCCAGATCACGCTGTTCACCGACCCGGGCGCGGCCCAGTTCGATGATGCCGACCACGGCACCGTCGCTGCTGAGCGGCGCCAGGATGCGCTCGCGCACCGGCAGCCGGCCCAGGCTGGTCTGCAGTTCAAGCACGGCGGCATCGTCGCCATGCAGGTGGCGGATCCGTTCATCACGAGCGACCTGCCCGGCCAGCCCTTCGTGCAGGGCCAGCGAGGCCGGCGCGCCCGAAGGCAGCGCCATGCCACCGGTCAGCTGCAGCCGTCCGCCTTCCAGCCGATAGACCGCACCGACCTCCGCGTCCAGCTGCCCGGCCAGGCTCGTCGCAGCCGCCTCGGCGATCTGCTCCGGCCCCAGGTCACCGCGCAGGCTCGACGCCACCGCGTTCTCGGCCTCCTGCAGCCAGAGCGCGCGCATGGCCTGGCGGCGGGCCTGGATGGCGCGCGAGACGATCAGCGCGATCATCAGGAAGGCGCAGCCACCGATGGTGCGGTTGACGAACGAGAACGACGAGTTGTTGCTGGCGGGCGCCACGTTGAAGCCGATCACCAGCAGGACACAGGCGATCATCGCGACCACGAACGGCGCGCGCGCACTGCGCTGGAACACCGTGACGCCCACGGCCAGGAAATAGGCCAGCCAGACCGCGTATCCCAGCGGCACCACCAGTTCCAGCGCGATGGTCGCCGCCAGCAATACGGCAGAGGTCATCCAGATCCAGCGGTCACGCGTAGTCGCACCAGGACGCATGCAGGTCGGTTCCAGAAGGCAAAGGGTGGAAGATGGTACTCCGTGTCGCATTCAGCCGCACAGGACAAATGGCACGTGTCAGGTGTGCACGCATCCTTCACACTTGAATGCCTAGCTTCACGTCCCTCACAGGGGTAACACTTATCTACACGTGGACGCAGCTGCCTCTACGACGTCCGTGCTGACGGACCCTTCCCGACAACTGCGATTGCTGATCGACAGCGTGCGCGACCATGCGCTGTACCTGCTTGATCCTGAAGGCATCGTCTGCAGCTGGAACCCGGGCGCCGAGCGCATCAAGGGCTATTCAGCCGATGAAGTGGTGGGTACGCACTTCGGTCGATTCTACCTGGCCACCGAGCGCGAGGCCGGCGAACCGCAGCGCCTGCTCCGCCTCGCGGCGCAGCAGGGCCATGTTGCAAGCGAGGGCTGGCGGGTACGCCGCGACGGCTCCTCGTTCCGCGCCAGCGTGGTCATCGAGCCGGTCGTTGAAGCGGGCGAACTGCTTGGCTTCGTCAAGATCACCCGCGACATCACCGAGCAATGGCAGGCACAGCGACTGCTGCGCGATGCCCAGCGTGCGCTGCGCAACACCCAGCAGTTCGAGACGGTCGGCCGGCTCAGCCGCGGCCTGTCGCACGAGTTCAACAACCTGCTGACCACCATCGGCAACGCACTGGACCTGCTGTCGCTACGCGTCCGCGGTGACGATGCACGCGCCGCCGAGCTGCTGGACGCTGCGCAGGCGGCCACCGACCGCGGCGCCCTGCTGACCCGCCAGCTGCTGGCCTTCAGCACGGGCCAGACCCTGATCCGCGAACCGCTGGACATCAACACGCTGGTACAGCAATGGCTGCCGGGCCTGCAGCGCGCCTGCCCACCCACGGTGACGCTGGACGCCTGCCTCACGCCGGGCCTGCCGCAGGTGTGCACCGACGCGATGCAGCTGCAGGCTGCCCTGGCCAACCTGGTGGCAAATGCCGTGGAGGCCACCATCGATGGCGGGCGCATCCTGATCGGCACCGCGCTGGAACATCGGCTCGACCCGGATGCGGACACTACGCTGCAACGCGGCTATGTCACCCTCAGCGTCTGTGACGAAGGCCATGGCATGGCGGCCGACATCGCCGAGCGCGCCAGCGAGCCCTTCTTCACCACCAAGGACATCGGCAAGGGCAGCGGCCTGGGCCTGAGCCAGGTGTTCGGATTCACTACCCAGAGCGGCGGCTTCGTCGATGTGTCCACCACGCCCGGTGTCGGCACGACGGTAAGCCTGCTGTTACCCGCATCAGAGGAAGCAACCCATGACCGATGAACCCATCCGCGTACTGATGGTGGAGGACCAGAACGATCTGCGCGAGATGATCGGCCTGGCCCTGCGCGATTTCGGCATCGAGGTCGCCACCACCGCCGATGGCCACGAGGCGGCGGAGCTGCTCAAGGGCGAGGCGCGTTTTGACGTGGTGTTCAGCGATGTCAGCATGCCCAACGGCATGTCCGGCATCGAACTCAGCGAGCACGTCGCCCGCGAACAGCCGCAGGCACGCATGATCCTGTCCTCCGGCTATGCGCGCTCGCAGCTGCCGCCGCTGCCGGAGCAGGTGGAGTTCCTGCCCAAGCCCTATCGCCTGCGCCAGCTGGTCGAGCTGTTGAAGCAGGATTGACCTTTCGCCAGGCCTGGCGAAGCCGATCTGCGGGTGCTGGGGCCCTACCGCCGCGACTGCGTGGTCGAACGCGTGCTCGGCGGGGTTACCGAGGATCTGCTGCCCGAATTGCCGGCACCGCTGTTCGCATCCCACCAGCGCCGCCCTGCCCTCGCACGGCGGTAGCCAGTCAGCGACTGCCCGGTGTGCCGCCGGAAGTAGCGGCACAGGTAGGACGCATCCTCGAAGCACAATCGCTCGGCGATGCGCCCGATCGGGAGCTCGCTGTAGCTCAGCAGCGCCTTGATCTCCAGCACCACCTGGCGGTCGATCAACGCCTTGGGTGTTTCATCGAAGCACTCGCGGGTCAGCTGTGAAAGATAGAACGGTGTGATGCACAACGCATCGGCATAAGACTGCACGTCGCGCTGGCGGGTACTGCGCTGGCCGACCAGTTCCCAGAAATTCCAGGCCAGGCGCTCGCGCCGGCTGACCGGCGCTGCGGCCCCCTTCTGTGCCGGCAACAGCGTGGCGAATTTCAGGAAAAAGGTCTGCAGTAGATTGCGCAGCATCACGTGCCGATAGCGGCCCCCAGTATGTTGCGCGTCCATCAGCTGCTGCAGCCAGCCCTGCAGGAGCGGCACCTCCAGCGGCGACGGCACGCAATGGGGATGCTCATGCAGGAACTTGAACAGCGCGTTGGGCAGTACGTAGGCCACCTCCGACGCCAGCGCCTTCGGCATCAGGCAGACCACCGCCAGGAAGCCACGCGATCGCTTCCGCAGCAGCGCCAGCGTGTCCTCGGCCAGCACCAGCACGTCGTGCCGCTGCACCGCCACCTCACGGAAGTTCAGTGCGAAGCGCGCACGCCCGGACACGCACACCAGTACCGCCAGATACGCGTGCCCGAACGACAGCGGAACCCCCTGCCCCTCGGCCAGCGTACTGACCTCCAGGCGCATCGATTCGTCCTGATCCAGAAGCTGGGGTATGCGGTCCATTGGCCGATCCGGCTGCATTCCGGGGCACAGCATACCTGCGCCAACGAGGCAGTTGTGAAAAGTACCGAAAACATCAAGGTCCCGCCCTGTGCCGGTAACGCGGCACGGCCTAGCCTGTGCGCTCTCTTCCTGCCCCTGGAACGGCCATGCCGCTGCATACCGAACGCTTGATCCTGCGCCCCTGGCGCGACACCGACGCCGCCGACCTGTACGAATACGCCCGCGACCTGCGCGTCGGGCCCATCGCCGGATGGCCAGCCCACACCAGCATCGAGGAAAGTACCGAGATCATCCGCACCGTGTTCAACCGGCCGGAGGTCTATGCCCTGCAGAGCCGCGAAGATGGCCACGCCATCGGCTGCGTCGGCATCCTGATCGGTGCCGACAGCAACTTCGAGATCGGCGAGCGCGAAGGCGAGATCGCCTACTGGATCGGCGTACCGTACTGGGGGCGCGGCCTGGTGCCCGAAGCAGTGCGCGAAGTGATGCGGCACGCCTTCCTCGGCCTGCGCCTGGACGCACTGTGGTGCGGCTACTTCACCGACAACCTGCAGTCCCTGAGCGTACAGAGCAAATGCGGTTTCCAGCATCACCATACCGAAGTGAACAAGTTCAACAGCTTCCTCGGCGACTACCGCACCGAACACATCAGCCGCATCACCCGCGAGCAATGGCAGGCGCAACAGGCTTCCGTGCTGCGCGCGTGATCACCACTCAGCCGGCACGGTGCTGCATGAACAGCAGTTCCGGCGTCGAAGCGTCTTCCATCGGCTGAAAGCCCAGGTCGCGGTACAGGGTCACCGCCGCGACGTTGTCACGATAGACACGCAGGGTCAGCCGCTCCGCCCCGGGCGACTGCAACGCCTGCGCCATCAGCGCCTGCATCAGTACACGTCCCAGTCCACGCCCGCGTGCCCGCGGCGAAACGATGATGCGGCCCAGGTGCAGCGTGCCGGAGGTCGTTGGCCAGTACTGGCCGAAACCAAGGCAGTGGCCATGCGCATCCAGCAGCACCCAGCCCGGGCGCTGCTGCAGTTGCAGTGCGTGCGCGAATGCGTCCGGCACGAGCGGATACGCCACGCCGGGACCGGCCCAGCGCCGGGTTGCGCTGGCCGAATCCAGCCACGCGCCGATGGCGGCGAAGTGCGGAGGCTGCACGGGGCGAAGGTACTCAGTCATGGCGTGCGCGCAAGGAAGGATGGCCGCCATGGTGCGCGATCCCGGCGGCCGGATCACGTTGCACGGCAGCGCTTGAATTTTGTACCAGGGCAATAAGCAATGCCGATCGTCCACCGCCGCCACACCTGACAATCCCTTTTTTCCTTCTGCCCTCGGGATCCGGCATGATCCCCGGCCTCAGCGCCTTTCCTCTTACGCCGGTGACCGAATCGGGCATCGACCTGCACGCCTTCGCTGGGCTGGTCGAGCGACTCGCAGCCGCTAGCGTGGACTCGATGGGCGTGCTCGACTCAACTCCTTCGCGTGGCGCCACTCAAGCACCACGGTTGTGCTGCATCCTAGCGTGCGGCAGCGAAGTTGATCTGTGTCATTCGATACGAATCACGCTTTAGAGGCATCGACTTCGAGATGCTACCATCCAAGCGTCACTTCATAGGGATATAAAGCATGGGTGGTTTCAGCATCTGGCATTGGATCATCCTGCTGGCGGTTATCCTGATCCCAGTAGCGATTATTGCGATAGTCCTTGCACTCAGTCGCCGCAAGAAATAAGAAGCCAATTGAGAGTTCAAACAAAATGGGGCCGCTAAAGCGGCCCCATTTGCCTATTGCAAGTCGCCCAACACGCCATCAGCGGATCATATACTCGACGTTGCAAACCTTAGCGACCCCGGCGCCACTACAGGTAATTGCCTTGACACTACCCGTCGACGGCGGACCAGATGCCGACATCGTTGCACCGAGACCCTGAAGATGGGTGACCATCCTTGCAAGATTCTCTCCGCCGTAGTCAGTCCAAGTACCACTCACCTGCTGAATATCGGTCGGAATCAACTGCCCTGCGGCGGTACGCTCACTACCGACTTCGGACTGTCCATTCTGATGCTCGAGGTTGACGACGACAACAACCGAGGAGCCGTCCTTAAACACGACCTTCATTATGATCCTCGCTTGATCGCGCAGGCCTGTGTAGTTCGTAACGTGCTGGAGTAGGTCGCTCCAATACCGTACCGTCCGCCTGGGTGGTCAGCTTTTCGAAGTGAAACGTTACAGGGCCATCGTTGGTGTACGGGTTCCAGTCGATGCCTATGCGCGGCGCAATTACTTCTACTGCGCCGCCGTCGTCGGCCCGCTGCTGGCGCTGCTCGCGCGCGCCATCTACACCGATGCCGGCTCACTCCTCCCACCCTTTGCTGCTGGCGTTGTCTTCTTCACCTGGTGCGGCGTGCGCGACCTGCGGCGCAACTGGCCCGCGTTCCGCGACGAGATGCGGCAGCACTCGGCTGAGAGAGCGCGCACAGCGCTACCCGCCGACGACACCCACTGACCCCTGCCCTGCGCTCTCCCCCTGTAGCGCAGGGAGCCCGTGCCGGCCGGGTTCCAACAGCCGGCAACCCATCCACGGAGGTCGCTTGCGCAACCAGCTCGACATTTTCAGCTTCCCGCCCGACAAGAAGGTCGACCCGCGCACCCTGCTCCCGTTCGATCCGCAGTGGCGAAGGCAGAACCGAGTCAGGGAGGTGGCGGGAGGTTCCACTGAACCGCTATGCCAGGTGGGCGTTGCGCCACCTGCCCGATCCGCTCGTAGTGGTGCACAAGGACACCGTGTCGGACTGGTTCAAAAGAGATTCGGAGCGGGCCGGGGTCGGTGGCCACTTACACCGGCTCCGGCATACCTTTTGCGCGCATCTCGTGATGGCAGGTGTGCCGCTGCGGCGTGTCCAACTGCCTGCCGGACACGCAGAATACGCTACAAACGAGAAGTACTACGCCCATCTGACACCGGACGGCGACGACACGGCTGTCGCAGCTCTAAGGTTCTGATTGCCATCCCAGAGTCATCCGCGTACCAACTTGGAAATTGATGCCATCAGATCCGCAACCAATTTGGGATCCAAGCCATGGCTGGAGTCATCGGCAGGGCGATAGCCTTCAGGCGCAGGTTCAATGACAGTCGTTGCGAGCTGCAGGCGCTGCTGATCCGATTCAGCCCAAGCGGCAACTAATGCGGCTTCCTTCAAGGCCAGAGCGTTCAAATCAGCGTGAACGGCACGAGACTCCACTAGCGACGCTCTATAGAGCCTCAAGAAGAAGAACGCGAACACCTCCAGCATCACAATTACACCAAGTTTTGGCAGATAAGCCCATAACACTTGCTCCCACCGAAGGGAATACATCGGGATGGGCGGGAACGCAAAAGCCAGGAGAATTAGAACGGCTCCCACCGCTATGCCGCTTCCGGTTACCAAGCTGACTTGAGATCGCTTATTGATTTGAGAAGCATTTTCGAGCAAACGCTTTCTCGCTTCGTCAATGACCGCACGCGAATGCCGTAGTAGCCGATCTGCACCTGAACTATCATCCTGTGCTGACTCGCGGAATCTACTGCCCAAGTCGCTCAACACGTTGCGCAGATCAGTAATTTCCTCTTCCGTGAGGCTGTTGGCCCTCATCGGAGTGATGGTCACCGTTGCAGTACTTCCCAGGGTGATTTTTCCGCGGAGGTATAGGCTGACAATGTCGGCGGTGCATAGACCCGCGATGATCGCCGACGCGCTGATCATTAGAGTGCGCGGAAGACCGAGAGCATCTGAAAGTAGAATTGCCCCAACCACGCTGGCAAAGCCCGCGCCAATACCTAGTCCGTCAAGAGAAGCTCGCAGGTTAAGCAGCCGCTGAGCACGCTCGCTGGAGCCGCGACTTAATGCCGCCCTAGAGTGCTTCTGGGTCATAATCGTCCAGCATCCCTGACTAGAGTAGAGCACCAATGGACCCGGCCTGGCACGCAAACGCTGTGCCAACTGTGCCAAAACCTCACCAAAAAAGATCCAAATAGAGCACATCCTGCCAACGGCCGATAACGTAAGCCGTTGATTTATGGTGACCCCGGCCCGATTCGAACGGGCGACCTTCCCCTTAGGAGGGGGCTTCCACTGTGCCTTCAATCAACGACTTGCAAGCTGGATGGGACCAGCTTGGGTCCATTTTGCTCAAACGCCACGCTGCAGTGGCATGAGCGGGCGGACACTACTACGTCTCGCTCATACGCTCAGCCCTGCGCTTCCGCCCAGACTTCATCGAGAACCAACTGGCGCATGAAGTGAAGGATCTGAACGGACGGGCCTACAACCGCACGACCCACCTCGAGGAGCGTATCCGCATGATGCAGGAGTGGGCTGACTACCTAGATCGGCTGCGCTCCGGCAATGTGACGCGGCTACGGGTTGCTTGAGCGCCGGCACCTAGTTGCGACTGATGCAGCCTTGTCCTCGCTCGCGCCCTGCGGCCAGACGATAGTGGAAGGCCTGCATTATGCAGACTGGATTCCCAAGTTTGACACTATTCAACGGCGCCGATCTTGGCGATCTTCTTCTTTTTAGCTGATCCGCGCCCAGCAAAAAGCGGTACGGCCGGTATGGGCAAGGAGGCCTGTCTAAGAGTAGACAGAACGTGCTCTCTCCAGAACGGCCATACATTATGGACGCAATTAAAATCCACAAACCCCAGAAAATCTTCCTTAGAGGGGTTATCAAGGACGAAGTACTCCACCGCAAAGGTAGCTTCAAGAGTGAAAATTACTTCCTCGTGTGCATCATCATCTTCATGCTCAGCGACGCTGTGCGGGTCGGCCTGAAGAACGGACCGGACGCCCAAATTCACCAGAACTCTAAGAAGCACCGACGACTCATCCTCACCCTCCACGTCCACCTTGAACACATCCGGGGTGGCGCGCTGGAACGACTGTGCGACTAAACGCCCTTTGTGAGCAGAGGGATCATAGCTCCCGTCACGAGACAAGGAGCACGACCAAAGATATATCTCATTAAGCGAGAAATACTCGGTCGGATCGAAATCCGTACGCTTAGACGGCCTCGGCATACATCACATCCTGGGCTTCCCAATTCGCCGCAGCATGCTGCTGCAATCCATGTAGCCCACTCACATAATCCATAATGTTATCGATCCTAACGGCAGCAGCTTTTACATTAGGCACTACTATATCTTCTTGACGCTTCCAGCCCAAGGCATCCAGCTCGCCGGCCTGGGCAAGAAGGAAATTTCTAGCCTCCGCACTTTCATTAAATACTCGCATTAACAAGTCCATAGACTTGCTTTGGACCACCTCTCCACGCTCATACTTAGAAAACGCGTTAACACCACCACCAAGGATCTTCGCGGCTTGCTGCTGACTTATGCGCCAGCGAGTCCTCCACTCCAAGATGCGATCAGAGGTCCACAAGCCATCAGCGCCGCGCTTGGCATCCGCATATATCTTGTCATTCGCCTTGGCCACTTCTGGGAAAACCAACTCCTCCCCACAGCACTCACACTTGGCGAACCCAAGTCCGTGTACGACAAGGCTCTTGCCGTTATAGGAAATTGTTTGACTACCTGTCCCAGGGACCAAAGATCCGACTTCGCAGATAGGGCAAATATCATTCATGGAGCAATAACCTTCTCGGCATGGAAGGAGGTGACAACGACGTGTTGAACGGAAGAAGGTGACGGAATTCGCAATTTTATGTAAACACGACGCATTGTCTTCGTGGCAGGACAATGAATTTTCGCCACGTAGTCGTCCCAGAACTTTCCGTCTTCATACTCAAGCGTCGTGCGATACTCACTCGGATCGAGCCACAGAATGCACTCAATCGCTTGCTCTTTCGTCTCGAAGCCGAGCTCTTGATAGCCTGCTTGCGCATTAGAGGTGAAGATGCACTTGTCGTCTCGCAAGAGATCTTGTATGTCACGCAAGTTGTATAGTGGGCCTTGGGCTGCCACTTTTCAACCATGATGGTTAGTTGGCGCCTCGATTCGAGGCCAATGAGCCGACGGCTTACCCGCGTCAAGCCCATAAAAACCACAATATGTTGTGGTCAGCGCGCCTTTCATCACTATCCCCTGTGTTCGCCGTTCCTTTGCGACGAGCCAACCTAACAGACTGCCACGTGAACGTCTAGAACTTCGTCGCCGCTGGAACCTGCTTAGAGCCTTCACTCCGCGCACCAGTGCATGGAAACAAGGCTAACAGCCTAGACGCGGTTCAGCTCTGAGTCCCGCACCGAAGCCTGGGCGCCGCTACCCAGCGTCGGCAGCGGAGCCTCCAGCATTCCTTCGGTAGCTACGCCATATCCGCGCGTGTCCCGCCCCACCCAAGCCTTGATTGGATCCTTCCGCCCAGGACTTGGTCTCCTTCGGCGGCGGGCGCACGCCGCGGCCCGCACTCCGCCTGCGGCCTCCGGCCTCCGGCGCGGACTTGGCGTATGGGACGCATACGCCCCCATCCGCTCCTGTCTTCAGCTCTGGACTTCTGCCCGGAAGGCAATCTCGATCAGCTGCTCGGGGAAGGCCAGCGCCGAGACCCCAATCAGGTTACTGGCCACCTGCGGCACCGGCTGGCCATACACGGCCGGCCGGACCTTGCCACTTGCGGCGAAGGCCGCCGGCACATCGATGACGAACAGCGTTTCCTCGACCACGTCCGCAAGCGACCCACCCAGCTCTGCCAGCAGCACCTGGGCGTTCTCGTAAGTGCGCCTCATCTGGGCTTCCATGGTGTCGAAGTTGGCGGGCTTGCCGTCAGCCCCCAGCTCCGCCGGCGCGACCAGCTCCCCCTGTGGCGTGTGCGAGAGCTGACCGGACACGAAGATCGTGTTGTTGACGCGGACGGCCTGTACGTACCCGTAGGCCGACTCCCACGGCACTCCGAAGCTGGCGGTCTTGCGATTGCTGGCGCTCATCGTTGCTCTCTCTAGTGAAAGGGCAAGTGTGGCAAGCAATCAGCGGCGACCGCCTCCCCTGAACGGGGGATCAGATTCGAGCGCTGGACAGCTGCTCTCTACCTGCCCTGACCGACGCCTTCATGGGATACCTCGCCCTTGGCTTGATCTCCTTGGGCGGCCGGCGTGGTTCCAGCGCTTCCTTCACCCGCTCCACCTCCTTCGCCCCGGCCTCGGCCAGGCGCCGGGCCTGCTGCAGCTGCGAGGCCACGCCCATGCCATGCCCAAAAGAGAAGGCACCGGATCCCGGTGCCCTTCTTAGAAGCCAGCAACGCCTACGAGGTAGTGAGGTTGGCCCTCATCCAGTCCCTGACGCTTTCCAGCTTCGCTCCGGTCTTGGCATTGAAGGTCTTTTCCATTCCCCAAGATACGCCCCTGCCCTGAGCGAAGGCAGCGCGGTACTTCTTGATCATATTCGAGGGGTCGTCTGCCAGCTCCCGCATCAATCGCGGAACGTCCCACACTGCGAAGTCGAAGGGGCTACCAAAGTGTTCTTCCAACATGGCCGGCAGCGCTTCATACCGAATCGTGTCACCCGCAAGATAGACGATCTCGTTGCGAATCGTGGGTGTATGGAAGACGATCTGAGCGGTCATTGCGCCAATGTCATCCGGTGTGGTGAGCGTCACAGCGTTAGTCGGCGAACCCAAGGCATTCACCCTCTTCCCCTTCAGATCGATGACACCAAATTCGGGCTCGAAAAGATAGCTCGTGAACATCCCGGTGGAAATGACGACCCAGTCCATGGCGGACTGAGAACGCAGATAGTCGCGCACATCGAGCTGGGCATCGAACAGATCCTGCGGACCACCTCGCCCAATTGCGTCGAAGTCCACACCGAACTGCCAAGGGAAGTACCTCGGGATACCCGACTTCACTGCAGCACGCGCAACCTTCATCGGCGTGTCGCGGCCAGCCGCGTAACCCGTGCAGCCAATCACGGTGTCGTACTTGGAGAAAATGGCCGCCAACTCGTCCACAGTGGCAGCCACCAGGTCGCCAGAAACAATGGCCACACCCAGCGAGCGGATTTCATCAACCACAACGCGCTTCTCAGGCAAGTCCGAAGCAATGGAAGCGGATCGGAGCATCACGCTGATGCTTGCGCCGTGCTCCTTTCCTAGACGGGCGAGATTCCGAATAACTGGCATTCCGAGCTCACCGGCACCCAAGACCAGGATCGCGCGGGATTGGATCGGGGTAGACATTCAAACCACCATGTATGTGTACGATGGCGGCGATTCTGCCCCCCCTCCTCATCGCGACGTAAGAAGGCACACCGATGATACCGACCGTACCGTTCATGAGTTCTGACGAGCTCCTGCGGCATTCCCAATCGATATGCGACGGCATGAGCGCGGACGACGACGGCCTTAGGCGTGAGGTTCTTGCGCACGCTGGCAGCCGCTGGTCGCTTGGCATCATTCATGCCTTGGGCGTGTACGGAACACTGCGTCACGCCGATGTTGCGCGGAGGATGAAGGGAATCACCCAGCGCATGCTGACACGCACCCTCCGCCAGCTGGAAAGGGATGGCTTGATCTACCGACACGATTTCCGAGAAGTTCCCCCTCGCGTTGAATACAGCATCACCCCGCTGGGCAAGGACCTTCTAGTTCTGATGATCCCCATGTGGACTTGGGTCGTGCAGCACGCCGAGGAGTTCCGGCACTGCCGCGAGATCTACGACAGCAACCAGGCCTCACTTGTACCTGAATCGCCTCGAGACAACGAGTCTCAATAGCGAGAAATCACCTGTCCTCGTCCCGCCCTGACCCAAGCCTTCATCGGGTCCTTCGCCCTCGGCTTGGTTTCCTTCAGCGGCCGGCGCGGCTCCAGCGCCTCCTTGATTCGTGCCAGTTCCACAGCCCCGGCTTCGGCCAGGCGCCGAGCCTGTTGCTGCTGCTCGCGGGTCGGCGGCAGGCCTGGCAGGGGCGGCGGCGGCTGGGTCGGGGTGCTGTCGGTCAGCCGGGCAACCGCCTGGCGCAGGGGCAGATCGGGATAGAGCCTGGCCGCACACCAGCGCTCGGCGTACCGCTTCGCCTGCCGGACGTTGGCCGCGCGCACTTCCTTCACCTGCCACATCTTCTGGCCTTCCATCCATAACCGGACCCCAGGGCCGCCGTCAGGCGTGACGCTGGCCGTCTCCCGGCCGTTGTACCAAAGCGCCCAGCGCTCGCCGGTCTGGACCCAGCCAGAGGGAATTGGGGCGGTGCGGAAGCCGGCGGAGGAATACATGGCCGGAAGGATACGACCGGCCGTCGCAGATCCTGCGAAGGCACGCCACCGCTCAGCCCGCTGTGATGAAGCGTTCACTTTAGGGCGAGCACAGTACGGTCTCACGGCTCTTCTCCGGCGCAGAATCCTTTGCTCCCGTGTCCAGCCCTCAAGCGGCACGGCTATGCACCCTCCCAACGCTTTCAGGATCCATTCGATCCTGCCGCTGCTTGCTCCCAATGGCGCAATCATCCGATTGGAACAGGTGCGATCAACCTGTAAGAACTGTGGACTCAGGTCGTCGATGACTGAGGGGACAGGCTTTCAAAAGGATCGAACGGGAACCACGCTTACGTGCCCGGCTTGCGGAGCGACAGGATTGATGGACGAAATGGAGATCTGGCATCACTGGCTCGAGCAGTGCCGTCGCGAACGACTCCTGGCGCTGATCGACCCCGAGCGCGATGATCAACTCGATAGCGAGGACCCGAAATGACCGATGGCATCTCCGAACTGATGGACCGCCTCCACTGCTGCGAAGTTGCGATCGAGGTTCACCGCGGCTATCTCAAGGCAATGGAGTATGCGCTGCGGGTTTCTGTCCTGACCCACCCGGCGCCCGAGCAGTTGACCGATACTTGGTTGCGCCTGCTACCCAGCATCGCGGCGAAGCACAAACACGATGGCGGCGTTCTCTTCGCCGCCGCCTTCGAGCAATCGCTGACGGTTCTGACCGAGCAAATAGGCGAGCCAAACGACAGGACCTAGACTGCGATGGCGTACGGCTCTACCACCCCGACCAACAGATCCACGGCAGTCGCATAGGCTGCCTGGTGATCGCCCCGCTGATTGAATCGGGTCCAGTCCGCATGGGCCACACGCCGAAGCTCATCCGATTCAACGGGGAGCCATCTCATCGGCCAGAACGGCAGGCGACGCTGGCCCACCCTGCCCCGCTGCAGCTCCACGATCCCGTTATGGCTCCTTGCGCCCAACACGCGGGAATACGCGACTGACAGTCCATCCTCCGGCCCCTCCAGGTACTGGAGAAAGCGATCGCCATCGAAGAGGAGCACCCCCGTAACTCCAGCGTTACGGTTGAACCGGGCCGCGTCGTCCACAACTTGATCCAGCTTTCCGTTGGACAGGCCCAGCTTGTCGCCGGCGATCGCCTCGCCAGCGCTGCTCACATATACAACCGCCCTGATGGGCATGGCGCACCTCCTTGATGAGCCACGACCCTATCAGCAGCGGGCTCATGCGAGCGTGAGGTCTTTGAATCGTCCTGAACGCGTCAGGTTCGGGTGTTGCTGAATTCGGACCTTCGTCACAAGATGCACGCACCACAAAGCGCAGCATGCGCAAAATTTTCCGGTAGTTCGCAATGCCAGATACAGGCCTTTTTCACGTTATCGATCTCGACGCGGACCGCGACGAGCTGGGCAAGCTGAAGCACGTAAGTGCCATCACCATCCGCTGCAACCAGTGCAGACATGTCACCCATTCAAGCGCTCCGGACCTAGAGACAATGCCGGGAGGAACCCTGCTCGCTTGCGGTGGATGCGGCAAGCGTCAGGCAGTCAGCAACGCCCGCTTGGTCGAATGCGACCAAGTGTTGGGGCCTACGATGCCGTTAGCGATACCGGCCTGAATCGCGCCATGTGCGGCCGATTCGTCCAGCTACCCGTTGTCGACTTTGGCCAGCCGGGGCTGGCTGACCTTGTCCCGGGCCTGGCCGAGATCCAGCCCAGCTACAACCTAGCGCCGACACAGCGCGCCTCGGTGATCCTAGACCGGGGCGAAGGCCGGCAGGTAACCCGGCTGGCGTGGGGCCTGCTTCCGTTCTGGGCCAAGGCAGGGTCTGCAGGGCTCGACCATCAACGCCCGGATCGAGACGGTGGCCACTAAGCCAGCATTCCGGTCGGCGTTCAAGAAGCGCCGCTGCGTCGTTCCCATGGCCGGCTACTACGAGTGGTCGGTGAGTCCGATCGACGAGAAGAAAGATCCCTGGTTCATCCACGCCACAGGGCCGCTGCTGGCCGCTGGCCTGTGGGAGGACACCAGTCCGCTGCTGCCCGACGGCAACCTCGGCACCTTCACCATCATCACTGGCGACAGCAGTGGTGTCTCGGCCGACATCCACGACCGCATGCCGGTGTGGCTGCAGGCCGGCCAGATCGACGAGTGGATGGCCGCCAGCCCGGACGATGCTATGGCCATGCTGTTGGCCAGCGAGCCGCCGGCGATGGAGGCGTACCGCGTCAGCCGCGCGGTGAACATGCCGCAGAACAACCGCGAAGATCTGCTGCAGCCGGTTGCATAGCCGCGGGTCAACCGAACCCCAGCGGAACCTCGGTCAGGTCCACGATGAAGATCGTCGCGTTCTGCGGGCCCATCGTCACACCGCCCACCGGGAAGGTGTTGGTGATCAAGGTCTGTTGAGTTACCTGCAAACGCGAGAGGAAGATCCGGTTGTCGCTGGTCATGTGGAAATGGTCGGCATTCATGGTGCACCGATCCTGTGACTGCGAGAAGTAGTAGAAGCGCGGCGACGGGATGGCAATGCCGATCTTCGTCCCTGGGAAGAACTGGCCAATCTCTACGGGGGGGCCAAGGACCGTTGGCAGCGCCACCACCTGGAGCACCCGCAGACCCTTGCGTCGGGAGTCGTAGAAGACCGTGCCGTCTTCGCCACGCATGCGCAGACCAACCGGTCCACTGCCCGCACGCTCGGTGGCATTGAACGTGTAGTACTCCAGCGTCTTGTTCGGCGCTTGGTTGGAAGCGTAGACGAAACACGTCACACCGGTCTGAACCAGAGTGAATCCCGTTGTAGTCGCCACGCTGTCGTTGATGTAGCGGCAGACATGGAGGTTCGTTGTCCCGTTCGTTGAAGCCAGGACCCCGCTCGGCGACCACAAGGCAGACGGCGGCGAGCCGCCGGTCCCGCCGCCGGAGAAAGTTCCGGTGTTGAGCGTCCCTGACTTGGCCAACTGTAGATTCCGATAGCCAGCCCCAATCTGGATCTGCCCGGTTCCCTGGTTCCGTACGCGTAGTCCGACGGCCATCAGCTGTATACCCCGTAATGAAGGGTGATGCCGCCGACGGTGTCCGTCGTGGGCTTGCTCGGGAACATCTCCATCCTGACGTGGTAGTTCACCACGTCAGGGTCCCAGCTCCAGTTGATGCTGTTCCCCGAGATGGTCACCGAAGGAACCAGCATTCCGTACACCGATCGTTGGCCCTCGCAGGTGAAGTAGTAGAAGGGCTCACCGCCTAAAAAGTCATTGACGATGAGCCCTCCATTTGCCTCCGGCGGCGCTACCCACTTGTTGTTGGAGTTGACCGGGTTGTAGAGCGGGAACCTGTACGACCCGATGATCTTGCTCAGACGTGTGGTGACCGTAGTCTCCACATACCCGCTCTCGCTCCTCACCCGCAGCCCCACATCGGCCATTACAGCAGCACTCCAAGTTCGACGGCCGGGTTGCCGTTCGGGTAGTAGATGTAGACGCCCTGGTTGGTGATGTTCAGGCGATATCCGCCGGCCACCATGCCGTTGAACTGGAACCCACCGCCGGCAGCCTTGTCGATCCTCCAGCCGGTCTGGCCAGCGACGTAGTCATCGGACTGGATGGCCCCACTGATCTTCGCGTTGGTGATCGCGGCATCGGCGATATTGGCGCTGGTGATCCACGCGGTGCCGATCAGGGCCTGGTTGATGAAGGTCTGGCCGCCCTGGATCACGAACGGCGAGGTCAGCTGCCCGTTGACCAGGTTGACGAACGCGAAGCGGTCGGCAGTAAACAGCACCTGGCTCTGGTAGCTGCCATCCGGCTGGTTCTCGATGCCGATGCCCATGCCAGCTGCGTAGTACTGGCCGTTGGCTGCAATCTGCAGCTTCAGGCTGTACGAGGCGCTGATCTGTCCGTCCAAGTCGACCAGAGCCTGCGAGGTAGCCTGCACCATCGCCCGGGTCTCGCCTACCGCTGCCTCGGTGGTATCCACACGCCGGCCCAGCGCGTAGTCGCCGCTGGCGATGACCGTCAGCGTGGTGATCGTGCCGGCAAACGCGTCCTCATCGCCCGCGTTCCAGTCCCCATCGCCGGCGTGCTCCGCGCTGTATTGCGCCACCAGGCCATCTACGCGGTTGCCCACCGCCGTGACCTTGCCGTCCACCTCCGTAACATCCAGCTCCAGCTGATCGATCCGCCCGGCCAACGCACCGGCCTCGGCCACCGCATCACCGACGCTCTTCCACTTCGTGCCCGGGGGCTCCTCGTTGCCGGGCGCGGCGTCGGTCCACAACCAGATCTTGCCGTTGTGCACCACCGTCTGGCCCGATTCGTACGTGGCATCTGCGGCCCAGATCAACGGCGCGATACTGCTGATGCTCTCGATCTCCGACAGCAGCTCCCGCCCCAGCGCGCTCTTGTTGATGAGGCCAGAGAAATAGGCGTCGTACTCGGTCACGTCGGTGCTCGACTCGCCCACGACACCAGCGCCAGCGGGATACCACGGCCCGATGTTGCCGCTGCGGTCCACCAACCGACCCCAGAAGTAGAACTTCGCGCCGGCGGCCAGGCCATCGAGCCGGTGCCGGTTCTGGGGATAGGCGAAATCGCCCAGCTTCGTCGCGTTCTCCAGGTTCGGGCCGGCGCTGCGCCAGATCTCGGTGCGTTCGGTGTCGGTTGCCCCGGGCGGGAACGCCCAGGCCAGCTGGATGCCGAACACCACTGACGCTGCCGTCAGTGAGGTCAGCGCCGGCGGCGGCTCCGTCTTCCCCTGAATGTCGGTGAGGACGCTGAGGGCCGGCTGCGACACCGCATTGAGCGTATTCACGGCACGCACCCGGGCCAGGTACTTGCCCGCATAGACCCCGCGCACCTCCACGCTAGCCGTGCCCACGCGCCCCACACGCACCCAGTTCAGATCATCCCGGCGCCATTCCACGTCGTAGGCAATCGCCTTGTCGGCCGCGTCCCATTCAATGGTCAGCACCGGCGTGGCAATGCCCTGGTCGATCACCACATGTGAGGACAGGCGCACGTTCGCCGGCGGCGGCTGCACGCTGGGCGGTACGATGCTGATTGGCGGCGGCTCCAGCCGGGTGCCGTCATCGATGGCCGCGAACTTGTCCGGGCGGTGCTGCAGCGCGGTGACGCGATAGGTCAGCCCATCTTCCTCGGTGATGCTGATCACCCGGAACTGCTGCATCACCAGGTCGGTCGACTCCGTCGCCCAGATCGACTGCACCACCGGGATCGCGCTCCAAGGCGCAGAGACGGTCACCACGCGCGTCTCCGGGTTGACCGCGCTGATGGTGCGGGCCTCGGTCTTCCCGCCCGGCAGCGCCGCCCGCAGGAGATCCCCGGCCTGCATCGAGGGCGGCACCACATCCAGGGTAAGGCTGCTCGCCGCGGCCGCGCTGATGCGGCCGGAGTTGCGCCGCCCCGCGCGCTTCGCATCGGCGACCTGGATCACGTCACCGGGCATGCAGTTCAGGGCATCGAGACCCACGGCGAAGTTGACGGTCTCCGTCTCCAGATTCTCGCTGTAGAGGATGTGCAGCCCCACGCGCTGGGCCTGCGACTTGGAGTGGCAGCCGAAAGCCGTCACCTCGATCTGGTTCACGCCGTAGCGTGCAATCCCTTCCTGCAGCTGGACCGGTTCGACCTTCTGCCGGCCGAAGTCGTCCGGGTCGGACCAGGAAACCAACGCCACCGTGTGCCGTGCCTTGCTGCCGCTGCCGGTGTACGTGAACTTCCCGTCGACCACGTTGGCCTGGCTGTAGGTATAGACCGGGTCCTTCGGCATGTCGGCCGAGGCCATGATCTGCCCCGCCGCGTAGAAGCTGATGCCGCGGAACATGCTGGCCATGTCCTGCAGCACCTTGTGGGCCGACTCCCGGGTCTGCAGGTACAGGCTGCAGGTGAAGCGCGGCTCCATGCCGCCCATGCCGTCGCTGACCAGCTGATCGCAGTACTGCGCAATCTCGTACAGGCGCCACTTGTTGACCCAGTCCAGCGGGATTCGGTCGCCCAGACCGAAACGGTCGTTGGTGACCATGTCGAAGAACACCCACGCCGGGTTGTTCGTCCAGGCCGACTTGAAGGTGCCATCCCACACCCCGCTGTAGGTACGCGCGATCGGGTCGTAGTTGCTGGGCACGCGGATGATCCGGCCCCAGATGCGGTAGGCCGTGGTCGGCTTGCCCTGGAACTGGCTGCCGTCGATCTGGATCGCGGCCAGTGCGCAGTTCGGGTAGCGCAGCTTCACGTCGATGATCTCCGTCATGGAGATCACGTTCACGGTGTCGGCGACGGTGGAGCTGTTCGCGTTCGGTGTAAGGCGGCGGATCCGCGCCTGCCACTGATTGCCCGGCGGCAGGTCGATGCGGTGGCTGCGCTGGTACTCGGTGGTGGTCTTGCCGCGGAAGGCGTTGCTCAGCACCGTGGTGAAGGCGCCGCCGTCAGTGGACAGATCGATGGCGTACTCGACGGCATAGCCCTCGGTGTCACCGTTCTCGGTGTTCTGCCTTTGCAGGGCGGGAACACCAAACCGGATCCGAACCGCAGACAGATCCTGCCCGGAGGCTGCTCGCACCACCGGTGTGTCGCGCAGCTCGACGCCGACGCCGATCTCGTTCTCGACCGACGGGAAGCCTGGGATGTACTCCTGGTCCTGCGTGCCCGAGCGCGTCTCGACCTTCACGCCGTTGAAGTTGAAGCTGCCGTCGCTGTTCTGGATCGGCACCTCATTGAGGTAGATGGACTGGTTGCCGGCCACCAGACCCCGGATCTCGCCCTCGCTGACCAGGTCCAGCACCTTGGCATAGGAGATCGAGTGCAGGCTGTCCGGGGTCTCCACCGGCGTGCGGGCGTTGGTGCTGCTCTTGCCGCCTGCGCCGACAACGTCCGCACACGCGCTGGCCAGCGGATCGTGTTGATAGCTGACGGCTCGGTTCACTGCTGGTCCTCCGCGTAGATGCCGCCGCTGATCACCACGGATCCGACGACCATCCCCTTTGTGTCGTGGCCGCCGTAGGCGACGGGCACTGGGTTGCCTTGGGCCTGCACGTTCACAGGCCCGTTCATGCTGTAGTTCGGCGTGTTCTCGGCGGCCTCCTTCGTCCCTAGGCCACGGGGCTGGGGCGACAGCATCTGCGCCACGCCGCCGATGGCCAGACTCCAGCCGGCCGCGCCGACAGCGCCCCAGAACTTGGCCGCTGCGGCGCCGGCGCCCGGACCGCCGTAGATGGAGGCCACCACGATCAGGGCCACACCGACGATGGTCTGCAGGGCGCCCCCACGTTTGGCGCCGACCAGCACCGGTGCAATGCGGATATCGTCGGCACCCGGGGGATCGTGCAGCTGCGCCTTGCTCAGGTTCTCCCGCCCGATGAACACGGCAAACTCGATGCCCTGGTCCTTGCAGCCTGTCAGGAACTGCCGGAAGCCGGGCAGCAGGATGCCGAGCGCGAAAATGGCCTCGGCCGGGCTGTTCACCGCCAGCTGGAACTTGCGGCCAAAGCGAGCGCCGAGGCGGCCGTACAGCCGGACAGTACGCAGGCGATCAGTCATGGCCGGCCTCCTTGTGACGGACGATGTAGCGAGTGCGCTCGGCCCAGATGCCGCCGTAGACCACCGTTTCAGACAAGCGGCCGTGCATGTGGTGCAACATCTTCCCGCCGCCCAAGTAGACGCCGGCGTGATTCGGCACCGGTGAGCGGATCTGCATCAGGATCATGTCGCCGCGGCGGGGCACGCCCTGGATGACCGCGAAGCCCTCCGCCTGCAGCCGGTCCAGGCTGTAGAGGTCCTGGCCCTTCTCCCACCAGTCGTCTTCCCGCTCGTACTGGCTGAGCTGAATACCCAGCTCGCGGGCGTAGAAATCACGCACCAGGCTGTAGCAATCCAGCACGCCGTGGGCGAACTGCCGGCCCACCAGCGGCGCCTCGTAGCCGCAGGGCACTATGGTCTGCAGGTCGCCACATTCGGGATCAGCTCCAACGCACTGCCCCACGCTCACGATGTGCCACGGCAGGCCGCTGGCCTCGCACATGATGCGGTCGGCATCAGAGGCAGCCGCAGACGCGTTCGGGTGGCTGTGCACGACGGCCAGCACCTCGCCGCTGTCCTCGGCGTCGGCAAAGTCCTCTGCCGGCAGCCGGAAGTGCTCGCTGGGAGTTGTAGCCAGATTGCGGCACGGGACGTATATCTCCCCATCGCAGCCGGCCACGATGAGGCCGCAGCACTCGCGCGGGTAGTCGGCCATGGCATGCGCCTGGATGGCCTGCAGGGTGCTCTGTTGCATGGATCTCGCCCATAGAAAAGGCCCGCGCCTGGCGAGCCCTGTGGTGCTGCTGGTGCAGCGCGAATGGTCTGGAGCTTGGGTATGGGGGCGTCAGGTCCGCAGCAGGCCGGCGGCGGGGAATCCACCGTGCGGAATCGGCTTGTCCTGGCCGAACCGCAGTTGACAGCTTCGGACCAGGCCGGCGCACACGTCCCTGGCCGGGTCGTCGACCGGCTGGTCGTTGATATCGAAGTAGGCCGAGCCGGTGTAGCCGCAGTAGGGACCGCGATAGCCCCCGTGCAGCAGCGCACTGCAGATCCTCGTGCATTGCCGGGCGGGAAGCTCCCGCCCGTTGAAGTCGGCCACCGTGGTCAGCTCGAACTCGACCGTTTCGTCGTCCTCGCCCACCTTGCGCTCGATGTACCAGATTTCATCCGGGAAGTGTTCGCCCGGATCAGCCAACGGGTTCCCCTCGGGGAAGTTGGCCGCGTCCAGGTACTTCACCAGCGTCTGCCGGCGGATCAGCTTGGCGCCGGCCAGGTCCTGGAACATGCGGCACAGAGCGCCGATCCGGCCGTCGATGTTGCTGACCCTAAGCCGCGGGTTGGGCTGCTGCTCGCTGGTGCGCTCGAAGCCGGTAGCGATGATCGGCCATGGCCCATATTCCTGGCCCTGCCACCAGATCACCCCCGACTGCAGGTGCTGGTGAAACCAGAGCTGATCTGCACCGAAGCTGGTGCAGTCCAGTTCATAGACCGTGACGCGGCCGCCTGGCTCGAGCTGCTGGGCATCTGCGGTGATCATGCCGCATCGACCTCCGCATCCTCGGTTTGTTCGACCTCCGGAACGTCAACGACGACACGTACCGTCAGCAAGTAGACAATGTCCCTTGCCTCTCCGGTCGCCGGATCGGTACACGTGTAGAGCACCGCACCCGCCTCCTGCTGGATGGCCAGACGGATGGTCTGTTCGTCGTTCTCGTCACGGTATACGCTCGCGCGCCACCCGGTGGCCGGTTTGATCCCCGGACCAGCTACCCGATACACACCAGTCGCAACACGAGCGCACGCGATGCCCAATGCATCAAACGAGCAACCGATGCTTGTGCCAGGAGCATGGTCTCCATCGAGCACGATCCCGCCATCAGGCTGGATGTTGAAAGCTGCAGTGCAGATGGGCTCCATGTTCAGGCTCTCTTGATGAAGTTGTTGGCATCCACCGTCGTGTTTCCCGCGTGCCACAAGGCACTGCCCCTGAAGGTGACAGCCGTTCGGGTGATCGTAAGCACCTGGACGTAGGCCGAATTGAAGAAGTCGCCGTCCTTCAACCAGACTTGGCATTGGGACTCGAATCCGTTGGGCCCCGTAGGGACCAGGAAAACACCGGCCAGATCGCTGTTGCTGGCGTTGTAGGACAGGGTGAGCTTGGCTCCGAAATCGCTCGTAGCATTCGCATTGTGGAAAAAGTTGGCGCGACGAACTGCCGTTCCTCCACCTCGCATGACGAGCGTCCCCGTCATCGCGCCGGCTTCACCTCCAGCCTTCGGAACGGCCGCCGCCGCTGCGGAACCAGCATTGGTCGCCTTCGTGTCCGCGGTGGCCGCAGCTGTGGCGACAGTATTGATCCGACCATCGAGGTACGCGTCGTTATCGTTGACCTTCCCGAAGGCGATCCTGGCTGGATCGCCCTTCTTGCCGTTCGGCTGGACTGTATCGATATTGATTGGCTGAAGTGCCATGTTCTCTCCTTACGGCTGGAAAGTCTGTTCGAAGGTGGCCGTGACGCTGTAGGTCAGGCCACCAAGGTGGGAGTCGGTGTAGGTGTCGCAGTAGTAGAGGCCCGTTCCCCACGGGGCGGCCCACCAGAAGGACATGCCGGCGTGTGCATCGAGGAAGGCAATGATCTCGGTGATCACCGCCTTGGGCGCAACGAAGCTCACCTGGTACTTTCTGGCAACGGAATTGATGCCCTCCGCGACCTGCTGGGTGTAACCATCCCCGAACTTTGCACGCCTCACCGACGCAGTCGCTGATCCGCTGCTCTGGCTGGTGGCTTTCCAACTGAATGTGTCGGTCATCAACCTTTCCCCATCACCCTCATAGCGCCGCCGTCCTTCATGGACCGGAGCTGCGCATCGTTGATCTTCATGTCGATCAGCTGCCCGATCTCCTTGCCGAACTGCTGCCACATCGGGGTGTCGGCTGACACATCGGTCGATCCGTCGCTGTTCACCACGACGTTCACGTTCACCTGTGACGACCCTGAGCCGCCGCCATGTGCAGCGACGCCCAGGCGACCATCTGGTCCACGCTGCAGAGGCATGATGGCCTCCGGCCCGGCCTCACCGAACACGCCCGCTCCCTTCGCGAAGGCGAAAAGCTGCGGGGAGCTGTAGACGCCGCCGGAATACGCCGACAGGCTTGGCGATGTGTAGACACCACCGTTCGCATTGCGGCCAATGTTCGCGAGAAGGTCGGAGTTGATCTGCTGCGTTCCACTGGTAGCCGCGGCGTTCCCCGCAGCAGTGACCCCACCGCCCCAGGCACTGGCGATCATCCCGGCAATGCCGACGATGGCCTGCTTTGCGGCAATACGTGCTAGGTCGGCAATGATCGAGTTGGCCAGGTCGCGGAACGACAGCTTCCCGGTCATGGCGAACTGAACCAGCGCGTCTTCCGCGCCCTGGAATGCGTTCGTGAGCGCGGAATGGGCCTGGCCAGCCGCGTTGTTCGCCTCCGTGGCGTAATCCTCGAAGGCGGCTCGGGTGCCGTTGCGCCAGTCTCCCATCGCGGCAAGCCGGCGGGCTTGGTAGTCCATCTCCAACTGCAACTGCTCGTCCCTGTGCCTAGCCGCATTCGCCGCCAGCTGGTCCCACTGGTCCTGATCGGTGGCCACCTTTCGGTCGCCCAAGCGCTTCAGTTCGTCCTCGTACTCCCGTTGCACGTCCATCTGCCGGCGCAACTGGGCGACCGCGTCCTGGCCACGGCCGTAGCTCATCAAGTCCAGCTCATTACCCCGACGCCGTGACTCGGTCTGCTGGTCGAAGATGGCCTGCTGGCGGGTTAGCGCCTCCAAGGTCTTCTTCTGCTTATCCTTGGCCTCCACCAGGTCGCCGGTCGTCTTCAGCTCCTCCAGCATCGTCCCGATGCGCTTCCGATCCGCTTCGGGAATCTTGGACCCCAGCCTGTCCAGTTCTTCCAGCACCTGCACCCGCAGGCGCTGGCTGACAGTGAGCTTCTCCTCGCTGCCTGACTGCTCTTTGTTCAGAGCTACCTGCTGCTGAATTCTGGCAACGATAGACGTGGCCGGGTTTGTTTTGGAGCCACCACCGCGGCGCGCTTCTGCCTCAGCGAACTGCTTCCGCGACGCTGCGACTTCCCGGTCGATATCAGCCTGGTCCTTGCCGAGCTTCTTGCCCAGGGCGACGATCTGCGCCTCTTCGGCGAGCTGCTTCTGGCGCTTGGACAGGTTCTGCCCGGCCAGACGATCCCATTCCTGTTGGTCCTTCTTCCGCTGCTCTAGGCGCTTCCGCTCCCCAGCGCTGTCGATCGATTCCTCTGCGCCATTGCCGTAGATCCCTGCCATCGTGACGGTGGGCTTGGGGCCAAGGCCCCAGTACCGCTCGGCGAAGTCATTCGCCGCGCCAAGCAACCCACCCGCGAGCTTTGCCTGGCCTGCTATCGGGGTGAAGAATGATGCCGTCTCCGCCACCGCACCTCGTTTCACCCCCGTGGTGCGCGTGAGGAGGCGATCAGTGAGATCGATGTACCGCCCGAGCTCACTGAAGGCCGATGAGGTGTCGTCCTTTACTGCCTTCCACCACTGGCTGACGCCCGAAAGGGACTCACGCGCCTTTGCAGAAACATCTCCAAGGCTGGCGTGATAGATCCGGATCGCCTCCGTTACCGCCTCTTGCTGCCTCCCTTCTTCTTGAAGCGCGGTCACCCGGTCCAGTTGCGCGCGCGTGAGGAAGTGCTCGGCCTCGTTCAGCTTTAGCAGGCCTTCTACCGGGTCCTTCGCCAGCTCCTTGAACTTGTCGATGGTGGAGTCGATGCTCTGACCAGTCGCTCCTTCCATTTCGGCCGCTGATTCCGACACCAAGCGGAACTGTTCGCCAGTGAACCGGCCCGATGCGGCAACCTGAGTCAGCGCCGCCAGGGCCTTGCCCCGTGTTACACCGCCAAGGTTGTCCATCTGCCGAGCGAGCGCCGCAATCTGCTCGGCACTGGTTCCGGCATAGTTTCCGGTCGTGATCAGCGCCAGTTCCGCCTGCCGCTGCGCCTCTCCGACCTGATACCAAGCCACGCCAAGCGCTGCAGTCGCCGCGGCTGCGGCTGTGAGCGGGTTGATCATCGACAGCAGCTGCGACGCCAAGGCGGCGGCCGCTGGCCGGATGCCGCCGAACATGTCCTTGAGCTGTCCGCCCTGCTGCAGGAAGACAGTCAGCGGGTTCTGCCCACCCTGCAGGCTCACAGCAATGTCGGTGATCTGCGCGGGCACGCCGCGCATTGCCGCTGCCTGCTGGGCCGCGCTGACACCGTATGCATTCAGCTCCTTTCCGGAGCGCTTGGCCGCAGCTTCAGCGCGGGCCAACTTCTGTACGATCTCATCCAGCACCGGCCCACTCGTGCGCAAGGCGGCGTTGTAGGCCAACTGCTGGGACCGGGTCATGCCCAGGGTGTCCGCCTGGCGCACCAGCGTATCGACGCGCGAGCGCTCAGCGCGCGACAGCTGCTGATACTGCTGCTGTGCGCTGCCCGACATGTCGGCGACACCGCGCTTTGCTGCGGTGATCGCACTGTCGAACTGCTGCGTATCGACGACCAGGTCGATTCGAGCCGCGCCAATTGATTGGTCGGTCATGGTCAGCCCTTGCTAATTTCGGTTAGGGCAGCGCCCTCAATGATGCGTATCGCGGCCATCACCTCGGCCCGGCGATCACCGGTCAACCCTTCGCGGTCCAGCTCCTGGAACACGACGTTGTAGTCCAGCCCAAACGGACCTCCGGCGCTTGCACGCCACTGGGTGGAGACCCGCGAGAAGATCTCGATAGGCAGCGAACACTCGGGCCACAGCTGCACGTCCGGCGGCTGGTAGTGCTTCGCTTTGAGGCCGACCTGGGCAAGCTCGGCCTCGGTGGGGGCGCGCCAGTACAGCGCCCCCACCGCCTCGATCAGTTTCCCTTGCGGGCCACTTGGATCGCCTGCGCGTAGCCGGTGATGATCACTGCATCCAGGCCGATCTGCTGCTGCAGGGCCTCATCCACGCCGGCGGTATCCAGCGACACGTCCGCATCCCATTCCGCCACCATGTCCAGGATCGCTTGAGCCGGCGTGATCTCCTGCCCCGCCAGGCGCTGCAGGAGCGCCGTGTACGCCTCCTGTGTCAGGTGCCGATAGATCAGGTTGAGCTTCTGCTCGCGGCCGTGGCCGACGATGGTCAACGATGCCTTGAAGGTCTCCGGGGCCTTTACCTTGAACATCAGGCGCCCTCCACCAGGATCGAATCGGCCAAGGCCGTGAACGTCGCGGTGGTGCCCATCGGGGTATTCGCGGTCATGGTCGGGTCACCGTCGTAGCTCAGGTAGCCATACCAGTACAGAACGTCACCGCCGGCAAGCTTGGCCCGCAGCACGACCGGCTCGCCCTTGGCGTCGACCGTCTTCAACGCCGGATACCAGGGCTTGGACGGGTCGTAGTAGAGCGGGATGGTGATGGTCTTGGCGTTCTTGAAGGTCGGGATCTGGATCTGGCGGCCGGTCGGGTCCTCCAGCAGTGTCCCGCTCCAGTACTGCTGTTCTCCGCCGGCGGTGGTCGGATCGCCCTGCTGGTCCAGGTCGATGAAGGCGGCCACCTTGCGCAGCGAGCCGGCGCCGCTGGTGCCCGGGTACAGGGTGGTATCGGTGGTGTCGGTGCCGAGCAATTCGATTGCACCGGTGGATTCGGCGCCAGCGCGGGTCGTGCGGTTGTTCAGGGCCGGCCAACCCGGGATCTCCAGCACCACCACGTCGTCGGTGTCGACTGCATCGGCAGCAATGCTCGCCAATGCCGGCGCCGCCTTGGAGATGCCGGTGGTTGCGATCTTGGTGGCCAGCACCGGCGCGAAGCCGAACTGGGTGCCCTTCGGGAGCTTGAGTGCCATGTTTTGTCTTCCTCTGGTTGAAAACGAAAAGCCCGGCGCATGGCCGGGCTGATACGGGGTTGGTGGGCCACTTACGGGTCAGGGAACCAGAGCCCGAAATCGAGACGGGCGCCGTATGCCTTGATGGGCGCCTCGTACATGGCGACTGCGGCGCCATAGGGCTCGGAATGTGGAACGCCGGTACAGATCACATCCTCAATACGACGGATCAGCGTGTTGGCCTCGGGCCTGGACTTGGACCATATGGTGATCTGCACCCGCGCATGCTTGTGGTCCGGCATTGATCCTTCGAGGAACCACAGGGCCTGGCCTCCAACCTGCTGATAGAGCGCAAACGGGAAGACCGGCTGGTCTGGCGGAACGTCGGGATAGAAGCGCCCCTGTACCAAGGGTGCAATCAGGGCATGGAGAGACGGTTCGTAGCTCATCCGCTGCCTCCTAGCGCCTCTCGCAACAATTCGGGAAGCCGCTCCCTACCCCTTTCCACCATCGCCGCCTGCGCGCGCGCCAGGGACGCCTCGTAGCCTGGCCGCACGAAGGGCTTGGCCGGAACCCACTTGGGCTGCGCCAGCGGCGCACCCAGCGTCCAGGAGCCGTCCTTGTCCTTATAGACCGCGTGCGTTTGCCAGTGCCCGAACTCGATCAGGTGTCCGTGGGGCGCCTTCTTGGCGTTCCAGGAAATCGAGTACATCTGCCGGCTGTCGGTGGATCTGCCATCGCGGTAAGCCAGGTAGACCGCATCGCGCAGACTGCCCGGGCGCAGGCTTCCACCCTCCTCCGCGCCCACCGGTGCACGCAACCTCACTTCATCCCGAATGACCTGGCCACCGGCAACTCCCATGGAACGTGCGAGGCTGACGCGGGAGTCCAGAAGTGCCTCCAAACCCTTCACCGCGTCGGAGAAGTCAACGTTCGCCTTGATGCTCATCCGCTGTTCCCTCCCTCCTCGGTAACGATGAAGGCGCGATCCTTGCTGTTCAGGTCACGAGTGATCCCCTTCACCTCAAACACCAAGCCATCGAAGAGGATCCGCATCGTTGCATCGATCCCCAGCGCCCTCACGGTCTGATACCTGGCCATGAAGCTGTATCGGGAGATCGATGCCGGGACGCCGCCTTGGAGGCCGGCGCGAATTGCTCCGACACCGGTTTCTCCGGCAACGCTGACCATGATCTCGTCGACCAGCTCCCATCCTTGGGCTGGTTGACCCCAGTCATCCGTTCCTGACGCCGGGCGCTCCACCCGGACCTTTCGATTGAGCAAGCCGGCGCGCATCAGAATGTCTTCCTATACCAGAGGAGTCGCTCGACGCCGAACTGCACCTCAGTGGATACCTCGCCGACCACAATCGCCTCACGGTTGGCGACCCAATGCCCCACCAGCAGAAGTGCAGCCTGCAACACGTCTGGCGACAGCTTCATCTCATCCGGGCCGGCAGGCTCACCCTCGACCAGCCTCCGGTCGCAGTGCTGCTCGATGTGCGCCAGCGCGGCTGCCACGTACTGCTGCAGCAGGGCGTCGTCCACGTCGGCAACGATGTTGCACTGCTTGCGCACCAATTCCAGGTCGAGGGTGACGGCCATCAGGCGGGATCCTTCTTCTGGGCTTCGGCCAGAACTGCTGCCAGGCGATCAGCACCCCAGCGGCGGTCGAACTCGACGCCGGCGGCCTCGAGCTGCTGGATCAAGAGCGCCTTCTTGTCGGCACCGCCCTGGTCGGAAGTGGTCGGCGCGCCAGAGGCTGCGCCGCCGGTGACGGGTTCGGCCGGACCGGCACCGCCGGACGCTTCACCATCGCCAGACTGGTTGCCTGCAGCGTCGGTCGCTCCTTCAGTACTGGAGGTTTCGACCCCACCGCCGCCCTCGCCCGTCTTCAGTTCGCTGGGTCGGGCCGGTTTCGTCTCCTGGGGTGCAGCACCTTCGTGAACTTGTACCACCAGACCCTTGCCGACCAGCGCGTGCCCGTATTCCGGATCCACGCCGTCGAATACGTCGCCAGCCTTCACATCGGCGGACTCGGCATTAAGCTTCGGGGCGTCGCCGCGGAAGCCCCATTCGGCTTTGATCTTCATGTTCCTGCTCCGTATAGAAAGAGAGAGGCCGGCACGTGGCCGGCCTCGTTCGGGATCAGCTCGCTATCACGCCTGCGGCTTGAAGCGGCCCTTCACGAATGCCTCGACGCGGCGCTTGGCCAGGCCCAGGCGCTCTTCGACCAGCAATACGCGCTGGTTCTTCACGAAGTCGTCGTTGATCAGGCCGACCTTGAACAGGAAGCTCATGCGGTCGTAGATCGTGGCGCCGCGCTGGAAGTTGGCGACCAGGAACTCGCCACCGGTGGTGGTGCCGTCGCCTTCGTCCATGCTGTCCGAGGCGACCACCGGCCGACCCCAAAGGATCGGGGTCACGAAGCCCTGCAGGTTGGCGAACAGGTAGCGGTTCTGGCTGTCCTTCTCCAGCTCGATGTTCATCCAGTCCAGCTCGGTCATCACCGTGGCGTCGGCCGACAGCTTCGACTGCTTGCGCACCTGGTAGATCGCGCGGCGGACAGTGTCGATCGAGGTGTCGCTTGCCTTCGAGAGGGCGTCGTCGAACACCGTGGCATCAGTCATCAGGCCGGGCAGGTTGTTGCCCAGGCCGTCGCCCTTCAGGATCTGGACTTCTTCTTCCAGCTTCAGGTCGTAACGCAGCAGCTGCTGCAGGTAGCCGTACATCTGCGGCACGTCGTCCAGAGCTTCGTCGGTGACCGGGATCCAGACCGCCAGCTTCTTCACCAGGTCGGTCTTCTGCTCGAAAGTAACGTTGCTCTGCGGCTTGGTCCCGCCTTCGCCGACCGGGCCAGCACCACGGGTATGCAACTTCTCGCGGAAGTAGGTATAGCTCTGGCCGGTGACGGAGATCGACGGGATCAGATCGCGGATGCGCAGTTCCTGGCGGATGCCCGGCTGGATGGTCGGGTCGTAGTTCGGCACGACGATGCCGGCGCTGGTGACGGCCTTGGTTTCTTGCATGGACGCCAGCTCGTCCTTCTTGATCTCGATCTCGGCCGCCGACTTCTCGCGGCCCTGCAGCGCCTTGTACTCGTCGTTGCCCTTGATGAAGTCGATGAAGCCCTTCTTCGTACCGGGCTGGTTGCCCAGGCCGATGCCCTTCTCTTCCAGCTTCAGCACCTTGTCGACCACCTTCTGGATCTCGTCGGTGGCGGTCTGGATCTGCTTCTTCAGATCGGTGGTGACCTGGTTGCCCTTCTCGATCTCGGCCGAGGCGCTGTCGTACTTCTTCTGCAGGCCGGCGAAGCCGTCCTTCAGCTGCTTTTCCAGACCCTCACGGATATCGCTGATGTTCTCGCTCATTGGTGCATTCCTTTGAAGATGGATTCGATGGATGTGCCGAGTTGCTGCAGCTGCTTCACGGTCTCCGTGTCCCCAATCCCACCGTCACGGTGGATTGCGGGAAAGCCGAGCGAGGCGACGGCCGCCGCCTCTTTCTGGGACAGCCCCATGCGTTCGCGCAGGGCCGATTCGAAGGCGCGAACATCGGACTTGACGCTCATCACCTGTGCTTCCGGGTTCATGCCGAAGGGGACGACCGATGCCTCCCACAATTCGGCCTTCTTGATGACGCGCACCCGCCGGCCCTCGCGGTTCTCGATCGCGTCCTCCAGCGTGTTGAAGCCGACTGACATTTCGTCCAAGGTGCCGGCCTTCATCAGCTCGTAGGCGTCCTTGGCGTAGCTGACGTTGAGGTTGACCTTGCCCTTCAAGTGCAGGCCGTTGCCATCCTGCTTGAACTCGGCATCGCCGATCAGCCGGGTCAGGTTGTGGTACAGCGCCAGGCGCAGTCGGCCAGTCCGAGTCGTCTTCACCTTGACGAACGCGCCCGGCAGGATCAGGTCCTCACCGAGGTCCACGTTGTTGAACACCGAGGCATAGCCCTCGAAGTTGCCGGAATCGTCTGCCGCCTTGACCTCGAACGGGCAGGAGTACTTGCTAAGCATTGGCGGGATCTCCCGTTGTGTCGTCGTTACTGGAATCGGGCTTGTTGCTGGTCCACCGTGTGACCTGGTTGTATTGCTCGCCTTCCAGCACAGGTAGGTTCTCCTTCACCCTGACCTCGTTGATGGCCATCCAGCCCGAGCCGCCGGAGCCGCCAAGGGCGGTCTTGTAGTAGTTGGCTCGCGCTCCGCTGTCGGCGCGCAGGAGCCCCTCTACGACGGCCTCCACGAACATGTCGCCATCGGCGAACAGCTTGTCGTTGATCTCGCTCTCGATCGCGTCGAGGTAAGGCTTCAGGCCGAAGGTGACAAAGCCGCTGGTTTGCTGCTCCAAATTGGAGCCCAGCACCGAAGTGGAGCGAGCGCGGTTGGTCAGGTACAGCGGAACGCCCCAGATACCGGCGAGCGCCTCCTCCTGGAACTGCTGCGATTCGATGAACTGGCTGTCTTTCTGGGTCAGGCCGGCCGGCGTGATCGTCGGCCCACCCTGCAGGATGGCCATCTTGCCGAGGTCGTCCACATCGCCCTGGCGGATATCAGGCAGCTTCGCCTTGATTTGCGCCTGCTGCTCCTTCGTCAGGAAGCCGGGATAGATGATGTATCCACCGGTAAAGCCACCCTTGCGCATGAAGCGGGCGGACCAATCCTGCGCAGCGCGCGCCAGGCCGATGGTTTCAGCCTGGTACTCCACCGGTGACAGGCCCACGATGCCGTCGGAACTGAACAGCTTGAAGTGCAGCATGTTCTCCGGGGAAACCGGGGTTTCGCTGCCGTTGATGATCGCCCAGTAAACCAAGCCGTCGTCGGTGTCGATTCGAACGTTGTCCACCCCCACCGGAATCAGGCCGATCCATTCACCGCTGTCATCACGTCGAATGATGATGAATGCGTTGCCACGCAAGGCCATGTTCACCACAACCGCCTTGATCAGGTCCAACCACTTGATGAAGGGGTTGGGCTTGCTCAACAGGCGCAGCAGCCGTCGGCGCTGCGGGCTGGTTCCCTTGACCAGCGCTCGCACGCCGCTCTTGTCCTCATACAGCTTCCAAGGCAGACCCGCGGCGGACTCGGACAGCACCTTCACGCACGACCAGACGATGCTGACCGTCAGCGCCTTCTTGGGCGTCACCCGGACGCCCGCCTTGGTGCCTCGGCCACCGGTGGATAGGTCGACCTCCACGTAGTTGCCGGTGGCAGGGTCGTCGTATCCGAAGAACCGCCAGCTCAGCGGGTTGTACCAGCGAAAGGTAGTCATCCGATCAGTCCAAAGAAGCCGTTTTCCAGGTAGTCGTCTATGCCGCCGGCATCCGGCGGCATGGCGTGTGCCGCGCCGATGGCCATGCAAAGGGCCACCGCGGCGTCGATCTTGTTTGCCGATCTGGCCTTCGACAGCCAGCTGTTGCCCCAGCGGTCCGATTCGATGACGGCGGACATGATTGCGGACACCAGAACCGGGTTGCGGCGCAGGCGCAGGCGACCCTCCAGCAGCGCCTCTTCCAGCAGGCGCAGCGATCCGGGCATCCACATGCCTTCAGGTACGGGCTGCCCCGACTGCTCGGCGGCTTCCACCGCCGCTTCCAGCGGCTTGCCCTTTTTGCAACCGCCCTGCGGGTGCTCCGCGAAGGTCACAGATAGGCCAATGTCGTTGACCTCCTCTTCGAAGCGGCGGAACGCGTAGCGGTCGTACGCGACCAGCTGCAAGTCATAGCGGCTGTCGTACTCGGCCATGACCTGGGCCACGTGCCGGAAGTTGATGGCCTGCCCTTGCGGCGCATGCAGGAATCCGCCATTGACCCAGGTGCGATAGGGCAGCTTGTCCTGCAGCTGCCGCGCATCCAGCGTGTCTCCGGGTGTCCAAGCCTCGATCCAGGCGTCGAACGTCGGCTTCTCGATGATCAGCTTCTCGCCCTCGACTTCCACCTCCACCGGGACTGTGCCGGTCTCCACGACCGCAGCCATGGCGGTGATATCGCGGACCTGCGACAGGTCAAGGCCGAGGTAGAGCTTGCGCCCCTCATGCATGCGCGGGTCGAAGTCGGCCAGCGCCGGTTCCAGCGTTGGGCGCGTCATCCAGGCGGTCTCCGCATCGGTCCACACGCAGAAGTGCAGACGAAGAATGCCGTTCAGTGACCCGGGGATCGCTTTGGCTTGAGCCACCACGCCCGCCAGGTACTGCTCGGTGATAGTTACCCCCAACAGGGGATTGGCCTTCGCCCAGCAGCTGGGATCCTCAAGGGGGTCGTCCCCGTCGTCCAAGCTGCACACGTAGCTGAAGGTGCTGTCGTCGATAACGTCGCCGACGAAGGTCGGATCGTTCACCGCCTCGGTATGACCGGCGGCGACCTTGACGGCATGCTCGTGCTCCTCCCAACACACAGAGGTCCGGTCGCTGCCGGAGTTGGTGATCATGAAGAGCAGCGGCTCGCGGCGGAACTTGAAGCCGCGCTCCAGCATTTCGATGATTCGCCGGTCGGGAAGCTCGTGCACCTCATCGACCAGCACGAAGAACGGTCGAGGACCGGAGCCGGTCCGCCCCGTGTCGCGCGACACTGGCCGGAAGAAGCTCGCGCTGGCGTGGTGCGCCATGCTGAACTCCCGACCCTCACCGCCAGCGAACTCGATGCGCTTGGCCAGGAGCGGCGACTTCTTGACCATCTTCACCGCGTCGGCGAACAGGATGCCCGCCTGGTCCTTCTTCGCTGCCGCCGAGTAGATCTGTGCGCCGGCCTCGCCTGCGGCCGTCATCCCCAGCAGGCCCAGCCCACCGGCCAGCGGACTCTTTCCGTTGCCCTTTCCCTGCTCGATGTACGCGCGACGGAACCTGCGAAGCCCGTCTGCGCCCTTCCAGCCGAAGAGCGAGCCGATGATGAACGCCTGCGAAGGGTGTAGCTCGAACTTCCGGCCCTCGAACTGACCCTCGGAGAGCATCAGGACGTTCTCGAAGTAGCGGAATGCGTACTCGGCAGCCCCGTGGTCAAAGCAAAGGCCCCGTTCGGGGCCTTCGATCAGATCCTGCAGGTGGCGCCGGCAGGCGTTTCGGACATGGGGGCCGGCAACGATCCGGCCAGCCACCACATCCAGCGCATACGCCTTAGTGCGGTCGGCCGGAGCTGGGGCCACCGAAGAATTCTTCGCCCTGGTCTTCTTCGTCACCGCCATGCGAGACCTTCGATTCATCCACAGGTGTGGCGCCCAGCTTCGAAAGGATCGAGCTGAGCGCCTGGGTTGCTGACACGCCGAATTCGGCTTTGGGGTCCTCCATCCGCGCAGTCCAGAGACACGCCAGGCGAAGAAGCACCCGGTGGCTGGAATTGAGCCATGGCATTTCCGATGCGAATTCCTTCCACGCCCGCTTTTCGGCAGCCGTCATGGTTTTGAACGGCTCGCCCAGGGCGCGCGTACCTTTTGGCCTCTTTCTCCCGGCATGCCGGCCTGGATTCTTCATGGCGGCGCCGCTTGTCGCAGCTTTTGCGACGGGCAATCGGGGCCTTGGCATGAATTCCTCGGGAAAATGCGGGATTTCTTGGCTGGGATGGCCCGTTCGAGGGTCGTCCCGTGAATTGTGGATACGCGAATTTGGGGGGACGGTCGGTCTAGGCCGGTCGAAATGGCATAAATTCACCCCCCCCTGTGGAACAGGAGCGTGGAACGCGTCAGCCGGTCACCGGCCACCCGTCCTCATCGCACCCTCGGACCTGCACCGCACCCCGTTCCAAACGGGCCTGATCGACGTTGTGGCAGTCGGAGCACTGGCTGTCGAAGGGTCCAGACCAGAACATCTCCTCGGTCTCCCCAGGCGGGTGTCCGTTCGTGTGGTTGCACACCGTTGCCACCGTCACGTGCCCGCGGGCCTTGCACCGACTGCAGAGCGGTTCACGGTCGAGCTGAGCCTTGCGCGTGCGCTGCCACCGAGCGGTGCCATACAGGTGGGCGAAGGCGCTGCCGCCGGTCTGCCGGGTCCTGCGGCCGCGAGCCACGCTCACTGCTTGGCACTCCCTGCCCTTGCGGCCAATCGCAGCTCATCCTCGTTTCGCTTGAGCGATCGTGCTTGCTGGATCAGGCAGCTGATCAGCTTTCGTCTCGCAGGTCCCTGATCCATGGCAGCAATAGAATCCAGGGTGCGCAGCGCGCCAGAGGCGATGTACCGGCTGAGGTCACCCTCCTTACCGCCGCGCACGCACATTTCCACACGGACGACGCCGTCATCAGGATTGAACTGAATGGACACCACTGATCTCCATGAAGCACGACTCGTACTTGCCGAGCTGCTCCGGGTACATGACGAATTTGAAGAGATTGCCGCAGCAGGCGACCGCCATCGATCCCTGGCTCCAGATGAACTGCAGGACTACCGCGCGCGCTTGGTAGAGCTGAAAGCCCACCTGAAGCAGCGCGCGGCCACCGGCACTGTCGACGGCTCGAAGCGACGGCTGACCAGGATCGAGGATGCGTTCTACGAGCCAGCTATCAGGCAGGCATCCGCCAACTTCTCCTTGCGGACCAATGCCCCACCGTCTGAGTGGGTCACCGGGCTCTACGGGCCATCCTCTGATATCTCCTACCTCGCGAGCCAGCTGCAGGAGTTGCTCAGGGAGCATCAGTAGGGAGGGTCAGAACTCCTCCACTTCCCAGCCACCGCCGTCGCGCTTGCGCCTGACCTTCACCGCGATGAAGCGGAATGGGTACATGGCGGCGGCGATTTTGATCTTGGCCCGTGCATCGTCCTGCCAGTGGCCCTTCACCTCGTGGCACTCCATGACGCCGTCGGCAGCCATGACTGCAAAGTCCGGGGTGTAGAACGTGTTGTCGGCCAAGCGCAGCTTCATGCCCTCGAACCGGTGCCACTGCACCTCGCCTGCCGCTTGCAGCGCGCGCAGCCGCTCGGCATACGCGGCCTCGGTCTTGTTCATCTCGCCTGTCTTCAGGCGACCCAACGCCAGCACGCGGCGTTCCCGCGCCGTCTGCCGGACCATCAGGGCAAATCCGGGACAGGTTTGCCCTGCACCTGGTCGATGCCGTCGAGCTGCGCCTCGTACTGCAGCAGGCAACGCTTCCGGCCGTTGCTCACCTCGAATACGGCGGACGGCGCCGCCTCTTTCACCCACTTGCAGCGCTTGCGCAGTTGGGGATCGATCGGGACGTAGGTGGCCACCGGCATGGTGATGACGGCTGCCGCCGGCGGGTTCGGCTTGGTAGGTGCTGCCTGGCACGCGGCCAGGAGGGCAGCGGTAGCAACCACGATGACGCGCATGTCAGTACCCCTTCAGTGCCGGGCAAGCGGAATCGAGCAGCTCCAGTGCTGCCTTGCAGGTGTCGGGCCGTTGCTCATAGCGACCGCGCCAGGTGGATGCCTCTTTCTCGGAAGCCTCGACCTTTCCTGCCAAGGCCCGCAGTGCCTCCGCACTCTCGTCCCGGAGGGCTTGCAGCTTCTCGGCTTCCGCCCTCAGTGCGGCGGCGACCTCGGCCAGACGCTGATCGCGGCTGTCCACGTCGGCCTGCAGTCGGGCGGCATCGGCCTGCCAGTCCGCCCGGACCTTGATCACCTGGGCGCTGAGGTCGCGGATCTTCTGCTCCTTCTCCCAGGCAGTCAGCCCGGACACCATGCAGCCGAAGGCCAGCACCGCGCACACCAGTTTGACCTTGCTGCCGGGCTTGCTCAGCCACTGCAGCGCGTCGGCAGCGGCGCCTACGATCAGGGTCCACAGCGCGCGCAGGAATCGAATCAGTACGCTCATGGCTTATCGCCTCCGATGGCACCGGTGGCCCGCTCCACCATGCGCACGTAGCCGGGCAACAGCCGGCGGATCAGGACGCCGGACAGGCCGGCCAGGGGAAGCTGCGGGGCGCCCGCCAGCGCCGGCCAGATGGACGCGGCAACGGCGATGACCCATGCGGCCACGATGGCGTAGGCCACGACCGCCACAGCCAGGGCAGCCCAGCGCGCGGCAGTCTGCAGCAGGCGGTGGCCGCGCCGGCGGCTGGCGTCAGCGGCCACGCGCTCCGCGTCCTTTTCCGGCAGCAGCAGGACGCCGATCAGCGCTCCCGCCATGGCAACCAGCAGCACGGACTGCGGTACGCCGAGGATCACCCTTTCGGCCTCCCGCAGCGCATCAGCGGTCGCCGGCGCCACAACGGCCGCGGTGAACGTCCCGACAATGGTTTTCAGAGTGCTCACGGGCTCAGTCACGGCACCACCGTCCCGCCGGCCTTGCGGTACACGGCCAGCAGGTCGGCAAGCTTCTGTTCGTGCTGGCCGTAGCCAGCTCCGGGCAGGCTCGCCCAGATGTTGCTGACCGCCTTGATGGCCTCGGGAATCCTGCCCGCCTGGATCAGCGGCAGCGCGCGGCGCTCCCGGATCTGCTGCAACGCAATCAGATCCTGGCTCAAAGGCGAGAAGTCCTTCAGGCCAAGCGTCTTCTTGTAGGCGTCGTAGTAGCGGCGCAGCAGCTGGTAGCGGCCGGCTGCGGTCGACTGGATCTTCAGCCGCGGCAGATCCACCACCACGCGCGGGTGGTCGGCGTAGCCACGGAACAAGCCACCACCGACCAGCACGTCATAGCCGCGGTCGTTGGTCGGCTGCCGGCCGTTGTCCGTACCTTCGGACCAGGCCAGCATGTCGAGGAAGGCCACGACGTTCACGCCGCCAGCCTGTTGGGGAGTGATCTGCGCCATAGCGTCTCCGGGCAAAGAAAAAGCCCCGGCTGGGCCGGGGCTTGCGTCTGGATGGTGGTCAATCTGCCCGCCATTCTGCGGACCCTGCAAGTCCTCACTACGCAGCGCGATTCAGCGCGCGGGAGAACTGCTCGGCAGCAACATGCTCCGCACTACGCATGCGCTCAAGGATCCATTCGTACACCGGGCGCCAGAACCGTCGATACGCCGCATCGTCAGCGCCGATCGCCACCCCGCGCTTGCGGCCGCTGAGCTGCTCCAGCCCCATGCCGCCGCATGCCTCGCATTCAACGACTCCGCTCCCCGTCGGCGCGGCCTGAACCCGCGTGCCTTGGCACGTCTTGCAGCAGCCACAGCTGGCCATCTCCGCAATGACTGCGCCGGCCAGCACCCCAAGCTGCTCCATGGTGTTGTTCGGCCAGGCCGCAGCGCGCGCCTCATCCAGCGCGGTCTCGGTCCTCAGTAGTTCGCGCCGCTGCGCATCCGTCACCTGACCGCCACCCCACCCCATGCATGCCTTGGCGATGCCGAATTCAGTCCGTGCGGTGGCCAGATCGTGCATCTGCCGGATGAACTCCGGGGCCACCAGCCCGATTACCGCTTTGCGCAGGTGCTCACGGCGGCGAGATGCGCTTTCTGGCCACCACAGTGCCTCCATCAGCTCCCGGCCAAGCCCGTCCGGCACGTACGCCATGGCAGCGGCAATGTCCTGCGTCGTCAGATCGGGGCGTCCACCGCCACCGCAGGCGTCAAACCTCTGCGTTTTCGGCCCCATGCGACTTGCCAGCAGTTCGCGTGCCTTGTTCATTTCCATGCGCCTTCCCCTTGGTGGATTGCTCGTGCAGCGCGCGATCGCGCATCGTGGTCATTCAGTGCGGGCCTTTTGAGGGCCTCTTTCTCTGTCCGGTTGTGGCCCGTCAAGAAGGCACCTCCGGGCCGGCCGGCTCGGCCGCAAAGTGCGTGATCTTGGGGTTGTCACCCCGCCAGCTCCCGAACACCGGCCGGTTGCTCACCGAGTCCCACAGCATCAGCCTTGTGCCGTCCTGCGGCGCCTCGGCTATCGGCTTCCAGTTCGGGGCCAAGGCCGCTCGGATCGCGCAGAGCGCGGCGGCCGTTGGAACGATGCCAAGCTGTGGGATCGACAGATCCATCATCAGCTCGGCAGTGACGCCGTCCGGTGGCAACCTCATGGCTTTGCACAGGAGGCTTCGCGCGGCGTGCTCAAGCGCGCTCATGCTCGCTGCTCCCAGCTGGCCGTCAGGTGCTGCACCTTTCCGCCGCGCGCCTTGAACTGCTCCACCGTCTCGGCCGGGCCATCGGCGAGCACACGTGCCTTGGCTCGCTTGGGCCGGGACACCGTGTTGTGGTCCATCCGCCGCTCGCGGGGCGCACGCTGGGGGTTGATCCTCGGCGCCCTGGCCTTCGTCTTCTTCATGCTGCCGCCCTCAATTCGTTGATGTAGGTCTGCTGTGCGATCAGGTCGTCGTCGGATCCGAACGCCTCGTGGAATCTCTTGGACCAGTGCAGCGGCGGGCCCCAGCGGGCCACCATTTGCTTTTGCGTCATGTGTTCCATTCGGTAGCGCTGGTGATGCCACTGGCACAGCGCGTAGCCGAAGAAATGGCCGCGCCGGATGTTTCCCGACTTGGCGTGGTTGTATTCGCAGCCGTAGATCACGTGCTTCTTCGCCATCAGGCCTTGCGCGTAGCGAACGAGGCACGCCATGCACGGCCCCGTCTTCGCCAGCTCGATTCGCGCTGCCTCTGCACTGGTCGGCGGCGGTGCGTTCGACCACATCAGCGCAGCTCCGGGATCGGGCCGGCATAGCGAGTGATCGGGATCCGCCGCATTCCATCGCGCCAGACAGTCATCCCGCGCGTCGCGTAGACCACCATCGGCTTGATCCCATAGCCGTAGGCCAGATACCAGCCTGCCTCGGCCACCGGCTCGCTCACAGGACGCACTTCGACGTTGAAATGATCGGGGCTCATGCGGCTTTGCCCTCCAGCAGCGCCACGATCTCGGCCAAGCGCGCACGGGTTCGGTCGTCCGCTGTCGGCGATGCCTCAACCGTTCCGGCCAGCAGCGCTACCGGGTTGAACGCCGGCGTGGCTGGCGGCAGTGCCAGGTAATCGGCCACCTGCGCCTCCAGAAGTTGGCCCGCGGCCACTGCTTCTCGCAGGACGCTATCCCGGCCGGATACGTCACCGCCAAGGGACAGCTGGTAGGTGGCGATCCTGTGTGCAGCGCGCGCCTCCTTCACCAGCCGGGTGTAGACCTCCAGAAATGCCGGCCGAGCCGCGATCTTGTCGCCCGCCTGCACCAGCGGCAGCGCCGCCGCCCACGCATCGCGGGTCTGCTCAGTCCACACCACGGTCGCACCTTCGTCGGCGGCGCGGATCGCGTTGGCCCATGCCTCGTTCGGTGCGGGGTGGCCGTCCTCGATGCGTTCGAGGATCGCCGCCAGCGAAAGCCGCGCCTTCAGCTCCCGGCGGCACGACGCCAGCGCGCGCTCCAGCATCGGCAGCGGGTACTGCGCCAGGTCCGAAACCATGAACACGGCGGCGCTGGGGCTGATCCGGTCGCCGATTACCTCGGCCGTTGCCACCAGCAGTTCGACAAGACGCTCCTGCTCGAAGTTACTGAGCATGGCTGCTCCCCTTGATCTTCCGCAGCAGCTCCTTCGCCTCTTCCGCCGCGTTGGCGTTCGACTGCCTCTGGTCCTGCTGCTGAGCACTGGCCTGCGTCATCTGCCGACCGGTGGCCCACTGCGTGCGGTATGCCTCGCACTTCGTCAGCAGCGCGCCCAGGTCGTGCATGTTCTGCACCACATAGCGCTCGTTGACGGTCAGGAACCACGCGGCGACCAACGGCGCCTCGGTGTGGCCGAGCCGCTGTACGATCTGGCGGACGTTGCTGTTCACCTTTGCGTTGCGGACCGGCGCCACACCGTGGCGGGTGCGGTAAGCGGTGGCGTACGCCGCCCAGGTGGCGCGGCACGCGGCCTGCAGGTCGGTTTCCGAATCCACCGCCAACGGCGCGGCCAGCAGGCCCGCCGGAGATGACGGTTCTCCTGACGGTTCATTGAGGGTTATATGACGGTTAGGCGGCACGGGGCGCACCCCTAGACCTGCGCCCGGTGCATCCCCCCCTGCATCGGGCGCATCCCCTCCTGCAGCGGGCGCACCCCCTGCATGGGGCGCAGCACCTGCGCCCGGTGCAGTACCTGCTTTTCCGGACTTGCGGCCAGCCTTCGACGGCGCAGCGGCCTTGTCGAAGTTGGCCGGAGTGACCTTGTAGACCGTGCTGCTGTTGAACCGGCGGTCACGGGTCAGCAGGCCGACGGCCTCCAGGTGATCCATTGCCGTACGCACAGCGCGCGCCGACATGCAGCAGCGCGCGGCGATGGTGCCCACCGCCGGCCAGCACACACCGTCGTCGTTGGCCTGATCAGCCAGCGAGATCAGCACAGCCTTCTGCGTGACGCTCAGCCCCTGCAGCGGCCAGCACTGCGACATGATGATGGTCGACATGTCAAAGCCCCAGCGTCAGGTTCTCGCCCGGCGCAACCGGCCACCAGGTGCATGCGGGCTTGCCGGTGGTTGCGCACGGCGCGGTTGGGCCGCGCCAAATGCGTCCCTCGCGGGCCAGCTCAGGCAGTCGGCGACCCAACATGTGGCGATCAAGGCCAGTCAGCGTCGACAGGTGCAGGCTGCTCTGGCCAGGATGGCGGATCACCGCAGCCTCGGTCTTGGCATGCTGGACACGAAGCGCGCCGCTGGCGACGAGGTCGGCAGCGGCGGCATGGCTGGTGTGCGGATCGGTGGAGCGCGCGAGCGTGCTGCTCATCGGTACTACCTCGTGGAGTCTTCGGGACGTTTCAGGCCCTGAAAAGGGACAACTTCGCCGTTACTTCGCGGAAGCCGGTAGCGGCGCCCAAGTTCGCCGCGCGCCAGCTCTGTGGCTGCCTCTTCGGGGGTGATGCCGCGAGAGGCCGCGTACTGCTCAAGCTGCTTTTGCTGATCGCGCGACAGCTGGATTTCCATGGACCCTCCCCGGGGACTCGTTGGGTCCTTCAGGCCGCATCACGGTCGGGGCTACGCTGTTCCAACGCGGCGAGGCCGGCCAGCACCAGGTCGCGCACGAAAACCGCAGGCTGGCGACCGTTGAAGTTCGCCGCCGCATCGATCAATGCCTTTTCCGTGTCGTTGAACCGGACCTTGATCGGGTTGTCACGAAGGTTCGAAGGATCTGCGTACATATCCGTATGAGAAGTTCAGGAGGGAGTGGTGGAACGAACTGCTACAGCGCGCGGCACGTCAGGCCGCATCGACCGGGACAATGCGGTCGTGGTCGAAGTCGGTGGGTGCTACGGGATCGGGTGGCTTGGCCTCGCCGCCGAGCAGGCGCTGGATCTGCGGGATAGCAGGCAAGACGCCCTCCTCCGGCCAGCCCTCGACCTGCGCTGCGGGGAGCTGCAGCAAGGTCGCCAGGTGCTTGTCGCTTGCGAGACCGAGTCGGGCGCGCAGCGCGCGCTTGCTCATCCGGCTGTCGATCAGGATGCGGACCGCGTCCGAGATTCCCGAGTGAGTCTCGTTGAGGCGACTCGCGTGAAGCCTCAACAGCGCAAACGCTGTAGTCGCCCGAGGCGATTGTGATCGCCCCGATGCGAGATCACCGACGGTGGAACCAGCTGCGCCAATTGCCTCGCCGATCTGGGCATAAGTCATGCCCGCCGACTGCAGGTCACCAATGATGGAAGCCCAAGGTTTGTCCATGTCCGCAACACTACGGGATTCCGTAGCTTCATGTCAACGGCATTCCGTTACGGTTTTCCGTTCAAATCCAGTGATGAACACCATTGGCAGCAGGATCAGAGCCGAGCGCGAGTCACTCGGCATTAGCCGGGGCGAACTGGCGAAGTTTGCGGGGATCGCCCCGACGACCTTGTCGAATCTCGAGCTCGGCCTTTCAAAGTCGACGACCGCACTACACAAGATCGCCGCGCGACTGGGCGTTCAGACCGACTGGCTTGAAACTGGCCGGGGGCCCAAGGAAGGCGAAGGTAGGTCCGTCGCATCGATCTCGGAGACTGAGACGCCACCCGGATACGTTCGCTTCGACTTGTTCGAAGGGGGTGCGGGAATGGGTATCGGCATGGTCAACCAGGACTACCCGGAGGTTGTGAAAACCATCGAGGTTGCGGAGTGGGAGGTGCGGCGGAAGCTCGGTTTTTTGCCCAAGCCTGGCCGGATCCAGATCATCACCGGTCGCGGCCCGTCTATGCGGCCTAAGCTGGAGGACGGCGACATTGTCTGGATCGACACCAGCTGCGACTACTTCGACGGCGACGACTACTACCTCATCAACATCGGCGGCGAGACCCAGATCAAGATGCTCCAGAAGCGCGGGGACGGCCTGTATGTGGTGAGCGTCAACACGGACTTCCCTGCCTACCGACCGGATCCTGGTGATGTAAGCATCTTGGGCAAAGCGCTGATTCATGCAGGGCTGCGCAAGTTCTAGACAAACCTTCCTTCGTATGGAGACGTGGAATGCCCCTGATTGATTGTGCCGAGTGCAAGCGAGAGATCAGCGATCAAGCGAGCGCGTGCCCAGGTTGCGGAGCGCCCCAGCGCCGACCTGTAGTCGCGTCTTCGCCGATGAAGGCGAAGACGTTCACGCCCCTTTCGGTGGCAGCGATCATCGTGGCAGTGCTCGTTACCCTTCTTGCCTTGGCGTTCACAGTCCGCAAGAAGCCGAACCAACAGGAAGTTGTCGCCACAGGCATGGCAATCATTAGGGGGCAGGTGGCTTCTGACATACAAGTTGAAATGGAGCCGTTCTCCTTTAAAGCCTTTGATGACGGCAAGCACTATCACGTCTGTGGCAAGGCCACGCTCAACCGGCCGGGCGACGGTCCCTTCGCGTTAAACAACGTCACGCAAGCGGTTGTAGTCAGCTTCAACCGAGATGGCCGAGGGCTTGCAATATTCAACGGCAGCGACGACCCGGCTATACAGGCCAAGTTCCGGGCTGCGTTTGCTGAGAAATGCCAAACAGTCGGTGGGCGAACCGTCCCTGATTGAATCTCCAGATAGATGTGGCCTCATCTACAGAGTCGCGCGCCTCGAGCCTAGTAGCCCCTCCATAGCGAGGGGCTTTTTATGAACCGAATTCCGTACGTTCATACTTTCGTACGGAATTCCGTTTGACAGGCAATTACGGTATTCCGTAGTCTACCGGTGCCGCCAGTTGAGGCCCTATTTCGGGGCCGGGCGCAGGAGACCACGCAATGGCTACCCTTTCTCTTGGCGTCAGCAAGGCGCCGCCCACCGTCGTCGCGATGCCCTCCATCGGAGTGGTCGCCATCAAGGTGGGCGCTGCCAGCCTCTACATTGAACTGGAAGAGGCCGACCACCTCTCGGTGGAGATCCAGCACGCCGCACATCAGCTGCGCGGCGAGAGCCAGGACGCCGCCGCATGAGCGCCGTCGTCCTCCACTTCCCCATCGCCAGCCTGCGCGCCAACAGCGTCGCCGACGCCGTGCGCCTCGCGGCCCGCCGCCTTGGCTACCACCAGCACAACGCAGACTTCGCCGCCAACCTCGCGCGCCAAGACTTCCTCTCTGGCCGATACAGCGCAGCGCGTGCCGTCAGCGAAATGGTCGACCAGCTCCGCACCGCTATGCGCCTTATGCACGCACAAGGCGGTGTTGCATGAGCCGCAGCGGATACAGCGACGACTGCGACACCTGGCCGCTGATCTGCTGGCGCGGCGCCGTTTCTTCCGCGTTGCGCGGCAAGCGGGGCCAGAAGTTCCTGGTCGAACTGCGTGATGCGCTCGACGCGATGCCCGAAAAGCGCCTCATCGCCGAACAGCTCCAGGACAGCACCGGCTGCCATTGCACGCTGGGCGTAATCGGCGCGAAGCGCGGCTTGGACATGACCGGCCTCGACCCTGATGACCGCGCGGCTGTGAGCGAAGCGTTTGGCATTGCCGAAGCGATGGCGGCGGAGATCGTCCACGAGAACGACGGCGAGTGGCGCTGGGACAACGAGACGCCGGAGCAGCGATGGACGCGCATGCGTGCATGTGTCGAGAGCCACATAGCCGATGGAGCAGCCGCGTGACCGACCACGACTTCTTAGCCGCCATGGCCGTCGGCATCCCGCCCATCACCCCGCCCGCAGGTCCGGCGCCAGCGCCGGCCGAGCCCACTGCCGAACAGGAGACCGAGTAATGCGCCACCTGGCCCTGCCCTTCTACTGCGCCGTCGTCGTGATCCTGCTGCTCGCCCTCCTGGCGCGCGTCATCTACACCGACGCCGGCTCCTTCCTGCCGCCCGTGCTGTTCGGCATCGGCTACTTCGCCTGGCGCGGCATCAAGGATGCCCGGCAGTCATGGCCGGAGCTCAAGGCCGATCGGCAGCGCGACGCAGACCGGCGCCGCCGCGAGGCACAGCGCAATCGCCATCCGATCACCGACACCGACTACTGACCCCCTGCCCTGCGCTCTCCCCCTGTAGCGCAGGGAACCCGCGCCGGCCGGGTTCCAACAGCCGGCAACCCATTCCAGGAGTCCAGCGTGCGTAACCAGCTCGACATCTTCGATCACGACCCAGCCCGCATGGCCGCGGCAAACCGCGCCGCCGCCGAGCGGGCACTGCACGACGTGCAGTTCACCGCCACGGTCCGGCAGGAACGCCACGAGTACTACCTGGGCGAAGCCGAACGCTGGGAACACCTCGCCGCGCACAGCGCGCGCTCCTCCAACAGCAAGGACATGCAGGCATGAGCAACGACAAGACAACCCTGGCGGACGTGCAGCCCGGTGGAAGGGTGAGGCTGGGGGATCAGCTGCGCTCTGAACTACTGGATCAGGCCGAACGCCTGGAGCGCATGGCCGCTCAGGATCGCGAGACTGGCGAGAGCATCGAACAGGCCCTCGAAGCTGGAGAGGAATACACCCCCGACGACGCTCCAGACGTTGCCGCTGGCCTCCAGCATGACGCCAACAGGTCCGAAGAAATCGCAGCCCTCCTGCGCAAGGCTGCTGCCGCCCTCTCCGCCCAGCCCTCCCCGGGTGGTCAGGGGGACGTGCTGGCAGCTGCGGCCCAAGCCGTGATCGAAGCCCATGATGGCGCCGACTTCATCACCGACGCCCAGGTCGAGTCGCTGCGCGCAGCACTCGCCGCCCGCCAGCGGGTGGGGGAGCCGATCACGGTGGAGGCCGTGGCAGAGATCTTCAACCATCCAGAGTACGGCCTGAGCATCAACTGGCTTCTGGAGAACGGCATCGGCGAACTGCAGGTCGGAGACGTGCTGTTGGTGTCTGACCGGGCAATCACCGATGAAGACGGATCGGGCGAGGTCTACACCGCCCCGCCCGCGCAGGCCGTGGACCTGGCGCCCGACCATCGCGGAATGCGGGTGAGCTGCAGCGGCCTGCTGAGCCAGGTGCGGGGTGGTCTGAAGAGCAACCCCGAGCTGGCAGAGATGGTGCGGCAGCTCCACGGCCACCTCAACGAGCTTGGGAAGCGGTGGTATGCCGGGGACCGGAAGGTGGTGGACGAGTTCCTGCAACTCTACGTGATTGAGTATGGCGCCCGGCGCGCCCTGATCGACAGCCAGGCGGTGGGCAATGGCTGAGCGCATACAGCACCTGGTGAATGTCTCCGGCGGCAAGGACAGCACGGCGGTGTACCTGCGTGCTATCGAGCTGGGCCGGCCCTTCCGCGCCGTGTTTGCCGACACCGGCAACGAGGATCAGCGCGTCTACGACTACGTTGCCGAGCTGGCGCACAAGACTGGCGGCCCCGAGGTCGAAACTGTCCGCGCGGACTTCACCCGGCAACTGGCTCAGCATCGCGCGTACATTCTCGAACGCTGGCCTAGCGAAGGTATCCCTGATGAGATAGTTCGGCAGGCCGCTGCCCTGCATGAGCCCACCGGCAACCCATTCCTGGATCTCTGCATCAGCAAGGGGCGCTTCCCTTCGCGGATGGCGCAGTTCTGCACCGAGGAACTGAAGACGATTCCGATCACCACCCAGGTGGTGGGGCCGATGCTGAAGGCCGGGCCGGTCCTGCAGTGGTTGGGCATCCGAGCGGAGGAATCCGCCAACCGCGCCAAGCAGCCGCGCTTCAATCGGCATGAATCCGGCTGCTACGTGTGGCGGCCAATCTTTGATTGGACGGTTCAGCAGGTATGGGACCAGCACCGCCGCCACGGCCTTGAGCCCAACCCGCTCTATGCCCTCGGCATGGGCCGCGTCGGCTGCATGCCCTGCATCAACTGCCGCAAGGGCGAGCTGCGGAACATCGCGGACCTGTTCCCCGATCACATCGAGCGCATCCGACGGTGGGAAGAAATCGTCGCCTCGGCCAACAAGCGCCGCAGCGCAACGTTCTTCCCTGCCGTCACCGACCCCACCGACGTGGAACGCCCTGGCACCTACTCGCGGATCGACACGCTGGTCGAATGGAGCCGCACCAGTCGAGGCGGCCGCCAGTTCGATCTGTTCTTCCAAGCCCAGGCCGGCGGCGGCTGTACCTCTGACCTCGGCCTTTGCGAAAGGAGCGCTGCGTGACTGCACCCATGGCTGACCAGCTGCTCACCTCAGCACCAATCTCTCCCCATCAGCTCGCAGAGCAGAATCTCCGTCTTCTCCTTCGCATCCTGCTGCGATACCACCGGAATCGCCAGACCAGTGAGACTCGGTCCGTACACCACGTGAACCGCCACGATCTCACCACGGCCTGGACTCCCCACCGAAACCCTGGCCGTCACCGTCCTGCCCCGGATTGCGAAGACCCAGTCCTCGTGCCAACTCCCACTCGCAGGCATCCAGTGCTCCCTTTTTCATCTCTCCTTGATCCCAGCATACAAAAGCAGGAAGCCGTGAGGTATTCCACCAATGGCTGACCAGCTGCTCACCGCTGCACAGGCCAAGCACACAGCGCGCGTATTCCTCAGCGAGGCGCGTGCGCGCCGGAATGCCCTCGGCTTCTGGTTCGCCTTCAACGCTGCACAGCGCGCGCGCAGCCGCGCCACTGCCCCCGCCCCGCTGCCGGCACCGCCGCGCGCACCGGCACTGCCGGCCCAACTGGACCTGTTCGCATGATCCACATCGGAGACTGCCTGGCAGTGATGCGCGGCATGGCCGACAACTCGGTTGATGCCGTCGTGACCGATCCTCCCTACGGCTTGTCGTTCATGGGCAAGCGCTGGGATTACGACGTTCCCAGCACCGAGGTGTGGGCCGAGTGCCTGCGTGTGTTGAAGCCGGGCGGCCACCTGCTGGCGTTCGCCGGCACCCGCACGCAGCATCGCATGGCGGTGCGCATCGAGGACGCCGGCTTCGAGATCCGCGACATGATCGCGTGGGTCTATGGCAGCGGCTTCCCGAAGTCACACAACGGCCCGTGGGGCGGTACTGCACTGAAGCCCGCGCTCGAGCCGATCACCGTCGCCCGCAAGCCGCTTACAGGCACGGTGGCAGCCAACTGGCAGCAGCAAGGCACCGGTGGGCTCAACATTGACGCTTGCCGGATCGAGACGATGGACAAGCTTGGCGGCGGCGATCAGTCTGCCGCGCCGAAGGTCGGTCCCAACGGCTGGCACCGGCCATGGATGCAAGACGAGCAGGCAAAGGCCGCGCATGCCGACCGTTGCAACGCAAACGTAGCGAAGGCCGAAGCGCTCGGCCGCTGGCCGGCCAATCTGATCCACGACGGCAGCGCCGAAGTACTCGCGGTGTTCCCCCAGGCTCCGGGACAGCAAGGCGATCTACGCGGCCATTCGCGTGATCGGACCTCACTTGGGATCTATGGCGACATGTCGGCGGCGAGGGACGCTGCCGCACGTGGGGATAGCGGCAGTGCCGCGCGCTTCTTCTACTGTGCTAAAGCCACGCGCGAGGATCGCAACGAGGGGCTGGAGTCTGGCCCGGTGCCGGCCGTGGCTGCTGGCGCGACGCCGCGCGATCTCGAAACAGCTAACTGGCCAGCCCGCAACGGCAACCATCACCCGACGGTGAAGCCCACAGACCTGATGCGCTATCTGTGCCGACTGGTCACCCCGGCTGGCGGCCTGGTGCTGGATCCGTTCATGGGAAGCGGCAGCACGGGCAAGGCCGCAGTACTCGAAGGTTTCCAGTTCGTCGGCATCGAGGAGGATCCCGTCTACGCCGCGATCGCCGAGGCGCGCATCCGCGTCGCCCAGCCAGGCTTGGCTTTTGGAGAAATCGCATGACCGCACCACTGCCCGTTTCTCCCACCACCGTTGTCGAGGCCACCAAGGCATCGTCGCCTGTTGCCGCGGTCATCTCTGCCATGCGGCGCATAGATCCCGACGGCGGCGGCGTCGCTGCCGCCCAGGTGCGCGCGTGGGCCGACACCCTGATGACGGCGCTCTACACCGCACAGCCGGTGCGCTGGGAGTACCGCCACAAGGACGATCACAGCCCGGGCTGCTGGATCCAGGCCGACGCCGGCCACGTCTACGGCGGGCACCAGCGCGGCCTCGTTGTCCGCGCCCTGTTCGACAGCCCGCGCGTGATCCAGCCAGAGAAGGTCCACGACTTCCAGCGCAACGAGTGCACACGCTGCGGCATGAGCCAAGACTGGGCAGGCCCCGATTGCTTCCCGCCTGACAAGAAGGTCGACCCGCGCACTCTGCTGCCCTTCGACCCGCAGTGGCTGGTCGAGCCGCTGGAATGGCTCAGGAATGCCCGTCCGAACCTCAACCCGTACGAACGCCGCAGGAGGGCCGAGCAAGCCGCCTTCCTGCTGGAAAAGCTGGTCGCCCACATCGAGGAGTGCAAGAAGCCATGACCCAGGAACATATCAGCCACCCGGAAGGGTTGCCGAACTGCGCCGCCGGCCACCGCGCGCGCCACATCCACGACAAGCGCTGTGCGTCCGCCGGCGGTGGCCACTTAGTCGAGTGCGCCTGCAGGTCGACCAGCAAGCATGCCGATCCCGACAAGGCCATCGCAGCGTGGCGCCGGCTCAACCGCCCGCCGCGCAGCGCGCGGCCGGCAGCGGTGCCTGCGGCAGTCGACAACGTCCTGCAGTTCCAGCTCGGCCTAGCGGAGCGCAAACCCAAAGCCCAGCGCGCGGCGCTGGCGGCGAACTGAAGGAGGACCCGATGGGAGCTGCTGAAAAGCTGGACATCGTCGGAAAGGACTGGCTGACCGTGGACGAGGCCGCGCACTACTGCGGCGTATCACGAAGCCAGTTCGATTCGAACATCGCCGACTACGGCATCGAACCACGAAATTTCATGGGCAAGAAGCTCTACGAGAAGGCTGCCCTCTACTCTGCAATCTACGGCTCGAAGCAATGGTCAAGGTCACAGTCTTCTGGCGCGATGGCGCCGCGTACCTCAACTGGCGGGAAGGCGGCAAGCGAAGCCGTGTCGCCATTGGTCGCGTCAGCCCACGCGAGGCTGAGGGCGTACGAGCAGCGAAAGAAGCGGAACTGACCCATGGAGTGCGCATCCTTCCCCGGCTCCCCACGGTCCGCGACTTCCTGGAGCCGTACCTGGAGTGGTACAAGGCCGAGCATCCCACCACGCACGGCAAGGCCAAGAGCGAGGTTCGGTTGTTTATGGCCCGCTTCGGCCATCGCCCCATCGATACGCTGCGTCCGATGGAAATGGAGGCCTACAAGACGGACCGCCTGACCAAGGACAGGGTTTCACCGGAGACTGTGGGGAAGGAAGTGCGCAGGCTGCAGGCCGCGTTCCGGCGTGGGGTGCAGTGGAAAGAACTGGACTTCAACCCGCTGGAGGAAACCCGGGCACCGCGGGGCGTTCGTAGCGTGGCGGTGCGGTTCTACGACCGGGCCGCGATGCGCAAGCTGTACCGTGCGAACCCCGGCCGGGCTCCGCTATGGCTGTTCATGGCCCACACGGGGCTGCGCCGTGGTGAGCTGGTTGGGCTGGGCAAGGATTCGGTGGCCGGGTGCAGGCTCAGGGTCGAAAGCGATCCAGACGAAGATGGCCAGGGACGCACGAAGTCGGGCAAGTGGCGCGAGGTGCCGCTGAACCGGTATGCGCGCTGGGCGCTTCGCCACCTACCCGATCCGCTGGTCGCCGTGCACAAGGACACGCTGTCCGACTGGTTCGCCTCGGATGCCAAGCGTGCGGGAATCGGTGGCAGCCTCCACCGGCTACGGCACACCTTCTGCGCCCACATGGTGATCGCCGGGGTTCCGTTGCGAAGGGTGCAGATTCTGGCCGGGCACGCCGATTACGCCACGACCGAGAAGTTCTACGCCCACCTAACGCCTGAGGGCGACGATGGCGCCGTAGCGAAGCTCAAGTACTGATCCACGCCGCTGGGACCACTGGGACCAAATCCTGTGGATATGCGGGAAACAGTGGGAAATGCGCACCACTGAGCCTGCCTAAGTTATTGATTCTGGTGACCCCGGCCCGATTCGAACGGGCGACCTTCCCCTTAGGAGGGGGACGCTCTATCCAGCTGAGCTACGGGGCCATGCAGCCGGGAAGTTTACAGGCAACGTGCCCTGCCCTCCAAGCATTCATGTTCGGCCAGGCCTGACTGGCGCGTTGCACCATGGCCGGCCGGGGCGCTCTGCTACCATCGGCGATTCAGTTCATCGCGTCCCCCACCTGCCCGCGATGGCACCAAACAACGTAACGAAATACAGGAGTCTGCATGTCTTCCGAGCTGCTCAAGTCCCTTGGCCTGGACGCGATCAACGCTGGCACGTACCTGGGCAACGGGGAGTGGTCGAGCGCGACCAGCGGTGAGCTGATCACCCCGGTCAATCCGACCACCGGCGAGCCGATCGCGCAGGTCCGCGCGACCACCGAGGCCGAGTACGAGACCGTCGTGGCCCGCGCCCAGGAAGCCTTCAAGGTCTGGCGCACCACGCCGGCCCCGCGCCGCGGTGAAGCCGTGCGCCTGTGCGGTGAAGCACTGCGCAGGCACAAGGACGCCCTGGGTTCGCTGGTTGCGCTGGAAATGGGCAAGAGCAAGCCGGAAGGCGATGGCGAAGTGCAGGAGATGATCGACATCGCCGATTTCGCCGTGGGCCAGAGCCGCATGCTGTACGGCTACACCATGCATTCCGAGCGCCCCGGCCACCGCATGTACGAGCAGTACCACCCGCTGGGCCTGGTCGGCATCATCTCGGCCTTCAACTTCCCGGTCGCGGTGTGGAGCTGGAACTCGTTCCTGGCCGCCATCTGTGGCGACGTATGCATCTGGAAGCCGTCCAACAAGACACCGCTGACCGCCATCGCCTCGCTGAAGATCTGCAACGACGCCCTGCGCGAAGCCGGCTTCCCGGACATCTTCTTCCTGATCAACGATGCCGGCACCGCGCTGTCGGAAAAGATGGTCGATGACCGCCGCGTGCCGCTGATCAGCTTCACCGGCTCGACCCAGGTCGGTCGCACCGTCAACGAGAAGGTCGCGCGCCGCCTCGGCCGCTGCCTGCTGGAACTCGGCGGCAACAACGCCATCATCCTGGACGAAACCGCCGACCTGAAGCTGGCCGTGCCGGGCATCGTGTTCGGCGCCGTCGGCACCGCCGGCCAGCGCTGCACCACCACCCGCCGCCTGATCGTGCACCGCTCGATCTACGCCGACGTGCTGGCCACCCTGGTCAAGGCCTACAAGCAGGTGGAAGGCAAGATCGGCGACCCGACCGATGCGGCCAACCTGATGGGCCCGCTGAACAGCGAAGGCGCCGTGCAGCAGTTCCTCGATGCGATCGCCCAGGCCAAGGCGGCCGGCGGCACCATCGAGACCGGTGGCAGCCGCATCGACCGCCCGGGCAACTTCGTGTTGCCGGCCATCGTCTCCGGCCTGAAGAACAGCGACGCCGTGGTCCAGCACGAGACCTTCGCGCCGATCCTGTACGTGATGCCGTACGACACCCTCGATGAAGCCATCGACATGCAGAACGGCGTGCCGCAGGGCCTGTCGTCCTCGATCTTCACCCAGAACCTGAAGACTGCCGAGAAGTTCCTGTCGGCCGCCGGCAGCGACTGCGGCATCGCCAACATCAACATCGGCACGTCCGGTGCGGAGATCGGCGGCGCCTTCGGTGGCGAGAAGGACACCGGCGGTGGCCGCGAGTCCGGTTCGGATGCGTGGAAGGTCTACATGCGCCGCCAGACCAACACCATCAACTATTCGGATTCGCTGCCGCTGGCCCAGGGCATCAAGTTCGACCTGTGATGGCAAACGACGCGGACACGTCCGTGGGCCAGAGCCCCTCCGGGGATCTGGCCCCAGCGAGGGGTCGGATCCCCGCAGGGGCTCCGACCCTCGATTTCAGCGGCCGCCGCGTGCTCATCGCCGGCGGCAGCAAGGGCATTGGCCGTGAAATGGCGCTGGCCTTTGCCGGCGCCGGCGCACAGGTCTCGGTCTGCGCCCGCGGCCAGGCCGGCCTGGATGCCCTGCGTGCCGATGCACGAGCGCAGGGCTTCGAACTGCACGTGTTTTCCACCGATCTGGCCGATCCCGGCCGGATCCAGGCCTGGCTGCAGGCCGCTGCCGCTGCCCTCGGCGGTATCGATGTACTGGTCAACAATGCCACCGGCTACGGCATGGCCGACGACGAGGACGGCTGGGCCGCCAGCCTGCAGATCGACCTGATGGCGGCCGTGCGTGCCTCGCGCCTGGCATTGCCATGGCTGCGTGCCTCCAGCGACGCCTGCATCCTCAATCTGTCGTCGATTGCCGCGCAGCAGCCGCGCCCCGGTGGCGCGCCGTACGCCGCGGCCAAAGCCGCGCTTTCGCACTACACCACGTCACAGGCGCTGGCGCTGGCCAAGGACCGGATCCGGGTCAATGCCATCGCCCCGGGCTCGATCGAGTTCGATGACGGCCTCTGGGACCGTCGCCGCGTCGAGGACCCTGCGCTGTACCACGGCACCCTGGCGAAGATTCCGTTCGGCCGCTTCGGCCACCCGCGCGAGATCGCCGACGCCGCCCTGTTCCTGTGCTCGCCGCTGGCGCGCTGGGTCACCGGTAGCGTGCTCAATGTGGATGGCGGCCAGGTGTTGATGGGCTGATACCGGCACTTCGGTAGCCGCCAACCCTGGTTGGCATGCCTTTCGTCGACCAAGGTCGACGCCTACCAGGGCCGATATGCCTTTCGTCGACCAAGGTCGACGCCTGCCAAGGCCGAAATCCCTTTCGTCGACCAAGGTCGACGCCTACCAGGGCCGAAATCCCATTCGTCGGCCAGGGTCGACGCCTGCCATCCCATCCGCCGGGCATGGGATTGCCGGGGCAGAGGCACTATCATGTGCACACTGCCAAGGAGGACCCCGATGAGCGTGGCACCCCGACAGACAAGCGCCCTGGCCGTGGTCAGCCTGGTCATGGGCATCGCCAGCTGGACCGTCCTGCCCTTCGTTGCCAGCATCGTCGCCATCATCACCGGCCACATGGCCCGCGCCGAAATCCGCCGCCGCCCGCACGAACTGGAAGGCGATGGCCTGGCCGTTACCGGCCTGGTGCTGGGCTGGGTCATGGTCGGCGCGGCACTTGCCGCCATCGTGGTCTTCATCCTGTTCTTCGGCGGCCTGGCGTGGCTGGCGGCGGTGTCGAACTGACGCCATGACCGCCTCCGACAGCACTGAACGCTTCAGCAGCCGCGTCGCCGACTACGTCCGCTACCGGCCCGACTACCCACCGGCGCTGCTGGAGTGGCTGCATGGCCCGATGGGTGTCAGCCAGCAGGCGCGTGTGGCTGACATCGGCGCCGGTACCGGCATTTCCAGCCGCCTGTTCCTGGCCAGCGGCCATCCTGTTGTCGCGGTTGAGCCCAATGCGGCCATGCGGGGCGCGGCCGAAGAATGGCTGGCACCGCAGTACCCGCAGTTCCGTGCGGTGGACGGCCGCGCCGAGGCCACCGCGCTGGACGATGCCAGCATCGATCTGGTCAGCGTCGCGCAGGCCTTCCATTGGTTCGACACCGTGGCGGTACGCGCCGAGTGGCAGCGCATCCTGCGCCCCGGCGGCCAGGCCCTCATCTACTGGAATTCTCGCCTGCTCGATGCGAGCCCGTTCCTGGTCGGCTACGAACAGCTGCTGCTGGACTACGGCACCGACTACACCGCCGTGGCCGAGCGCTACCAGGACGACGCCACCATGCAGGCCTGGTTCGGCGCTGGCCTGCGCGGCAGGGTGGAGCTGCCGAACGTGCAGCACCTGGACTTCGACGCCCTGCGCGGGCGCCTGCTGTCCTCCTCCTACGCCCCTCAATCCGGTCATCCGCGCCACGCACCGATGATCGACGCTCTGCAGCACCTGTTCGCCGCCCACGCGGTCGACGGCCAGGTCGCTTTTGAATATCGAACCCGAGCCTTCCTCGGCACGCTGGACTGAACCGACGCATGTATTCGCTTGCCCGCCCCTTCCTGTTCTCGCTCGACGCCGAGCGCGCCCACGGCCTTGGCCTGTCCGCACTGGACCTGGCCTATCGCACCGGCACCACGCCGCTGCTGGCCGCACGCATCGCGCCGATGCCCAGCACGGTGTTCGGGCTGACGTTCCCCAACCCGGTCGGCCTGGCCGCCGGCCTGGACAAGAACGGGGAGCACATCGATGCGCTGTTCGCGCTCGGCTTCGGCTTCGTCGAAATCGGCACGATCACCCCGCGCCCGCAGGCCGGCAATCCGCAGCCGCGCCTGTTCCGCCTGCCGGAACACAACGCGATCATCAACCGCATGGGCTTCAACAATGCGGGCGTGGACGCGCTGGTGCGCAACGTCGAGCGCGCGCGCAACCGCCGCGGCCTGCTCGGCATCAACATCGGCAAGAACAAGGACACCCCCAACGAACAGGCCGTGGACGATTACATCGCCTGCCTGGACAAGGTGTACCCGCTGGCCGACTACATCACTGTCAACATTTCCTCGCCCAACACCGCCGGCCTGCGTGAGCTGCAGGAAGAAACCGCGCTGCGCCAGCTGGTCAGCCAGCTGCGTGACCGCCAGGAAGAGCTCGCTGCCCGCCACGGCCGCCGCGTACCGATGCTGGTGAAGGTGGCGCCGGACCTCAGCGAGCGCGACATCGATGCCGCCGCCCGCGTGCTAAGCGAGCTGCAGGTGGACGGCGTGATCGCCACCAACACCACCATCGACCACAGCAAGGTGGCCGGCGATCCGCTGGCCAACGAGGCCGGTGGCCTGTCCGGCGCGCCGGTGCTGGAGCAGTCCACGCTGGTGCTGCGCCGCCTGCGCTCGCGCCTGCCCGAGTCGGTGCCCTTGGTCGGCGTCGGCGGCATCCTGTCCGGCGCCGATGCCGTGGCCAAGATGGCGGCCGGTGCCGCGCTGGTGCAGTGCTACAGCGGCCTGATCTTCCGTGGACCGGCGCTGGTTTCCGAATGCGTGGAGGCGATCCGTCGCCGCCGCGAAGCGCCCAGCCGCGGCGCGGTGGCCCCACTGTGAGCGCGCCCATGGACACCATCGACGGCAACGCCCCGCTGCGCTGGACGCTCACCCAAAATGCGCCGCTGCAGGGACTGAACACCTTCCACGTGCAGGCCAATGCGGAACAGCTGCTGGAACTGCACGATGCCGCGCTGCTGCCGGAGGTGCTGGCACTGCCCGAGGTGGCCAACGGCCCACTGCTGGTGCTGGGTGCCGGCAGCAACGTGCTGATCGCCGAGGACCTGCCCGGTACCGTGCTGGTGTTCGGCAACCGCGAAATCAGTTTCCTTGAACACCGCGCCGACCATGCCGTGATCCGCGCCGGCGCCGGCGTGCCCTGGCATGGCCTGGTGATGTGGTCGCTGCAGGAAGGCCTGTCCGGCCTGGAAAACCTGGCGCTGATTCCCGGCACCGCCGGTGCCGCACCGATCCAGAACATCGGCGCCTATGGCGCGCAGGTCGGCGAGTTCATCCAGGCGGTCGAAGCCTGGGACTGCCAGGAACAGGCCTGGGTGCGCCTGGATAACGAACAGTGTGGTTTCGCCTACCGCGACAGCGTGTTCAAGCAACAGCCCGATCGCTACCTGATCACCGCCATCGAACTGAAACTGCCACTGCTGCACGATCTGCGCATGGACTACGCCGGCATCCGCGAAGAGCTGCAGGCGCAGGGCGTGGTGCTGCCGGGCGCGGTGGACGTGGCCAATGCGGTGATCGCGATCCGCCGCCGCAAGCTGCCCGACCCGGAGGTACTCGGCAATGCCGGCAGCTTCTTCAAGAACCCGGTGCTCCCGCTGGAGCAGGTCGACGTGCTGCTGCAGCATTTCCCCGACCTGCCGGTGTTCCCGGCCGAGCAGGACGACAAGCGCAAGGTCTCGGCGGCCTGGATGATCGAATCCTGCGGCTGGAAGGGCTTCCGCGACGGCGATGCCGGCGTGGCTCCCAGCCACGCGCTGGTGCTGGTCAACCACGGCAATGCCAGCGGCGCTGAACTGCTGGCGCTGGCGCGCCGCATCTCGGCCTCGGTGCTGGAAAAATTCGGCGTGCCGATCGAACCGGAGCCCCGCCTGCTCGGCGCACAGTGGTGAACAGCCCCACCCTTTCCCCCAGCGCCACCCCGATGCGGGCGGCGCTGCTGATGCTAGGCAGCACGATGGCGTTCGGCCTGATGGCGGTGGCGATCCGCTATGCCACGCGCTACGTGCCCACCCAGGAAGTGGCGTTCTTCCGCAACGCCTTCGGCCTGCTGGCGCTGCTGCCGATGCTGCTGCGGCCCGGCCGTGCGCCCTTGAAGACGCAGCAGCTGCCACGCTATTTCGTGCGCAGTGCAATCGGCCTGGGCTCGATGCTGTGCGCGTTCTGGGCGCTGGGTCACCTGCCGTTGGCGCAGGCGGTTTCGCTCTCCTATTCCACGCCGCTGTTCGTCACCATTGCCGCCGTGCTGTGGCTGGGTGAAACCGTGCGCGTGCGCCGCTGGGCCGCGGTCGTGGTCGGCTTCATCGGCGTGCTGGTGATCGTGCGTCCCGGCACCGCCGGCTTCACCGCCGGCAGCCTGGTCGCGGTGGGTGCGGCGGTACTCAGCTCGCTGGTGGCGATCCAGATCAAGCAGCTGACCCGCGTCGACAGTGCCGATACCGTGGTGCTCTATACCTACGTGTTCTGGGTGCCGCTGTCGCTGGTGCCGGCGCTGTTCGTCTGGGCCTGGCCAACCGGGTCGGCCTGGCTGTGGCTGCTGGCCACCGGCGTGCTCGGCACCGTCGGCCAGCTGTTGTGGACCCGCGCGCTACGGCTGGGCGAAGTCTCCGCCCTGACCCCGATCAGCTTCCTGCAGCTGCCCCTGGTAACGCTGTTCGGCTGGCTGCTGTTCAACGAAACGGTGGACCGCTGGACGATCATCGGTGCCGGCATCATCCTCGCCGCCAACGCCTACATCGCCCACCGCGAAGCCGTGCTGTCACGCCGCGCTGCAAGCGCGGCGGCCTCTGCAGCGGCCAAGCCCGCAGAGTAGATCCACACCCCGCGCAGACACCGCGGCCCCCTGTAGAGCCGAGCCATGCTCGACTCATCGCGCAGCGTGAGGGTTCATCGTAGAAAATGCCATGCACGCATGGCGTGGATCTACAGCGCGCGATACACCCGCTCTGCCGCGTCGAATACATTGCCCGGTGCGAACTGTTCGCTGAGGAAATGCAGCGACTGCCGGCGCAGCTGCGGCGAACGGTCCTCTCCATCACTGCCCAGCAGGACCTGCTGGAACTCGATCAGGTCCTGCAGGATGCGCCAGTGCCGGTACCAGGCGATCCAGCGTGGATCGCCGCGGTCACTGCCATAGCCTTCCTCGAATCCCAACGGGTTCTCGCGCCCCCAGCGCCCACCGACCGCGCCACCGATGAACATCAGGTCGCGCTCGCGCGGGGCCAGCGACAGGCCATCCCAATCGATCAGGTGCAGGCTGCCGTCATTGCCCATCAGCAGATTGCCGGCATGCAGGTCGGTGTGGCACAGGTGCAGCCGCACCGGGACATCCTGCAACGCCGCGTGCAGCTGCAGTGCCTGCGCATGCAGCGCCGCGATGCGCGCATGCTGCTGGTCCCAGACGGATACGAAGGCGCGGCCCAGCCCATCCCTGGCGGCCGCCAGGCCCTCGCCGGCCAGCCATTGCCCGACCGTATCAAGCGCCGCGGTTTCCATCCGCAGGCTCGGCAGCGCCTCCTGCAGCGCCGGTGGCGGGCACGCCTCGTGCAGGCGCCGCAGCACCTCGCCCAATCGTTGCCACTGCGTGCGGCTCAACGCCGCCTCGAAGCCGGACTGGCCTTCCACATACGGGAACAGGGTGAACTGCAGGCCCCAGCGCTGCACTGACGCTCCACCGGTCAGGGCCGGCCAGGGCGCGACGATTTCCTCGATGCCCAGCGTGCCGCGCAGCCAATGCAGGGTGTCCCAGACGGCAGGGGCAACCTGGTAACTGCGGCACTTCAACCACCATTGCCCGCGCCGTGCATCGATGCGATACACACTGGCGTTGGCATCGGCGCCAACCGGGCGTGGCACCACGGCATTGGCGGTGATGCCATAGGACTGCTGAAGGACTTCGCCGAGATGCTGCGCCGAAGCGAATGACATGGATGCAAGCGGAGAGTATTACCTGCCGCCACTATCGCAGATGCGCGGGCCGCGACACAGACATGTCCGTCACAACATCGTGCCTGCGCGACCAAAGTGCTAGCCGGCGACGCGTCGCATCACCGCTTCCAATGGGCCCCGCGCGAACCGCCAGGACCACAGCCACGCTGCGCTCGTGGCCAGCATCAGGAACAACAATGCCCACAGCAGCACCGACGCGAGCGACGCGCTGCCATCAAGCAGGCCCAGGCCTTCCAGCGTGCCCATGCCCAGCAGGATATGGCAGACGTACAGGGTCAGGGTCATGCGCCCGGCCGCGGTGAACGGTTCCAGCCAGTCACCCGGTCGTACACGCGTCAGCCACAGGCAGGCTGCAATGACACTGCAGGCCGCGCCCGCGCCTGTGAGTACGTAGGCCGGTCCCGGTGGCATCGGCTGCGTTCCCAGCCACGCCTGCCAGGGCGTTCCCTGCGCAAGCTGCTGCACGCCATGTCCAGCCACGATCAGCATCAGGCCCAGCACCAGCAGCGCGCGCTGGACCTGCGGTTGCGACAGTTGCAGCCGCGCCAGCAGCATGCCCAGCAGGAAGAAGCACAGCCACGGCAGCAGCGGATGGAACCCATTGAACAGCAGGTTGCGGGCCGCGCCCGGCCATTGCCACAGACCGGCGTATTCCAGCGTCTGCCAGTTCCATCCCTGGCTGTAGTCCCAGTGCAGCAACGCCCAGAACGAACAGGCCGCGATCCCCACGATGCTGGCCAGCAACACCCGCGGCGAGGCCCGCAGCCACAGCACGGCCAGCGCGAAATACACCGCGTAGTAATGCAGGATATCGGCCGGGAACAGCGTCAGGTTGAGCAGGCCCAGCACCAGCAGGAACAGTGCGCGCCGCCAGGTCTGCACACTGGCCGGCCACCAACCCTGCCGATGCGTGCCCAGTACCAGGCCCAACCCGGCCAGCGTAACGAACGTCGCCGAAGCCTTGCCTTCCAGAAAGTGGAAGACGCCTGCCAACCATCCGGCGCCCTCTGCCGGCACGGCCATCGCCAGGCGGAAGTTGACCAGCACCATGCCGGCCAAGGCCAGGTAACGCGCCAGATCAACGCCGTGCAGTCGCCGGTCGACGGCGCTCATGCGCGTGCGCCCAGCAGCAGCGCAAGCAGGCCGAGATCCAGCGATGCCTCATCGGTGCCCCCGGCTTCGCCCAGCCCTCGGCGCAGGGCATCGCTTTCGATGGCATCCAGCAGCACCTGTGCCTGCAGTGCCGGGGCCAGCACGGGGCGCCGACGTTCGCGCCGTGCCACCTGCTGCAGGGCTTCGGCCAGCGTCGCCTGCAATTGCCTGCGATTGGCCGCAAATGCCTCGGCCACGGCCGGATTGCGTGCGCTCTCGGCCAGCACTTCGACGGCGAGCGTTGCCCACTCCGGTTGCCGGCACAGTGCGTGGAAGTCCTGAAGGAAAACCAGCACCCGTGCGCGCTCGCCATCGGACGCGGCCAGTCGCTGCAGCAACGGTGCCAGTTCCTCGCCTTCGGCCACGGCCACCGCAAGGATGATCGCCTCCTTGCCCGGGAAGTGGTTGTAGAGATTGCCGAGGCTGACGCCGGCCGCCTGCGCGATGTCACGCATGCTGGTCTGGTGGAAGCCCTTCACGAGAAAGCACTGCAGGGCGGCCTGCAGGATCTGCGCGATGCGTTGCTCGTTGCGGTCGGTTCGGTTCATGCCACAAATAGTGAACGAACGTTCGTCCATTTTTAAGGGCGCGCGCATCCGCTGGCAGGGCGCCGTTCAGCCCTGCCCTACGCTGCCCTGTGCGGTTTCAGAAGAACTCGTCGAGAAGACGGTAGAACGCCAGCCGCCGTTCGTCGGGCACAACGCCATAGCGCCGGAACAGCGGCGCGACCCAGCGCGTGTCGCCGAAGTTGTGGACCAGGCTGCGCGCGGCGAGCGCCAGATCCTGGTAGCGATCGGCCACACCCAGCCGGCCACAGTCGATGAAACCGCTGAAACGGGCTTCGGCTGCCAGCAGGTTCGGCAGGCAGGCGTCGCCGTGGCTGACCACCAGATCCTCGTGATTGGGCCGGGTAGCGCGCAGTTCGGCGAACACCTGCTGTGCGCTCTGCCCCAGGCGCTCGTCATCGAAGTCATCGGCGTCGACCAGGCCCGCCTCGACCCGTGCCTGCGCGGCCTGCAGGCGCGAGGCCAGCCGCTGGTCGAACGGACAGGCTGCCACCGGTATGGCATGCAGGCCCCGCAGCGCATCGGACAGCAGTTCCACCAGGCGCTGGGGCGGAAGCTCAGGCGACGAGGCCAGGTCGCGGCCGGGCAGCGCGCTCATCAGCAACCAGCGCCGGCCCGCTTCTTCGGCAGTGGCAATCACTGCAGGCGCCGGCTGCCCCTGGCCCTGCAGCCAACGCAGGCGGGCAATTTCATCGCCCAGCTCACTGAAGGCGTCGATCACTTCCGATTTCAGGAAGGCATCAGCCTGTCCCGGGCGATGCACACGGGCGACGTCTGCGCGCGATACGCCGATCGACTGTCGCTCGATGCGCGCATCGGCCAATGTTTCCCGCCACGCCCACGGCAGCGGCATGCCATCAGTGAAGGGATCGGGTGCTTCCATGGCGGGATGCTCCTGCTGCCGGTGACCCACGGATTCTCGCTCATCCTGCACGGACCCCGGCCCACAGCAGCGCGGAAAGGTGCATGCCTGCGCCGAACACGCTGTGTGCCACCAGGCTGCGCAGCCGCGCCTTGCCAGGCACCGGGGTCTTCGAAGCGGCAATGCCGGCGCCCATACCCGGCTGCAGGATGAAGAACGGCGCGGCAACGCTGAGAATGCCGAAGGCCAGCGCCGGCCACAGGGTCGGTGCCTGCACCCAACCGTTCCCGACCACGGCCAGCAACACCGCGGCGAAGACCACACCGATCACGTAATGCGCGGTCCACCCAAGCGCGCGCTCGCCGGCCACCGGCAGCGAACGACCAATGCCCTCATGGCGCAAGCGCCCACGCCGCAGGTGGCCGAGCCAGCGGCCGACCATCGCAACATCCAGCGACGGAATGCCGAGCAGCCTGCGCTGCAGCAACGCCCACAGATCCATCAGCGCGGTCGCGCCCACGCCGATCACTACCGCGTCGATCACCAATGTCGTCGCCCAGCCACTCATTCCGCCAACCTTCAATTATTTGCTTGAATGATAGATCGATGCTAGCGTGCCCGGCATGAACGCTGCAACCGAGCTGCCGCCGTCCCCGCTGGAAGCGCTGGCCGAGATCGCCCGCAGCCTGGGCCACCCGCACCGCCTGGCCCTGCTGGAGCACATCGCCCAAGGCGAGCGTGCGGTCGAGCGCCTGGCCGAACTGAGCGGCCTGTCGGTGGCCAATACCTCCCAGCACCTGCAGCAGCTGCGTCGTGCCGGCCTGGTGCAGACCCGCCGTGACGGCAAGCGCATCCTCTACCGCAGCGCTGACGGCCCACTGGCCAACCTGCTGGCCGCGCTGCGCGACTATGCCGACCACCAGCGCAGCGAAATGCAGGGCGTCCTCACCGACAGCCTGCAGCGCCGCGATGCACTGGAAGGGCTGACCGTCGAGCAGCTGCTGGAGCAACGCGACAGCGTGGTACTGCTGGACGTGCGGCCGCGCGAAGAATTCGATCTGGGCCACCTGCCCGGCGCGCTGAACATTCCCGCAACTGAACTGCACGCGCGGATGGACGAACTGCCGCGCGCCGTCCACATTGTCGCGTACTGCCGCGGGCCCTACTGCGTGCTGTCCAACGATGCAGTGATGATGCTGCGCGAAGCCGGCCTCAGCGCGCAGCGACTGGCCGCCGGCTATCCCGAATGGAAGGCCGCAGGCCTGCAGGTTGAACTGCCCCGACACTGAGCGAACCGTTTGTCATGGATGATGCGATTTCCCCGTTGATCGATGCTGCCTGGCAGCGCGTGTTCGCCGGCCAGCGCACGTTGCAGCAGGGGCCGCAGCTGCACCTGGCGTGCAGCGATGATGTCGATGAGGGTGAGGACGGCATGCTGTTACAACCGGTCGCGGGCCCCGCCCGAGCGCTGTTGCGTCCTGCCCTGGCCGCTCGCCTGCAACTGCGTGCGCAACCGCACTGGACACTGGCGCAGCTGCAACAGCGCTTGCAGCAGCTCGGCCAGCATACGCACGGCGCGGATCGTGTCTTCTACTTCCCCACCGCAACACTCGCCGCCCTCGCCGAACACCCTGCCCCACCACATATCCGCCGCCTCGGCGCGACCGACGCGGCAGCGTTCAACGCGTTCCAGGCCACCGCCAGCGAGGACGATCTCGATGCCGCATGGGTCGAGCTGGATCACTGGCAGGTGTTCGGTGCCTTCGACGGCGAGCGCCTGGTCGCTGCGGGAAGCATGTACCCCTGGAGCCTGGATCCAGCCTTCGCCGATATGGGCGTACTGACCCTGCCCGAGGCCCGCGGTCGCGGTCACGCGCGACAGCTGGTACACGCCATGGCCGTGTCCGCGCGGGCGTCCGGGCTGCAGCCGCAATACCGTTGCCAGCTCGACAACACCGCCTCGATCATCACCGCCGGACGCAGCGGCCTGCGCGCGTTCGCCGATTGGGACACCATTCTGGCGGCCGACTGAGGCCGCCGCAGCACAACAAGGAAGCCACATGAAATTGATGGTCATCGGCGCCAGCAGGGGCCTCGGTCGAGCGTTCGTCGAAGGCCTGTGCAGTGCGGGCGACACCGTCATCGGCGTTTCGCGCAGCCGCCCGCACGACCTCGAATGCCCCGAGGGCGTCACCCTGCAGTGGATCGAAGCGGATCTGTCCCAGCCCACCCTTGCTGCCAATCACATCGCAGCGCAGGCGCCGGCCGATCTGGATGTGCTCATCCACAACCTGGGCATCTGGGAAGAGACGGCCTTCAGCGACGAGTACGCCTTCCTCGACGAAAGCGATGCCGCGCTTGCCCAGCTGGTCGACGTCAACATCACCGCCACCCTGGTGCTGCTGCGGCGCCTGCTGCCGAGGGTACTGGGCGCAGCACGTCCACAGCTGGTGCTGACCGGCTCGACCTCGGCGCTGCCGCGCAGCGGCCGCCCGGAAGTGGCGTTCGGCGCATCCAAGTTCGCGCTCAACGGCATCGCCGATGCGCTGCGCGAAGGCTTCCGGGATCGGCGCCTGGCGGTAACCAGTCTGCAGCTGGGCTACCTCAACACCGACGATGCACTGTCAGTGCCGGTAGCGGACGCCGCAGCGCGCGGCGACGGCGCACTGGTGCCGGTCCATGATGTCGTGGCGATGGTACGCGCCCTGCTGCAGCTGTCACCGTCCTCCTTCGTGCGCGAACTGGTGCTGCCCGCCATCGCCGACCCGCGCTACTGACCGCAGGGACCTTGGCCTGCCCCTTGGTGGCCGCACAGGCGCCTGTGGTTTACCCTGCTCGTCACTGGCCGTCGGTCACAGGCGGGAACCTGCTATGGATGCGCTTTCACGGGTCTCGGCCCAGGTCCTGGACAGCGCCCTGCCCAGCCTGCCGCTGTACCTGCTGCAGGCCACGGCGGTGATCGGCATGATCGGCGTGCTGCTGATCGCCACCCGTCGCGCCGGGCACGCCATTGAAGGACGGCGCCTGTATGTCGGCATAGCGCTGGGCCTGATCTACCTGTTCAATTCCTGGTTCGTGGCCCGTTACACCCAGGGTGTGGTCAAGCTGCACCTCGGCTTCGACATCCTGCTGGTCAGTGGCCTGCTCGGTGGCTGGCGCGGCGGCTTGGCCTGCCTGGCCGCCGCCCTGCTCGCCCGCTACCAGTTCGTCGGCACCCAGTTCTTCCTGCCTGCCAGCCTCGAGGCCGTGTTGCAGATGGTGGCCGGCGTCTGGCTGCGCAGGCGCCTGCACCCGCGCATGCTCAACGAACTCTCGCCACGCATGATCCTGCAGGCGTGGTCCGTGCGTATCGGGATGACCGCTCTGGGCCTGGCGCTGGGTGTGGCGATCATTGGGGCCGATCAACTACCGGTGGCCGAACTGGCGATCCAGCGCGTGCTGGCACTGCCGGTCTCGCTGCTGGTACTCGGCGCAGTGTTCGCGCTGGTCTACAACGATGCCCAGATCGATGCGCAGCGCCAGCGCGAACAGGCGTGGCTGCGCATCGATCCGATCAGCGGCCTGCCCAACATGCGTGCGCTCGGTGAACGCCTGCAGCGGTACTGGCGCGACAACGACGGCATCGGCAAGGCCTGCCTGATCGTGGCCGAGATGGGCAACCTGCGCGATCTGCGCCTGCGCTACGGGCCATTGCAGGACAACGGCCTGTGGCAGCGCGATACACCGGCCGACGTCCACCGGTTGCTGCCATCGCTGGCGGTGGACGACGTGGAGGTCTACCAGTTCGGTGATGCCGCGCTGGCGATCCTGGTGCGCGGCATGACCTTGTCCGAACTGCGCATACAACCGCAGATCACCGAGCTGGCCAGCAACCTGGCCGATCGGGTCGGCCGCGATTGGCCTGGCTTCCGGCCACTGTTCCGTTGTGCGGTGGTTGAATTGAAGCCCCCCGTTGATGCCGACGAAGGACATCTTCCGTTCCGCGCGATCACCGTGGCACTGAGCGCGATCGAATCCGGCGTCGTGTTCTTCGACGACCCGATCCAGCGCGACGGCGAGATCGACGCCCTGATCGAAGCCGCCCTCGAACGCTGGCTGCAGCAGGGCGACGCACCGCTGTGCTACCAGCCCAAGCATCGCCTGCAGGACCGCCAGCTGGTCGGCGCCGAAGCGCTGCTGCGCATGCGCGATGGCGAAGGCCGGCCGATCGCACCGATGCGGGTGATCTCGCTGCTGCGCCGGCAGGGCCGGCTGGCAGACCTGGAATGGGCCACGCTGCAGTCGGCGGTGCACTTCCTGCAGCACTGCCGGCAGGACGGCGCGGCGCTGACCATCGCAGTCAATGTGTCAGCCGAATCCCTGCGCCTGCCCGACTTCGGCCTGCGCCTGCAGGAACTGCTGCAGCTGCACGACATCCCCGGCGCGATGCTGCGGCTGGAAATCGTCGAGTGGACCGAGATCGTCGAGCGTGACCTGGTCGATGCCAACATCGCACAGCTGCTGGCGGCCGGAGTCACCCTGTCGCTGGATGATTTCGGCGCGGGCTATTCGACCCTGATACTGCTTTCGCAGCTGGCCATCGCCGAGGTCAAGATCGAGCAGGCGTTGATCGCCACGCTGTCCGACGCCAAGTCGCAGTCGATCGTTCGCTTCATCGTCGAAGTCGCGCACCGCTGCGGCGCGATCGTGGTGGCCGAGGGGACCGAAACCCTGGCGCAGGAACAGCACCTGCGCGCGCTGGGCGTGGATGTCGGCCAGGGCTATCTGTACTCGGCCGCACTGCCGGCCGACGAGTTCCGTCGCTTCGCCGCCAGCTAGACCGCGTAGAAACCCAGGAACATGGCCACCGCCGATTCGGCGACGCGTGCGCGTTCCTGCGCGGTCAACGGTGGCTGCCCCATCGTCACCTGCGGCCAGAACGCAAAGCTCTTCACCAGCCCATGCAGCTGGTGGCCGGCGAATTCCGGATCAACCTCTCGCAACCGGCCATCGGCGATCGCTGCGCGGATCCACGCACTCTCGCCACTTTCCTTCTCGCCCATGCGGCAGACGATGGCCTGCGCCCGCTCCGGTGAGTGGATGACCTCGGCCATCGCCACCCGTGCCAGGTCGATGAAGTTGGCATCGCTGAGCAGTTCCAGCTTCTGGCCCAGCAACTGCAGCAGCTGCGCCTGCAACGGCTGGTCCGCGCGATACGGCAGTGCGTCGCTGGCCACGCTGCGTTCCCACAGCTCCTCCAGGATCATCGAAAACAGCGCTTCCTTGCTCGGGAAGTGGTTGTAGACGGTGCGCTTGGAGACCCCGGCCACCTCGGCGATGCGGTCCATGCTGGTCGCCTCGTAGCCCGATGCACGGAACTCCTCCACCGCCGCGCGCACGATGGCCTCGCGTTTGCGGTCGGTCAGGCGTTGTGGGGCACGGGGCATGGCGGAGACCGGATAGCTGAACGGACGCCACCATTTTACACCCAGCAGTGTACTTTTGAAAAATGCGAAACTACACTGTGCAGTGTACCCAGCGGACGTCACCCATGAAGCGCCTGCTCCTTGTCCTCCTGCTTGGAATCCTCGCCGTGACCGCCTACACCTTCTGCAAGTCCTGGTCCCTCCCCGACTTCCCCGATTCGCCGCAGTACCGCGACGGCAAGTTCCGCAATGCCCTGCCCCGTCCGGCGATGGGCCTGCGCGACGGTGCGGAGATCTGGTGGACGTTCCTGTTCAACAAGCCCAAGGGCACCGTGCCCGCCCACCCGATTCCGGTGAAGCCGCTGGACCGCGCCTCCCTGGATGCTGCGCCGGATCGCAGCCTGTTCCGGCTTGGGCACTCCACGATCCTGCTGAAGCTGCGTGGCCAGTACTGGCTGACCGACCCGGTGTTCTCCGAGCGCGCCTCACCGGTGCAGTGGATGGGGCCGGCGCGCTTCCACGCACCGCCGATCAGCATCGACGAACTGCCGCCCATCGCCGGCGTGATCCTCTCGCACAACCACTATGACCATCTCGACCATGCCGCGGTAATGCAGCTGGCCGGCAAGACCGCGCGCTTCATCGCACCGCTCGGCGTCGGCGACCAGCTGATTGCATGGGGTGTGGACGCCAGCAAGGTGGAACAGCTGGACTGGTGGCAGTCGACTGAAGCCAGTGGCCTGCGCTTGACCGCGACCCCGGGCCAGCACTTCTCCGGCCGCGGGCTGGGTGACAGCGACCGCAGCCTGTGGGCGTCATGGGTGATCCAGGACGGCGACTTCCGCATCTTCTTCAGCGGCGACACCGGCTACTTCGATGGCTTCAAGGCCATCGGCGAGAAGTACGGACCGTTCGACCTGACCATGATCGAGACCGGCGCCTACGATCCGCGCTGGGCGTTCGTGCACATGCAGCCGGAACAGACCCTGCAGGCGCACCTGGACCTGCGCGGCAAGTGGCTGCTGCCGATCCATAACGGCACCTTCGACCTGGCCCTGCACGCATGGCAGCAGCCGTTCGAGCGCATCACGGCATTGGCCGCCGCAAAGAATGTGCCGGTGGCCACGCCGATGATGGGCGAAGCACTGGACATGCAGGCGCCGCAGGCGGGTACGCGATGGTGGGAGACGGTGGAGCTTTAGCGGGGGATGCCGTTTGACCTGCCGGAAGCCATGTAGAGCCGAGCCATGCTCGGCTGCGTCAACCACGGAAGCGGCCTGCGGCGCTGCAGTGCGTCATGTAACCGATTACATCCCTTGCTAGCGTAGCACTCGCCCGATTCCGGTCGAACCTGCGAGGCTGTCTGTAATGACGTTGCGCGCCGAACGCTCCAAGGTCTCCCGCTCAGCTATCCCATGGCGATCTGCCGCCGCCCTGCTGTTGGCCGCCCTGGCCTCCAGCGCACAGGCACAGACCCTCCCCCCGCGCAACCAATGGCAGGCCAGCAGTTCCTCGCAGCAGGTACCGGCGATGGCGATCGGCCACCTGATCGACGGCGACCCGAAGACCGTGACCGGCGGCGCCTTCAGCCCCGGCCACTGGTTCCAAATCGATCTGGGCGCGCCCACCCTGCTGGCCGGTGCGCGCCTTACCTGGGATGTCTCCAATCCGGAAGGCTATTCACTGCAGACCTCGCTGGACGGCACGCAGTGGCAGACCGCGTACACGATGGCCGATTCGCTGGGCGACGTGGAAACGCTGTACTTCGCGCCGCGGCAGGCACGCTACCTGCGGCTGGCCAGCCCGCAGCGCACCTCCGATTGGGGCGTGTCGATCTTCGAGATGGAGCCACTGGACAGCACGCTCAGCGCACGCATCAGCGGTATCGATGCAACGCAGGCAGCGGCGCTCTGGCAAGGGGGCGGCACCGTCGCGATGCCGGCCGGGGCAAATGGATCCCATACGTTCGAGATCACGCTGCCGCGGGCCCAATCAACGGCTGGCCTGGTCGTGGACTGGGCCGATGGCGCGCGCGGCGCCGCGCGACTGCAGGTGCAGGATGCACAGGGCCGTTGGCAGGACCTCGCACACGATGCACAAGCGGCCAATCATCGACAAAGCTGGCTGGCCGCCACTGCAGCACAACCGTTACGTACATTCCGCCTGAGCGTGGACGGCGCTGCACCGCAGATCGCGCGCCTGCGCCTGCTCGGCCCGAAGGCCGTGATGACGCCGATGAAGCGCTACCAGATCGCTGCCAGCGGCGCGCAGCGTGCGCTGTTCCCGGCGTCGCTGCAGATGCAGCAGACTTATTGGACGGCCGTCGGTGTGCACGCAGGACGACAGAAATCGATCTTCGACGAGTACGGCAATCTTGAAGCCTTCAAGGGCGCGCCGTTGGTGCAGCCGATCTGGCGCAATGCCGATGGCCAAACCGCCGGCGCCGCCGCGCAGGCCATGCAGCATGCCCTGCGCGACGGCTGGAAGCCGATGCCCTCCGCTACGTGGTCACCGCAGCCCGGGCTGGAGTTGCGCAGCGAGGTATTCGCCATCGAGCGCAACGGCCAGCCGGTAACGTTCCTGCGTCATCGCCTGCACAACACCGGAAAAACCCGGATCGACGGCACGCTCAGCCTGGTCGTGCGCCCGATGCAGATGAACCCGCCATGGCAGAACGGCGGGCTGTCGCCGATCCGCGATGTGGCCATCGACAGGCAATCCGTGCGCATCAATGGCCGCACGCTGCTGCAGTCGCTCACGCCAGTGGCTGCATCCGGCGCGGCGCCGTTCGGCAGGGATGGCGCCACGGAAATCACCGCGGACATCGCTGCCGGCCAACTGCCTTCCGCGCAACAGGCGCATGATGACCAGGGTCTTGCCTCGGCTGCGTTGGACTACCGCGTCTCGTTGGCGCCGGGAACCAGCGATGCCATCGTGGTCGCGTTCCCGTTGGGCACCGCCGCCGCGGATGCCAATGGCGTGCTGCCCGAAGCGCCTGCGTTGGATCTGGCCACGCTTCCCCGCGATGCCAATGCGGCGTTCGATTCACTGGCCACGCAGGCGTCCGCGGACTGGCAGGCACGGCTGGGCCAGGTCGGCCTGCGCCTGCCCGATCCATCACTGGTGGACATGCTGCGCGCGCAGGCCGCCTACATGCTGATCAACCAGACCGGCCCGGCGATGCAGCCCGGCCCGCGCAACTACAACCGCTCCTTCATCCGCGACGGCATGGCCACATCGGCCGTGCTGCTGCGCATGGGCGAGGCCAAGGTCGCGCGCGACTACCTGGCCTGGTACAGCGAACACGGCGTACATGCCAACGGCCTGGTCTCGCCGATCCTCAATGACGATGGCAGCGTCAACACCGGCTTCGGTTCGGACATCGAGTACGACAGCCAGGGCCAGTACGTGGCGCTGGTCGCCGACGTTGCACGGCTGGATGGCGGACCCGAGTCGGTGCGTGACTACCTGCCGAAGGTGAAGGCCGCGCTGCACTTCCTGCAGGAACTGCGCGAGCGCACGCTGGTGCCCGGATACAAGGCTGACCAGCCTGCCCCGGAACGCTTTGCGGGCATCCTTGCACCATCGATCAGCCATGAGGGCTATCCATCACCCACCCACAGCTACTGGGATGACTATTGGGGCCTGAAGGGGTGGCACGACGGCGCGTGGCTGGCCGAGGCGCTGGGCGACCACGAAACCGCCCGTTGGGCGCGCGAGCAGTACAAAGCGCTGTACGACGCATTGCGTGCCTCGATCCGCGCAACGATGGCGTGGAAGGGCATCGACTTCATTCCGTCATCGGCCGATCTTGGCGATGGTGACCCCACCGGCGTGTCGATCGCCCTGGACCCGACCGGCGCGCAGAGCGTGTTGCCGGCCGAGGCGTTGCGGACCACCTTCGCCCGCTACCTGGAAGACGTGCGCAAGCGCAGCCAGCCCGGTGCGCTGTATGCCTACACGCCGTACGAGATCCGCAACGTGCTGAGCTATGTGCACCTGGGCCAGCCAGACGTGGCTGACGAGCTGCTGCAGGGCCTGCTTCACGACCGGCGCCCGCTTGAATGGCAGGTGCTGGCCGAAGTAGTGCATTCACGGCTGCGCTTCCCGCGCTACCTCGGCGACATGCCGCATACCTGGATCGGTGCCGAGTACGGCCGCACCCTGTTCGGCATGCTGATGCGCGAAGACGATGATGCGCTCTCGCTGCTGCCGGGCACACCGCCCTCGTGGGTGGCGGGGGATGGATTGGCGGTGGAACGCCTGCCGACGGCGTATGGCACATTGCAGATGCAGGCGCGGCAGCGCGACGGGGTGCTGAAGGTGGGGCTTGGCAAAGGGCTGCGCGACGGAACGGCGGTGAAGGTCTGGTGGCCGGCGCGCACGATGCCGAAGACGGTGCGTGTGGACGGACGCAGCGTTTCCGACTTCGACGCCGAGGGCGTGCGCCTGGCGAAACCGTTCAGAACGCTGGAGGCGCGCTGGTAAAGCAGCCGAGCATGGCTCGGCTCTACAAAAGCGGAGGTCGCGCCGGGCCACGCCCGGTGTCATTGCAACGTCGGCAATCCCGGCGGGTTGGTCTGCGACTGCGGCACGGCTTCCTCGGCCACGTTCCACCGTTTCAGCGCCTGCGCGTAGGTGCCACTGGCGATCTGGGTGTTCAGCGCCTGCGTCACTGCATCAGCCAGGCCGCTGCCCTTGCGCGTGGTCACCGAGATCGCCGCAGCGTTCGGCCAGCCACCGGGGAACAGGCCGACGCGCCGCACCTTACCGTCGCGTGCGGAATAGGCGCCGGTGGCGTTGGGCTCGAACGACACATCGGCGCGGCCGGTGATCACCGCCAGCCGCCCGACCACGGCGTCATCGAAGTACTGGTACTCCACCGGTTTCAATCCCGCCGCGATGTTCTGCTGGTCCCACTGCCGCAGGATCTGGTCCTGGTTGGTGCTGGCACCCACCACCACCTTCAGCCCGGCCACATCGGCCGGCTTCTCGATCTTCTGGATCGGCCCGTCTGCGCGCGTGTAGATGCCCAGCAGGTCGAAACGGTAGCTGGAGAAATCGAACTTCTTCTTGCGCTCTTCGGTAACCGTCACGTTCGACAGCACCGCATCGTACTTGCCTGATTCCAGACCCAGCGGCCAGTCGGCCCAGGCCACCGGCACGATCACCAGCTTCAGGCCCAGCGCATCGGCGATCAGGCGCGCGATGTCGGGCTCGATGCCCACAACGTCCTTGCTGTCGGCCCCGTAGTCGGCCAGCGGCAGCTGCCCTGGATGGGTGGCCACGGTGAAGGACCCGGGCGTGACGAAGCGATACCCCGAGGGGATCAATGCCTGCGCCTCTGGATCGAACGTGCCTTTCAACACCGCCGTGTTCGCACCGGCCAGGCTGGTCGCGGCCACGGCGCCGGCATCCGGTGCCTGCCGCACGCGCGAATAGACGATGCCGGTGATGCCGATGACCAGCACGCCCACGATCAACAGGGTGCTGCGCGAGGGACGACGCGGTGCTGCAGGGCTCATGGTGTTCCTTTCTCGGTTACAGGGTCTTGGCCAGGAAATCGGCGGTGCGCTGCTGGCGCGGGCGTTCGAACAGCACCTCGGGCGTGCCCTGCTCGATCACCCGGCCCTGGTCCATCATCACCACGTGGTCGGCTACGCGGCGGGCGAAGCTCAGCTCATGGGTGACGATCACCAGCGTGGTGCCGGAGCGGGCCAGCTCCTCGATCACGCTCAGCACCTCGGCCACCAGTTCCGGGTCCAGCGCCGACGTCGGTTCGTCGAACAGCAGCACCTTCGGCTGCAGGGCCAGCGCTCGGGCAATCGCGATGCGCTGCTGCTGGCCACCGGACAGCTGGCGCGGGAAGGCATCGGCCTTGTCGGCCAGGCCGACCCGTTCCAGCAGCGTGCGCGCCTGCTGCTCGGCCTGCGCGCGCGGCACGCCACGCACCGCGATCGGTGCCTCGATGATGTTCTCCAGCGCGGTCAGGTGCGGGAACAGGTTGAAGCCCTGGAACACCATGCCCACTTCTGCACGGCGGCGTCGGATCTCGCGCTCGGGCAGCTCGTACAGGGTGTCGCCCTCGCGGCGGTAGCCGATCAGCTGGCCGCCGACAGTCACGTAACCGCCGTCGGCGCGTTCCAGGTGGTTGATCAGCCGCAGCAGCGTGGACTTGCCGGCGCCCGAAGGGCCGATCAGCACGGTCACGCTGCCGGCGCGCAGGTCCAGGTTCACGTCTTCCAGGACCGGCTGGTCGCCAAACACCTTGCCTACGCCATGCAGCGACACCGCCGCGCCCTCGCCCGCTTCAACCTGGGTGGCGATACGCGGGCGGCTTGCTACGCGCGGTGCGGCTTCGCCCTGCACACGCGGGGGCGATGACACCCGCGACACCGAGCGCTCGCGCTGCAGCTGGCCGCGCGCGAAGCGTTGCTCCACGCGCCGCTGCAACAGCGACAGCACGGTAAGGATCACCAGGTACCAGACCGTGGCCACCATCAGCAGCGGCACCACTTCCAGATTGCGGCGGTAGATCACCTGCACGGTGTAGAACAGCTCCGGCAGCGCCAGCACGTAGACCACCGAGGTGCTCTTGGCCAGGCCGATCACATCGTTGAACGCGGCCGGCAGGATCGAACGCATCGCCTGCGGCAGGATGATGCGGCGCACCTGGCGGCCACGCGGCAGGCCAAGTGCCGCTGCCGCCTCGTACTGGCCATGGTCGACCGAGAGGATGCCACCACGGATCACTTCGGCCGAGAACGCGGCCTGATTCAAGGTGAGGCCCAGCACTGCGGCGGTGAACACGCCGATCAGCTGCGTGGTCGGGTACGAGAACAGGCTGATGCCGGTGAACGGCACGCCCAGCTCGATGGTGCTGTACAGGTAGCCCAGGTTGTTCAGCAGCAGCAACAGCACCAGCAGCGGGATCGAACGGAACAGCCATACATAGCCCCACGACACCGCCGACAGCAGCGGCGAGCCGGACACGCGGGCCAACGCCAGCAAGGTGCCCAGCGCGAAACCGAGGCCAGTACCGAGTGCGGTCAGCAGCAGCGTGCGACCCAGGCCTTCCAGCACCGGGCGCGCGAAGAACCACTCGGCGAACGTGCCCCAGCCCCAGCGCGGATTGCCCAGCACCGATTGCAGCCCGATCAGGATCAACGCCAACGCCAGAAGGGTTCCGACCACCTGCAGCGGATGCCGGGCCGGCACGATCTTCAACGCCGGTGCTGGCGCGGGGGGTGCGGCAATGCCATCCAGCGCAGTCGAAGGCGTGCTCATGCGTGGGCTCCGTGCAGCACGGTCTGCGACGGCGAAAGCACTGGCGCCGGCGCACGTAGATGCTTCTCGAACGGCAGGTGCGCGATGGTTTCCGGGTCGGCCTGCAGGTCGAACAGCGCGGTATAGCCGTGGCTGAGGTACAGGCCGACGGCTTCAGGCTGGCGGAAGCCGGTGGTCAGGAACACCCGACGGTACCCTTGCCGCGCCGCCTGGTCTTCCAGTTCCTGAAGCACGCGACGCGCGATGCCCTGCCTGCGCAGCCCGGGCAGCGTCCAGATGCGTTTGAATTCGGCGGTGTCCGGATCGCGGTGCGGCATGAAGGCGCCGCCGGAGATCGCCACACCATCGCGCAGCAGCAGCACGAACGCGCCTACCGGCGCCGCGAAGGCCTGCGCCGGATAGCGTTGCAGCTCCTCGCGGGCGCTGCCGCCGATGCGTCGGCGCACGTCGGCGTAACGGCTGTCGTACTCCTGCTCCAGGCCATCGAACAGCGGCCGCGCCAATGGATCATCCACCGAGGTATAGAGGAAGCGTTCGTTGCTGCTCATGCCACGTCCTTCACCAGATAGTCTTCGGCCAGTCGCGCCCACAGGCTGGCGGCCGGTGCGATGGCCGCGTCGTTGAACACATAGCGCGGGCTGTGCAACGGTGCGCTGTCGCCGTTGCCGACGAACACGAAACTCCCGGGCCGTGCCTGCAACAGGAAAGCGAAGTCCTCGCTGGCGGTGCGCGGCGCGAACTCCGGCACCACCTGTTCGTGGCCGAAGCCCTGCACCGCCACGTCGCGGATGTAGGCGGTCTGCTGCGGGTGGTTGATCACGCTGGGGAAGCCACGCGGGAACTCGATTTCGGCGCGTGCCCCGAAAGCGGCAGCGGTCTGCTCGGCAATCCCGGTCACCCGGCGGCGCAGCGTGTCGCGCACCTCGGGCAGGTAGGCGCGCACGGTCAGCTTCAGCTCGACCACGTCCGGAATCACATTGGCGGCCTGCCCACCGTGGATCGAACCGACGGTGACCACGCCCATCTGCCGCGGGTCGACATTGCGCGACACCACACTCTGCAATGCAGTGATGATGTGCGCGGCGACCAGGATCGGGTCCACGCTGCCCTGCGGCTCGGCACCGTGGCCGCCCTTGCCGATCACCTTCAGCCGCGCCCAGTCGACCGACGCCATCGCCGGGCCGTCGACGAAGCCGAAGTGGCCGACCGGTACGCCGGGCCAGTTGTGCAGCCCATAGATCGCATCCACCGGGAAGCGCTCGAACAGGCCGTCGGCGATCATCTTCGATGCACCCGAGCCGGTTTCCTCGGCTGGCTGGAACACCAGCTGCAAGGTGCCGTCGATAGTGCCGTGATGGGCCAGGTAATGCGCGGCGGACAACAGGATGGCGGTGTGACCATCATGGCCGCAGGCATGCATCAGGCCGTCGGTCTGGCTGGCGTAGGCCAGCCCCGAGTCTTCGTGGATCGGCAAGGCATCGATGTCCGCACGCAGCCCCAGCCGACGGCTGCCCTGCCCACGCTGCAACGTGCCGACCACGCCGGTGCCGCCGAGACCGGTGGTCACCTCATAGCCCCACTGCTGCAGCAACTCGGCCACACGGGCGCTGGTGCGGTGCTCCTCGAAGGCCAGCTCCGGGTGGCGGTGCAGGTCATGGCGGATCGCGATGGTGGCCTCGGCGCGTGCCGCGATCTCGGGCAATATGCCCGTCGATTGGGAAATCCGCCGGGCATGCCCCGGTGCTACCGCAGTGTCTCCGCTCATTGCCCTACCCCGCCTTCCGCGCCGGCTCGGCATCGGTCGAATGGCGGCTGGCCTTGTACGGCAGGCCCAGATGCTCGCGCAGGGTCTGCCCTTCCAGCTCGCGCTGGTGGTAGCCGCGCGCCTGCAGGATCGGCAGCACCTGGGTCACGAAATCGTCCAGGCCTTCGCGCTGCGCCGCGAAACCGAGGATGAAGCCGTCGCTGGCACCGGCATCGAACCAGCGGATCAACTCATCGGCCACGTGCTCCGGCGTGCCGATGAAGTTCGGTCGTGGACTCACGGCTTCCAGTGCCACCTGGCGCAGGCTCAGCCCCTTCTCCCGCGCATCCTGCTTGATGCGATCGGTGGTGGAACGGAACGAGTTGCTGCCGATCTCACCCAGCTCCGGGAACGGCGCGTCCGGATCGTACTGGCTGAAATCGTGGTGATCGAAGAAGCGTCCCAGGTACGCCAGTGCATCCTCCAGCGTGGCCAGTGCGGCGATTGCCTGGTACTTGGCTTCGGCCTCCTCTGCGGTACGGCCGACGATGGGGCCGATGCCCGGGAAGATCTTCACGTCGTTGCCGCTGCGGCCATGCGCGATCGCCGAGTTCTTCACCTTCTGGGTGAACGCGCGGGTTTCTTCCAGCGACGGCGAATGGGTGAACACCGCATCGGCGTACTTGCCGGCCAGCGCGATGCCATCGTCGGACGAACCGGCCTGGAAGATCACCGGCTGGCCCTGTGGCGAACGCTGGATGTTGAGCGGGCCTTCCACCTGGAAGAAGCGGCCCTTGTGGTCGAGGCGGCGGAACTTTTCCGGCGCGAAGAACGTACCGCTGTCGCGCTCGCGCACGAAGGCATCGTCATCCCAGGAATCCCACAGCCCCTGCACCACCTCCAGGTACTCGTCGGCGATCTGGTAGCGCAGTGCATGCTCGGGATGTGGGCGGCCATAATTGCGACCCGAGCCCTCCAACGGCGACGTCACCACGTTCCAGCCGGCGCGGCCGCCGCTGAGCAGATCCAGCGAGGCGAACTGGCGGGCGACGGTGAATGGGTCGCTGTAGGACGTCGACAGCGTGCCGGCCAGGCCGATCTTCTTCGTGGCCGTGGCCAGCGCCGACAGCAGCGAGATCGGCTCGAAGCGGTTGAGGAAATGCGGGATCGACTTCTCGTTGATGTACAGGCCGTCGGCCACGAAGCCGAAGGCGATGCCGTTGTCTTCGGCGGTGCGCGCGATGTCGATGTAGAACTGCAGGTTGACGCTGGCATCGGCCGGGTTGGACGGGTGCTTCCAGGCATGCATGTGGCTGCCGGGGCCCTGCAGCATGATGCCGAACGGAATGTGGCGCGGGGTCGTGCTCATGGGAAACGCTCCTGCAGGTCAGGCCACCGCCGCGCGCGGCGCGGGCGACAGCAGTTCAAGGGATGTCAGGCGTGCGTCGAGGTCAGCCACCGGCGCATCGAGGATGAACTCGCCCACGCCGAAGCGCCGGTGCAGCGCATCCAGTTCGCCGCGCACGTGCTGCGCATCGCCGGACAGCACGCTGGGGCGCGTTTCCTCGATGCGGAAGTCGGCCACGCCCACCTGGCGCGCGTACTCGACAGCCGCCTCCGGGCTGGGCAGGTTCACCGCCTGCCCGGGACCGAGGTGCAGCTTGTAGACGCGCAGCGCACCGATATGACGCGAAGCGGCTTCCGCAGTCGGTGCGGCGAAGGCCACCGTGGCCAGCAGCGGCGGCTGCGAGGCGACGCTGCGGTAGGCGTCGAACGCGGCCTCGATGTGCTTCGGGTCACCATCGAAGTGCGCGGCGTAGACGAAGCGCCAGCCCAGTTCGGCCGCCTGCTTTGCGCTCTGTGGACTTGCGCCGAGCAGGAAACGCTCCGGCGCCTGCTGCGGAACCGGCCGCGCCAGCGCCTCGCTTTCGGCGCCGGCCAGATAACCCTCCAGGTCGCGCAGTTGCTGGTCGAAGTCGGCGAACGGCGGACGCCCGGCTGCCAGCGCGGCAGTCGAGGCCGGCAGGCCGCCGGGGGCCTTGCCCACGCCCAGATCGACGCGCCCCGGCGCCAGCGCCGCCAGCAGGTTGAAGTTCTCCGCCACCTTGTACGGCGCGTAGTGGCGCAGCATCACCCCGCCACTGCCGATGCGGATGCGCCGGGTCTGCGCCAGCACCCAGGCCGCCAGCACTTCCGGTGCAGGGCTGGCCAACGTCGGTGCGGCATGGTGCTCGGCAAACCAGTAGCGGTGATAGCCCAGCTGTTCGGCGCGCTGCGCCAGCTGCAGGCTGTTGCGCAGCGCCTGCTCCGGCGAAGCGCCCTCGGCCACCGGGCTCTTGTCCAGCACGCTGATCTGATAACTCATGGTCGCGTCCTCGCTCAGGGGTGGGCCACGGGAATGCCAAGCAACCCGTTCAGCGCAGCCAGGATCGGTTCGGCACCGGAGATGTACTGGCGGTCCTGGTGCGCGCCACTGGCCAGGTCGCTGCGCACGCCCTGCGGCAGCACCAGCTTGGGCAGCGACTGGTCCTGCTCGCCGATCTCGGCGATCACCTCGCGGCGCGGCCGCGCGAAGCCGATGCGACGTACGTCCAGCTGCGCATCAAGGCCGTCGATGCTCGACAGTGCACCTTCCAGCAACAGGCTGTGCCGGCAGAAGAAGCGCTGGCCTGGAATCTGGCCGTCCTCGAACTCGCGATCGAGCAGGAACAGGATGGGTTTGCTTGCTGCGTCGAGCGTCACTGGGGGGTCCTCATCTGGGCCGGCAATGCGATGCCGCTTCGATATCGATGCTAGAGATGCCGGCGGCTGCGGCAGCGACGCCTGGCGACAATCGGCGGTCAGATCCGGCCATGCAGATGCAGCGTGGCCATAAGCAAAGCGCCGCCGGTTATGGCGTCAGGCGATGCGTCGCAGCGGCGCCGCTACCGCCAGCGCCTGCGTCGCCAGGTGGCCGGCCGCACGCTCGGCTGCCAGCGCGATGCGTGCCTGCAAGGCAGCACTGTTGATGTGCTCGCCGTCGAAGTCGGCAGGCGTGGCGTACACCCCGATCGGCAGCGTGTGCGCCTGCAGGAAACTGAACAACGGCCGCAACTGGTGGTCGATCATCAGCGCATGGCGCTCGCTGCCACCGGTCGCCGCCAGCAGCACCGGCGTATCCACCAGCGCCTCCAGCCCGACGAAGTCGACCAGGTGCTTGAACAACCCGGGATACGAGCCGCGATAGACCGGCGCGGCCACCACCAGCAGCTCTGCGGCCTCGATGCTCTGCAGCGCCTGCTCCACCTCCGGCCCCGCCTCATCGCGCGACAACGACTGGCCCAGCGAGCGCGCGATCGGCGCCAGCTCCACCAGCTCCACGCTGGCATGCACGCGTTGCTGCAGCGACGCCAGCAGATGCCGCACCAGCAGCAACGTGCGCGATGCCGCCGAACTGGTCGGCGACCCCACCAATGCAACCACCTTCAATGCAGAAGACATGAACTGCTCCTCGATAATGCCGAACTACCTCCGGCCGCCCTTCGTCTTTTGTAGAGCCGAGCCATGCTCGGCTGCTTCCCGCCTTTGTAGAGCCGAGCCATGCTCGGCTGCTTCCCGCCTTTGTAGAGCCGAGCCATGCTCGGCTGCCCCAGATCAGAACCGGTAACTGATCCGCCCATACCAATACGCCCCGACGTTGCCCAACACGTCGCCGTTGTCCCACGTCGTCTCGATGCTCGCCACATCGGTGGCACTGCGCGCATACGCGGGCACCTTGCGCGTGCGCTTGTCGAACACATTGTTGATCCCCAGCGCCGCGCTCCAGCCCGCCCCCAGCTCCACGCCGCCGGACAGGTTGGTCACCAGCACCGGCGGCTGCTTGTACTCCACGCCGTTGTTCAGGCGCTTGATCGGTCCGTAGTAGGTGAAATCCAGGTTCGAACGCCAGCGCCCGTTCTGCCAGCCCAGCCCGGCTACCTGGGTGTAGCTGGGCGTGCGGAAGCGCAGCGCGTATTCGCTGCTCTTGGTCAGCAGGTTGATGTTCGGCAGCCCCTGCAGCGCCGCCGGAATGTCGCTCACCTTCTGGATGGTGGTACGGCCGACGTTGGCCGCGTAGCTCCAGCGCAGCTTGCCCCACGCAGTGTCCTGGTTGGCTTCCAGGGTCAGCTCGACACCGCGCGTGCGGGTATTGCCCACATTGGTGAAGTAGCTGGCGTAGAACGCATCACCCGGCAGGATGCTGATGCCGGCGGAACCCAGCAGCGCATCGATGGTGTTCTTCTGCGCCGCGCTCAGCACCGTACCGCTGTTGTCGGTGATGCGCGCCGGATCCTGCGCGTTGTAGCCGATCTGGCTGGACTGGCCCAGCTGGCCACGGATGTCGATCTGGTACGCATCCACGGCCAGATGGAACGCCGGGCTCGGGTCCCAGGTCACGCCCAGGCTGTAGTTGGTGGCTTTCTCGGGCTTCAGCGGCGTAGCACCCAGCGCAACCGCCGCCGGTGAAGACACCTGCGCCACCAGCGTGGTCCCGCACGGGCAGCTGCCCGTGGCCTGGTAGAACTGTGCGCCCAGGCTGGGCGCATGGAAGCCGTTGCTGACCGTCGCGCGTACACCCAACGCGTCGGTGAAGTCGAAGCGCGTGGTCAGGCGGCCAGTGGAGACACTGCCGAAGTCGGAATGATCTTCCCAGCGCGCCGCTGCATCCAGATACCAGCGCGAGGTGATGTTGCTGGCCGCGCCCACATAGACCGCCTTGCTGTTGCGCGTCGCCTTCACCGCATCGGCGGTGGAGTAGCCCACGAACGCGGCTGCACCGAAGCCGGTGTACGACTCCCACTGCCCGGCCCCGCGTTCGTACTGTTCGTGCTGGTACTCGGCGCCTGCGCTCACTTCCAGCGGCGACGCAAAGGCCGCCACCTCGAAGCCACGGCGCAGGTCGAGGTTGGCGATCCCCTGCTGGTAGTCCAGCTTGCCGTCATAGAAGTCAGTGGGCGAACCGGGATACGGCAGCGAGTAGTTCACCGAATTGCGGGTATAGGTGCGCACCGTGCTGCGGTTGCCGGTCAGGCTGGCGTCGTAATCCCAGCCCGCGATCTGCCCCTTCACGCCCGCAGTGCCGGTGTACTGCTTTTCCTTGGTCTCCAGCACCGGCAGGAAGCCATCGGGAAACACGCTCAGCACGCCGGGTGCCTTGTAGGTGGTGAAGATGGTCGCCGGCAGGCGGAAGTTCTGGATCGCCTGCGCGGTGCGGTCACTGGCCGTGGCGTTGGCGTAGAACTGCGCGCTCTCGCCCAGGCCATGGCCTGCATTCACTGCGAAAGCCTTCAACGCGTACGACGGCGAACTGAGGATGGTGTTGGCCTCGGCATCGCGGTTGGCCTCGGCCGGGTTCGGCGATGCACCCGTCGGCAAGCGATTGTTCGGGCGCAGTGCGACCCGGTTGCCATTGGCATCTACTGCCGGATAGCTCAGGTAGCCATCGATGTAGCGACGGGTGCGGATCGCGTGGTGCTGCCGCGTGTTCTCGCCGGACAGGTTGACGAAGCCATCCTGGCCCCACGGCAGCCCGACATTGGCGCGCACGCTGGTACGCGAACCATCACCATCGATGCTCTGCCCGCTCTCCACCGACACATCGCCACCGTGCGCCTGCGATTTCAGGATCACGTTGACCACGCCGGTGATCGCGTCCGAGCCATAGATGGCCGACGCACCATCGCGCAGCACCTCCACGTGGTCGATGGCCGAGACCGGAATCAACGCCAGGTCGGCCCAGGCGTGGCCCGGAAAGCCACCACCGTTTGCGCCACTCACGTAAGCGCTGGCATTGCGGCGCTTGCCGTTCACCAGCACCAGCGTGTAGCCCGGCGACAGGTTGCGCAGCTGGTAGCCACGGATCAGGCTCTCCTGGTCGCTCTGGTAGCCGCCGATCTGGCTCAGCGACGGCAGGCTGCGCTGCAGCGCTTCCAGCAGGTTGCCCTGCCCGGTCGCGGCGAGGTCCTCTGCAGAGATCACATCGATGGGCGTGGAACTGTTCTTCACCGTGCGCGTGCTGGTGCGTGAGCCGGTGACCACCACCGCATCCAGCGTGGACGCTGCCACGTTGGCTGTCGCGGCGGTGGCAGCAGGATCTGCGTCTGCTTCAGCCGCATGGCTGGGCGAGGCGGCAAGGATGGCTGTGATCAGAACAGCGAGAGTGCTCAGGACAGGGGCGTGGGCGGCAGGCATGGGGGCTCGTGGGGGGGCCGGAAACACGCTTCCATTCAAGGGCCTGTTCACCTGGTGCGACAGGCGCGATCGCGTCACCCAGCCGTAACATCCGGCCACCCACATGACCGCTGGTAATGACGTTAGGCGGCGCACACGCACAGGGTCCCCCACGGAGTCGGATCCCTTTCCATAGGAAAGGGCTCTGACCCCACGCACGCCTCCCCACCACGGGGTCAGAGCCCTTCCTGCGGAAGGGATCCGACCCCGGTTCCCATATGCCCGCCCGGCATCACCTCATGCCCGCGCATCACGCAACGCCACGCACCGCCACCCGTAGCATCAAGCCATGCCCAGCCCACCCGCCGATCCCACCGCGCCGCTCGTTGCCATCGTCGCCTGCCACGGCCAGGGGCTGTTCGAGTTCGGCTGCGCGGTTGGCCTGTTCGCGCCGGTGCGGCCGGAACTCGGCGTGGCCTGGTACCGCACCCAGCTGTGCGCGGGCGAACCCGGTGCGCTGCGCATGCTCGGCAATGCGCAGGTGCAGCTTCCCTACGATCTCAGCGCGGTTGATGACGCCGACATCATCGTCATTCCCGGTTGGCGCGAACCCAGCGAGCGCCCACCGCAGGCACTGCTCGATGCACTGATCCGTGCCCACGCACGTGGCGCGCGCATCGCCTCGATCTGCTCCGGTGCCTTCGTGCTGGCCTGGGCCGGGCTGCTCGATGGCCGCCAGGCCACCACCCACTGGCGCCTCACCGAAGCGCTGGCACGCGAGTTCCCACGCATCGATGTGCGCGAGGATGCGCTGTACGTGGATACCGGCAGCATCATCACTTCGGCCGGCTCGGCCACCGGCATGGACATGATGCTGCACATGGTGCGCAAGGATTACGGCGCGCGCGTGGCCAACCTGGTGGCCGAACGGCTGGTCCTGGCACCGTGGCGTGATGCCGGGCGCAGCCAGCGCGTCAGCCGCGCCATTCCCCACGGCGAGCCCACCCGCTTGGCAAAGCTGATGGAATGGATGCGCCGCAACCTGCGCGAGCCCCACTCGCTGGGCAGCCTCGCCGAGCAGGCCGCGCTCAGCCAACGCACGCTGCAGCGGCAGTTCCTGGACGCCACCGGCCTGTCGCCGATCGACTGGCTGATCCGCGAGCGCGTGGCTTTCGCACGCGAGCTGCTGGAAACCACTGACCGGCCGCTGCAGTGGATTGCAGAACAGGCCGGCTTTGGTTCGCAGGAATCGTTCCGTCGGCACTTCCGCGGTCAGGTCGACGCGAGCCCTACCGAGTACCGCAGCCAGCATCGCGGCGGTCTCGGTGCCGACCGGTTGGTGGGCTGTTGATCCAGTGCGCGGAGCCAATCGCGGCGTGAGCAAAGCCTCACGACGGTCCGGGCTTGCGTGCGTATAGTGACGTGCGTCACAAGAAGCCCCTTCCATGCTCCATGCATTTGCTTACTCCAGCCGCATGTCGGCTGAGCTGTCCAATCAAGCCCTCCACCAGATCGTCTCGCAATCTGCCACGTTCAATCGCCGGGTGGACGTTACCGGTGCGCTGATCGTCGACGGGCAGCGGTTTTTCCAGTACATCGAAGGCCCGCCCGACGCCTTGGAAGCAGTCAAGCGCCGCATCCATGACAGCCGCTCGCATTCTGCCGTCGTGCCGGTACTGGACATGGCCATCAGCGCGCGTGCCGTTCCGTACTGGGCAATGACCCACATCGAGACCGGGCAGATCGTGGTGTCCGGCCTGGTGAATGCGCGCTGGGACGAGTTCGGCCACTCCATTCCGGGCATGGACCAGCTCGTCGGCCTGCTGCGTCCGCATTTTCCACGCGTCGGCACCGTCGGCGCGCCACGCGCAGCCGCCTGATAGACACTGAACCATCGCCTTGCACGCGCACGCCGACGCGGCCGCGCGTTGCGTCCAGGCGTCATCATCCAGATCTCCTTTCCCATCGTCTTCGCCACGCCCATCGCATGCCCGTACCCGCCCACCCTGTAACGGAAACACGCGCATCGCCTGCCGACCTGTTCGAGATCGTCGTCGTGCGTGCAGGCACCGTCCTGTTCGCCATCGACATCCAGGCAGCGGTCGAAATCCGCGGTCCGGAGGCATTCGGCCCTGCAGACCGCAACGGCAGGCCGACCCTGGAGGTCCGTGGGCAACCGTTACCCGTCGTCGACCTGCGCCGTATGAGCGGCCAACCGGCATTCGAGGGTGGCAGCCCGGCCATGCTGTTGATCAACGCCGGCACCGCAACCCTGGCGCTGGCCGTGGACGAAGTGCTGGAGATCGAGACGCCGGACGCGAGCGCGAACACCCCCGAGCCTGCAGCGGGCCAATCGTTCTGCTTCTGCAGCCGGCACATTCAACTCGATCCGGCGCGCTCGGCGGCACTGATCGAACCGGCGGCACTGCTGGGCGCACTTGCCGCGCCGGGGTGACCGGCGGCGTCTCAGGATCGTCCTGCAAAGGCACGGTTTCGCAGCCTCCAGCACTGCGCGGCAAAGCCGATCACGAACACCACCAGGCAGGCCAGCAGCGTGTGCAGCACCACCGGGGCCATCGGTGCCGCAGCAATCGGATGCGCCGCCGGCAAGCGGGTCAGCGTTTCGTTGACACCGGGCACCAACGAGAGCAGGAAGCTGAACGACAGTGCGAAGGTCGACAGGTAACGCGCGGCGCGCCCCAGCCAGCGCAGCCGCGCGGCCAGCACGCCGCCGAATGCCACCAGCAGCACGATCACCCCGAATGCGTGGCCGGGGTTGATCCCGCCCGTGCTGGACACGGTGAACGAGGTGGCCACCGACAGCACCAGCCCCACCAGGTACAGCTTGCCCGCGCGCGTGGCGGGATCGATTGCGCGGTGGCGAATGAAGGCATACAGGCCACTCAACACCGGGATCAGGCTGACAGCGGTATGGATCACGCCAAGTGTGGACAGAGGGTGGGACATGGGACATCTCCAGGGACAGAATGAACCTACTAGTAGGTAGGCATTGGACTCAAAAAGAAGGCCCGCGTCGCCGCAGGCCCACCACACATCTCTCAGGACGCCGCGCTCACCCGCGCGATCGCCAACCGCGCCAGTGCCGCGAAGGTCGCCGCATCACCGAAACCGCGCGCGGCCAGCATCGCGCCGTGCACCGATGACATGAACGCCTTGGCCTCATCGGCCGCCGAGCCCTGCAACTGCAGTTGGCCCATCGAAACGCCCTTCTCCAGCGTCACTGCCAGCCAACCGCTCAGGTCCTCGAAATGGCCGCGCACTTCCTCAGCGATCTCTGCCGGGATCATCGGCGCTTCGGCGGCCAGCATCGCGCAGATGCAGAACGAGGACGTGCCCCCTGCAATGCAGCTGGACCAGTAATCCACATAGGCGTTGAGCTCCTGCAGCGGGTCGGCCAGCCGCCGGTCCAGCAACGCCAGGCCTTCGCGCGCCTCGGCCCGGTACAGCTCGACCACCGTGCGCACCAGATCCGCCTTGCTGGGGAAGTGGTGATGGATGCTGGCCTTGCTGATGTTCACCCGCGCCGACACGTCGGCGTAGCTGAAGCCGTTGTAGCCACCGGCTTCCAGCAGCGCACGGGCATTGGCCAGGATTTCCTGGGCCTTGGGCGAGAGAGATTCCTTCATGGCAATAAACCTACTAGTAGGTAGACATCCTGTCAACCCCTCTCTGCTGCACCCGCCAGGCATCATTCCCGGCAGAGCCGGCCGCTGGCCGGCTTGCTGGCAACGTGACCTTCGATCGCCCCTCAATGCGAAGACACGTACACCGCATCGGCTGGCGGAGGTGGCAGCGTGAAACTGCGCCGCATCCGCGCGACCTCGGCCGCCGGCGGCAACGCGAACAGGCGCTTGAACTCACGGTTGAACTGCGACGGGCTGGCATACCCCACCGCCAGCGATGCCGCTTCGGCAGTCATCCCCTGCCGCAGCATCAGCAACCGTGCCTGGTGCAGGCGGGTCGACTTCACGTACTGCATCGGCGACGTGCCGGTAATCGCGCGGAAGTGGTCGTGGAAGGTCGCCACACTCATGCCCGCTTCGGTGGCCAGTTGCCCCACGTCCAGGGTGGTGGCATATCCGGCATGGATCGTCCGCAGCACTCTGCCGATGCTGCCGAAGCGCCCGCGCATGGCCAGCGCCTCGCGCATTGCGCCGCCCTGTGCACCCGTCAGCACGCGGAAGTACACCTCACGCACCAACGCAGGGCCGAGCACGGCAGCCTCCAACGGTTCAGCCAGTGCCTCCAGCAGGCGCAGCACCGTGGCCTGCATCGGCGCCTGCATCGGGCTGGACATCATGCTCTGCGCCGGTGTCGCCGGGGTGCCCTCCTGTTCACCCAGTTCGATCAGCAGATCCGCCGCCAGCTGCAGATCCAGGTGCAGGTAGATGGCCAGCAGCGGCGCCTGGGCCGACGCATCGGTTTCCATCGTGAACGGCACCGGCACCGACACTGCCAGGTAGTGCTGGGCGTCGTACTGGTAGACCTGCCCGCCCAGATAGCCACGCTTCACGCCCTGGCAGACGATCACGATGCCGGGGTCGTACAACACCGGCGTGCGCGCCAGTGGCCGGTCCGATCGCAGCAACCGCACCCCCGGCAGGCGCGTGAGCGTATAGCCCTCCTCCACCGCCAGCGTCTTCAGCAGGCCGACCATGCGCGCCTGCACCTGCCGTTGCAGGGAATCGACCACAGGCACAGGCACTCCAGAGGAATAGGCAAGAATGGCCGAATCCTAGGCCTGTGACCCCGGTCGTTCAAGAACTAACGTGCAAGCCCCGCCCACCACGAACGCCCCCTCATGCCCCCTTCCCGCTTTCTCCTCATCACCGGTGTCAGCAGTGGATTCGGCCGCGCCCTTGCCCAGCAGGCCCTGCTGGCCGGCCACCGCGTGGTCGGCACCGTGCGCAACGAAACCGACCGCCAGGTACTCGAAGCGCTCGCTCCCGGCCGCGCATTCGGTCGCCTGCTGGACGTAACCGATACCGCCGCCATCAATGCGCTCGTCGCCGATATCGAAACCAACATCGGAAGCATCGACGTGCTGGTCAACAACGCTGGCTACGGCCACGAAGGCATCCTCGAAGAATCCACGCTCGCCGAGCTGCGGCGGCAATTCGAGGTGAACGTGTTCGCTCCGGCCGCGCTGATCAAGGCCGTGCTGCCGCACATGCGCGCCCGGCGGCGCGGCCATATCCTCAACATCACCTCCATGGGCGGTTTCATCACGATGCCGGGCATCGCGTGGTACTGCGGCAGCAAGTTCGCGCTGGAGGGCATCAGTGAAGTGCTTGGCAAGGAAGTCGCGCCGTTTGGTATCCACGTCACGGCCGTCGCGCCGGGTTCCTTCCGCACCGACTGGGCAGGCCGCTCGATGGTGCGGGCACCGCGCAGCATTGACGACTACGACGCATTGTTCGATCCCATCCGCAGCGCGCGTGAGGCGAAGAGTGGCCACCAGCCCGGTGATCCAGTGAAGGCTGCGCAGGCCATGCTGCAGGTCATCGACAGCGACGCTCCTCCCCGCCACTTGCTGCTGGGCGGTGATGCACTGCAGCTGGTGAGGGCAAAGCTGGCATCGATGGCCGGTAGCATCGACGCGTGGGAACAGCTGAGCCGTTCGACCGACGGCGTAGCGTGAGATCTTGAGGCCGCCGATGCCCTCACCGGCGGCCTCCCCCTGCCCGCTCAGTCTTCCTGCACCAGCTTGAACTCGCGCAGCAGGCCACCGATCTGGGTCTTGTCCAGCTTGTTCATCAGCAGATTGCGCAGGAACGCAGGCCCGGGAATATCCAGTTCCTTGCCATCGCGCAGGCGACCGGTGGCGGCCAGCAGCGAGCGCACGTCATACGTGGAATTGAACACCTCCGGCACGCCGCGCTCGATCCCCAGCAGGGTGTACACCGCTTCCATCGGCGTGCGCACCGAATATTCGGTGGTGAAGATGCAGTCGCGCTGCTTCGATTCGGCAAACTGGCCGATGAAGGCGAAGTTCACCGCGCCGTCCGGCACCACGTCCGGGCGGTCACCGGCCTGGCGTGGCATGAAGAACGCCGTGATGTACGGCATCATCACCGGCACCGTCTTCGCACCGGTCGCGGCCAGCGCATCAATCTCTTCCACCGGCACGCCCAGGTGGTACAGCCACTCGCGGGTGATCTCCTCGCCGGTGCACTCCTGCATCGGCTTTTTCACGTAGTCGCCCGGCGTATCCACAAACAGCGAGTACACCCAGACCACGATCTGGTCCTTGGGCTGGTTCTTGAAATGCGGCTGGCGGTTCACCGTCCAGCTCATCAGCCAGCGCGAGTCGCGCACGCTGACGATGCCGCCGGTCACCACCTTGCCACTGAACGGGTCGCGCTTGGCGATCTTCTGGATGTAGGCCGGAATGCGCGCATCCAGCGTCGTCACTGTCGCCGATTCCCACTTGGTCTGCGGGATATGCGCGCCGAACACGTCCGGGCGGCCAAAGGCCTCGTCCTTCGCGGCGATGCGGCGCCACAGGTCCCAGGCCGGCGCCGGTCCTTCGTTCAAACGCGCCGCGGTGTGGTGATCGCCATTATCCGAGTTTTCGGTCAGCGAACCGATCGTCATGAAAACAAGGTCATCCACCCCCAGGTCCACGCCGCCGGCCACGCCTTCGCGCGTCCAGTGGATGCGGGTGGCCTGCTTGCGGCCGACCGACAGATCGAAGTCGACGTCGGTCACCTCGGTGCCGTACTGGAACACCACACCCTGCTCCTGCAACCACTTCACCAGCGGCAACACCAGCGATTCGTACTGGTTGTACCTGGTGAACTTCAACGCCGAGAAATCCGGCAGGCCGCCAATGTGGTGGATGAAGCGATGCAGGTACAGCTTCATCTCCAGCGCTGAGTGCCACTCCTCGAACGCGAACATGGTGCGCCAGTACAGCCAGAAGTTGCTGTCCAGGAAGTCGCGGCCCAGCACCTCGTCGATGCGCTTGTTCTCCATCTCCTTCCGGGTGGCCAGGAACAGTGCGATGATGTCCTTCTGGGCCTGCTCGGTCAGCGTGAACAGGCCATCGGTGTGCGCATCTTCGCCGCGATTGATGGTGGCACGCTGCAGCGAATAGTTCGGGTCGTCCTTGTTCAACCAGTAGAACTCGTCCAGCACGCTGGCATCTTCAATCTCCAGCGACGGAATTGAGCGGAACAGATCCCACAGGCACTCGAAGTGGTCTTCCATCTCGCGGCCGCCGCGGATCACGAAGCCCTTCTCCGGCACCTTCAGGCCATCCAGCGCGCCGCCAGGAATCTGCTGCTGTTCAAGGATGGTGATGCGTTCACCGGCCATGCGCCCGTCGCGCACCAGGAATGCGGCGCCGGCCAGCGAGGCCAGGCCCGAGCCCACAAACCAGGCGCGCTTGCCATCCACACCGGCCGGCTTGCGCGGGCGCGCGAAAGCTTCGTAGTTGCCACTGCTGTAATACATGCGTTGCACCTTCCTGGAGGGGGTCATCAGGAACCGGCAGCGGAATGACACAGCCATCCGATGCAGGTCATGACCCTACTCTAGCGCCGAACCGGTCTATCGTTTCCTGCGCGCGGGCTGCGACGGAATGACGCAGCCGCGTCAGAGCGTCCTTCCCAGCAGCATGCCTGGCCAGCCGTCCACGTTGAACGGCGCGATGCGCGTATACCCGTAGGATTCATAGAAGCGCACCAGGTCGCCGCTGCCTCCGGCGTAGCAGTCCACACGCAGATGGTCGACACCGGCAGCGCGCGCCTGCTCGTCGGCAAACGCCATCAGGCGGCGGCCGATGCCACGCACGCGCACATCACGCGAGGCCACCAGAACCCGCACATACAGCTCCGGCCCGGTGGGCGCCGGCACATAGGGCATCGACTCGCCCAGTGCAAGGAACGCCCGCACGTCGCCCTGCTCGTTCTGCGCCACCCATGCGCCTGGCAGTGCACACGCCTCGGTGACCTGGGCAATCCGGCGCGGCATCGTCGACCACGGTTCGCTGCCCCATTGCTGCACATTGCCGATCGACACGAACCACTCGATCACCTCGTCAAAGAGCCCCAACACTGCGGGGGCATCGGCCGCGCTGGCGCGGCGGATGTTCAAGGCGTCCTTTCCGGTTTCAGTCATGCGTTCCGCTCCTGTCATACCACGCTCCCCAACCCTGGAAAACAGGGGGAGCGTCGGCCGGTTCAACCAGTCTAGCGCGTGCCCCAGCGTGGCCACCTGTACCGGACCAAAGCAGTCGGAAGTCCATGTGACTTCCAGCGCGCCGCCAGGAATCTGCTGCTGTTCCCAGTGTCGCAGGTGCGTACAGACTCGATGCTTCATCAACCGCGTGGAGCATCCCCTCCGGTAGTGAACCAGCGCTGGAATCCCTCGATCGCATCCGGCATCAGGGCGCGGGCGCGTTCACGCACCAGCACTTCGGCGTCGCGCATCGCGCTGATCGCATCCGGCCGCGCGCACAACGCCATCGCCACATCCGACGCGTCCAGCATCGCCAGGTTCACGCCCACGCCCACCGGCGGCATCAGATGCGCCGCATCGCCGATCAAGGTCACGCCATCGCGCGGGGCCCAGCAAAAATCCGCTGGCAGGCTGTAGATCGGCCGCCGCACGAAGTCCGTGCAGGCCTCCAGCAGGCGCCGAAGGTTCGTGGCCCACCCGGTATAGCAGCCTGTCACCAGCGTCCGTATGCCGTGCTGCGCGATCTGTGCATCAAGCCATTCGGAAGAGCGCTTCAGCGCCGCATACACGCAGAGCCGATCGCGGCTGTTGCGTTGCACGAACAGGGCCTCCTCGCCGCCAAAGCAGAACAGGCTGCCCTGCCCGACCATCGCTGCGATGTCCGCAGCAGGCTGTGCGATCCAACCTTCGAAGAAGGTAATGCCGGTGGGCACCGGCTGGCACGTACTCAAGGCCGCGCGCACTTTCGACCACGCACCATCGGCACCGATCACGATGTCCGCCTCGCGCTGCACGCCGTTGGCGAATCGCAGGCCGTGGCCGTTCGCCTGTGCAGATACCAGCGCGGTCAGGCTGTGGCCCCACTGCACCGTGTCCGCCGGCAGCGCGTCCAGCAGCAGCTGGCGCAGGTCGCCGCGGTCGATCTCCGGCTTGTCCTTGCTCCCTTCCGGCCCGAACCCGCCGGTGGTGATCCCCCCGGACCACGGGTCGCCCATCCGCGCCTCCTGCCCCTCATGCCGCGCCACCGCACGGAAGGCCTCCAGCAGGCCCGCGCGCTGCAGCGCCACCTGCCCGGAATCGTCGTGCAGATCCAGCGTGCCGCCCTGTGTGCGCTGCTGCCCGGATGCTTCGCCCTCGTACACGCTCACGGGGTGACCGCCCCGATGCAGGATGAGCGCAGCGGTGAGGCCAGCGGGGCCTGCGCCGATGACGGCAATACGGGGAGGGTGCTGCATGGCGCGATCCAGGTTGGTTGATACGTCAACCGTATGCCGCGAGGGTTGACATGTCAACCATTGCCCGGCAACGTTCGGCCATGACCTCCCCCAGCATCACACCCGACGAATGGGCCACCTGGCGCGGCTTCCGGCGCATGGCAGAAATCACCTCCGGCCGCATCGTCCAGGACATCACCCGTAGCACCGGGCTCTCAAGGGCCGACTTCATCGTGCTGATGGAGCTGAACCAGTCCAAGGATCGCTGCCGCCGCCAGCGCGAACTGCTGGACTACCTGGAATGGGACAAGACGCGCCTCTCGCACCAGCTGACCCGCATGGCGGGCCGTGGCCTGATCGAACGCGATACCGACAGCGAAAACGTCGTAGTGATCCGCATGACCACAGAAGGTCACGCGCAGCTGCGCGCGGCACGGCCGGTACACGCCGCCGGTGTCCGCCGGTATTTTCTCGACCATCTCTCCGCGGATGATCGTGCCGCACTGCAGCGGATCACCGACAAACTGCATGCCGCCCTTCAGGACGGCGAGAACTGAAGCATCGCCCCCGGTAGTGCCGGCCGCTGGCCGGCAACTGCAGTCACCCAACGCCACCGGGATGCCGGCCAGCGGCCGGCACTACCACGCCCGGGCGTTCGTGGCGGGGTTTGACATGCAGGCATTTACCTGCATATAGTCCACTCGAGGGCGGCGCCTGCCGGCCCATCGCGAGGAATCTGCAACGGTGGATATCGCACACAGGGTCGGCATCAAGGCCCCCGCAAGCCAGGTGTACCAGGCGCTGGCCACCCCCGAAGGCGTGGCCGCCTGGTGGGCCGAAGACGCGCACGGCGACCGCGAAGCCGGCGGCACGGTCAAGGTCCGTTTCACCAACAACGGCCAGGAAATCGGCGCCATGGAGATGAAGCTTGAGCAGCTTGTTCCAGGCGAGCTCGTGCTGTGGCGGTTCCTCGCCGGCCCCGCCGAATGGATCGGCACCCACGCGCGCTTCGCGCTGAAGCAGGAAGGCGACTACTGCATCGTCCTGTTCACCCATGAAGGCTGGAAAGAGCGCGTCGAGTTCACCTCCCACTGCAGCACCAAGTGGGCGGTGTTCCTGATGAGCCTGAAGGCACTGCTGGAAACCGGCAAGGGCCAGCCCAACCCACACGACGTCAGGATCGACAACTGGAATTGAAGACCTCCCCATGGCGGTAGACCACGTACGCGACGCAGACAAGGTGTTCAAGGCACTGGCCGATCCCACGCGCCGCACGCTGCTGGATCTGCTCTGCAAGGACAACGGGCAGACGCTGGGCCAGCTGTGCGAACACCTAAACATGGCCCGGCAATCGGTCACCCAGCACCTGGGCCTGCTGGAAGACGCCAACCTGATCAGCACCGTGCGCCGTGGCCGCGAGAAGCTGCACTTCATCAACCCGGTGCCCCTGCATGAAGTCTACGAACGCTGGGTACGCAAGTTCGAGCAGCAGCGCCTGAGCCTGCTGCATGACCTGAAACGCGAACTGGAAGGAGAATGACGATGTCTGCAGAGTCAACCCGCTTCATCCACGTGATCTACATCGCCTCCACGCCACAGAAAGTGTTCGAGGCCATCACCCGCCCCGAGATCGCCAGTCGCTACTGGGGCCACGAGAACGTCTCGGACTGGAAACCGGGCTCGCGCTGGCAGCACGTGCGTGCAAATGAAACGCGCTCGGTCGAGCTGGTCGGCGAAGTGGTGGAAAGCACCCCGCCCTCGCGCCTGGTCATCACCTGGGCAGCCGCCTCGCAGGCCGACAATCCCGCTGCCTACAGCCGCGTCACCTTCGACATCGTGCCCTACCAGGACATGGTGCGGCTGACGGTTACCCATGAGGAACTGGAACCCGGCAGCGGCATGGATACCGGCATCCGCCAGGGCTGGCCGATCGTGCTGTCCAGCCTGAAGTCGCTGCTGGAGACGGGCAAGGGGCTGGATGTGTTTGCGAAGCCGAACTGAGTCGTGCCGCAATCGGCGGCGGAGCGCCATCCGCCGCCAGCGCTCCCTGGCCGGTCAATCGCTCAATCTGCGCGAACGCCCATAGCCCCCGTGCACATCCTGCTTGATCCAATCGGCCAGCAGGCGCAGGTAGCCGTCGGTGATCCGCGTCGACACGCGGTTGCCCTCGGCATCGGTGCGGAACTCGACCATGCCGTGGTCGGTATCCGGGAACAGGTAGGTGTCGATCGGCTGCCCCGATACGCGCAGGCGCCCCAGGATGCTGCGGGTGGCTGTAATCGGCGCGGCGCGGTCCTGCTCGGCCAGCACCCACAACAACGGCACCTTCAGGCGGCGCAGCGCGGCCTCGGCGTCGTAGTCCCAGATCAGCTCCAGGTTGTCGAAGCGCGCGCGACCGATCCGGCGCAGGTCAGCGTCACTCATGCGCAGCATGTCGCCGCTGTATTCGCCGCTGATGTTCTTTGCCCACGGTGCGGCACCGATCTGCGTACGCACCTTCGCCAGCGCCTCGAACCCTTCATTGAAATGCGTGCGCATCAACTGCGCGGTCGCGTCTGAAAGCTGGCCGACCTGCTTCATCGCCGTTGCATCCAGCTGCATGCGCCGTGCCTCGTCGAACAGCTGCTCGCGGTCCTCCTCGATCGGCGACACCACCAGCCCGAAACCGATCGCCACGAAATCCGCCTGCGAGCGCGTCGCCGCAAGCGGTGCGATCCACCCGCCCTGGCTGCCACCGAAGTAGCCGGCGCGGCCGAACCGGCCTCTCGCCAGTTCGCGCGCCTTGGCAAGCGCCGCCGCTGCATCGTCAGCCAGCAGCTCGAAGTTCTGGGTGTACTCGCCTTCCGAATCGCCGGTGCCACGCTTCTGGTAGGCGAACACCGAGATTCCCTGCGCCACCAGCATGCGCTGGTAGATGGCCGCCACTGCCATCGTGCGTTCCGAGCCGTGCACCAGCACCACCAACGGCCGCTTGGGGTCGGCCGGGCCGGCCGGTTCGATCAACTGCCCGACCAGCTTGGCTCCCGCACTGCTGAAGGTCGTCTCGGTATCGCGGGTCGGCAGTCGCTGCCAGCGCTGCGTCGCTCCCGCAGGCGACCTGAAGCTGACCACATCGTCGCTGCAGCTCACCGGCGCGCTGGCATCACCGGTGGCGCCACGTCGCCCGTCCAGCATCAGATAGCGCTGGCCTGTGGCCGGCGCCGCAGCGGGTGCGCCCAGCACCACCAGGTTGCCCTGCCCGTCACCGTAGGCACTGACCGTGCACAGCTCGGCGGCTGCAACCGGCAGGCCAGAACACACCAGCACCGCCACCAACAACGAACGTCCTTTCCACCCTGCCATGCCCTTTCCCGGTATCGTGAACCCGCCTCGTGCGGGCGCCCGGCGCAGCCTAGCGCGTTCGTTCGCCAGATTCATGCTGCATCTGCTTACTGTCGGCCTCTCCCATGGCCATACTGGGCGGACGATACGAACTTCAGAGCGCACGATGCACACACATGTAGAACAGATCGGCAGCACCCGCGTCCTGCGCAGCGCCGATACAGGCCCGCTGCTGGATGGCAACGCCCTGCGCGACCTGGTCGGCGATGCCCTTGGGCACCAAGCCGAGTGGATCGCCGTGCCGGTGCAGCGCCTATCGGCAGACTTCTTCGAGCTGCGCTCCGGCATGGCCGGGCAATGGCTGCAGATGCTGGTGAACTACCGCCTGCACTTCGCCGTCCTGGGCGATGTCAGCGCCTACCGCGCACAGAGCGAATCGCTGGACGCGTGGATCACCGAATGCAACCGCGGCCGCGACGGCTGCTTCGTGGCCGGCTGGGGCGCCCTGCTGGCGCGCCTTTCGGCCCCCGCCAGCGCCGGCTGAACGCCGCCCCCACGCTCACCCTCGCCAAACCTGGTTCCGACTGCACTCCGACGCTGCCCGCCACAGCATCACCCGCGGGCTCCCCAGGCGACGTTCGATGCGCGCTTCAGACGCAGATTCCCTGCACAGCAAAGTGGCGGCGGTCACTCTCGGTTTCTGGGTGATGAAGATCGCCGCCACCACCCTCGGCGAGACTGCGGGTGACCTGCTGTCGATGACGCTCAACCTCGGTTACGTGGCCAGCTCGGCCATCCTGCTGGCGATCTTTGCCGGCCTGCTGGGCATGCAGTTGTCGGCGCGGCGCTTCCACCCAGTGCTGTTCTGGTCGGTGGTGCTGGCGACCAGCACCGCCGGCACCACCCTGTCCGACCTGATCGACCGCACGCTCGGCCTGGGCTACGCCACCGGCGCCAGTCTGCTGGCCGGCTGCCTGGCGCTGGTGCTGCTGGCTTGGCGGGTGTCGGAAAAGTCGATCTCGGTCAGCAACATCGCATCGCGCCGCGCCGAAGGCTTCTACTGGACCGCCGTGCTGTTCTCCAACACGCTCGGCACCGCGCTGGGTGATTTCCTCGCCGACGATTCCGGGCTGGGCTTCACCGGCGGCGCACTGCTGATCGGCAGCCTCATCGCGCTCACCGCGCTGGCCAGCCGCATCAAGGGCATCAACCGGGTCATCCTGTTCTGGATCGCCTTCGTGCTCACCCGCCCGTTCGGCGCCACCTTCGGCGACCTGCTCACCAAACCGCTGGAAAAGGGCGGCCTGGGCTTCGGCACAGTCGGCTCGTCGCTGGTGCTGTTCACCCTCCTCGCCACGCTGGTGGCACTGCCGATGCTGCAGCGCAAGGCGCAGCCAGCCAGCTAGCGCGCCGTCCAGCCCCCATCCACCGGCAGCGCCGTTCCGGTGATCTGCGCCGCAGCGTCCGAGGCCAGGAACACCACCGTCTCACCCAGCTGATCGGGCGTCACGAACTGCAACGACGGCTGCTTCTCAGCCAGCAGCGCACGCGCGGCGGTCTCCTGATCCGTGCCTTCGCGCTCGGCCAACGCGGTGATCTGCTGCTCGACCAGCGCCGTCCGCACCCAGCCCGGGCAGATCGCATTGGCGGTAATGCCGGTCCCCGCATTCTCCAGCGCGGTCACCTTGGTGAAGCCCACCACGCCATGCTTGGCCGCCACGTAGGCCGACTTGTTCACCGAGCCCACCAGGCCGTGCACCGACGCAATGTTGATGATGCGGCCGGCCCCCTGCTGCTTCATGTGGGGCAAGGCCGCCGCCGTTGCATGGAACACCGCCGAGAGATTCAGCGCCAGGATCGCGTCCCACTTCTCGACGGGGAATTCCTCGATCGACGCCGTGTGCTGGATGCCGGCGTTGTTTACCAGGATGTCGATGCGGCCCATCGTTGCAACGGCGCGATCGATCATCCCGCGCACCGCCTCGCCATGGGAAAGGTCGGCGCCGTCATGCGCCACGCGCACGCCGAACTCGGTTTCCAGCTTGGAACGGATGCGTTCGATCTCCGCCGCATCGCCGAAGCCGTTCAGCACGATGTCGGCGCCTTGCCGGGCCAGCGCGGTGGCAATGCCAAGACCGATACCGCTGGTGGAGCCGGTGACCACCGCAACCTTTCCACTGAACATGGGTGAGTTTCCATTGGGCGTAGGTGGTCAGTGTAGCTTTGCCGGCGCCCCGCTTCAGCGACGCTACATTGGTCAATTAACGGTTAGAACGCGTTGGGTAGCCGCCGAGGGAAGTGTCCAGCGTTCTTTCAAAACGGACGGTACGCCTCAGAGGGGACGCATCCGTGGCCCGCTGGCGATGCTGTCCGACTCCCACAAGGGCAATGCATCCATGCTTTGCCCGGCGGATCGAACACGTCCGAAAATAGCTTCTGCGGCCGTTCTACTCCCCCCACCGCCAACCGGGCGGGGCGCCTTTCATCCAGCAGATAAGGACAAGCACCAACACCACGGCCCACGTGTAGAGCTGAAACGCGATGGGCTCGCGAAATGGAGAGAACAGAAACGGACCCGCCAGTAGCAAGCCGAATGCGACTGCGTACACAAGCCAGCCTTGCCACGCGCACGGCATCCCCCAGCCCCATCCGTACTTCTTCCTGGTAAACCAGTACTTCCTGCTGATCATTGCAGTGTTCCTCGATGGCCGCCGGTCTCACTCACCTGATCCAAGCATGCTTTGAGCTGTTCGTAAAGACGCCGGTCCAGAATCAAGTCAATATCCCCTCTGGCTGTGACGAGAACAGAGCTACGATCCGTGCGCAGCACGAAGACGTTGCGACCGTTCTGCATGCCGAACTTGCCAAGTTCAACGCCCCCGGTGCTGGTCCCAAGTTGCCGGTGAGGCAGCGTGATCCTTGAAGCATCGGAAGCGTCCTGCCACGCGACACTGGAAAGCGGGAGCTGCAGTCGGACAAACGCTGCTGACCCAATCAGCTGGCCATCTGTAATGGCGATGTACGCTGTCCGCGCTTGATATACGAGGCCAAAGGCAACTACGACAACAACGGCCAGCGCCGAGCCGAGCGCAATATTCCTGGCTGGCACCCAGCCAGAGCGGGGTGCCAGCCATACTGCGATCAGAACCACGGCTGCTGCCACGCATATGCCGAGAGGAAGCGCATAGGCATGAATCAGGGAGACGTCCAGCGTGGATCGGCACATCATCATGAACTACTCCGCAGAGATTGACCGCATGCCGTAAACGTAAGTCGTCTCGACAATTATCTCAAATGCGTCTTCGTCACAGGTACCAAGGCCCACGCTTTGCGTCGCGCGCAGGAACGAGCGGACCTCGTTCCATGTTACGGGCTTTGCGTGTTCATCGCAGATCATGCTTGCACTGCCACGCATGAGAATGCTTCGGTATCAGATACCGCGCAACAAACGCCCATTTCTCATCGATTACATCGGTCACACAGGGGCTGCGCGCTGTGATGCCATTGCAGTGACACTGTTCATACCGAACTTCAAACACGCTCTAGAAGAGGATGCCCACCCGATCAACGGTCGCCAGTGGATTGGCCTTCCGCACCGCCTCCAGGAACAGCAGGAAATCCCGATTGAACAGCGTCAGGTTGTTGGTGAACATCACGCACTTTCTGCCCGATGCTTTGCTGAAGCACACCTGCCAGACATAACGCCCGTAGATCCTGTCGGACGTTCGTGTGACTGAGGTGATCTGCGAAAGCGGAACCGCCGTGGGCACCGGCCCACGCCGCAGGTAGAAGGATTCTGTATCAAAGAAATAGTGCTCGCGATCCTCTTTTCCATCCACCATCACCAAGGTCATGGACCTGCCGGAAATCCTGCGCGGGGCATGCAAATGCAGCCCCGATTTCACGTACGAGCGAGCAGTTGCTGACATCCGCCGAAGGGTGAACCAGAGGATCACCAACGGAAGGGCCGCGAGGACAATGAAACCTACAGTCTTCAAAACAGTTTCCAGCGTGCTGGGCACACAGATCTCCAGGATGAACTTTCAGGCGATACCCAAGTAGATCCACGTCACGCGTGGATGGCTCTCCCCCAACGCCCTTTCACTTCCAGTGATCCGGCCCCAGGAACGGCAGGCTCAACACAAACACCGGAACCGCCACAGGGATCAACGCCGCGCCGAGCACCTTGCCCGCCGCCGAACCCACACCCGGCTTGTCCTCCCTCTCCGGCAGGATCCGCTGCGCCCGCGCATTGATCGGCTGTGCCAGCTTCCCCTTCTCCGCCAGCGCCGCAGCATCCGGCAACTGCACCCGCTCGCCTTCGCCCTCGAACAGCGCGCTGTAATAGCTGCCGCCCTTCCTTGAAAGATTGCAGGCGCGGTCAAACGCCAGCGCGTAGCGGGTCCGGTCCATCGGCAGGTAGTAGCGCGACCGCTCCTCCACGGCCTTGGCCTCACGCGGGAGCACCTCAATCCGCTCCAGCTTGAACTGCGCGGCCTGTTCCGCCGTCACCTGCTCCGGCCGCAGCAGCAGCGCATAGCTGCCGTGCACCTTGGACTTGTTAGCCGGGTCGCGCCAATCCTCATGGAAGTACATCTGCGCGCAGGCCACCGCCTCGCGCAGCGGGCTGTCCATCAGCGCGCGGTACTCGCGGAACGGCGCGGCATTGAAGCGCATCGGCTCGTCATAGCGCGGCAACAGGTACAGCTGGCCGTCGTCGGCCACGAACGCACTGGTGATCTCGCGGCTTGAGGCGTGCTCCTCCGGGCCACTGGCACAGCCGGACAGCAGGCCAAGGCACAGGGCGGAGAAGGTGAAGAGGATGGACGTTCGCATGTCGTGTTGGTGGGCTTCCCTGGGAAAACGGCCCCGGCCGGAACGACGAGGCCAGCCCATCATGGTGCCATGCCGGCCTTGCCCTGCCCAATCAAGCTGCTGGAGATCGAGCGGGTTCAAGCCGCTGGCGCTGGTCGGCGTGATATATTGAGTGCGCCTGGACATGCATGTTCAGTGACGTTCCTGGATCAGTCTGGAACGAGCGCCACAGGCATATCCCCGTTCGGCCTTTCCGTAGCGCGTTGGGATTATCCAATCACCAGCGCGCCAGATTGCTCCTTGGTTCGCGAGATGAGCCAGTGGCTGGGGCCATGCGTCTTGGCCAACGGCCAGAGCAGCCACTCGGCATGCCTTTGAAGAATCGCCGCGATATATACCGCATTTCAAGCGTGCCGATTACGGCATCTGCCGGGCGGCATCGCCGTGAGGCGATGCCCATCTCAGTTTCAATTCTGGTTGGTGGTGCCCGTATTGCGTTGTTACGGCGCGGTGCACCGTCCCGCTGCAGCAGCGCCTGATGGACTCAAGAGGCACTCTGGCGTTCCGCATTGGCGGGGTTGCAGGCCATCACTCTTTCGCCCTGGACCGACGCCAGCGGCATCGCAATTGCTGCCATGTCTGTCGCAATTGCCAAGCACTTTGCCCGGCTACTGGGGAACCGATGAAGAAGAAAGCCCACTCTTGAAAGGAGAACGCGCAAATGAACGCTGAGGATGTGAAGACCATGCCGGTGATGGACCCGCTCGCCAACCAGCACGCAGGTGGATCGAGTGCATCCCGACGCACGATCTACGTAGATCTTGATGGTGTCATGGCCGACTTCGACGCGGCATTCCCCGCCCTGTTTGGCCTGGACCATCGCTTGCTTGCCGATGATGAAATGTGGGGGCACATCAACAACCACCCGTCATTTTTCCGCGACCTTCCGCCGATGCACGGTGCAGTAGAGTTCTTCCACAGCATCCACCACTTGAACCCGGTGATTCTCACGGCCTGCCCGAAATCGAACTATCCACTCGCTGCCATGCAGAAGCGGCAGTGGGTCCGCGAACACCTGTCAGCAACCTGCCTGGTGTTGCCTGTGCTCGGCGGCAGGCACAAGCCTCTTTTCATGCACCAGCCGGGCGATGTTCTGATCGACGATTTCGAAGCGAACTGTGATGCCTGGACAGCGGCCGGAGGCGTGGCGATCAGGCACGCCGGCGATTGGACCGCGACGCGTCACGCGCTTTCCCAGATTGAAGATCTGTCAGGAATAGCGCTCGCGAAGGGCTGATGCCCTCTCTGCCGACCACGGTGGCACTTCCATAGACAGGCCGAGGCGCTGGCCCCTCGGCCCCATGGCTGGCAACCTGCTGTGCAGCCCCGCCCTACTTCAACCGCTCCACCAACCGCTGCCCCACCTCCAGCGCAGAAGCCGGGTTCTGCCCGGTAATCAGCTCGCGGTCGACCACCACATGCCCGGTCCACGGCGTGGTGTTGCTGCTGAACTTCGCCCCCGCCCGCTGCAGCGCGGTCTGCGGGTAGAACTTCATCTCACCGCCGCCCAGCAGCGGCTTGGCTTGTTCTTCTTCCTGGTTGCTGATCACCGTCATCTGGTAGCCGCTGTAGATCCACTTCGGCATGGCCGGCATCGCACCCGTTTCCAGCTTTGCGACGAAACCTGCTGCATCCGGCAGCGTGGACAGCAGCGCGATCGGCCCGTGGCAGACCAGCGCGGTGGTCTTGTTGCGCTGGTGGAAGTCGGCCAGCAGACGGCCCAGCGCCGGGCTCTTCAGCAGGTCCTGCATCGGCGCGTGGCCACCGGGAATGTAGACCGCATCGAAACGCGCGTAGCCCAGCTGCTCGACGCGCGCCAGGCTGACCACCGGCGAAGCCGTCGGCGAGGTCAGCGCCAGTTTCTCCAGCAGGTCCTTGTGCAGCCTCAGCTGCGCGGCATCGTTGCCGAAGTACGCCGGCGTCACCGAAGACGCATCCACCGTCGGCGCCCGACCCTGCGGCGTGGCGAAGGTCACCTCGTGGCCCGCGTCCAGCAGCAGCTTGACCGGCTGCATCAGCTCGTTGAGATAGAAGCCGGTGGACAGCACCTTGCCGTCCTTCAGGTCCAGGTGGTTTTCGTCGGACAGCACTACCAGCACGTTGGCTGCATGCGCGCCGCTGGCGGCCAGGGTCAGGGCCAGCGCTGCGGCCAGCCGGGTCATCAGGTTCATGGGGGAGCTCCTATCGGGGAATGGCGACCACTTTATTCATCGCCCCAGCGGCGATAAATTGGCCCCATCGCAAAACATCTGTTCCCCGGAGAGCCAAATGAGCCGCAAGTTCGACTACCTGGGCGATGTAGAGGTGTTCCTGGCGGTGGTCGAGCACGGCTCGTTCACGGCCGGCGCGGTGGCGCTGTCCACCACGCCCTCGGTGCTGAGCCGCGCGGTCACCCGCCTGGAAGCGCGGCTGGGCCGGCAACTGCTGCAGCGGACCACCCGCCGCGTGGGCCTGACCGACGCCGGGCGGCTCTATCTGGAACAGGTGCGCACCGCCTTCGGCCTGCTGGACGACGCCGAGCGCGACGTACTGGCCCAGGACGGTGCGCTGGCCGGCCGCGTGCGCCTGAGCGTGCCCACCACCTATGGCCACTACCGGCTGCCGCCCGTGCTGGCGCGCTTTGCGCAGCAGTACCCACAGGTGCAGGTGGAACTGAACATCACCAACCGCAACGTGGACCTGGTGGCCGAGGGCTTCGACCTGGCCATCCGCCTGGGCCAGCTGCCGGACAGCGGGCTGGTGGGGCGGAAGCTGGAGGATGCGCCTTTGGTGCTGGTGGCTTCGCCGGAGTACCTGCAACGCCGGGGCGCGCCGCAGACGCTGGACGACCTGCAGCAGCACCTGTGCCTGCCCTTTGTGATGCCGCGCACGGGGCGGTTGGCGCCGTGGGCGTTCCGCGACGACGGGCGCGACGTGGACTGGCTGCCGCGTTCGTCCATCGAGACCTCCGACGATGTGCTGGGCGTGGTGTCGCTAGCCGAACAGGGTATTGGCATCTGCCAGAGCTATGAGTTCATCGTGCGCGAGCGACTGCAGCGCGGGCAGCTGGTGGAAGTGCTGCCGCAGCTGCGGGGGCGGTCGAGGCCGTTCTCGGTGATCTATGCGCCGCATCGGCGGCAGTCGGCGGCGGCGCGGGCGATGATTGAGTTGCTGGTGGGGAACGCGGCTGAGGATGGCGCTGGTTGAGGGTGCGAGGTTCGTTGGCGGTGTCGGGTTTGAACCGCTTTTCGGGATGTGCGGCTGATCGCGTGCCGTTGCTTGGCGAGGCGAACTAAGAACTGTTGCAAAGAAGGCTGTCGCGCTATTCGCTGGCGGCATGGGCGATTGCGCCACCGTGATTCGCAATCGACAGAGCATCTGCGCGAATGCGCCTGCTGGCGTCGCGTGCTGCACGAATGGTGCGTGCAACAATAGTTCTTCGCTCTCGGATTCCGCGATTCCTTCGTGAATTTCTATTGGCATTCGGAGCGTCGGCGTAAACACCATGGTGCGCCACCGAAAAAGGGTGGCAGCGGGTCTGCAAACCCGTGATGAGAGATGCACCTGTAGTTTGCGCTTGCCCGTCGGCACCGTCCTTAACCGGTGCCGGCGGGCAATCCGTCGGCCTTTCTGGCGGGCGGTGCGTGGGGGTCCTCGGGCCCACCGGTCTATGGTGCTATTTCATCCCGGTTTGCAGCCACGCATCGCCCGCCACCCGCACTCGCGGTGGCGCTGTTAAGCACAGCCACGGAAGCCGACGCCATGAACGAATCCGACACCTTCTCCTCGTACACCGTTGTTGAACCCATCAACGACGACACTCCCCTGCCCGACCTGAACTCCCTGCTAGGCATCCTCAAGCGCATGCGCGGCTGCGAGGGCGCAGATGGACTGCCCTGGCCGGAGAACGACGTGTCACCTGGCCGCCGCGTGAACTTGGCCAGGACCGAGCGCGCAATGGTGGGGCTCCTGACGGTGCTGGAAGTGCTGCATGCGGCAGACCGCTGCCGGGTGGCAGCGGAACCAGAGCGGCATCTGGATGAGGGGGTGGTTGATGGGCTGTTTCTGGCTTGTCGGGGGTTGGCTGAGTGGGCTTGTCGGGTAGTTAGGCCTGATTAGATACAGTGCTATACGCCATGTAAGCGCAAGCACTACGAAACACACCTATCTAACCGCACGGATCTTGATCCCCTGCCTACTGCTTGGCAACATAAGCCCGCAGACATGAGGAGAGAGATTTGCGATTCTTAGCAGACGGACCGTTAATTCCAGACGAACTCCTCATCGCTCGAGATCAGGGAAGAGTGATCTTCTTCTGCGGAGCTGGGGTGTCGAGAGCCCGCGCCAATCTCCCTGATTTTTTTGGGCTCGCGCAGAGGGTAGTTTCGAAACTTGGCGTTGATTCAAACAGCCCGGCATGTAGGCTAATCGAAGAGGCGAAAGAGTTTGATCGGCGCGTCGGCATTCCCGGAGTTATATCTGCCGACCGCGTTTTCGGCCTACTGGAAAGGGACTTTTCCGCAAAAGATATCGAAGAAGCAGTTGCGCTAGCCCTGAAGCCACCTGAAGATTGTGACCTAACGGCGCACAGCATTCTACTCGATCTCGCCACCACGCCGAAAGGATCCGTCCAACTGGTAACAACGAACTTTGACAGACTTTTTGATGATTGCGGGAGAAATCTCAAGGCATGGCAGCCACCAAAATTGCCTGACCCCAGGCGACCCAGTGAGATCAACGGAATCGTCTATCTCCACGGGAGGGCAAAAGCAGATTACACCGGAGCCGAAGGAGATGGCTTCATTCTCTCAAGCTCTGAATTCGGCCGAGCTTACCTATCAGATGGATGGGCAAAGACTTTCATCCGCGAGATCCTTGAGAGGTATGTAGTAGTTTTCATAGGGTACACAGCAGACGATCCGCCAGTTCACTACCTTCTCGAGGCGTTGCGCAACTCAAGGGGCACTAGAGATAAAGCCTACGCTTTTCAGGCAGGCGCGGAGAACGATGCAATTTCAAAATGGATTCACAAAGGTGTCGAAGCGATACCATATCTTGAAGAAAATTATCATTCCGCACTGTGGGACACCTTAGACGCCTGGGCGGAGCGCGCACGAGACCCCGACATCTGGCAGGACAAGGTAATACAAATGTCGCAAGGGGGGCCTGCCAAACTCCAACCCCACGAGCGCGGCCAGGTCGCGCACATCGTCTCAACTTTCGAAGGTGCAAAGAGATTCTGCGTTTCCAAGAGTCCTCCGCCTGCCGAATGGCTGTGCGTATTTGACAAGCATCGACGCTTTGAAAAGCCAGGCACCTCAGGCTCACCAGGCCAGAACGGACGGTATGTCGACCCATTCGATATCTACGGAATTGATTCCGACCCTCCCCCAAAAAAGGATGACCCTGAAGACCACTACGCAAAACGTGAGGTTCCTGCGTATTCTTGGGACGCGTTCGAAATCAGCCGACTTGATAGAACCGCTATTCGGGACGACAATCTCCCTGCCCTTCGAGGGCCGTTTTCAAGTCAATCACCGCATCTTGTGCAGCGCGTTGGGCAACTAGGCGCTTGGTTGGCACGAGTTCACGATCATTCAGCCGCCATTTGGTGGGCAGCTCATCAGACAGCCCTCCATCCAACAGTTCAGCAGATGATCTCCTGGGAGTTAGAACGAGGGGATCGGCAAGCACATCCAAGAGTCCGAAAAATTTGGCGGCAGATCTTTGAGGCATGGAACCGCAATTCCGACTTCCACTTGGCTTGGCACTCTCTGGTTAACACAATAAAGACGGACGGATGGAGTAGTGCCGCCGTTCGGCGCCTTGGCGACCTACTTAGCCCCTACCTTAGCGTAGAGCCCAGTATGTGGAGTCGTCCCGTGCCGCCAAGATCGAGAAAGGAAGGCGAAATCGACTCGGGCATCATTAATCTGGATGTCAAGTATCCTGAGCTACAGGAAGAAATTGTTATTCCGGACGAATGGGCTATTGCTTGCACCAAGGCGTTGAAACGAAACCTTGAACTGTCCATTGCACTGGAGCATGAAATTGGAGGATATGGGCTCTCCAACATTTCCCCAATCGCCCAAGGTGAAGTAGAGGATTCAGACTACCACAAGGATTACGGCCTATCCGCAGCCGTAATCAGATTCGCACGAATTTTCTCTCAACTTTCGATATTTGATATTAAATCTGCGCGAAACGAATATCTATCGTGGCCGAAAGATGACAACACTGTATTTTCACGCTTGAGAATATGGGCATCTGGCGACAGAAGAGTAGTTCGCGACCATGAATTCTCCAGTGTAATTCAATCGCTGAGCAATACTGCCTTCTGGGACAGCCATCATCAACGAGACCTTCTTCTTGTGATATCGGCACGCTGGAAAAGACTGAACAAGGCCTCTAGAGGGGCTATTGAAGATAGGATTCTGAAGGGCCCAAAAAGACTTCGCCGAGAGAGAGCTGAAGACTACATAATCCGCAAATCCTGGTCTACCGTTGAGCGCATCTATTGGCTCAAGCAAGCGGGATGCAATCTAAGCACCTCTGCAAAGGCTGAGATGGATCGTCTCCGCATTAGCATCCCAAACTGGACAGAGGAGCTGGGAGCCAGAGCCGCAGACTCGCTGCAGGGGCGCGGCGGCTGGGTGAGAACAGACACAAGCCACAGCATACTTGAGAACATTCCAGTATCAGAAATACTCTCAAAAGCGAAAGAACACAGCGGCAGGTCAAACGATTTTCTTGTTGAGAATGATCCTTTTGCCGGGCTGGTATCGGCCCGACCAGCACGCTCATTGGCGGCTTTGATTTACGCTGCACGTAACGATGAATTCCCCGTTTGGGCGTGGCGGCAGTTCCTTAGTCACGACACAAGAAAAGAGGACCGCGCTCGCCTCACTCTCGTTATTGCAGAACGATTACTCCAGCAACCCAACAGTAAATTGTCATCCATTTTGCGACCGAGCATCGACTGGCTTAAGAATGCCAGCATGAAAGTTGAGCCAAAGTGCATACCCGTACTATACAAGTTGCTTGACAAACAATTGACCATTTTGCATCACCATCCGGAGACCGGACAGTCGGGAATATTGCGGGGATCCCGCGCCCCAGACTGGACCATGGAGTCCATAAATTCACCCGTTGGCAAACTAGCGGAATGCCTATTCAACGATAGCCGTATAGTTTCCATGAAGAATAGCGAGGGCTTTCCCTCCGAATGGATATCCAGCGCCGAGCGACTCCTTTCACTTCCCGGCAATCTGCGGAGATATTCATTAGTTATATTTCTCCACCATCTTGAATGGATCTACCATGTGGATAAATCGTGGGCCGAGGAGCAACTAATCACTGCCCTAGAGAGTTCCTCCAAAGACGATCACGATGCTGCCTGGTCCGGCTTCTTGTGGGCAGCGAAGACCCCAAACAGAGATCTATATACACGACTTAAGGCCAGCATGCTGGCGCTATCAAAATCCCGCCCTTCAAATCGCCGCCAGTACACTGAAATTATTGCTGGCATGATCTTGGCAGGATGGGCCACCGCAGATGCGACGACAGGAACTCGCCTCATTTCCGATGATGAATTGCGCAGTCTGCTCGTAGCGACAGATGACGAGTTCCGATCACAAGTGCTGTGGTTAGCACGAAAATGGTCGAACGCTAGAAACCAAGGACAGTACAAACATTGGCAGAAACAACTACATGATTTACTTGACATTTGGCCAAGACATCTTTCCGCCAGGTCCCCAAATATTTCCGCGCGCCTTTGCGAAGTTGCCTTTGCTAGTGGCGAACACTTCCCGACCATCTCCACCAAAGTTCTTCCAATTCTCGGCAGGGTCGAAAGATTTAATCTGATCATCCCCGATATTCGAAATAATGGAAACACTGTCTTTGATAAATATCCACAACAGGCTCTCGCCATCCTGTATTCAGCACTTCCAACCAACGCTATTGCGTGGCCCTATGGGATCGATGAAGTACTGCAACGTATTGAGCAAGCGGACAGCTCCTTGCGCACTGACGAACGATTAATTTCGCTCAAACAGCAATGGGATTCGAGATGAGATCGAGGAAATTTCTGGATCTCACGCAAAGCCAGTCCATCCTTGAGCGAGACTGGAAAGGTACGATCCAGATAATCACCTCCTGGACATTGACGATTCATCATCAACGCCCGGAGTCTTAATCGCTGAAAATTCGATTCATGCACATCAATGGGCACAAACAACAAGGGCGCCTCTCGGCGCCCTCGTTGTTCCCACTCATTCCCACTCAATAGTAGCCGGCGGCTTCCCCGAGATGTCATAAACCACCCGCGACACCCCCCGCAACTCATTGATGATCCGGTTGCTCACCGTACCCAGGAACTCATACGGCAGATGCGCCCAATGCGCCGTCATGAAGTCGATCGTCTCCACGGCCCGCAGCGCAATCACCCACTCATAAGCGCGCGCATCGCCCACCACGCCCACCGACTTCACCGGCAGGAACACGGCAAACGCCTGGCTGGTCTTGTCGTACAGATCGGCCTTGCGCAACTCATCAATGAAGATGGCATCGGCCTTGGCCAGCAGCTCGGCGTATTCGCGCTTCACTTCGCCCAGGATACGCACGCCCAGGCCCGGGCCCGGGAACGGATGGCGGTAGACCATCGTGCGCGGCAGGCCCAGCTCGACACCCAGGCGGCGCACTTCGTCCTTGAACAGCTCGCGCAGCGGCTCCACCAGGCCAAGCTTCATGTGCTCCGGCAGGCCGCCCACGTTGTGGTGGCTCTTGATCACATGCGCCTTGCCGGTCTTGCTGCCGGCCGACTCGATCACATCCGGATAGATGGTGCCCTGCGCCAGCCACTTGGCGTTCTTCAGCTTGCTCGACTCTTCATCGAAGATCTCAACGAACAGGTTGCCGATGATCTTGCGCTTGGCTTCCGGGTCGCTCACGCCTTCCAGCGCGGCGAAGTAACGGTCGGCGGCATTCACGCGCACCACCTTCACACCCATGTGCTCGGCGAACATCGCCATCACCTGATCGCCTTCCTGCCAGCGCAGCAGGCCGGTATCCACGAACACGCAGGTCAGCTTTTCGCCGATGGCCTTGTGCAGCAGCGCGGCCACCACGGACGAATCGACGCCGCCGGACAGGCCCAGGATCACTTCGTCATCGCCCACCTGTTCGCGCACGCGGGCGATCTGGTCGTCGATGATGTTGGCGGCGGTCCACAGGGTCTGGCAGCCGCACACGTCCACCACGAAGCGGCGCAGCAGCGCCTGGCCCTGCAGGGTGTGGGTCACTTCCGGGTGGAACTGCACGCCGTACCAGCGCTTTTCTTCGTTGGCCATGGCGGCCACCGGAATGCGGTCGGTGGTGGCGGTGATGGTGAAGCCCGGCGGTGCAACGGAGACGTGGTCGCCGTGGCTCATCCAGACATTCAGCTTCGGCTCGCCGCCGTGGTCGCTCAGGCCCTTGAACAGCGCATCCGGGTTGATCACGTTCACTTCGGCGTGGCCGAACTCGCGCTGGTCAGCCGCTTCGGTGGCACCACCCAGCTGCGCGGCCAGGGTCTGCATGCCGTAGCAGATGCCGAAGATCGGCAGGCCGCTGTCGAACACTTCCTGCGGCGCGGCCGGCGCACCCGGCAGCGTGGTCGATTCCGGGCCACCGGACAGGATGATGCCCTTGGCGCCGAACGCGGCGATCTCGGCCGGGTTGTGGTCCCACGCCCAGATTTCGCAGTAGACGCCCAGCTCGCGGATGCGGCGGGCGATCAGCTGCGTGTACTGCGCGCCGAAATCGAGGATGAGGATCTTGTCGTTATGGATGTTGGTCATGGTGCCGTTCCAGTGGTGTTTTTCGCAGCGCCCGGCGCTTCAAGGCTCTGCGTCAGCGTGGCGATGAACGCCTCGCGTTGTTGAATATGTGAGGGGTCTTCCTCGTCCCAGCGCAGCATCAGCAGGCCGTGCGGTGCGTTGGGGTTGGCGCGGTCGGCGCGCGGCAGTTCGGCGATTTCCTGCACTTCGGTGCCGGGCACGATGCGCCGTTGAAAGGCGTGCATCGGGTAACCAGATGCTTTCGCAGTACCCCAATCGGCCATCGCTGCGCTCATCCGCTTCGGCTCCAACGGCCCCAGCACCGAATCGGTCACCGGATCTTCCGGGCCAGCCCACAGCTCGGTAATGCATTGCAAGGTGACCTGCAGCGGGCGCTCGCCGGTGCCTTTCAACAGCCAGCGCTGTTCGCCAGCGGCCTGCACCTGCCAGCCCTTCGGCAGCGAGAATGCGTTCTGGCAGGCCTGTACGTCCTGCAATTGCGAAACCGCCGCGCCCGGAGACCCGGAGCGCGGCGGCGGTTCGGACAACGAACAGCCTGCCATCAGCAGGCTGCCCGTGATCGCAAGAGCAGTTCGCAAGCGCATCAGGCGCGGTAGTTCGGCGGCTCTTTGGTGATCGTCACGTCGTGGACGTGGCTCTCACGCTGGCCGGCGCCGCTGATCTTCACGAACTTGGGCTTGCTGCGCATCTCGTCGATGGTGGCGCAGCCCACGTAGCCCATGGTGGCGCGCAGGCCGCCCATCAGCTGGTGGATGATGCCGCCCACCGGGCCGCGGTACGGCACGCGGCCTTCGATGCCTTCCGGCACCAGCTTGTCGGCGGTGGCGGCGTCCTGGAAGTAGCGGTCCTTCGACCCCTTCTCCATGGCAGCCAGCGAACCCATGCCGCGGTAGCTCTTGTACGAACGACCCTGGTACAGCTCGGTCTCGCCCGGCGATTCCTCGGTACCGGCCAGCAGGCCACCGACCATGATGGTCGAGGCACCGGCGGCCAGCGCCTTGCCGATGTCGCCCGAGTAGCGGATGCCACCGTCGGCGATCAGCGGGATACGGTCCTGCAGGGCTTCGGCCACCAGGTCGATGGCGGTGACCTGCGGCACGCCGACGCCGGCGACGACGCGGGTGGTGCAGATCGAGCCCGGGCCGATGCCGACCTTGACTGCGTCCGCGCCGCTGTCCAGCAGCGCCAGTGCGGCTTCGCCGGTGCAGATGTTGCCACCGATGACCTGCACGTTCGGGAAGTTCTTCTTGACCCAGCTGACGCGGTCCAGCACGCCCTGCGAGTGGCCGTGCGCGGTATCGACCACGATCACGTCCACGCCGGCGGCGACCAGCGCTTCCACGCGGCGATCGGTATCACCACCCACGCCGACGGCAGCGCCGACCAGCAGGCGGGTCGACAGATCCTTGGCAGCGTTGGGGAAGTCGGTGTTCTTCTGGATGTCCTTGACGGTAATCAGGCCACGCAGTTCGAACGAGTCATTGACCACCAGCACCTTTTCGATGCGGTTGCGGTGCAGCAGCTGCAGCACTTCATCAGACGCGGCGCCTTCCTTGACCGTGATCAGGCGATCCTTCTTGGTCATGATGTGGCGGACCGGGTCGTCCAGCTCGGTCTCGAAGCGCATGTCGCGGTGGGTCACGATGCCGGCCAGCTGGCCGTCGCTGCCCACCACCGGCACGCCGGAGATGTTGTGCGCCTGGGTCAGGGCCAGCACGTCGCGGATGGTGGTTTCCGGGCCGACGGTGATCGGGTCGCGGATGACACCGGCCTCGAACTTCTTGACCTTGGCCACTTCCGCGGCCTGCTGTTCCAGGCTGAGATTCTTGTGGATGATGCCCATGCCGCCGAGCTGGGCCATGGCGATGGCCAGGCGGGCTTCGGTGACGGTGTCCATCGCGGCGGACAGGATCGGAAGCTTCAGCTTCAGGTCTCGGGTCAACCGCGTTTCGAGGTTGACGTCCTTGGGCAGGATGGTCGAGTGGGCGGGGACGAGCGAGACGTCGTCGTAAGTGAGTGCTTCAGCCTGGATGCGCAGCATCGGCATACCCGAGATGTGGGGAAGCGCGACATTTTACCCTGTTTTCGCGTCGCGTGGCAGGGGGTAGATGCGACGCAGTGTCGCGCCGGCGGCGATCGGTTCAGGGCGACGGACCGGGGCCACGCGCCGCCTGGGAACCCCCACGGAACCGCCTTTGGTAGGTGCCAACCTTGGTTGGCACGATCCGTCCGGCACCGGCACCCCAGATGGGCCGATGGCCCCGATGGATGTGTGCCAACCAAGGTTGGCACCTACCAGGAGCAGGCCAACGGTTGCCCCCACCCCAAAAGGTCAGCTCAGCGCTTCCGCCGCTTCCAGGGTGTTCTGCATCAACGTGGCCACGGTCATCGGGCCCACGCCACCCGGCACCGGGGTGATCCAGCTCGCCCGCTGGGCAGCCGCCTCAAACCCGACATCGCCCACCAGGCGGCCGTCATCCAAGCGGTTGATGCCGACGTCGATCACCACCGCGCCCGGCTTCACCCACTCGCCCGGCACGATGCCGGGGCGGCCTACCGCCACCACCAGGATGTCGGCGTTGCGCACGGCCTGTTCCAGCACGTCCTTGGGGGTGAACTTGTGGCAGCTGGTCACGGTGCAGCCGGCAATCAGCAGCTCCAGGCCCATCGGCCGGCCCACATGGTTGCTCACGCCCACGATGGTGGCGTTGCGGCCGCGCACCGGCTGGTCGGTGTGGCCCAGCAGCGTGGTGATGCCGCGCGGGGTGCACGGGCGCAGGCCGAACTCGCGCAGGGCCAGGTGGCCGACGTTTTCCGGGTGGAAGCCGTCCACGTCCTTGCGCGGGTCGATGCGCTGGATCAGCCGGCGCGCATCGGGGATGCCCGGCAGCGGCAGCTGGATCAGGATGCCGTTGATCTTCGGATCGGCGTTGAGCTGGTCGATCAGCTCGAGCAGCTCTGCCTCGGTGGTACCGGCCGGCAGATCGTAGTCGTGTGCCTCGATGCCGACCTTCTCGGCGGCACGGCGCTTGTTGCGCACGTATACGGTCGAGGCCGGGTCGCCACCGACCAGCACCACGGCCAGGCCCGGGCGGCTGCCACCGGCCGCCACGCGGGCGTCGACGCGCACCTTCAGGCTGTCGAGCAGGTCCTCGGCGATGCGGCGGCCATCAAGAATGCGGGCAGGATGCGGGGCGGCGGAATCAGTCATCGGGGGCAGGCGTGGGGCGGCGGGGACGCTATTGTCCCTGATTCAGGCCCCCTCGCCCACCGCAGGATGGGGTCCTGACGGGGTCGGATCCCTTTGCCACAGGCAAAGGGCTCTGACCCCAGCACGACGTAGCGGGTCAGAGCCCTTTCCGCTGGAAAGGGATCCGACCCGCAAACGCTATTCTTCCTCTTCCGGCACGTCCTGCGGGTTCAACGTCTTGCTCGCCCGCTTCGGCGCGGTGAACGGCGTCGGCGTCGGCACGCCCTGGGCTGAATTGCCGAACACCATCTTGGCGCCGGCATTCAAGCCACCACCGGCAATCTCCAGCTCGAAACGCTCGGCATCGCGGCGACGGATCTGCTCGGCAATCTCCACCGCGTCGCCTTCATCCGCACCCAGTTCCACCAGCGCGGCCTGGCCGAACAGCACCGCCGACTCAAACGTCTCGCGGATCTGGAAATCGACACCGGCATGGATCAGCCGCAGCGAATGCTCGCGGTCGAACGAGCGCACCATCAGCTTGGCCTGCGGGAACTCGTGCGACACCAGTTCGACGATGCGGTCGGCGGCCTCGGCCTTGTCCACGCACACCGCAATCGCACGCGCGGTGGCCGCGCCCGAGGCATGAAGCACGTCCAGTCGCGTACCGTCGCCGTAGTAGATCTTGAAACCGAAACGCGCGGCGCTCTGGATCATCTCCACGTCGTTGTCGATGATGGTCACGTCCACATCGCGCGCCAGCAGCGACTGGCTGGCGACCTGGCCGAAGCGGCCGAAGCCGATCAGCAGCACACTGCCGGACAGACCCTCGGCCTCGTCCACGCCGTCCATGTTCACCGTCGGCTTCGGCGCGATGCGCTTGTAGACCAGCACCACCAGCGGGGTCAGCGCCATCGACAACACCACCACGGCGGTGAAGTTGGCATTGATCTCCAGGTTGATCACGCCGGCTGAGGCGGCAGCGGAGAACAGCACGAAGGCGAACTCGCCACCCTGCGCCATCAGCACGCCGCGATCCAGCGCCTGCGCGTGGTCACTGCCCATGATGCGCGCGACCACGTAGATGCACAGCGCCTTGGCCACCATCAGCGCCAGCACCAGGCCGAGGATCAGCTGCCAGTTGCCAGCCACCACGCCCAGGTCCAGCGCCATGCCCACGCTGAGGAAGAACAGGCCCAGCAGGATGCCGCGGAACGGTTCGATGTCCGCCTCGATCTGGTGGCGGAAGGTCGACTCGCTCAGAAGCACGCCCGCGAGGAACGCGCCCATCGCCATCGACAGGCCGGACAGCTGCATCAACAGCGCCGCGCCCAGCACCACCAACAATGCGGCGGCGGTCATCACCTCGCGCGCCTTCGATTCGGCCAGCACGCGGAACAGCGGATTGAGCAGGAAGCGGCCGACCAGCACCAGGCCGACGATGGCGCCGACCCCGATCGCCACTGACAGCCAGCGCGAACCCTCGCCATCGGCACTGCCCGCGCTCGGGCCCATCCACGCCACCAGCGCCAGCAGCGGCACGATCAGCAGATCTTCGAACAGCAGGATGGAGACGATCTTCTGCCCCGACGGCAGCGCGATGTCACCGCGCTCGGCCAGCAGCTGCATCACCACTGCGGTGGATGTGAGCACAAAGCCGGTGGCACCGATGAAGGCCACCTGCCACGGCAACCCGAACAGCTTGGCGATGCTGGTCAGCACCAGCGCACAGGTGACGATCTGCAGCGTGCCCAGCCCGAAGATTTCCTTGCGCAGGCTCCACAGGTGCGAGGGCCGCATCTCCAGGCCGATCACGAACAGGAACATCACCACGCCGAGCTCGGCGGTATGCAGGATCGCCTGCGGGTCGGAGAACCAGCCCAGCCCGAACGGTCCGATCGCCAGGCCAGCGGCGAAGTAGCCCAGTACCGAGCCCAGGCCGGCCCGACGGAACAAAGGCACCATCACCACCGCCGCGCCCAACAGGGCGACGACCTTGACCAGCTCGCTGGTCGCTGCTTCTACCGCCATGCGGTGTGTTCCCCAAGATCCAGAATCGCGTTCAACAATAGAGCAATGCCGATGACGGCAATAGCACGCATGTTGCGCCGGATTGTCTTGGAGATGGAACGATACCGGGAGTGACCCCCAGCATCATCCCGAAACCATGCATCCGCGTCGGTGGGTGCCAACCTTGGTTGGCACAACCACAACCTGTAGAGCCGAGCCCACGCTCGGCTGCTCTTCGTGCCGAGGCCAGAAGCAGCCGAGCATGGGCTCGGCTCTACAGTAGATCCACGCCATGCGTGGATGAATCCCCGGCCAGGTTCCCCGCCGTGGATCCACGCCATGCGTGGATGACGCCCGGCCGGGTTCACCCACCCCGGCAGAACGCGGCGTAATCGATATATCCCGGGAACGGCACGCCCGGCGCGCACACCGGGCAATGCGGGTCCGGCCGGATGCCGGTCTCACGGAAGCGCATGCCCAGCGCGTCGAAGCGCAGCAGGCGGCCAACCAGCGGCTCACCGATGCCCAGCAGCAGCTTCAGCACCTCGGTCGCCTGCAGCACACCAGCCAATCCCGGCAGCACACCCAGCACACCGGCCTCGGAGCAGTTCGGCGCGAACTCCGGCGGCGGTGGCTCCGGGAACAGGCAGCGGTAGCACGGCGCCACGCCGCGCTGGCGGCCAGCGTCAAATACGCTTACCTGGCCGTCAAAGCGCTCGATGGCGGCATACACCAGCGGCGTGGCGTGCTTGATGCAGGCGTCGTTGAGCAGGTAGCGCAGCGGGAAGTTGTCCGAGCCATCCAGCACCACATCCACCCCGGCCAGCAGCGCATCCACGTTCTCGGACGTGACCCGCTCAGGCACCGCCTCGACGTCGATCGACGGGTTCAACGCCAGCAGCCGCTCGCGCGCCGAATCGACCTTGAACTGGCCGACGCTGGCTTCGGTATGCACGATCTGCCGGTGCAGGTTGCTGCGCTCCACGCGGTCATGGTCGGCGAAGCGCAGGTGCCCTACCCCGGCGGCGGCTAGGTAGAAACCAGCCGGCGCGCCCAGCCCACCCGCGCCCAGCACCAGCACGCGTGATTGCTGCAGCCGGCGCTGGCCGGCCTCGCCCACCTGTGGCAGCAGCAGGTGGCGCGAATAGCGATCGTAGAAGTCGCGGTCGGCGGCGCTGGCCAGCGGCTGCACCAGCGGCAGCCACTGCTCGCGCCAGGCCACGGTGCCGCCGGTCACGGAAGCGACGCGGGTGTAGCCGGCCTCCAGCAGGAACTGCGCGGCGTCGGCCGAGCGCTTGCCGCTCTGGCAGATCAGCAGGATCTCCTGGTCGTGCCGCGGCAGGTGTGCGGCCGGGTCGGCCTGCAGCTCGTCCTTTGCCACGCCGCGCGCGCCCTCGGCCATGCCGCCGACCCGCTCGTGCGCCTCGCGCACATCGATCAGCACCGCGCCATGGGCCAGGCGCTCGCGCGCCTGCGCGGGGGAAAGCTCTTGGATGCTCATGGCCGCATTATCGCGCACGTGGCGGCAGGCCGCCTTGACCAGCATCTGTAGAGCCGAGCCTATGCTCGGCTCTACGGGTCCACCGCAGGCCTGCGGTAGCGCCCGCCCTGCACCCGGGGTCAGATCCCTTTTCCGGAGGAAATGGGATCTGACCCCATTCTCCGCAACGAAAAAGGCGGCCCTGCGGCCGCCTTCTCGTGAATCACTTGCCCTTGACGTGCTTCATCAAGCGCCGCTTGGCCTTGACCTGCCGCTCGGTGAGGACGTTCTTCTTGCCCTCGTACGGGTTGGTACCCTCGCGGAAGATGAAGCTCACCGGCGTGCCTATCAGCTTGAAGCGCTTGCGGAAGAAGTTCTCCAGGTAGCGCTTGTACGACTCCTGCAGCTCCTTCAGGCGGGTGCCGTGCACGATGAAGGTCGGCGGGTTGGAACCGGCCGGGTGCACGTAGCGCAGCTTGGAGACGTGGCCGCGGATGGTCGGCGGCGGGTTGGTCTCGTAGGCCACTTCCAGCGCCTTGTTCACTTCGCTGGTGGTGAAGGTCTTGTTCGCCGATTCGTGCGCGCGGTGCACCGCGCGGAACAGCTCACGCAGGCCCGAACCATGCTTGGCCGAGATGCGCACCGACTCGGCCCACGGCACGAAGCCCAGCTTCAGCGACAGCATGGTTTCGGCCTGCTCACGCTGGTACTCGGTCAGGCCATCCCACTTGTTGATGGCGATCACCAGTGCGCGGCCGGCGTCGAGCACGGCACCGAGCACGGTGGCGTCCTGGTCGGTCACGCCTTCGGTGGCGTCGAGCATCAGCACGGCCACCTGGCACTGCTCGATCGACTGCATGGTCTTGACCACCGAGAACTTCTCGACGACCTCGTCCACGCGCGACCGACGGCGCAGGCCGGCGGTATCGATCAGGCGGTACTCGCGGCCATCACGCTCCAGGTCCACCGCGATCGAGTCGCGGGTGGTGCCCGGCACGTCGGAGGCGATCATGCGCTCCTCGCCGAGGATGCGGTTGACCAGGGTCGACTTGCCCACGTTCGGGCGGCCGACGAAGGCGATGCGGATGCGGTTCGGATCGTTGTCCAGCTCTTCGCCGCTGCCTTCTTCCGGCAGGCGCTGGATCACTTCGTCCAGCAGGTCGTCCAGGCCCTGGCGATGCGCGGCCGACACGGTCAGCATCTCGCCGAAGCCGTAACGGGCGAACTCCGAACGCACGGTGTCCTCGTCGGTGCCGTCGATCTTGTTGATCAGCAGCAGCGTCGGGCGCGACAGCTTACGCAGCCAGGCCAGGATCTCGTCGTCCATCGCCGAGGTACCCTCACGGGCGTCGACCACGAACAGGATCAGGTCGGCTTCCGCCGCAGCGGCGCGGGCCTGGCGGGTGGTAGCCCCTGCCAGACCCTCTTCCTCTTCCGCGATACCGCCGGTGTCGACGACGAGGAAATGATTGTCCTCGTCCAGCCGGCAGACACCGTAGTTGCGGTCGCGGGTGACGCCGGGCTGGTCATGGACCAGCGCGTCACGGGTGCGGGTAAGCGCATTGAAAATAGTCGACTTGCCGACATTCGGCCGTCCAACCAGGGCGACCAAAGGCAGCATCGCGATTACTCCAATTTTTAATTTGCCAACCGGAAGGCGGTCAGCTTGCCATCAACGTTCTGCACCAGCAGCACCCCGTCTGCGACGACCGGCTGGGCCAGCAGGGCGTCGCCGCCACTTTTTGCCCGTGCCGCCATCGCACCATCGGACGCCTGCAACCAGTGCACGTATCCCTTGTAGTCGCCGACCACCACGTAGTCGCCGTGCAGCGCCGGGCCGGTCAGCGAACGACGGGCCAGCGCGGTCTGCGACCACATGGCCGCGCCGCTGGCCTTGTCCAGGCCGAACACGCCGCCCTTGTTGTCGGTGACGAACACATTGCCCGACGACACCGCCACGCCACCGGCACCGCCATGGTCGCGCGCCCACAGCGGGCGACCGGTCGGGCCTTCGATGGCCATGGTCTGGTTCTTGAAGCTGCTCACGTAGAGGGTGTTGCCCTCCAGCACCGGAGCGCCGTCGACGTCGGCCATGCGCTCCAGCTCGGTGCGGCCTTCGCCGTTGCCGAGGTTCTGCTCCCACAGCGTGCGGCCGTCCTGCTGGGCCAGGGCCGCAACCGCGCCCTCGTCCTTGCCGATGAACAGCACGCCCGGGCCGGTCACCACCGGCGCGTTGCCACGCACGGTCAGCGCCGGCAGCTCGCTCGGGTTGAACCACTTCTGCGTGCCGTTGCCGGCATCGAAGCCGGTAACGCGGCCGTCGTTGCTGCGCACGTAGACCATGCCCTGGGCAACGGCCGGCGCGGCGATGACTTCACCCGGAACACGGGCGCGCCACTTCTCGCTGCCATCGTTGATATCCAGCGCGATGACCTGGCCATCCAGCGTGCCGATCACGACCAGGTTCTCACCGACACCCGGGCCGCCGGACAGGCGCAGCTTCGCCTTCTTCTTTTCCTTCTTCGGCTCCCAGGTCCAGACCTTCTTGCCGGTCTGCAGGTCGATGGCGTGCACGCCACCGGTGATCGCGGCAGCAAACACGTGGCCGTTGGCGACCGCCGGGCCCTGGCGCACGCCGATGCGGCGCTCGCCCTTGCCGAGGTTGACCGACCAGGCCTTGCTGACCTTCAGGGTCGGCTCGAACTTGACCAGCTCAGCCGGTTCCTGTGCCTTCTTCGCGGCCGCGTCCTTGCCGGCGAACCAGCCCTTCATGGTGCTGCAGCCGGTCAGGGCCATGCCCATCAGGAGCACGGTGGCGACGCGGGTGATCATGACCTTCTGACTCATCAAACCGACTCCGCAGGGGCGGCGACGGTGCCGCCGGCGTCCATAACCTTGGTTTCCAGCAGGCGCCGCTGCGGCGCTGCCACGTCCAGCGTCTTCAGCGCCTTCTCGTACTGTGCACGGGCCTCATCACGCTTGCCCTGCGCCATCAGCGCATCGCCATGGATTTCCAGGCTGCTGCTGTCGGTCGCGCTGCCCAGCAGCTTGATGGCCTCGTCGCTCTTGCCGGTGGCCACCAGCAGGCGGGCCACACGCTGGTCGACCACGCGCTGCAGGTCACCTTCGACCTTCACATTGCGCAGGGTCGCCAGTGCCTCTTCATTCTTGCCGGCGTCGACCTGGGCCTTGGCCAGCTGCAGCGCCGCGAGGTCGCCGTAGATGCTGGACGGGCCGGCTTCGAGCGCCTTGACCGCCTTGGCAGCGTCGTCAAGCTTGTTCTGCTGCAGGCCCTGCAGGGCCTTCTGGTACTCGACATTGGCCGAGGCCAGCTTGCCGCCCTGATCCTTCTGGTACCACTGCCAGCCAGCAATGGCACCGATGGCGATGACTACGCCACCGAGGATGCTGGCGCCATTCTTCCGCAGCCAGCTGCGGACGCGTTCACTTTGTTCGTGCTCGTCGAGCAGATCGTCGATCGCCATGCGTACTCTCGCCCCGCCCGTCGGGAGGGACCATTGGGATTATCGAAGGTGGTGAAACCGCGCCTCAGTGCGAAACCGGGACCACGGAGCCTTCAGAGGATACCTGAAAGCGTGCCACGTTGGCTCGCTGGTAGGGGGTCAGATCGACGATAGCGCCGTTCTGCTGAACCTGGACCGCCGAGGCGTTGCCCAGGGTCACCCGGGTCACCTGGCCCGGCGTGAAGCTGCGGGTCTCGCCGGACCTGATCAGCGCCTTCTCGACGGTGCTGCCGTCCGGACCCCCGATGTCGACCCAGCTGTCGCCGCTGAACTGCATTTCCAGCGCGTTGCCGGCAGCCGCCGGAGCCGGCGCCGGGCGCGGCACCGGGGCCAGCGAGGCCACGTACGGGGTGGCCGCCGGCTTGCTGGCCGGGGCGGTGGCCGCTTCGGCCGGCGCGACAGCCTCGGCACCGGCCGTGGACGGGGTAACCGGCACGGCGGCCGGGATCACATCCAGCGAGGCGGTGCTCGGCGACGGGGTCGCGCTGCCGTCGAAGTGGCCACGGGTGGCGAACCACACCGGCACCGCCAGCACGGCGGTGATGCCGACATACAGCACGCGCCGGCCGAGGTTCTCGGCGATGCGGCGCGCACGCGGGGTATGGGTATGGCTGACCAGGGTGGGCGGAACCACCGGGCCGACCTGGGCCTGTTCCAGCAGCTGGCCGACATCCACGTCGAGCAGGCGCGCATAGCTGCGCAGCTGGCCACGCACGAACACCGGCGCCCCCAGCTTCTGCCATTGTTCCTCTTCCAGCGACTTGACCACCTGGACCGGCATGCGCAGGCGCGAGCCGACATCTTCGAGGGTCAGTCCGGCCGCTTCGCGGGCCTGGCGCAGGCGGGTGCCGCAGCCGGCCGCAGTCTCGAGAGCGCTCACAGTCTGGTCATCAATCACAATGCATCAACCCTGGAGTTAGGAGCCCGCGTCCTGCGGAAATTCCTGTCGAATCCGCTGCAGATAACGATCAGATGCCGCCCGATCGCCCAGCTTCACTTCGATTTGAGACGCAAGTTGTAACACGGAACGCGTTGCGGGTGCAGCCGCAATCCTACGTTCGGCGAAGGCCCGGGCCTCCATGTAGCGGCCCTGGCGGTAGCTCAGCTGGGCCATCGACTCCAGCGCGACCGGGTTGGCCGGGGCCGCCACGAGCGCCGCACGCAGGTCGCGTTCGGCGCGTTCAAGCTGGCCCGCGTCCAGTGCGCAGCTGCCGGCATTGGCCTGGGCTTCTCCCGGGGTGGCATAACCCGGCGCCTGCAACGCGCGGTCGAACCAGACCAGCGATTCGGCCGGCTGGCCCTGCTGGCACAGCCAGGCACCGTAATTGTTGAGCACGTCGCCGCGCTGCGGCGCCAGTTCGGCGGCCTTGCGGAAGTTCTCACCGGCTTGGCGGGTGCGGCCACGACGGTCATCGATGCCGGCTTGGAGCACCAGCGCATCGGGCGCCTCGGGCGCCAGCTTCAGTGCTTCGCGCACCTTGCGCTCGGCGGCATCGAGATTGCCGACCTGCATGTCGCGGGTCGCCAGCGTCAACAGGTCGCGCCAGCGCACTTCGCGCCGCACGCTTTCCGGGTCACCCACCGAATAGACCGGCGCCTGGCTCGGACCGAGCTTGGCCTTGGGATGGGATTTGCAGCCGCCGACCGCAACGGCCAGCACGCCTGCGAGAAGCGCCAGCCAGAGGCGGTCAGGCCGCGGCATCGCTCCCCTTCCCCGCCTGCAGCGTCTTGTTGAACTCCGCCTGGCGGCGGGTGCGGTCCATCACCTGGCCCTTGAGCTGGCCACAGGCGGCGTCGATGTCGTCGCCACGGGTGCGGCGGACCATGGTCAGCACGTTGCTGTCGAGCAGGATCTTCTGGAAGGCGCGGATGTGCGCTTCTTCCGAACGCTCGTAGCGGGTGCCCGGGAACGGATTGAAGGGAATCAGGTTGACCTTGCCCGAATCCTTGGCCTGCACCGCGTTGTCGAACTGGCGCATCAGGCGGGCCAATTCGCGGGCATGCTCGGGCTTGTCGTTGATGCCCTTCATCAGGGTGTATTCAAAGGTGACCGATTCGCGGCGCTTGTTGGCGCGCAGGTAGCGTGCGCACGAGGCCATCAGCTCGGCGATCGGGTACTTCTTGTTGAGCGGCACCAGGGTTTCGCGCAGCGCATCGTTCGGCGCATGCAGCGACACCGCCAGCGAGACGTCGCTCTCGGCGGACAAGCGGTCGATCTGCGGCACCAGGCCGGAGGTCGACAGGGTCACGCGCTTGTTGGCCAGGCCGTAGCCCAGGTCGTCGCGCATCACGCTCATGGCGCGCACGACGTTGTCGAAATTCATCAGCGGCTCGCCCATGCCCATCATCACCACGTTGGTGAGGCGGCGCATCTGGTGCGGCACGTTGCCCAGGTGGCGCGCGGCAACCCACACCTGGCCGATGATCTCGGCGGTGGTCAGGTTGCGGTTGAAGCCCTGGGTGGCGGTGGAGCAGAACGTGCAGTTCAGGCCGCAACCGACCTGCGAGGACACGCACAGCGTGCCGCGGGTCTTGTCCGGGATGTACACGGTCTCGATGGCGTTCTTGCCATCCACGCCCATCGCCAGCAGCCACTTGTGGGTGCCGTCGGCGGAGGGCTTGTCGAACACGATGTTCGGAACCAGCACCTCGGCATGGGCCTGCAGCTTGGCGCGCAGGACCTTGCCGAGGTCGGTCATTTCATCGAAATCGGTGACGTAGCGATGGTGGATCCACTTCATCACCTGGTGGGCACGGAACTTCTTTTCGCCGAGAACCTCGACGAAGAACTTCTCCAGGCCCGCGCGATCGAGGTCGAGCAGGTTCTGCTTGCCAGCCGTGGGTGCCGACTTCGGCAGCGGCTGGATGGCGGGGGACTGTACGACCTCGTTCACGGCATTACTCTCAGCGCGAAACGACTTCGGTGGCGGCGAAGAAGTAGGCGATTTCAATCGCGGCATTCTCGACCGAGTCCGAGCCGTGGGCGGCGTTGGCATCGATGGATTCGGCGAAGTCGGCGCGGATGGTGCCCGGCGCGGCTTCCTTCGGGTTGGTGGCGCCCAGCAGGTCGCGGTGGGCCAGGACGGCGTTCTCGCCTTCCAGGGCCTGGATCATCACCGGGCCGGAGATCATGAACTCGACCAGCGCGTTGAAGAACGGACGCTCGCGGTGCACGGCGTAGAAGCCTTCGGCTTCACGGCGCGACAGCTGCTTGTACTTGGCGGCCACGACCTTCAGGCCGGCCTTCTCGAAGCGGGCGTAGATTTCGCCGATGACGTTCTTGGCAACGGCGTCCGGCTTGATGATCGAAAGGGTGCGCTCCAGCGCCATGGGATGTCTCCAATGGAATCGGGCCGCTGATGGCCCGAAGGGTAACATGAAAAAAACCCGCGTCGGGACGCGGGCTTAGCCTGATAAACGTAGGCGAATTGTAAAAGATAAAGCGGCGGCATGGTAGTGCCGGTCGCCGGCCGGCAAACCCTCATGGCAGGGGTCAGATCCCCACAGGGGCTCTGACCCCATTCCGGGCCCAGTGTCGGGGTCGGAGCCCCTGCGGGGATCCGACCCCTACCCCATTCACCCACCTGAGTGAAATCTGACCGGACCGGCCGATTTTGCTGCACTGCAAAATGCCATACGCTACCGTCTGGTCCTAGTATCAAACAATCGTTTGATTAAGGTCCGCCCGCCGATGGCCAAACCCGCCCACTTCTCGACCAAGGACCGCATTCTCGGCGCGGCCGAGGAGCTGTTCGCACAGCACGGCTTCGCCGGCACTTCGCTGCGCCAGGTGACCAGCCAGGCCGACGTCAACATCGCAGCGGTCAACTACCACTTCGGCTCCAAGGAGAACCTGGTCAACGAGGTGTTCCGCCGCCGCATGGACGAGATGACCGGCGCCCGCCTGTCGCAGCTCGAACGCGCCCGCAGCGAACACCCCGGGCAGCTGCGCCCGGTGCTGGCCGCGTTCGTCGAGCCGGCATTGGCGCTGGCCCAGGACCGCCAGAACGGCGGTGCCTTCGTGCGCGTGATCGCCCGCGCCTACGCCGAGAAGAACGACAACCTGCGCAAGTTCCTGTCCGACCACTACGGCCACGTGCTGCGTGCGTTCGGCAAGGCCATCGGCGAGTGCGTACCCGACCTGAGCAAGGAAGAGCTGTACTGGCGCCTGGATTTCCTGGCCGGCTCGCTCACCTATGCCATGGCCGACTTTGGGCTGATCAAGCGTCCCGCCGGTGTCACTGAAGCGGCGCATCGTGCCCATGCCGCCCACGAACTGATCCATTTCGCCGAAGCCGGGTTCCGCGCCGCCGCTCGCGCCAGCGCCCTGCCCGCTTCCCTTTGATTCCACCCAGTAACTGCTGACCAACAAAGGCCCTACACCATGTCCAATTCCCTGCTAGTCCGCCGCGCCGCCGTGCTGGGTGCCGGCGTCATGGGTGCCCAGATCGCTGCCCACCTCACCAACGCTGGCGTCGACACCGTGCTGTTCGACCTGCCCGCCAAGGAGGGTCCGGCCGACGGCATCGTGCTGAAGGCGATCGCCAACCTGGGCAAGCTGAGCCCGGCACCGCTGGCCAGCAAGTCGCTGGCCGAAGCCATCACTCCGGCCAACTACGAGTCCGGCCTGGAGCAGCTGAAGGACTGCGACCTGATCATCGAGGCCATCGCCGAGCGCATGGACTGGAAGCAGGACCTGTACAAGAAGATCGCGCCGTTCGTGGCCGACCACGCGGTGCTGGCCTCCAACACCTCGGGCCTGGGCATCAACAAGCTGGCCGACGTGCTGCCCGAGCAGCTGCGCCACCGCTTCTGCGGCGTGCACTTCTTCAACCCGCCGCGCTACATGCACCTGGCCGAGCTGATCCCGGCCACCACCACCGACGCCGCCGTGCTGGAAGGCCTGGAAGAGTTCCTTGTCACCACCCTGGGCAAGGGCGTGGTGTACGCCAAGGACACCCCGAACTTCATCGGCAACCGCATCGGCGTGTTCTCGATCCTGTCCACCATCCACCACACCCAGCAGTTCGGCCTGGGCTTCGATGAAGTGGACGGCCTGACCGGTCCGCTGGTCGGCCGCCCGAAGTCGGCCACCTACCGCACCTCCGACGTGGTCGGCCTGGACACCATGGCCCACGTCATCAAGACCATGGGCGACACCCTGCCGAATGACCCGTGGCATGAATTCTTCAAGTCGCCGAAGTGGCTGGACGCGCTGATTTCCAAGGGCGCGCTGGGCCAGAAGACCGGTGCCGGCATCTTCCGCAAGGTCGGCAAGGACATCGTGGTGCTGGACCTGGAGAAGCAGGACTACCGTCCGGCCGATCGCGCTGCCGTGCCGGAAGTGGTCGAGATCCTGAAGATCAGGAACCCGGCCGAGAAGTTCGCCAAGCTGCGCGAGAGCCAGCACCCGCAGGCGCAGTTCCTGTGGGCGACCTTCCGCGACCTGTTCCACTACAGCGCCTACCACCTGGCCGACATCGCCGAGACCGCGCGCGACGTCGACCTGGCCATCCGCTGGGGCTACGGCTGGTCGCTGGGCCCGTTCGAGACCTGGCAGGCCGCCGGCTGGAAGCAGGTGGCGCAGTGGATCGCCGATGACATCGTCGCCGGCAAGAGCATGAGCAACGCGCCGCTGCCGGACTGGGTGTTCGATGGCCGCGACGGCGTGCATGCCGCCGAAGGCAGCTACAGCCCGTCGCGCAACGCCAAGCTGCCGCGCTCGTCGCTGCCGGTGTACCAGCGCCAGCGCTTCCCCGATCCGCTGCTGGGCGAGACGTTCGCGCCGGGCGAGACCGTGTTCGAGAACGACGGCCTGCGCATGTGGCACGACGGTGATGGCATCGCCGTGGTCAGCTTCAAGACCAAGATGAACACCGTGTCCGACCAGGTGCTGGACGGCCTGCAGGAATGCGTGAGCCGCGCCGAGAAGGACTTCCAGGGCCTGGTGATCTGGCAGCAGAAGGAACCCTTCTCCGCCGGTGCCGACCTGGCCGGCGCGCTGGGCCTGCTGCAGGCCGGCAAGGTCGACCAGTTCGAAGAAATGGTTGCCAACTTCCAGCGCACCAGCCAGCGCATCAAGTACTCGCTGGTGCCAGTGGTGGCTGCCGTGCGCGGCCTGGCCCTGGGTGGCGGCTGCGAGTTCCAGATGCACAGCGCCAAGACCGTGGCCTTCCTGGAAAGCTACATCGGCCTGGTCGAGGCCGGCGTCGGCCTGCTGCCGGCCGGTGGTGGCCTGAAGGAACTGGCCGTGCGCGCCTCGCAGGCCGCGGGCCCGGGCGGCGACGTGTTCGCCGAACTGAAGAAGACCTTCGAGACCGTGGCGATGGCGAAGGTGTCCAACTCGGCGGTCAACGCCAAGGAACTGGGCCTGCTGCGCAGCACCGACAAGGTGGTGTTCAACAGCTACGAGGCCCTGCACATCGCCAAGGCCGAAGCACGCGCCCTGGCCGAAGCGGGTTACCGCCCGCCGCTGCCGGCACGCCGCATCCAGGTGGCCGGTGACGTGGGTATCGCCACCTTCAAGATGATGCTGGTCAACATGCTGGAAGGCCGCTTCATCAGCCCGTACGACTACGAGATCGCCGAGCGCATCGCTACCGTGCTGTGCGGTGGCAAGGTCGACCGCGGCACCCTGGTCGACGAAGAGTGGCTGCTGACCCTGGAGCGCAAGCACTTCGTCGAACTGGCCCAGCAGGAAAAGACCCAGGCCCGCATCGCGCACATGCTGAAGACCGGCAAGCCGCTGCGTAACTGATCGCCCATCCCTGCTTCCGGTGGGTGCCGACCGTTGGTCGGCACTCCGGCTAAAAAATTCAAGAGATCACTGCAATGACCAAGCAAATCCAGGACGCCTACATCGTCGCCGCCACCCGTACCCCGGTTGGCAAGGCGCCCAAGGGCATGTTCCGCAACACCCGCCCCGACGACATGCTTGCGCACGTGCTGCGCAGCGTCGTCGCCCAGGCCCCGGGCGTGGACGTCAACCGCATCGATGACGCCATCATCGGTTGCGCCATGCCGGAAGCCGAGCAGGGCATGAACGTGGCCCGCATCGGCGTGCTGCTGGCCGGCCTGCCGAACACCATCGCCGCACAGACCGTGAACCGCTTCTGCTCCTCCGGCCTGCAGGCCGTGGCGCAGGCCGCCGACGCGATCCGCCTGGGCAACGCCGACCTGATGCTGGCCGGCGGCACCGAGTCGATGTCGATGGTGCCGATGATGGGCAACAAGATCGCCATGGCGCCGAGCGTGTTCGACAACGACCACGTTGCCATCGCCTACGGCATGGGCATCACCGCCGAGAAGGTCGCCGAAGAGTGGAAGGTCTCGCGCGAAGACCAGGATGCCTTTGCCCTGGCCTCGCACCAGAAGGCCATGGCCGCGATCCAGAACGGCGAGTTCAAGGACGAGATCAGCCCGTACGAGATCGTCTCGCACCTGCCGGACCTGGCCGACGGCCAGCGCATCATCACCCGCAACAAGATCGCCGACACCGACGAAGGCCCCCGCCCGGATTCCTCGGCCGAAGGCCTGGCCAAGCTGCGCCCGGTGTTCCGCAACGGCCAGTTCGGCGGCACCGTCACCGCCGGCAACTCGTCGCAGATGAGCGACGGCGCCGGCGCCGTGCTGCTGGCCTCGGAGCAGGCGATCAAGGATTACGGCCTGACCCCGCTGGCCCGTTTCGTCAGCTTCTCGGTGGCCGGCGTGCGTCCGGAAGTGATGGGCATCGGCCCGATCGCCGCGATCCCGAAGGCACTGAAGCAGGCCGGCCTGACCCAGGACCAGCTGGACTGGATCGAGCTCAACGAAGCCTTCGCCGCGCAGTCGCTGGCGGTGATCCGTGACTGCGGCCTGGACCCGGCCAAGGTCAACCCGCTGGGCGGCGCGATTGCCCTGGGCCACCCGCTGGGTGCGACCGGTGCGATCCGTACCGCAACCCTGCTGCACGGCCTGCGTCGTCGCCAGCAGAAGTACGGCATGGTGACGATGTGCATCGGCACCGGCATGGGTGCGGCGGGTATTTTCGAGGCGCTGTAAGGTTCAAGGCGTTGCCTCGTTGGGCTTCATGGCGTGGGTCGGGTTGGCAGGGCTGCCCGGGACACGCCGTGAACCCTTCCATGGGGGCTCGATGGCGCCATCCATGGCGCCAACGGTCCCGGGAAGCCCTGCCAACCCGGCCCTTCCAGCCTCCCCGCGGCGGAGGGATGAGCAAAGGCAGGGTCAAAGGCTGGGGTCAGATCCCTTTGCTGCGCAAAGGGATCTGACCCCAACCCACGAAAAAAGGCAGCCAGTGGCTGCCTTTTTGCTTTTGCTTCTGCCTTTGATTCCGCCCTTCCCGTCCGCGCCACACGGAAACTGTCGAGAGGGGGCGGATGGCCCTCTCCAAAACCGTTGGCGCCATGGATGGCGCCATCGAGCACCATGGAAGGGCTTTAGCGTGTTTTGGAGAGGGCCATCCGCCCCCTCCCCCACGTATCAATCAAGGCGCCGCACGGAGCGCTTGATAAAACCCTTATTCCGCCAGCATCGCCGCCAGCTTCTCCCGCGCCGGGCCAGCCAGCTTCGGGTTGTCCAGCGCGAAGCGGATCGTCGCCTCCACCAGACCCAGGTGCGTGCCGCAGTCGAAGCGGGTGCCCTCGAAACGATAGGCATCGACTTCTTCGGTCTTCAGCAGCTCGGCAATCGCATCGGTCAGCTGGATCTCGCCGCCGGCACCGGTCTGGGTCTGTTCCAGCAGCTCGAAGATCTTCGGGCTGAGCACGTAACGACCCACCACCGCCAGGTCGCTCGGCGCGTCCTCCGGCTTCGGCTTCTCGACGATCTGCGAAATACGGCCCTTGCGGCCATCGAACGCGTCGGTGGCGACGATGCCGTAACTGGCGGTCTTATCGTGCGGCACGTCTTCAACCGCGATCACGCTGGCGCCACTGGCTTCGTTGAGGTCGGCCATCTGCTTCAGCGCGCCCGCACCGCGGTTCCAGATCAGGTCGTCGGGCAGCAGTACGGCAAACGGCTCGTCACCGATCACCGACCTGGCACACAGCACCGCGTGCCCGAGGCCCAGCGCCTCGGCCTGGGTCACGAAGATCGCGCGCACACCATTGGGGAGCACGTGCCGGATCAGTTCCAGCTGCTCCTGCTTGCCAGCGCGCTCAAGCTTCTGCTCCAGCTCGTACGCCTTGTCGAAATAGTCGGCAACGGCGTGCTTGTAGCGGTTGGTGATGAACACCAGCGTGTCACAGCCGGCTTCGATCGCCTCATCCACCGCGTACTGGATCAGCGGCCGATCAATGATCGGCAGCATCTCCTTCGGCACAGTCTTGGTTGCTGGCAAAAAACGCGTCCCCAATCCTGCCACCGGGAAAACTGCTTTGCGAATTCGCTTGCTCATTGGTGCCTGTTGGCCTCACGTGCCGGAAAAGGCACGACTTTAGCGGATGAAATGTAAGCATCCTGTTCGATTGGCGAGAATTCCGGCATCGTCGCAAACAGGATTTCCTGGATGCGGGCGGTGTCGTAGCTGGCAATCGCCTCGCGCAGGCGCGGAACGTTGCCCAGCACCAGGTCGCGCGAGAACGTACGCACGCCGGCTTCAAGAATCTTCGGGTGCGCGGTGGAGCGGTAATCTTCGTCCGAATAGAACAGCGTCTCGTGCAGCTTCTCGCCCGGACGCAGGCCGGTATAGATGATCTGGATGTCCTTGTACGGCTGCTTGCCGGTCAGGCGGATCATCTGTTCGGCCAGCACGCGGATCGGCACCGGCTCGCCCATGTCGAGGGTATAGATCGCACCATGCGACGCCGATGCGGCCGCCTGCAGGATCAGCTGGCAGGCCTCGGGAATGGTCATGAAGTAGCGGCTGACTTCCGGGTCGGTGACCGTGACCGGGCCACCGCGCAGGATCTGCTCGCGGAACAGCGGCACCACGCTGCCGGCCGACGCCAGCACGTTGCCGAAGCGCACCGTGACAAAACGGGTATGCGTGGACTTCTGGTCCAGGCTCTGGCAGATCATCTCGGCGTAGCGCTTGCTCGCGCCCAGCGCATTGACCGGGTCGACCGCCTTGTCGGTGGAGATGAACACGAAATGCTCCACGCGGGCTTCCAGGCAGGCGCGCGCGACGTTCTCGGTCGCCAGGATGTTGTTGCGCACTGCTTCACGCAGCTGGCGTTCCAGCACCGGTACATGCTTGTAGGCGGCCGCATGGAAAGCGGTATCGACCGGGTGCAGCGACAGCGCGTGGCGGATCACCGCTGGGTCACCGCAGTCGCCCAGCACCGCCTCGATCTCGACATCGGGGAAGCTGCGACGCAGCTCGCCTTCGATGGTCAGCAGCAGCAGCTCGCTGATCTCCAGCAGGATGATGCGACCGGCACCATGCCGCGCGCACTGGCGGCACAGCTCCGAGCCGATCGAACCACCGGCGCCGGTAACCATCACGGTGCGCCCACCCAACCAGCCGCGGATCAGGTTCCAGTCCGGCATGATCGGCTTGCGCCCCAGCAGGTCCTCGATCGCCACTTCCTTCAGCTGGCCCGGCAGCGACTGGCCCTGCAGGATGTCACTGAGCTTGGGCACGGTACGGAACGGCACGCCGGTGCTTTCGCAGATCGCGACGACGCGCTGCATGCCTGCGGCGTCCAGCGACGGCATGGCAATGACCAGCAGCTTGGCAGCGGTCTCGCGGACCACCGTCGGCGCGTCATCCAGCGTACCCAGGATCGGCAGGCCCTGCAGCTTGGCGCCACGCAGGTGCGGCGCGTCGTCGAGCAGGCCGACCGGCTCGAAGTTGCCGGAGCGGCGCAGGTCGCGCACCAGGGTCTCGGCCGCCTGGCCGGCGCCGAGGATCAGCACGCGGCGGGCGCTGGAATCGGACTGCAGTGCCTGGTAGTCCTTCCAGGCGCGGTACAGCAGGCGCGGCGCGCCGAGCAGTGCCGACAGCGCGAACGGGTAGATCACCAGCACCGACATGGGTACGCCGTCGAAGCGCTTCCACATCAGCACCAGGATGATGGCCACCATGCCGATGAAGCTGGCCTTGAAGATGTTCAGCAGGTCGCTGACGCTGGCAAACCGCCACAGGCCGCGGTACAGGCCCACGCGCCAGAACACCAGGCCCTGCAGCAGCAGGACCAGGGTGGTATCGACGTTCCACAGGGGCAGCGCCGGGGCGTTGGGCAGGATCGAGTAACGCCCTGCATGGAGCAGCTGCCAGCATGCCCAGACCATGAAGAGGTCGTGGCAGACGATGGCCGAACGCGGCATCAGGCCGAGGATTCTGTCCCGCCAGGGTGAAGCCATAATTCAGGTAATTCCTTGTCGGTGGCGCATTCCATTGCGCAGGAGGAGCCAGAGGACGCTCAGCGCGATGAACCACGCGATCGCCACGACAGCCTCCCACCTCGGCTGCAAATTGGAGCAGACATTGAACACTGTAATACTGAACAGACCCAAAGCAAAGTACATCCCTGTCACCTGCGGGTGACTGGCTCCTGCCTGCACCGCGCGCTGGTAGACATGCTGGGTATGGGGTTCCATCCAGCGTTGTCCGGAAATGATGCGCGCCAGCAGTGTGAAGCCCGCGTCCACGAGGAACGGCGAAACCGGTACCAGCAGCAGGATCCAGTTGATATCGGTACGCACGCTGGCGATCGCCAGCACCACTGCGACCGCATACCCCAGCGCACCGCTTCCGACATCGCCCATGAAGATCCGGGCGCGAGGGAAGTTGAACGGCAGGAATCCAAGACAGGCCAGGCCCAGCGCCACGGCGGCCAGTGAATAGGGCCACGGCAGCACCGGCGCCAGCCCCAGCATCGCCACGACGGCCTGGCTGGCGGCGATGCCATTGATGCCGTCCATGAAGTTCCAGATGTTGATCAGCGACGCGGTGAACAGCAGCACCAGCACCGACAACAGCCAGCTGCCACCATTCACCTTGACCAGGCCGGCCAACAGCGCTGCGGCGATGAAATGCACCAGCAGGCGACGCATCGCCGGCAGGGGCTTGTGGTCGTCCCACCAGCCGATACCGGCCACCAGCACCAGCCCAAGGCTGGCCACCAGCACCGTCGGCGTGCTTTCGGGCCAGGCCCAGATGGCCACGCCGGCGGTCACCAGCAGGCTGATGACGATGGCGATGCCGCCACCGCGCGGGGTGGCAACGCTATGGCTGCGACGCTCGCCCGGCTGGTCCATCAACTGCTGGCGCAGTGCATAGCCCCGCGCAGCCCAGGTCAGCAACGCACTGAGCAGGGCGAGCCCCAGCAGCGCGCCCATCACAAGCCAGGGCATGGATCAGAGCACCGCGTAGTTCAGCAGCGGCTTGACCGTCCCCCACTCCTTGCAGCTCGGGCACTGCCAGTGGTGGGTACGCGCACCGAAGCCGCAGCGCGTGCAGCGATAGGCCGGGTTGCGCACCAGCAGCTGGTCGGTGATGTGCTTGAGGTCATGCAGGGTGGCGGTGGAATCGGCTCCCTCGGCGAGGGTCAGATCGATCAGCGCGGATTCGCCACGTACCGACGGGCGATCCTTGAGCTGGCGACCGAGGTAGGCACGGGCCGGCGCCACACCTTCCTGCTCTTCCATCAACCGGGTCAGCGCCAATACCGGGGCGATGCCGCGGTAGTGCTCGGTCATCTCCGACAGGAACGCGCGTGCACCTGCCAGATCGCCGACCCTGCGATAGTTCTGCATCAGTGCCGGCAGCAGTTCCGGCAGGTATTCGGGGTCGTTGCGCGCGGCGCGCTCGAAGGCGCGCACGGCGGCCTCTGGATTGCCCGCGTCGGTTTCCAGCCGGCCCTCGATGATGCCGGCGCGCACCGACATCGCGTCGGCCTGGTAGGCGCGGGCGATCGCTGCCCTCGCCTCTTCCAGCTTGCCGGCGCCACGGAAACGTTCGGCCAGTTCGCATTCGAACTGTCCGATCAGCTTGCCCATCGGCTCGCCGGTGACGTCCTCGAAACGGGTCGCGTTGTCGATCGCCTTTTCCCAGTCGCGCTCGGCCTGGTAGATGCCGATCAGGTGCTTGAGCGCCTGCGGTGCGCGCTGATCCAGCTGCGCCAGCTCGGTGAACACGGTCTCGGCACGGTCCAGCAGGCCGGACTTCATGTAATCCTCGCCCAGCGCCAGCAGGGCCTGCACGCGCTGTGCATCACTGAGGTCGTGGCGGTTGACCAGGCCCTGGTGCAGGCGGATGGCGCGGTCGACTTCGCCGCGGCGGCGGAACAGGTGGCCCAGCGCGACCTGGGTCTCGAAGGTTTCCTTGTCCAGCTCGGCGATGTGCAGGAACAGCTCGATGGCCTTGTCCGGCTGCTCGTTGAGCAGGTAGTTCAGGCCACGGAAATAGGTGCTCGACAGGCGGCTGACCTGGCTGTCACCGTGGCGTTGACCACCGCGCCGCCCGATCACCCACCCAGCCAGGGCGGCCAGCGGAACGAACAGGAAGAACCAGAACCACTCGGTGACGAAATCCATCTTCGATCAGCGTCCATCAAAAGATTGAGGGGAAGCAACCGGTGCCGGCGTGGCGGCAGCGGACTTGTTGGCGCGGCGCAGCTGGCTGTAGAGCGGAATGACCACGCTCACCAGCACCAGGCCAGCGCCAACGATGACGCCGATCAGCAACGCGGCAATGATGGCCACGCCGACCGAGGTCTTAAGCTGGGTGAACAGCAGGTTGATGGTCATCTCGTCCATGTTCATGGCACCGATGATCAACCCAAGAATGAGTACCGCCAGCAGGACCAGCAGACGAAAAACCTTCATGCGACAGCTCCAGTGGCAGGAGTCCGTAGCTTATCCGACTCGCGGCTGGATTCGCACGCGGTGGCGCGACGGAAGGCTCAGGCCGGATCGGCGTCCAGCGGCAGTACACTGCTGACCCGCTCGCGCAGTTCCTTGCCCGGCTTGAAATGGGGGACATGCTTGCCCGGCAGGGCAACCGATTCGCCGGTCTTCGGGTTGCGACCCAGGCGCGGCGGACGATAGTGCAGCGAGAAGCTGCCAAATCCACGGATTTCGATGCGATCCCCGGCGGACAGCGATCCGCCCATCATTTCCAGCAACGACTTCACCGCCAGATCGACATCATCGGCCTTCAGGTGCGCCTGGCGGCGCGCAAGGATTTCGATCAGTTCGGATTTGGTCATTACCGGCTCACATCAGGGGCATCTCAGCCTGAAACGGCCCGGGCAATGCCCGGGCCGTCCAGGAAACAACGAACAGCGTAAGGCCGATTACTCGGACTTGTTGCCGTTCAGCTGTGCACGCAGCAGCGCGCCCAGCTGGGTGGTGCCGCTGGAAGCCGAAGAGGACTGGTATTCCTCCAGCACTTCGCGCATTTCCGCGTCGTCCTTGGCCTTGATCGACAGCTGCAGGGTACGGCCCTTGCGGTCCATGCCCACGAACTTGGCTTCGACCTTGTCGCCGACCTTCAGGTGCTGGGTGGCGTCGTCAACGCGCTCGTTGGCGATGTCGCGGGCCGAGACGTAACCTTCGATGCCGTCAGCCAGCTCGATGATCGCGCCCTTGGCGTCGACTTCCTTCACCACACCTTCAACCTTGGAGCCCTTCGGATTGGCAGCCATGTACTGGCCGAACGGATCCTGCTCCAGCTGCTTCACGCCCAGGGAGATGCGCTCGCGCTCCGGATCGACAGCCAGGACGACGGCGTCCAGGGTATCGCCCTTCTTGAAGTTGCGAACGACGTCTTCGCCGGTGGTGTTCCAGCTGATGTCGGACAGGTGGACCAGGCCGTCGATGCCGCCGTCCAGGCCGATGAAGATGCCGAAGTCGGTGATCGACTTGATCTGGCCCGACACCTTGTCACCCTTCTTGTGGGTGGCAGCGAAGGTTTCCCACGGATTGGCGGCAACCTGCTTCATGCCCAGCGAGATACGGCGACGCTCTTCATCGACGTCCAGCACCATCACTTCGACTTCATCACCAACCTGGACAACCTTGGACGGGTTGACGTTCTTGTTGGTCCAATCCATCTCCGAGACGTGCACCAGGCCTTCGACGCCCGGCTCGATCTCAACGAACGCACCGTAATCGGTGACGTTGGAGACCTTGCCGAAGACGCGGCTGTTGGCCGGGTAACGACGGCCGATGTTGTCCCACGGATCCTCGCCCAGCTGCTTCAGGCCCAGCGAAACGCGGTTGCGCTCGCGGTCGAACTTCAGCACGCGGACGTCCAGCTCGTCGCCGACGTTCACGACTTCCGACGGGTGACGCACGCGCTTCCACGCCATGTCGGTGATGTGCAGCAGGCCGTCGATACCGCCCAGGTCCACGAACGCGCCGTAATCGGTCAGGTTCTTGACGACACCCTTCAGGATCGCGCCTTCCTGCAGCTTGTCCATCAGCTGCTCGCGCTCTTCCGAGTGCTCGCTTTCGACGACAGCGCGGCGCGAGACCACGACGTTGTTACGCTTGCGGTCCAGCTTGATGAGCTTGAACTCGAGTTCCTTGCCTTCCAGGTAGGCCGGATCGCGCACCGGGCGCACATCGACCAGGGAACCCGGCAGGAAGGCGCGGACATCCTTGATGTCCACGGTGAAACCACCCTTGACCTTGCCGCTGATGCGGCCGGTGATGGTTTCGTTCTTTTCCAACGCTTCTTCCAGCTCGTCCCACACCATCGCGCGCTTGGCCTTCTCGCGCGACAGGACGGTTTCGCCGAAGCCGTTCTCGATCGAGTCGAGGGCGACCTTGACGATGTCGCCTTCGGCGACGTCGATTTCGCCAGCGTCGTTACGGAACTGTTCGATCGGCACGATGCCTTCGGACTTCAGGCCAGCGTTGATCACCACGACGTCGCCGCGGACTTCAACAACGGTACCGCTGACGATGGCGCCCGGCTTCAGCTTGGCCAGATTGGCCTGGCTGGCTTCAAACAGTTCGGCAAATGATTCGGTCATTAGATTTACTCTGTTGGACACATGGGTCGGTGGCGTCCCCTTCAGGGGAATGGCGACCGCCCGCCTGTTGGTCGACCCCGGAAACGCAGGTCGTGTGTAGTAGGAAAACCGCCACGCATCATTGCGCGGCGGAGCTGGTACAGCACTGCTATGCGCGACCGCCGCCGATGCTGCTGGCAGCGCTCCCGCGCGAACGGATCAGGCAGCCGGAACCGGAAGCAGATCCATCACTCTGGCAACGACATCATCGATGCCGATGCCTGTGGTGTCGATGAGGACAGCATCGTCTGCCGGCTTCAGGGGCGCCACGGTACGCTGGGCATCACGGGCGTCGCGGGCCATGATCTCGCGCAGGAGGTCATCAAAGTTAACAGAAACCCCCTTGTCTTTCAACTGCTTATGCCGGCGCTCGGCGCGCTCCTCGGCACTGGCGGTCAGGAAGACCTTGTAGGAGGCGTCCGGGAAGATCACCGTGCCCATGTCGCGGCCGTCGGCGACCAGGCCCGGCAGCTCCCTGAATGCGCGCTGGCGCTCCTTCAGGGCAGCGCGTACCTCGGGAATGGCGGCAATGGCCGAGGCCAGCGCACCGGTGGTCTCCAGGCGCAGCTCGTCGGTGGCATCGGTGCCGTTGACCATGACCCGCATGGCATCGCCCTGCTCGACAAACTGAACGTGGGTGTCGAAGGTGCAACGCACCAGCGCCGAGGCGTCGGAGGTATCGATGTCGGCCCAGCTTGCGGCCACGCCCACCGCCCGGTACAGCGCGCCCGAATCCAGGTAATGCCAGCCCATCCGGCGCGCGATGATGCGGCTGATGGTACCCTTGCCGGCCCCGGATGGGCCGTCGATGGTCAGGACGGGAGCGAGTGGATTCATGGGGGTCCCAGAGCGTGTGAAGAGGCCATTCTAGCCCCTGCCAGACGCCCCCAGCGGGATCTTTTGTGCAACCACTTGAAACCACGAGGAAAAGCCCGGTAGAATGGCGGGCTTGAACGAGCGTCAACTGCCGATTGTCTTTCGCATATCGCGGCCACGCTCCACCCGAACAACTACTGTTTACGCCGAGGTATGCCATGAAAGTCCTGTCCTCCCTGAAGTCGGCGAAGGCCCGTCACCGTGACTGCAAGGTCGTGCGTCGTCGTGGCAAGATCTTCGTCATCTGCAAGTCGAACCCGCGTTTCAAGGCGCGTCAGCGCTAAGCCTCACAGCCTTCCGGCTGCGGCTGGCCCTACGCGGGGCCGACCCGATGCAAGAAACCGCCTTCGGGCGGTTTTTTGTTTATGCGGCTTTTTCCTGCCGTTTTTGCTGTAATCGCCTTTCTTGACCACTGGGGAGTAGATCGAGATGAAGCGTTACCTGTCCGCCCTGGCCGTGATGGCCACCCTGGCCGCCGCCACACCGGCACTGGCCGATACCCTGCTTGTCGACCGCGCCCGTGAGAAGCCGGCCGGTGCCCTGCCCGTGCGCGGCCAGAGCATGCAGCAGGTGCAGGCGCAGTTCGGCGCGCCCAGCGAGCAGCTGCAGCCGCGTGGCGGGCAGAAACGGCAATGGCCGACCATCAACCGCTGGGTGTACCCGCAGTTCACCGTCTACTTCGAGAAGCAGAAGGTGATCGACGTGGTGGCCAACCAGGCGGACCCGAACGAAATCGGCCCGAAACCGCCGATCCGTTGATCCCATTACCCGCCGTGGGCGGGCCTGTGTAGCGAGACCATGAACCAGACCCTTCGTTTTCCTGCCGAGTGGGAAGCCCAGAGCGGCGTCCTGATTGCCTGGCCCACCGCCGATACCGACTGGGCCGACCGCCTGGGCCAGGTGGAAGAGACCTACATCGCCCTGGTCGCGGCCATCACCCGCTTCCAGCCGGTGCTGGTCTGCGTGGCCGACGACGATGTGGAGACCTACGCCGAGATGCGGCTGCGCTCCAACCGCATCGACATGGACAAGGTCCACTTCACCACGGCGGCCTACGACGATACCTGGCTGCGCGACTCCGGCCCGATCACCCTGCGCCGTGCCGACGGCGGCTTCCAGCTGCTGGATTTCCGCTTCACCGGCTGGGGCGGCAAGTTCGACGCCACCCTGGATGACCAGCTGGTGGGCGTGCTCGACCAGGCCGGCGTATTCAACGATGCGCCGGTCCGCAGCATTCCGTTCGCGCTGGAAGGCGGCGGCATCGAGACCGACGGTGAAGGCACCCTGCTGACCACCTGGAAGTGCCTGCACGAGCGCCACCCGGACCGCGACCGCGCCAGCCTGAGCGCCGACCTGGCCGACTGGCTGCAGCAGGACCGCGTGCTGTGGCTGGACCACGGCTACCTGGAAGGCGACGACACCGACGCGCACATCGATACCCTCGCCCGCTTCGCCTCGGCTGACAGCATCGTCTACCAGGCCTGCGACGACGAGAGCGACTCGCATTACGCCGAACTGCAGGCGATGGGCAATGAGCTGGCCGCGCTACGCACCAAGGATGGCCAGCCGTACCGCCTGTTCCCGCTGCCGTGGGCCCGGCCGGTGATCGACGAAGGCCGTCGCCTGGCTGCCTCGTACGCCAACTACCTGATCGTCAATGGCGCGGTGCTGATGCCGGCCTATGGCGACCCGGCCGATGACCTGGCCCGCGACGTGCTGGCACAGGCGCACCCGGGCCGAGAGATCGTGCAGGTGCCCTGCCGCTCGCTGATCTGGCAGAACGGCAGCCTGCACTGCATCACCATGCAGCTGCCGGCCGGGCTGTTGAAGGCGTAACGATCGTGCCGGCCGCTGGCCGGCAACCCTGCAATGCCTGATGGATCCACGGGATTGCCGGCCAGCGGCCGGCACTACCCGCTGCGCCATTCAGCGCGCGACACGCCGTCGCCGCCCATCCGCGCTAACATGCTGGTTTTCCCCCGCAGGAACGCCCCGCATGAACTCGCGCAGCCCCCTTACCGTCGCCCTGATCCAGGAGCGCAACCACGGTGATGCCGCCGCCAACCTGGCGGTGATCGAAGCACGCGTGGCCGAGGCGGCTGCGCAGGGTGCCAAGCTGGTGCTGCTGCAGGAACTGCATAACGGCCCGTACTTCTGCCAGCACGAATCGGTGGACGAGTTCGACCTGGCCGAGCCGATTCCGGGCCCGAGCACCGAGCGCCTTGGCGCGCTGGCGAAGCAGCATGGCGTGGTGCTGGTCGGCTCGCTGTTCGAGCGCCGCGCTGCCGGGCTGTACCACAACACCGCCGTGGTGTTCGAGAAGGACGGTACGCTGCTCGGCAAGTACCGCAAGATGCATATCCCGGACGACCCGGGCTTCTACGAGAAGTTCTACTTCACCCCGGGCGACATCGGCTTCATGCCGATCGATACCTCGGTGGGCCGCCTGGGCGTGCTGGTGTGCTGGGACCAGTGGTACCCGGAAGCGGCGCGCCTGATGGCGCTGGCCGGCGCCGAGCTGTTGCTGTATCCGACTGCGATCGGCTGGGATCCGGACGACGTGCAGGACGAGAAGACCCGCCAGCGCGACGCCTGGGTGCTGAGCCATCGCGGCCATGCCGTGGCCAACGGCCTGCCGGTGCTGAGCTGCAACCGCGTCGGCCACGAGGCTTCGCCGCTGGGCGCGTCGGGCATCCAGTTCTGGGGCAACAGCCACGTGCTCGGCCCGCAGGGCGAGTTCCTGGCCGAGGCCGGCACCGAGGCCACCGTGCTGCTGTGCGACGTCGACCTGCAGCGCAGCGAGCACGTGCGCCGCATCTGGCCGTTCCTGCGTGATCGCCGCATCGATGCCTACGGCGACCTGCTCAAGCGCTACATCGACTGAGCCGGAGCCCGCGCATGGCCGTCCTCATCCGTGATGCCGGCCCGGCCGACATCGACGCGATCACCGCGATCTATGCGGTGGAAGTGACTGACTTCGTCAACACCTACGAGTACGACATTCCGGACGCGACCGAGATGCTGCGCCGCATGCGCGACATCGTCGATCGCGGCTTCCCCTACCTGGTCGCCGAGATCGACGGCCAGGTCGCCGGCTATGCCTACGCCAACACCTACCGCACCCGCGTCGCCTACCAGTGGACCGTTGAGAACTCGGTCTACGTCGATGCCCGCTTCCAGGGCCAGGGCGTCGGCACCGGCCTGCTGCAGGCGTTGATCAACGCCTGCATCGCACGTGGCTACCGGCAGATGGTGGCGGTGATCGGCGAGCCGACCAACACTGCTTCAATCAAGCTGCACGAACGCTTCGGCTTCGAACTGGTGGGCGTGTTCCGTGGCCTCGGCCGCAAGCATGGCCGCTGGCTGGACACCGTGCAGATGCAGCGCGCGCTCGGCGATGGCGCCGACACCGCACCTTCCAATGAATGAACCCATGACCGAAACCCTTCCCGAGACCGGTGACGACCTGTTCGCCGGCCAGCCGGTGCGCGTCGTCGAACGCGACGGCGTGCGCTACACTCTGCTGGGCACCGCCCACGTCTCCCGCGCCAGCGTCGAGGCCGTGGAAAAAGCCATCGACAGCGGCCGCTTCGATGCGGTTGCCGTCGAGCTGGACCCGCAGCGCCTGCAGGCGCTGAGCGACCCGGACACGCTGGCCAAGCTCGACCTGGTCGAGGTGATCCGCAAGGGCCGCGTCGCCCTGTTCGCCGCCAACCTGGCCCTGTCCGCCTACCAGCGCCGCCTGGCCGAACAGCTCGACATCGAGCCGGGCGCGGAACTGAAACGCGCGGTGGAACTGGCGCGCGAACGCGACCTGCCGGTGCACCTGATCGACCGCGAGGTCGGCCTGACCTTCCGCCGGGCGTCGCAGCGGCTTGGGTTCTTCGGCAAGCTGAAGCTGGTTGCCGGGCTGGGCGCCGGCCTGTTCTCGTCCGAGGAAGTGGGCGAGAACGAGATCGAAAAGCTCAAGCAGGGCGACATGCTGGAATCGAGCTTCGGTGAGTTCGCCAGCGAGAGCCCGGCGCTGTACGAAACCATCATCGGCGAGCGCGACCGCTACATGGCCACGCGCCTGCGCGAGGAGCACACCCCGCAGCAGCGTGAAGTGCTGGCGGTGGTCGGTGCCGGTCACCTGGCCGGGCTGGCGCGCTACCTGGAAACCGATACCGAGGCACCGGCGCCGCTGCGCGCCGAGCTGGAGGCGGTGCCGAAGAAGCGCAACATCCCGTGGTTCACGCTCGGCATCCTGGCGATCGTGGCGACCGGCATCGGTGTGGGCTTCTACCGCGGCGGCCTGGGCGTGGGCACCGAGCTGCTGGCGACCTGGGCAATGTATACCGGCGGACTGGCGGGCTTGGGCTGCCTGCTGGCAGGCGGTCACCCGCTGAGCATTCTCACCGCGATCGCGGTGGCCCCGTTCAAGCCGTTCCGCCTGAGCATCCCGACCGGCGCATTCTCGGCGCTGCTGGAAGCGCGCCTGCGCAAGCCGGCCTACGAAGACTTCCTGAAGCTGCGCGACGATGCGCAGAGCCTGAAGGGCTGGTACCGCAATCGCGTTACCCGCGTGGTGCTGACCTTCATGCTGACCAACATCGGCAGCATGCTCGGCCTGTGGCTGACCACCTTCAAGGTGTGGGGCAAGGTGGCGGGATAAGCCTCTCAACCGGCCACAGAATCTGTAGCGCCCGAGCCCATGCTCGGGCGATGCCGCGACGCGGCGAGCAGAAAAAAAGGGGGAGACCGCCCCACTACGACCGGCCTCCCCCACACCACAACACGTTGGCGCGCATTACAGCCGGGCAGCGCCCGGCTCCATCCTCTCCAGCCCGCGTGCACGGCGGATCAACCGCGTCACGGCATTGCGCAGGTCATCGAGCACCGCATAGATCGTCGGCAGGAACAGCAGGCTGACCACCGTCGAGAACGCCAGGCCGCCCGCAATCGCGCGCGCCATCGGCGAATACTCCGGGCCATTGCCGAACATCTGCGTATCGGTCAGCGAGATCGGGATCATCGCCAGGATCGCCGTGCCCATGGTCATCATGATCGGGCGCAGGCGTTCGCGTGAGCCTTCCACCAGCGCCTGGGTGCGGCCCATGCCGCTGCGCCGCAGGTTGTTGATGTGCTCGATCATCACGATGCCGTTGTTCACCACCACGCCCATCAGCACCAGGATGCCGATGAAGGACATGATCCCGAACGAGGTGCCGGTGATCCAGAACAGCCAGAACACGCCGAAGATCGAGAACAGCACTCCGCTCATGATCGCCGCCGGGAACAGCAGCGACTCGAACACCGCCGCCATCACCACGTAGATCATCACCAGTGCGATCAGCAGGTTGAACACCATCTGCTGCATGGCCTCGTCGTCGTTGCCGTAGTCGCCGCCGTCGAAGGTGAAGCCATAGCCGGCCGGGAAGTTCATCGGCTTGAGCACGGCTTCGATCGCCTTGCGCCCGTCCGGCGCGGTGACCTTCTCGGCCAGGTTGGCCTTGATGGTCAACGTGGTCTGGCGGTTGGTGCGGCCGATCTGGGTGGCGGACGAACCAACGTCCACGGTGACCAGGCTCAGCAGCGGCACGCTGCGGCCATCGCCGGTGCGCACGCTGAAACCGGCCAGGTCTTCCGGGCTGCTCTGCTCGGCGCCGGCAAAGCGCACCCACACCGGCACTTCGTTGTCACCGCGGCGGAACTCGCGCATCGGCGCGCCGCGCAGCGCCAGGCCGACGAAGCTGGCCACCTGCTCGGCATTGAAGCCGAACGCTGCGGCACGCTCGCGGTCGACGCGCACCTTCAGCTCGCCGCCCTTCTCGCCGTTGTCGATGCGCACGTCACGCAGCTCGGCACGCTGCGCCAGCAACGGCACCACTTCCTGGCCGATCTCCTGCAGCATCGAGCTGGAATCACCCACCAGCTGCACCTGCACGCCCTGGTTGCTGCCGCCACCGCCATCGCCGCCCTGGTTGCCGACGAAGTAATCGGTGCGTGCCGACTTCGGCAGGCCCTTGCGCAGTTCCTCCTGCAGCGACTTGATGTCCTTGGCGTATTTTTCGTCCAGGGTGACCACCGTGGAGCTGCCTTCCTGCTCGCTGTACCAGGAATACACCTGCTTCACGTGCAGGCGTTCGCGGTTCTGGTCGATCCAGTTCTCCACCCGCGCCACTTCCTCGGACATCTGGCGGTAGGTGTAGGCGCCCTTCCACATGTAGCCGATGAAGATGTCCTTGCCCCCCTCACCACCGAACATGTCGACCTTGGTCAGCTTCATCGGCACCAGGCTGACCAGCACCACGAGCAGGATGCCGAGCAGGCTCCAACCGCGGTGATGCAGTGACCAGTCCAGCAGCTGCGCATAGCGTCGCTGCAGGCGCGCGATCAGGCCGGTCTGCGAGTGCACCAGCTTGGGCGTGGCCATGCGCGCGGACAGCATCGGGATCAGGCTGACCGCCACCAGCCACGAGGCCAGCAGCGAGACCGAGATGGTGATCGCGATCTGCGCCATGAAGATGCTGATGTTGTTGGTCTCGCCGAACAGGTTCGGCACGAACACGATGCAGTGGCACAGCGTGCCGGCGCTGAGCGCGATGGCCACGTTGCGGGTGCCGATGATCGAGGCCAGCCGTGGCTGCCCCGGCATGCGCTCGCGCTCCTGGTAGATGCTCTCCACCACCACCACCGCGTTGTCGACCAGCATGCCGACGGCCAGCAGCAGGCCCATCATGGTCAGGATGTTGAGTGTCACCCCGACGAAGTACATGAAGCCGAGGGTGATGGTGAAGCAGATCGGAATGGCCAGGGTCACCATCAGCGTCGACGGCCAATGGCGCAGGAAGAAGAACAGCACGGTGACCGACAGGATCAGGCCGACCGCGCCGGCCTCGGCCAGCTCCAGCAGCGAGGACGTCACTGCCTTGCCCTGGTTGTCGATCACCTTGATCTGCACGTCGCGCATCGACGGCTGCGCGCGGATCGCCTCGACCTCGGCCAGTGCCGCACGCGAAACGTCCACCAGGTTGGCGCTGCGTTCCTTGAAGATGTCCAGGCCCACCGCCGGGTTGCCGTCCAGGCGGCGCCCGTAGTTCATCCGCGCCGGCTTCAGGCGCACGTCGGCGATGTCGCCCAGGCGCAGGCCCTTGGCGTTGATCACCAGGTCGCGCATCTCCTGAAGGTCGGTGATCTCGCCTACCGGCTGCACGCGCACGCGTTGGCCGTTGTCATCGATCTGCCCGGCCGAGATCGAGAAGTTCAGCGTGCGCAGGCGCTCGCTCAGCTCGTTGATGCTCAACCCATGCGCGTTGAGCCGGTTCGGATCGATGGCGATCTCCACCTCGTTCGGCGGCGCACCGGTGATATCGACGCGGGCCACACCGGGAATACGCTCGATGCGCCGCTTGAACTCACGATCGAGCATGTCATAGGCGGTGGTCAGGTCGGTGGTGCTGGCCAGCCGCACCTTCAGCACGGGCTGGTCGCTGCTGGACCACTTGAACACGTTGTAGCGCTGCAGGTCGTCGGGCAGGTCGCTGCGGATCGCGTCGATACGCTCGCGCGCGTCCGACGCGGCAATGGCGATGTCGCGGTCCCAGTCGCTGAACTCGATGTAGATCAGCGCCGCCTCGGAGGTGGCCGACGAGCGCATGCGCTTGATGCCGGTCATCGTCGCCAGCGATTCCTCGACTGGACGGATGATGGTCCGTTCCACTTCTTCCGGGGTCGAGCCGGTGTAGGGAATCTGCACGAACAGGAACGGCGCGGAGATGTCCGGCAACGCCTCCAGCGGCAGCCGGAACGAAGCGATCAGGCCGATCACCACCAGCGACACGAAGCACATGATGGTGGTGACCGGACGGCGGATGGAGAACTCGGCAACACTCATGCCGGTTCCTCCACACCCGCTGTGCCGCCCTCGTCGCCATGCAGGCTCTCACCGGCGTGCTTGCGGCCGCGCTCACGGTAGTAGGTGTCGCCGCGACGATCCATCAGGTCGTACACCACCGGGATCACCAGCAGCGTCAGCAGCGTCGACACCAGCAGGCCACCGATCACGGTGATCGCCATCGGTGCACGCACTTCGGCGCCCTCGCCCATCGCCACCGCCAGCGGCAGGAAGCCGAACAGCGTGCACAGCGTGGTCATGATGATCGGCCGCAGGCGCGAGCGCGCACCTTCCACCAGCGCCTCATGCTTGGCCACGCCGGCCTCGCGCAGCTGGTTGACCTTGTCGATCAGGATGATCGCGTTCTTGGTGACCAGGCCGACCAGCAGGATCAGGCCGATGAACACCACCACCGAGATGGGCTTTCCGGTCAGCATCAGCGCCAGGATCGCGCCGACCAGCGCCAGCGGGATGGTGAACAGGATCACGAACGGGTGCAGCAGGGATTCGAACTGCGAGGCCATCACCAGGTAGACCAGGAAGATCGCCAGGCCGAAGGCGAAGATCAGCGACTTCGCCGCCTGCGCCAGTTCCTCGCCCTGGCCGCCGATGTGCAGGCCGACGCCCGCGCCCAGCGGCTGCTCGGCCACCATCTGCTGCACTTCGCGCATGGCGGCGCCCAGGTCGATGTCGCGCAGGTTGGCCGATACCACCGCGACCCGGGTCTGGTCGGCACGATGGATCTCGCTGGGGCCGGTGGTGGCGACCACGTCGGCCACCGCGTCCAGGGTCACCGGGCGGGTGCTGCCCGGATTGACGATCAGCCGGCGGATGCTCTCCACGCTGGCGCGGTCACCTTCCTGGGCGCGCACCAGCACGTCGATCTTGCGGTCACGGAAGCTGTAGCGGGTGGCGACGTCGCCACGCACCTTCTTCACCACCACGTCGGCGATCTGGCGGGTGGTCAGGCCCAGCGCACCGGCGCGCTCCTGGTCGAAGCGGATCTGGATTTCCGGGAAGCCCTCTTCCACCGTCGACTTCACGTCGGCGTAGTGGGCGTTGCCGCGCAGCATCGCCGCCAGGCGCTGGCCGGCCACTTCCAGGGTCGCCATGTCCTGCCCGCGCAGTTCGATTTCCAGCGGCGTGGAAAAGCTGAACAACGCCGGCCGCGCGAAGTCGACCTGGGCACCCGGGTGCTGGCTCATGGTGCCGCGCAAGCGCTCGGTGATCGCCGCTTCAGTGTGCGCATTGCCGCCACCTTCCATCACCACGGTCAGCTTGCCGATGTTCTCGCCACTTTCGGTCGGGCTGGCATCCAGCCGGGTGCCGCTGCCACTGACGCCATACAGCGAGGCCACGCCTTCGCCCTTGCCATGCGCCAGCTGCAGCTCGCGCACCAGTGCATCGGTCTGCTTGAGCGGCGTGCCGGCCGGCAGCTTCACCGTCATTTCGAAACGGTCCTGCGCCAGCTGCGGGATCAGGTCGGCGCCAAGCATCGGCACCAGCGCCATGGTCGCCACGAAAATGATGGCTGCCACGCCCAGCACCTTGCCGGGATGCGCCAGCGCACTCGGCAGCAGGCGCAGGTAGCCTCGCTCGGCGCCTGCATAGGGCTTCATCGCCAGGTCGCTGGCCTTGCGCATCACCGGGCCGACCACCGCCACCACGCCGCGCCACAGGCGCACCACGAGCCAGGCCAGCGCATAGAAGCTCCAGCGCACGCTGGCGAGCACGCCACGGCGGCCCAGTGCAACCGGCTTCTGCCAACGCTTCTGCGGCTGCCATGCTGCGTTCGGCGCCTCTTCCGGGAACGCCAGCGGCGGCCGCCCCTTCAGCGAGCTCAGCATCGGGATCAGGGTCATCGACACCAGCAGCGAGATCGCGATGGCGATCGCCACGGTCAGCGCCTGGTCGCGGAACAGCTGCCCGGCGATGCCATCGACGAACACCAGCGGCAGGAACACCGCGATGGTGGTCAGGGTCGAGGCGACCACGGCCATGCTCACTTCACGGGTGCCGGCGATCGCCGCCTGCAGGATGCCCAGGCCGCGCTCACGGGCCTTGGCGATGCTCTCCAGCACCACGATCGAGTCATCCACCACCAGGCCGGTGGCCAATGCCAGGCCACCCAGCGACATCACGTTCAAGCTCAGGCCGAGCTGGCCCATGAAGAAGAACGTGGCGATGATCGAGACCGGCAACGACAGGCTGATCACGAACGTACTCCAGCCATCGCGCAGGAACAGGAAGATGATCAGGATCGCCAGCAGGCCGCCGATCACGGCATCCTTCTTGACGTCGGCGATGGCGTGCTCGATGAAGCGCGACTGGTCCTCGATGGTGGTCAGCTCGACATCGGACGGGAACGTGCCCTTGATCTGCTCCAGGCGCTTGCGCAGCGCTTCAGCGGTGGACACGGTGTTGGCGTCGCCTTCCTTGTAGATGGCCAGCTCGACCGACTCCTTGCCGCCCAGGCGGATGATCGCTTCGCGCTCCTTGTAGCCCTGGCGCACGGTGGCCACGTCCTTCAGGCGCACCGGCACGCCGTTGGCAACCACGCTGGAGCCACCGCCGGACGATGCGCTCTGTGCCGCCGACGCCGCCGCGATGGCGGCCGCCGAACCCGTCGACGCGGCGATGTTGAACATCTGCTGCAGCGCCGAGTCCGCCGCGCTGCCATTGGCGGCCTGGGTGGTCACCAGCAGGTTGCGGATCTCCTCCAGGTCGGCGAACTGGTTGACGGTACGCACCAGGAAGCGCTGCGAGCCCTCCTCCAGGCGGCCGCCGGAAATGTTGATGTTCTCGTCCTTCAGGCGCTTGATGACGGTGTCGATCGGCAGGTTCAGCTGGGCAAGCTTCTGCTGGTCGATGTCGACCTGGATCTCGTCCTCCAGGCCGCCGCCCACCTTCACTGCCGCCACACCGGTGACCGGCTCCAGCTTCTTCTTGAGGTCTTCATCGGCATAGCGGCGCAGGCCGGTCAGCTCGCGCACCGCATCGGCATCGCTGGTCGGCGCCGTCTTGTTCGACAGCACCAGGCGCATGATCGGCTCGGTGGACGGATTGAAGCGCAGCAGCACCGGGGCCTTGGCCTCCAGCGGCAGGTTCAGCGCTTCCATCTTGTCGCGCACCTCCAGGCTGGCCTGGTCCATGTTGGTGCCCCAGGCGAATTCCAGCACCACGTCGCTCTGGCCGGTGCGCGAGACCGACTTCAGCTTGCGCAGGTTCTTGACCACGCCGACCGCTTCTTCGACCGGCTGGGTGATCAGGGTTTCGATTTCAGTCGGCGCTGCACCGGTGTATTCGGTGCGCACGGTCAGCGTCGGGTAGCTCAGGTCGGGCAGCAGGTTGACCTTGAGATTGCCCAGCGCGATCAGGCCGAACAGCAGCAGCGTGACCGTGCACATGGCGATGGTCACGCGGCGGCGGGTGGCAAACTCCACCAGGCCGCCGCGCATGCCGCCGGCGGCGCCGTCGCTCGCCGGCGAGGCACCGTGGTCGTGGCCCGGGGCGGTCATTGCTTGCTCCCGGCCTTGTCTGCTGGCTTGGCGGCCGCAGCGACCGTCTTCGCCTTCGGATCGGCAATCACCTGCACCGTGGTGCCGTCGCGCAGGGCGACCTTGCCGGCGGTGACCACCTGATCACCGGCCGCCAGGCCATCACGGATCTCCACCCACGGACCCTCGGCGTAACCCAGCTTGACCGGAACGCGTGCGACCTTGCCTTCGCGCACGCGGAACACCGCCGGCTCACCGTCGTCGAGCAACGCCAGGCGCGGTACGACCAGCGCATCGGCACGCTGGTCGTAGTCGATGCGGATGCGACCGAACATGCCGGGCTGCAGCGCGTGTGCGGCGCCGTCGAAGGCGCTGACCACGCGAAACGTGCCGCTGCCCGAATCCACCACCGGCGCGATGCGATCAACGGTACCGGTGAAGCTCTGCCCCGGCAGCGCGTCGGCCGCCAGCGTCACCGGCTGGCCGGCGCGCAGGGTGGCCAGTTCACGCTCGGGCACGTTGAGGGTCGCTTCCAGCCGCGAGTTGTCGACGATGCGGAAGATCGGCGTGTTGATCTGCACGAAGTTGCCGGTCTTGATCGAGCGCGATGCGATCACGCCGGAGATCGGCGCCACCACCGTGGTGTAGGACAGCTCCAGCGTGGCCAGCCGGTACTGCGCGCGGACGTTTTCCAGGTCGTAGCGCAGCTGGTCGACATCGGCGGCGCTGACCATCTGCTGGCCGACCAGCTTCTGTGCGCGCTGGTAATTGTTTTCCAGCTTGCGCATCTGCGCTTCGCTCTGTGCAACGGCCAGCCGTGCACGATCCGGGTCCAGCCGCACCAGCGGTTGGCCGGCGGTGACCCGCTGCCCTTCCTCGACCAGCACCGCCAGCGCCACGCCGGAGGTCTTGGCGACCACCTGCGACTCGGCGCGTGGTTCCAGCGCGGCCGTGCCGGTGTAGCTGGCCGCGACGGCACGATGGCTGGCCACCGCCACTTCGACCGGGACTGCGTCGACCTTCTTCTCCTCCTTGGTCTCGGCAGCCTTGGCTTCGGAATTGGGCCCTGCGGCGCAACCGCCCAGCAGCAGGGAGGTGGAGATCAGCAGTGCGGCAGCGCAGATTCCGCTGCGACGGCCGGACAGGAAGGTTGGGTGCAACATCGTCGGGTCCCTGAAGGATGCGTGGACAGGTGTGGTAGCAAAGTAATGCACCACTTCACGGCAACACCATATCCCAAAGGTCATGGTGCCTTCACGCCGCTGGTCGGCGCGCCCCCATTTCAGCTAGATGAAACCTGAGGCTATACTCGGGTCGTTCCGTACCCCACGCCGGAACGACCAGACCCGAATCCCCGGAAACGACACCATGCGCCCGCAGCCGCTCGCCGCTTGTCTCGCTCTGGCCGTCCTCCTGCCCCTTGGGGCCGCCGCACAGCCCGCTCCTGCTCCTGCCACACCCGCCCCGGCCCCGGCTCCCGCCGTTGCGCCAGCGCCCGCCGCACCCACCGGCAACTTCGACAATGGCCGCATCCTGGCCTACACCTGCCAGGGCTGCCACGGGATCACCGGCTACAAGAACGCCTACCCCAGTTACCGGGTGCCGAAGATCGGCGGCCAGACCCAGCAGTACCTGGCCCAGGCCCTGACCGAGTACCGCCAGGGCAAGCGCCGGCATCCGACGATGCAGGCGCAGTCGATGAGTTTCAGCGAACAGGAGATCGCCGATCTCTCTGTTTACCTGTCCACCGTCAAGTAAGGCCCGCCCATGTCGAAAGCCGCGCATCCGATGCGTCACGCCATCGCCCTGTCCGTTGCCCTGCTGCTGGCCGCCTGCTCACAGTCGCAGGTGGAAAACAGCGAAAAATCGGCCGCCGACCCGGGCCATGCCAGCGGCGAGCACGGTTCATCGTCCTCCGCCGGCCTGCCGGCAGGTCGCGAGGCCGCCGGTGAGGCCCGCGCCAAGGTGAAGGGCAAAGCCACCAACCAGAGTTGCATCGACTGCCATGGGGCCGACGGCAATGCGCCGATCGATCCGACCTATCCGAAGCTGGGTGGGCAGTACGGTGACTACCTGGCGCACGCGCTGCAGGCCTACCGCGCCGGTGACCGCCAGCATGCGCTGATGACGCCGCAGGCGAAGGACCTGAGTGATCAGGACATCGCCGATCTGGCGGCGTACTTCGGCAGCCGGCCGAGCCAGCTGCGGGATCTGCACGGGGTCAAATGACGGCCGGCCCCCCGGTCGGTGCGGACCGTTGGTTGGTAGGTGCGGACCGTTGGTCCGCACAGATTCCGGATATCCACGCATGGCGTGGGTCTGCTGAGCCGGGCGTGGGCTCGGCTCTACATCAATCGGCGCGATCGCTGGCGCCGGTCAACGCTCAGCCTTCCAGCTCTTCCCAGCGCGCGTAAGCGGCATCCAGTTCGGCCTGCACCTTGGCCAGCTGCTGGGTGTGCGCCGTCACTTCAGCACTGCTGCGGGTGTAGAACGATGGGTCGTTCATCGCCGAGGTCAGCCCTTCGACATCGCCTTCCAGCTTCTCGATGGTCTTTGGCAGCTGCTCCAGCTCGCGCGCTTCCTTGTACGCCAGCTTGCGCTTGGGGGCTGCGGGAGTCGCGGCCGCAGCAGCGGCCGGTGCAGCAGTCGCCGGCTTGGCAGCCGGGGCCGCGGCAGGCGCAGCCACGCTGGCCGCATAGCGCTGCCAGTCGCTGTAGCCACCGACGTACTCGCCGATCACGCCGTCGCCTTCCATCACCAGCGTGGAGGTCACCACGTTGTCGATGAAGTCACGGTCGTGGCTGACCAGCAGCAGCGTACCGGTGTACTCGCCCAGCAGCTCTTCCAGCAGCTCCAGGGTTTCCACGTCGAGGTCGTTGGTCGGTTCGTCCATCACCAGCAGGTTGGACGGCTGCGCGAACAGCTTGGCCAGCAGCAGGCGGTTGCGCTCGCCACCGGACAGGCGGGTGATCGGCGCACGCGCGCGCTCGGGGGTGAACATGAAGTCCTGCAGGTAGGCATGCACGTGCTTGCGCTTGCCGTTGAACTCGAGGAAATCGCGGCCTTCGGCCACGTTCTCGATCGCGCTCCAGTCTTCGCGCAGCACCGCGCGGTACTGGTCGAAATAGGCGATCTGCAGGTTGGTGCCCGCATTGACCTCACCCTTGGCCGGCTGCAGTTCGCCCAGCAGCAGCTTCAGCAGCGTGGTTTTGCCGCTGCCGTTGGGGCCGATCAGGCCGATGCGGTCGCCACGCAGGATGGTGGTGGTGAAATCGCGGACCATGGTGCGCTCGCCGAAGGCGAACGAAATGTCCTTGACGTCGATGACCTTCTTGCCGGAGCTGACGCCCTGCGCAGCTTCCATCTTGACGTTACCGCTGAGGTCGCGGCGCTGCGAGCGTTCGGTGCGCATCGCCTTGAGGCGGCGCACGCGGCCTTCGTCGCGGGTACGGCGCGCCTTGATGCCTTGGCGGATCCAGACTTCTTCCTGCGCCAGCAGCTTGTCGAAGCGGGCATTTTCCTGCGCCTGCGCGTTGAGGCGTTCCTCGCGGCGGCGCTCGTAGTTGGCCCAGTCGCCCGGCCAGCTGGTGACCTGGCCGCGATCGATCTCGACGATGCGGGTGGCCAGCGCACGCAGGAAGCGGCGGTCATGGGTGACGAACACCACGCTGCCGCTCCAGCCCTTCAGGAACGCTTCGAGCCAGTCGATGGCTTCGATGTCCAGGTGGTTGGTCGGTTCGTCCAGCAGCAGCACGTCCGGGCTGGAGACCAGTGCACGGGCCAGCAGCACGCGGCGCTTCATGCCGCCGGACAGGCGGCCGAATTCGGCATCGCCGTCCAGGTCGAGCTTGGTCAGCGTTTCGCTGACGCGCTGGTCCAGGCCCCAGCCGTTGGCGGCGTCGATCTTGGCCTGCACATTGCCGAGGGCTTCACCATCGAAGACCTCGGCATGGCTGAGATGGTGGAACTCGGCCAGCCACTGGCCCAGTTCACCGAGACCATCGGCAACGACGTCGAACACCGAGCCGGCGGCGCCGTGTGGCACTTCCTGCTCCAGGCGGGTGACGCGCACGCCCTGCTGCACGCGGACTTCGCCGTCATCGGGCTTGTGGTCGCCGGACAGCAGCTTGAGCAGGGTGGATTTGCCGGCGCCGTTGCGGCCGATCAGGGCGATGCGTTCGCCCGGCTCGATCGACAGTTCGGCCTTTTCCAGCAACAATGGGCCGCCGACGCTGAAGTCGACGTTCTGCAGAGTAATCAGAGGCATCCGGATATTGTACGGGTTGGGGGCGTCGGCCGGGTTGCACCCGGCACCCGCGGTAGTGCCGGCCGCTGGCCGGCAACCTCAACGGCAACGTCAAAAGCTGGTTTCCTGTGGGATGGCGGGATGGGTCCGGTCGCGGGGGACGCCGTAAACCCGTCCCTGGGGGCTTGGCCGCGGCATCCATGCCGCGGACACCCCCGCAACCGGACCCATCCCGCCTTCGACAGATTCCTGCAATCTGTCGGAACTACATTCTGCTCTGGTGGGTGTCGACCTTGGTCGACACGGTAGATCCACGCCATGCGTGGATGAGCGCTACAAGAAGGGTCGATGGATGGAGTCGACTGGAAATCTGATGGCTACCCCACCTCCCCCAGCAACGCCTGCAACCCCGGCAGCCATTGCTTGCCGGGGTGGCGCACCAGCCACAGGGTGCGCTGCAGGGCCGGCAGCGGAGTCTCGAGCACGCGCAGGCGGCCCAGGGCCAGCGGCTCTTCCAGCGCGTGGCGCGACAGGCAGGCCAGGCCGAGGCCGGCGATGGCGGCCTGCTTGATCGCTTCGGTATTGCCCAGCTGCAGGGTCTGCGCGAAGCCACGCAGGTGCGGCAGCAGGGCCTGTTCCACGGCTTCGCGGGTGCCGGAGCCAGGCTCACGCAGCAGCCAGCGTGCGCGGCGCAGTTCATCCAGCGACCAGCGTGCGCGGGCATCGGCGGCAGCCACGATCACCAGTGGGTCCTGCTGCCAGGCGGTCACCTGCAGGCCACGCTCATGGCACGGGCCTTCGATCAGGCCGGCGTCGACGTCCAGGCGCTGTACCGCGGCGACCACGCCGGCACTGTTGTCGATGCGCAGATCGACCTCGGCCTGCGGCGCCTGCCGCAGCAGTTCGGCGATGCGTGGCGGCAGCAGGTAGTTGCCGATGGTGGTACTGGCGGCCAGCACCAGCCGTAGCGGTGCGCCCTGCGACGGGTCGCCGCCGGCGGCCAGCTGCCGCTCCAGATCGGCGGCGTTGACCAGCAAGGTGCGCGCCGGCTCCAGCAGCGCGCGGCCGTGCCCGTTCAGCGCCAGGCGGCGGCCGATGCGGTCGAACAGCGGGGTGCCGAAGTGCGCCTCCAGCTCCTGCAGGGCGGCGCTGCTGGCCGACTGCGAGAGCGCGACGGCCTGGCCGGCGGCAGTGGTGGTGCCATGGTCGGCGATGGCGACGAAGACCTGCAGCTGGCGCAAGGTCAGGCGCATGGAATGTACCCGCTTTATAGGTAGGTTTCACCCATATTATTCGTTTTACAGGTCAGTGACACAGGCGCACGCTTGGCCCATCACTCCAGTCCTGTCGCGCCATGAACGCCACCGCTCTCTCCTCCTGGTCCCTGCCCGCCCTGCGCCAACGCTGGCAGCCTCGCCTGCCCGGCCTGCTGCTGGTGGGCCTGATCGCGGCGGCGTCGCTGTACCTGGCCCAGCTTCCCTGGCTCCAGGCGCATGGCCTGAGCGCGCTGACCGTGGCCATCGTCGCCGGCATCGTGGTCGGCAACACCCTTTACCCGCGGCTGGCGCCGAGCAGCGCGGCCGGTGTCGGCTTCTCCAAGCACTGGCTGTTGCGCGCCGGCATCGTGCTGTACGGCCTGCGCCTGACCTTCCAGGACATCGGCCACGTCGGCGTGGCCGGCGTGCTGATGGACGTGCTGGTGGTCGCCAGCACCTTCGGGCTGGCCTGCTGGCTGGGCATGCGTGTGTTCAAGATGGAGCGCGAAGCGGCGATGCTGATCGGCGCCGGCAGCGCGATCTGCGGCGCGGCGGCGGTAATGGCCGCCGAGCCGGTGGTGCGCGGCCGCGCTGCGCAGGTCACCGTCGCGGTCTCTACGGTGGTGGTGTTCGGCACGCTGGCGATGTTCCTTTACCCGGCGTTGTATGCACTGGTGCAGTCGCACGGCTGGCTGGCAATGGACGCGCGGCAGTACGGCCTGTTCACCGGTGCGACGGTGCATGAAGTGGCACAGGTGGTGGCGGCAGGCCGCGCGGTCAACGAAGCAGCGGCCGACACGGCGGTGATCACCAAGATGGTGCGGGTGATGCTGCTGGCGCCGTTCCTGGTCGCGCTGTCGCTGTGGCTGGCGCGTGGCGGCAAGGCCAGCGCCGACGGCAGCAAGGCGCGCATCGTGGTGCCGTGGTTCGCTTTTGGTTTCGTGGCGGTGGCCGGGTTCAACTCGCTGCATCTGCTGCCGGCGGGCCTGCAGGCGGGGCTGGTGCAGCTGGATACCGTGCTGCTGGCGATGGCGATGGCCGCGCTGGGCCTGACCACCCACGTCTCGGCGCTGCGCCAGGCCGGGCTGAAGCCGCTGCTGCTGGCGCTGATCCTGTTCGCCTGGCTGCTGTTCGGTGGCCTGGCGATCCATCAGGGTGTACTGGCGGTGCTTGGCTGAGCAGGAGCGTGCCGACCCAGGTCGGCATCCACCCGTAGATCCACGCCATGCGTGGACGCCCCCCGGGTATATTCACGCCCTGCGTGGATGACGACTCCGATGGGGTCGGAGCCCTTTCCTGCGGAAAGGGATTCGACCCCATCCGATCAGGCGGGACCGGCCGCGCAGGCAGGTACAATGCGCCATGACTGACTTCTCGACCCTGCCGCTGAGCCCGGCCCTGCAGCCCGGCCTGGATGCCCTCGGCTACACCACCCTCACCCCCGTGCAGGCGCAGAGCCTGCCGGCCATCCTCGATGGCCGTGATGTGATCGCACAGGCACCCACCGGCAGCGGCAAGACCGCCGCCTTCGGCCTGGGCCTGCTGCAGGCCATCGACCCCAGCCTGATCCGCGTGCAGGCGCTGGTGCTGTGCCCGACCCGCGAACTGGCCGACCAGGTCGGCAAGCAGATCCGCAAGCTGGCCACCGGCATCCCCAACCTGAAGCTGTTGCTGCTGGTGGGCGGCGTGCCGCTGGGCCCGCAGCTGGCCTCGCTTGAAGGCCACGATCCGCATGTGGTGGTCGGCACGCCCGGCCGCGTGCAGGAGCTGGCACGCAAGCGCGCGCTGAACCTGGGCGCGGTGCGCACGCTGGTGCTGGACGAGGCCGACCGCATGCTCGACATGGGCTTCGAGGAGCCGATCCGCGAGATCGCCGGCCGCACCCATAGGGACCGCCAGAGCCTGCTGTTCTCCGCCACCTTCCCCGACAGCATCCGCGCCATGGCGCGTGACCTGCTGCGCGACGCGGTGGAAGTGACCGTGGAAGGAGCCGACCAGGCACCGGCCATCCGCCACCTGTTCTGCGAGGTGGAACCGGCGCATCGCCAGAAGGCGCTGGCCGGCCTGCTGCTGAAGTACACGCCGGAATCGGCGGTCGTGTTCTGCAACACCCGCAAGGACGTGGACGAAGTGGCCAACTCGCTGCAGCAGTTCGGCTTCTCCGCACTGGCCCTGCACGGCGACATGGAGCAGCGCGACCGCGAGGAAGTGCTGTTGCTGCTGGCCAACCGCAGCTGCAACGTGCTGGTCGCCAGCGACGTCGCCGCGCGCGGCCTGGACGTGGAAGAGCTGGCGGCGGTGATCAACTACGAACTGCCGACCGACGTGGAGAGCTACCAGCACCGCGTGGGCCGTACCGGGCGCGCCGGTGCCAGCGGCCTGGCGATCAGCCTGGTGGCCGGCCGCGAGAAGACCCGCGCCGACGCCATCGAAGCGCAGATGGGGCAGCCGCTGGACTGGCAGAAGACGCCGCTGGCAACCTCGCGCCCGGCCGAACTGCCGCAGGCCGCGATGCGCACGCTGCGCATCGACGGTGGCAAGACCGACAAGCTGCGCCCGGGCGACATCCTCGGTGCGCTGACCGGTGATGCCGGCCTGTCGAGCAAGTTCATCGGCAAGATCGCGATCTTCCCGACCCGCTCCTATGTGGCGATCGCGCGTGAGCAGGCCAACAAGGCCGTGGCCAAGCTGGAAGCCGGCAAGATCAAGGGCCGTCGTTTCCGCGTGCGGATGATGTGATTGAAGCAGCGTTGCCAACTACGGTTGGTAACGATCTGGCCTGGTAGCGGCCAACCTTGGTTGGCCCGTCCATGGCACCCGTCGCGAAAAGTGCTGCCAACCAAGGTTGGCAACGACCGGCTCCCGGCCATTCGCGCTGGCAGGTGCCAACCCTGGTTGGCACCCACCCTTCGGTCAGAACACCAGTTCGGTGTGCAGCGGCAGGTCCGATTCCCAGCGGGCGCGACCTCCGAGGCCGTCCAGTTCGACCAGTACACCGGCGCCGACCACTTCAACGCCCAGGCGGCGCACCAGCGACAGCGCAGCGACCAGCGTGCCGCCGGTGGCCAGCACGTCGTCGATGATCACCACGCGGGCGCCGGCCGGCAGCGCATCGGCATGCACTTCGATGCAGTCGCTGCGGTATTCCAGCGTGTATTCCTCGCGCAGGACCTGGCCCGGCAGCTTGCCCGGCTTGCGCACCGGCACGAAGCCGACGCCCAGCTCCAGCGCCATCGCGGCACCGAGGATGAACCCACGCGATTCGATGCCGACCACTGCGTCCAGCTTCTGGTCGCGCCAACGGTCGGCCATCGCGGTGATCGCGCCGCGGAAATCCTCGCCATGGGCGAGCAGCGGCATGATGTCCTTGAACAGGATGCCGGGCTTGGGGAAGTCGGCGATGTCGCGCAGGCGGGAGGCCCACTGCGGAGCGACGATGGCGTCGGTCATGTCACATTGGCTATCTGATGGCGGCATAGGGTACCTGTTCCGGGCGCCGCCTGCCTGCTGGTGGTGTCCGGCCGGGCTGCGCCCGGCACCTGCCGTAGTGCCGGCCGCTGGCCGGCAACCTCAACAGCAACGGCAACGGCAACGGCAACAGCAACAGCCTGCATTCCGGGGGATGGCGGGGCGGGCCCGGTTGCGGGGGACGCCGTAGATACGTCCGCGTAGGCTCGGTCGCGCCATCCATGGCGCTCACGCCCCCGCAACCGGACCCACCCCGCCTTCGACAGTTTCCTGCGATCTGTCGGAATTGCTCATGGGGTCAGATCCGTTTTACGAAGGAAAACGGATCTGACCCCGGAATTTCATTCGATTTCTGACAGATGTGTCGACCAAGGTCGACACCTACCCACAGCCGCGGGAATCTGTCGGAGGTGGGGCGGTGTCGGAGTGCGGGGTGTCAGCCGCATGGATGCGGCTGCCAAGCTTACAGGGACGTACTTGCAGCGTCCCCGCACTCCGACACCGCCCCGCCAAACCACGGAATCCGCTTTTGCTCTGGCTGTTGATCTGGCCTCCGCAGGTGCAGGGCGCAGCCCTGCCGAAACCCACCCTCAGGAACTGCAGGACAGCATCGAGCAACCGGCACGATTGTCGGCCCACGCCGGGCGCTTGCCAGCGAAGTGTTCCAGGCCGGCACGCTCGGTGTACGGGTCGCGCAGCACGTCCTGCAGTGCATGGACGCCGCCGAGATCCCCCTGCTCTGCGCGGTCGATCGCTTCCTGGGCCAGCCAGTTGCGCAGCACGTACAGCGGGTTGGTCGCTGCCATCTTCGCCTGGCGTTCGCTGGCCGCCAGCGGATCGCGGCGCAGGCGCGCTGCGTAGTCCTGCAGCCAGTGCTGCAGCGGTGCCTGCACTGCCTGTCGCCGCGCCTCGTCGTAGTACACCGCGTCCAGAACCGTCGCATCTGCTGCCGCCGGGTCGATGCGCATCAGTGCGCGCCAAGCCAGGGTCATGTCCATTGCGCCCTCCTGCATCAGCTGTTGCCAGCGCTGGTAGAGCTGCAGGTCATCATCGTCGGCAGCAGCCAGCCCCAGCTTCGCTGCAGCATCGCGACGCGTGCAGGCCACGAACGTGGACTGGTAAGCCGCCAGGCCTGCCTGCAGCGGTGCGACATCGGCGAACAGCGGCGACAGCGCCTGCGCCAATCGGCCCAGGTTCCAGTACGCCACCTGCGGCTGGGTGCCGAAGCGGTAGCGGCGCCCCTGGGCGTCGGTGGTGTTCGGCGTCCAGTCCGGATCGAAGTCCTCGACCCAGCCATAGGGGCCGTAATCCAGCGTCACACCGAGCACGGACAGGTTGTCGGTGTTCATCACGCCGTGCACGAAGCCGACACGCATCCAGTGCGCGATCATCTCGGCGGTGCGCACGGCGATCTGCGCGAACCAGTCGCCGTACAGCGCCTCGCCCTGCCCTTGCAGTTCGGGGAAGTCGCGGGCGATGCAGGCATCCACCAGCTGCTGCAGCAGGGCGGTTTCACCGCGCGAGGCCGGCAGTTCGAACGAACCGAAGCGCAGGAACGACGGCGAGACCCGGCATACGATGGCGCCTGGCTCGGCACGCGGATGGCCGTCATAGAACATGTCGCGCACCACGTCCTCACCGGTGCCGACCAGTGACAACGCGCGCGTAGTCGGCACGCCAAGGTGATGCATCGCCTCGCTGCACAGGAATTCGCGGATCGATGAGCGCAGCACTGCCCGTCCATCGGCCCCCCGCGAGTACGGCGTTGGCCCGGCCCCCTTCAACTGCAGCTCCCAGTGCTGGCCATCCGGCGCAACCAGCTCACCCAGCGAAATCGCACGCCCGTCGCCAAGCTGGCCGGCCCAGTGGCCAAACTGATGGCCACCGTAGTTGGCTGCCCACGGTTGCATGCCGGCGTACAGCGCATTGCCGCCGAATACCTGCGCGAAACCTTCGCTTTCGACTTCAGCGGTATCGAAGCCAAGCATTTCGGCGACGTCCGGCGCCCAGGCCAACAGCGTGGGCGCCGTCACCGGGGTCGGCATCACGGGCGACCAGGCGGCGCCCAGCACTTCGCGCCTGCGCGGGCCGGATTCGGGGTCGCCCGGCAGGGTGTGCAGCAGGCGGTTGTCGAAACGGGGAGTGTCGGTATCCATCGTGCTGGAGATGAGGGCGACGGCCGCCCTCCTCAATTGCCGCCGAGCGCCTGCAGGTGGCCGCCGTGGGCCTCGGCACGCTGGTAGGCCGGGCGTTCACCGATACGCTTGAGGAAGCCACGCAGTGCCGGTTTGTCGTCCAGGCCACCACCGCGCGCGGCAGCGGCCTGGATCGGGAAGCTCATCTGGATGTCGGCCGCACTGAAACGCTCGCCGGCAAACCACGGGCTTTCGGCCAGGCGGCGCTCCATCCAGTCCAGGTGCAGGCGCCGCTGCGGGCCGATGAAGCCGCGCTCGGCCTTGTCGGCAATGCTGCGTGCGATCGGGCGCGCGAAGAACGGCATCGGCGCGTTGCGTATGCGGCCCATCACCAGGGTCAGCAGCAACGGTGGCATCGCCGAGCCTTCGGCGTAGTGCAGCCAGTAGCGGTAAGCGATGCGTTCGGCCCCGTCTGCCGGCATCGGTGACGGCGACAGCTGGCGTTGCGTGTCGTAACGGTCAGCGAGGTAGTCGAGGATCGCGCCGGACTCGGCCAGTACCAGCTCACCATCCTGCAGTACCGGCGACTTGCCGAGCGGATGCACGTTGCGCAGTTCCGGCGGCGCCAGCAGCGTCTTCGGATCGCGCGGATAGCGGCGCAGTTCGTAGTCCAACCCCAGCTCCTCCAGCATCCACAGCACGCGCAGCGAACGGGAGTTTTCCAGATGGTGGACGATGCGCATGGGGGTGATCCCTTGGGGAGACGCGCATCGTACCGCGCCGGCTGCATGTCCTTTGTAGAGTCGAGCCATGCTCGACTGTCTTTGGGCGCAGTCCAGCATGGCTCGACTCTACAAAAAAAAGGCGGGCAATAAAAAACGCCGGAAGCTTTCGCTTCCGGCGTTCTGGCTACCCAACGGTAGCAGACGGATTAGACCGCCTGCACCTGGTCAGCCTGCATGCCCTTCTGACCCTGGACGGCGATGAAGGTAACCTTCTGGCCTTCCTGCAGGGTCTTGAAGCCGGTGCCCTGGATCGCGCGGAAGTGCACGAACAGGTCCGGGCCGCTTTCCGGGGTGATGAAGCCGAAGCCCTTGGCGTCGTTGAACCACTTGACGGTACCGGTCTGACGTTCAGACATTTTTACTAACTCCTGAAACACATGTTGAAAAAAATCGCAGCCACCGGGTATCGGGGCCGAGACTGAGTTGCAGGCGTTGGTAAAGCGGATCGATGAGCGGATCGTGAGATCAACTGCACCAGGCCACGATTCACGGTGACCCTAGCAAACACAGTGGGTCGCACGATACGCGTGTTTTCTGCAAAAAGCGATAGCCCCGACGTTCATGGGAATACGTCACCCGCTAGGCGTGACAAGGGTTGGCAGCCTCTCGCGGCTAACTCCGAGTCCCCATTCAGGTTTTTCCTACCCTACACTGGGTAAATGACTGAAGCTGAAACCCCCGCTGAACACGCCTCTCCCCGCATCTGGGTGGATGCGGACGCCTGTCCCACCGTCATCCGCGACATCCTGTTCCGTGCGGCTGAACGGGTCGGGATCGAACTGACCCTGGTCGCCAACCAGTGGATCCGCACCCCGCCCTCGCGCTGGCTGCGCTCGATCCAGGTGCCGCAGGGGCTGGACGTGGCCGACAGCGCCATCGTCGAGCGGGTCGCCGCGGGGGACCTGGTGGTCACCCAGGACATCCCGCTGGCCGCGCTGGTGCTGGAGAAGCAGGCCGTCGCGCTGAACCCGCGCGGCCAGTTGTACACACCGAACAACATGGCCGAGCGACTGTCGATGCGCAATTTCATGGAGGAACTGCGCGGCGCCGGGGTCCAGACCGGCGGACCGCCGCCCCTGGGCCCCCGCGACCGGCAGCTGTTCGCCGCCGAGCTGGACCGCTGGCTGGCGCGACGCCCGGCCCGCTGAGCGCCTGGCCGCCCTAAGCCGGAAGGCTCAGGCTGCGGCCGCTGCTGAACATCCGTCGTGCACCACTCAACGGGTCATCGAAAGCCAGGGCCCGCGCCAGCAGCTGCAGCGGCGCCTCGGCTACGTCCGGTGCCCGTTGCCGAAGCTGCGGGTACAGGTCGTCACCCATGATCGGCGCCCCCAGCATGGCCATGTGCACGCGCAGCTGATGCTTGCGGCCGGTTTCCGGCAGCAGCCGGTAGCGCCAGATCGGCCCTTCGGCCTCGATCAGCTCGATCCGGCTGCGCGCATTGGCTTCGCCGGGCACTTCGGCCATGCGGAAGAACGGCTCGCCCGGCACCAGGCGGCTGTACCGCTGCAGCGGAAACTCCCGCCCCGGCAGCGCCGGTGCCAAGGCCTCATAGGTCTTTTCGATGCGCCGCTCACGGAACAGGCGCTGGTAAGCATCGCGCGACGCACGCTGGGTCGAGAACAGCACCAACCCGGCCGTCAGCCGATCCAGCCGGTGCAGCGGCACCAGATCGGCATTGCCGGTGCGGGCGACCAGCCGCGCCAGCAGCGTCTCGCGTACATGCCCGCCCGCCGGTGTCACCGGCAGGAAATGCGGCTTGTCGGCCACCAGCAGGTGCGCATCCAGATGGACGATGGTTTCGGTGAAGGGGATCACCGGTTCGTCGGCCACCTCGCGGAAGTACTGGATGTCCAGCCCGACCTGCCAGGGCATGTCCGCAGTGAGCGCCCTGCCCTGTGCGTCCAGCACACGGCCGCGCGCGAAGCGATCCTGCCATTGCGCGCGCGCGATGCGCGGAAAACGTGCACACAGGCCATCCAGCAGGGTGGCCCAGGGGCCGGGCGGCAGCTGCAACCGGCTGGGCAAGCTCATGGCGTCCACTCCGGCCACGGGAAAGAGCGCAAGAGTGCCACCGTTGACGGTGCGCAGACAGTCCGGCCACGGACACCCCCGGAGCAAACCTCTATCATTGTCCTCTTTAGTCCACGGATCCCCCATGGCTCTTACCGCCACCATCCGCAAGGCCGAACTGCAGATCAGCGACATGGATCGCGGCTACTACGCGACCCACAACCTGACCCTGGCCCAGCATCCGTCCGAGACCGACGAGCGCCTGATGGTGCGCCTGCTCGCCTTCGCGCTGAACGCCGGCGATCGCCTGGAGTTCGGCCGCGGCCTGAGTACCGATGACGAGCCCGATCTGTGGGAACACGACTACACCGGCGACATCCTGCAGTGGATCGACCTGGGCCATCCGGACGAATCGCGCATCCGCAAGGCCAGCAATCGCAGCCGCCAGGTGCAGGTGGTCAACTACGGCGGCAACGCCTCGGAGATCTGGTGGAGCAAGCAGGGCAAGGGCCTGGCGCGCTTCGACAATCTTTCGGTGGTCGCTCTGGACGGCGAATTCGTCGAGCGCTGGGGCCAGCAGATCCAGCGTGCCATGCGTTGGAGCGTGCTGATCCAGGACGGCGAAGTGCAGCTGCTCAACGACCAGATCCAGCTCGACGTGATCCCGGACTGGCGCAAGCGCGCCAAGGCATGAGCACCATCCGTTGCGATGTGGTGGTCATCGGTGCCGGCGCAGCCGGGCTGATGACCGCGATCACTGCCGGCCAGCGCGGCCGCCAGGTGCAGGTGATCGACCATGCCAACAAGGTCGGCAAGAAGATCCTGATGTCCGGCGGTGGCCGCTGCAACTTCACCAACACCGGCACCACCCCGGCCAACTTCCTGTCGGCCAACCCGCACTTCTGCAAGTCGGCGCTGGCCCGCTACACGCCCTGGCATTTCATCGAGCTGGTGCACAAGCACGGCATCGCCTATCACGAAAAGGAACTGGGGCAGCTGTTCTGCGATATCTCGTCCAAGCAGATCGTGAAGATGCTGGTGGACGAGTGCCAGGCGGCCGGCGTACAGATCCGTACCGAGTGCAGCGTGCAGCGCATCGAGCACGGCAGCGATGGTTTCCGCGTGCACACCACCCAGGGCCTGTTCCATTGCGCCTCGCTGGTGGTTGCCACCGGTGGCCTGTCGATTCCCAGCATGGGGGCCAGCGGCTTTGGCTATGAGGTGGCCCGCCAGTTCGGCCACCAGGTACTGCCGACCCGCGCCGGGCTGGTGCCGCTGACCCTCAGCGGCAAGCACCAGGAGCGGCTGGCCGACCTCAGCGGCGTCGCACTGCCGATCGAGGCGCGCTGCAACGGAAAGAGTTTCCAGAACTTCATGCTGCTGACCCACCGTGGCGTAAGCGGCCCGGCCATCCTGCAGATTTCGTCGTTCTGGCAGCCCGGCGATGCGCTGGAGCTGGACCTGTTGCCGGGCCAGGATGCCGGCGAGTGGTTGCGCCAGATGAAGCGCGACCGCCCGGCCGCCGAGCTGCGCACGGTGCTGGGCGAGGTACTGCCGAAGCGGCTGGCGCAACGCCTGTGCGAGCACTGGCTGCCCGACCGGCCCGTGCGCCAGCTGGACGAGCCGGTGCTGCGCCAGGCCGCGCAGCTGCTGGGCGCATTCCCGCTGGTGGCCAGCGGCACCGAAGGCTACCGCACCGCCGAGGTCACCCTGGGCGGCGTGGACACCGCCGAAGTGTCATCCTCGACGATGGAATCCAAGCGCGTGCCCGGCCTGCACTTCGTTGGCGAGGTGCTGGACGTGACCGGCTGGCTGGGCGGCTACAACTTCCAATGGGCCTGGGCCAGCGGCCACGCAGCGGGCGGCGTGGTGTGAACCACTTCGCCGTTCGACGCGCGCCAGGGGTGCGCGCATGGACGGTTCGCCGCGCATCGTGTATCTAGATTCGCAGATTGGGGAGCAGTGCATGCAGAACGCGAACGACATCACCATCCGCCTGCTGATCGTCGATGACAGCGGCGAGAATGCCGAAGCCATCGTCAGCACCCTGCGCAACAGCGGCATCGCGGTACGCCCGTGGCGCCCGCAGGATGCGGCCGAGCTGGCCCAGGTGCTGGCCAGCCAGGCCATCGACCTGGTGCTGGCCTCGCCTTCGCAGGGCATCCCGCTGCAGCTGGCGGCCCAGCACATCGCCGCCAGCGGCAAGGACATCCCGCTGGTGCTGCTGGCCGAGCGCATCGACGAGGACGAACTGGTGCAAGCCAGCAGCCATGGCATCCGCGCCCTCGCCCTGCGCCAGCGCCCCGAGCATCTGCTCGCCGTGGTCCGCGACCAGTGGGTCGACCTGCAGGCGCGTCGCGGCCTGCGCCGGATCGAGGCGCAGATGCGCGAGACCGAGCGCCGCTGCGACGCGCTGATCGCCTCCTCGCGCGACCCCATCGCCTATGTGCATGAAGGCATGCACATCCGCGCCAACGACGCCTATCTGGAGATGTTCGGCTACGAGCATTTCGAGGACATCGAAGGCATTTCGCTGCTGGACATGGTCGCCGCCCAGCACGTGGAGGGCTTCAAACAGCTGCTCAAAGGCCTCAGCCGTGGCGAGGCGCCGCCGCCGCAGTACCAGCTCGACGCGCGCCACGAGGACGGCAGTTCCTTCCCGGCGACGATGGAATTTGCCGCGGCCACCTACGAGGGCGAGTCCTGCCTGCAGGTGGTGCTCCGCCGCCGCATGGAGTTCGACCCCGAGCTGGCACGCGAGGTCGAGGACCTGCGCCAGCGCGACCAGGTCACTGGCCTGCTCAATCGCCCGACCTTCATGCTGCAGCTGGAAAGCGCGGTGGCCCAGGCCGGGCGCAGCGAGGGTCAGTTCGGCCTGCTGCTGATCGAGCCTGACCACTACGCGCGCCTGCTGCCGGATATCGGCCTGGCGTCGGCCGACATCCTGATCGGCGCTCTCGCCGCCCTGCTGGCCGAGGTGGTCGGCGAGGACGCGCAACTGGCCCGCTTCGGCGAACACAATTTCGCCGTGCTGCAGGCCGGGCCCTACGCGCAGACCGTGGCGCTGGCCGAGCGCATCCGCGAAGCCTATGCCGCACATGTCTTCAGCATCGGCGCACGCTCGGCCACGGTGACGGTCAGCATCGGTGGCGTGCAGGTGGGCGAGAAGATCGCCAGCATCGGCCAGGTGCTGGCGCGCGCCAGCGACTGCACCCAGGCCGCCGCCGAACTGGGCAACACCTGCCGCATCTTCGACCCGGCTGCCGCCGACCGTGTCGAGGAAGAACGCGTACAGCGCTGGGTTGCGCGCATCCGCGAGGCGCTGGCCGGCGACGGCTTCCAGCTGCATTACCAGCCGGTGCTGAACCTGCAGGGCGAGCCACTGGAGCTGTACGAGGCCTACCTGCGCCTGGAGAACAATGGCGAGCTGCTGAGCCCGACCGCGTTCCTGGGCATCGCCGAGGAACACGGCCTGCTGGCCGACATCAATCGCTGGGTGGTCTCGCAGGCCATCGCGGTGCTCGGCCAGCGGGCACGCGAAGGCAACGCCACCCAGGTGCTGGTGAAGGTGACGCCGGAATCGTTCGAGGACCCGCAGATGATCGCCACGCTGCGCCGCGAACTGCAGGCACAGGGCGTGCCCGGCGAACGGCTGTGGCTGCATGCGCCGGAAGCGAAGGTTTTCACCCACCTGCGCAGTGCGCAGCAGTTCCTAGCCGAAGTGGCGCCGGTGGGCTGCCGCATCGGCCTGGAGCAGTTCGGTTCGGGGCTGGATTCATTCCAGCTGCTGGCCCACTTCCAGCCGCAGTTCCTCAAGCTGGACCGGGGCTTCACCAGCGACCTGGCCGCCACGCGCGAGAACATCGACCGCATCAGCCAGATCACCGCGCGCGCACAGGAAGCGGGTATCCGCACCATTGCCGAGTTCGTCAGCGATGCCAACTCGATGACGCTGCTGTTCAGTGCCGGCGTGGATTACGTGCAGGGCGACTTCGTCGGCCCGGCGCTGCCGGAGATGGGCTTCGAGTTCGGGTGACGCCTCTCTGTAGAGCCGAGCCACGCTCGGCTGCGGGACTCAAGCGAAGAGCAGCCGAGCATGGCTCGGCTCTACACAAACGAGAAGGCCTGCGTTCGCCGGCCTTTTCGTTGATCAGGTCATGTCGACCAGATTTTCGATCTTCACGTCCGGATTGACGTCGGCCTCGTAGTCCACGCCCTCCACGCCGAAGCCGAACAGGCGCAGGAAGTCGGCCTTGTAGCCGGCCAGATCGCTGATCTCGTACAGGTTCTCGTTGGTCACCTGCGGCCACAGCGCGACCACCCTGCCCTGCACATCTGCGGCCATTTCCTTGTAATCGGCGCGCAGGCGGCCTTCCTCATCCATCAGCGCAACGGTGCGGCCATCGCCATCGACCAGGTCGTGGCGCAGGCGATCGATCGCCACGCCGTCGGCCTTGCCGCCGTAGAGGATGTCGTACAGCACGTCCAGCTGTTCGATGCAGCCTTCGTGGGTGCCCTTTTCCTTCATCACCTTGAACAGCAGCGACAGGTACAGCGGCATGGTCGGAATGGCCGAGCTGGCCTGGGTCACCACCGCCTTCAGCACCGATACGCGTGCATCGCCACCGATCTTGGCCAGCTTCTCGCGCAGGCCCAGCACCTTGGTGTCCAGGTCCTTCTTGGCCGCACCGATCGAGCCATTCCAGTAGATCGCCTGGGTGATCTCTTCGCCCACGTAGGTGAAGGCGGTGGTGGTGCAGCCGTTGGCCAGCACGCCGGCATCGGCGAGCGCGTCGATCCACATCTGCCAGTCTTCGCCGCCCATCACCGCGACGGTACCGGCGATCTCTTCCGGGGTAGCCGGCTGCAGGTGGGTCTCGGTCAGCACCTCCTTGTCGGTATCCAGGCCACGCAGGGTGATCGGCTCGCCGATCGGCTTCAGCGAGGAGCTGATGATCTCGCCGGTCTTCGGATGCTTGCGGCGCGGCGCCGCCAGGCTGTAGACAACCTGGTCGACCTGGCCGAGATCGGCCTTGATCATTTCGATGGTCTTCGCCTTCACTTCATCGGAGAAGGCATCGCCGTTGATGCTCTTGGCATACAGGCCGGCTTCGTCGGCGTACTTGTGGAACGCAGCCGAGTTGTACCAGCCCGCCGTGCCCGGCTTGGTCTCGCTGCCCGGCCGTTCGAAGAAGATGCCGAGGGTGGCGGCGCCACTGCCAAAGGCAGCGGTGATGCGCGCGGCCAGGCCGTAGCCGGTCGAGGCACCGATCACCAGCACCCGCTTGGGACCGTTCTGGATCGGTGGGCGCGCGCGGATGTAGTCGATCTGCTGCTTGACCGCGGCCTCGCAGCCGGTCGGGTGGGTGGTGACGCAGATGAAGCCGCGGACGCGCGGTTTGATGACCATGGATACCTCGGGTTGGCAGATGCGGCGCACGGGGCGCTCAGCAGGAATACGGGCGCGCGCCTGCGCGCGCGAACCGCAGGATCGTAGTGCGCGGGGGACGATTGCACAACCGACGCTGGCGTAGGGTGGGGTTTCTCTTTGCAGGGCTGCACCCTGCACACGCGGTAGTGCCGGCCGCTGGCCGGCAACCTCAACAGCAGCATCAAAAGCGGGGTTCCTGTGGGTTGGCGGGGTGGATCCGGTTGCGGGGGACGCTGCAAGTACGTCCATGTAAGCTCGGTCGCCGCATCCATGCGGCTCACGCCCCCTCAACCGGACCCACCCCGCCCTCGACAGTTCTCCGCGATCTGCCAGGACGGCTTTCTGCTCTGGTGGGTGTCGCCCTTGGTCGACATGGTAGATCTGATTCCAGTCTGATTATCGATATCTGATAGATGTGTCGACCAAGGTCGACACCTACCAACAGCCGCAGGAATCTGTCAGAGGCGGGGCGGTGTCGGAGTGCGGGGTGTCAGCCGCATGGATGCGGCTGCCAAGCCTACACGGACGTACTTGCGGCGTCCCCGCACTCCGACACCGTCCCGCCCAACCACGGAATGCACTCTGTTGCTGTTGCTGTTGCTGTTGCTGTTGCCGGCCAGCGGCCGGCACTACCGCGGGTGCAGGGCTGCAAGCCCTGCACACAAAAAACCCCGCTTGCGCGGGGTTCTCTGTGTGCCGCATGCAGCAGATGCTTACGGGCGACGGGCCAGGGCCTCGACGTCCTTCGCCTTCGGCAGCAGGTCCTGCTTGCTGACGCGCAGGAAGCCGATCGTCAGCATCGGCACCGCGACCAGGATCGAGGACAGCACCACGATCACCGCACCGATCATGTGCGTCTCGGCCAGGCCTTCCATCGACGCACCGCCGTACAGGTACAGGGCAAGCGCCGACAGGAAGAACATCACCGCGGTGATCACCGTACGCGACAGCGTCTGGTTGATCGAACGGTTCAGCACCTCCATCGAGTCCACGCGCAGGCTGCGGAAGTTCTCGCGGACGCGGTCGAACACCACGATGATGTCGTTGATCGCAAAGCCCATCACCGACAGCAGGCCGGCCAGCACGGTCAGGTCGAACTCACGGCCCAGCAGGGACACGTAGGCGACCGTCACGATCAGGTCGAACATCGCCACGATGCTGGCGGTGACCGCGAACTTCCATTCGAAGCGCACCGCGATGTAGATCAGGAAGCCGGCCAGCATGAAAATGGTGGCGTACAGGCCGTTCTTCGCCAGGTCCTTGCCGATCTGCGGGCCGACGAATGCGGTACTCATCACCGTGGCCTGGTTGTCGGCGCTGGACAGCACCTTCACCACGGCCGCGGCGGTGGCCTTGTCCTCGGCAGCGGCATCACCGGTGCCCGGCGCATGCTCGCCGTGCGGCGCCAGGCGGATCAGCAGGTCGGTATTGCCACCGACGCTCTGCACCTGGGCACCGTCGAAGCCGTTCTGCTCCAGCTTGGCGCGGACCTGCTCGACGTCCACGGCCTTCTCGAAACGCGTTTCGATCAGGGTGCCGCCGGTGAAGTCCAGTGCGTAGTTGAAGCCCTTGATGCCGATGATGGCGACCGAGGCCAGGAACACCACGATGGTGACTGCCATGGCGACATGGCGCCAGCGCATGAAGTCGATCTTGGTGTCGTTCGGGAGGATGTGCAGCGGAAACAGTTTCATTGTGCGTGTCGTCCCGTCAGATGGCCACGTTCTGGAGCTTCTTGCGACGGCCGTAGATCAGCGTCGCCAGCGCACGCGACACGGTGATCGCAGTGAACATGGAGGCGAAAATACCGATGATCATGGTCAGCGCGAAGCCCTTCAGCGGACCGGTACCGAATGCGAACAGCGCCACGCCGACGATCAGGCCGGTCAGGTTGGCGTCGAGGATGGTGCCCGAGGCACGCTCGTAACCGGTCACGATCGCGGTCTTGCCCGGCACGCCGGCGCGCAGTTCTTCACGGATACGCTCGTTGATCAGCACGTTGGCGTCCACCGACAGGCCCACCGACAACGCCAGGCCGGCGAAGCCCGGCAGGGTCATGGTGGCGCCGAACAGCGACATCACCGCCACCACGATCAGCAGGTTGAACAGCATCGCCGCCGAGGTGATCACACCGAACATGCGGTAGTAGATGCTGAAGAACACCAGGGTGAACAGGAACGCGAACACCACCGCGCGCATGCCGTTCTTGACGTTCTCGGCGCCCAGGCTCGGGCCGACCACGCGCTCTTCGACGAAGTCCATCGGCGCGGCCAGCGAGCCGGACTTCAGCAGCTTGGCCAGGTCCTCGGCTTCCTTCTTCTGCAGGCCGGTGGTCTGGAAGTTCTTGCCGAACACGCCGTTGATGTTGGCCACCGAGATCACTTCCTCGTTGACCTTGAAGCCACGCACTTCCTGGCCGTCGACGACGGTCACGGTCGGCACGCGTTCGGTGTAGACCACCGCCATCGGCTTGTTCACGTTGGCGCTGGTGAAGTCGAACATGCGCTGGCCGCCGACATTGTTCAGCGTCACGCTGACGGCCGGGGAGCCACTGTTCGAATCGGTCACCGCCTGCGCGCCGACCATCTGGTCACCGGTGACGATCACGCGCTTGTTCAGCAGGATCGGGCCGCGGCCATCACGCTGCTGGTAGACCTTCGCTTCCGGCGGGATGCGGCCGGAATTGATGGCGTCCTGCGCATTGCCCTCGACCACCGCGCGGTACTCCAGGGTGGCGGTGGCGCCGATCATGCGCTTGGCTTCGGCGGTGTCCTGCACGCCCGGCAGCTGCACGACCACACGGTCGGCACCCTGGCGCTGGATGATCGGCTCGGCCACGCCGAGCTGGTTCACGCGGTTGCGCAGGGTGTTGATGTTCTGCTCGATGGCGCCGTTGGCGATCTGCGTGATCTCGGTCTCCGGCACGGTGACCGTGATGCGGTTGCCGCTGACGTCATAGCCGAGCGTCGGCTGTGCCTTGACCAGGGCGGCACGGGCACGCTGCGCGGCGTCGTCACCGGCGGACGGGCTCAGGTTGGCCACGATGCTGTTGTCCGCACGGCGCTCCACCGACTGGTAGGCGATGCGGGCGTCACGCAGGGTGCCGCGCACGTCTTCGGTGTAGGCATCCAGGCGCTTGTCGAGGGCGGCCTTCTGGTCGACCTGCAGCACGAAGTGCACGCCACCCTGAAGGTCCAGGCCGAGCACCATCGGGCGACCGCCCAGCCGGGCCAGCCAGTCCGGCACGGTCGAGGCCAGGTTCAGGGCCACCGTGTACTTCTCGCCGACGGTGTCGCGCAGGGCATCGCTGGCCGCAGACTGCGACTTCAGGTCCGGCAGGCGGACGATCAGGCTTTCCCCTTCCTTTTCGGCACCGATGGCAGTGACCCCGGCCTTCTTCAGGTCGGCCAGCACACGGACGCGCAGCGCATCGTCGATCTGCCCGCCACGGTTGGCGGTGATCTGGATGGCCGGGTCCTTCTGGTAGATGTTGGGCAGCGCGTACAGCGCACTGAGCGCCAGTACGATCAGGATGACGACGTACTTCCAGCGTGGAAATTCGAGCATTGCTTGGGTCCCGCGCGGCGCCATCCCCGGCGCCGCGGTTGTGCTTCGGAAAGGGAGTGGCTTACTTGGCCGAATCCAGGGTGCCGGTCGGCAGCACGCTGCCGACAGCGCCCTTCTGCACGCGGATGCGCACGTTCTCGGCCACTTCGATGGTGATGAAGTTGTCGCCGATGTCGGTGACCTTGCCGGCGATGCCACCGTTGGTCAGCACTTCGTCGCCACGCTTGATCTTCTCCAGCATGGACTTGTGTTCCTTCTGCCGCTTCATCTGCGGGCGGATCATCAGGAAGTACATGATGGCGATCAGGATGATCGGGAACAGCAGCGTGGTCAGGCCCATGCCCTGCGGTTGGCCGCCGGCGGCCTGGGCGTGGGCGGCGGGAATCAGGAAAGCAAGCAGGTTCATCGTTGGTCCTTTGGTTGGGCGGCGCTCCCGTCCCTTCAGGGACGGGGGTGTCGACCGCGGATCTGGGTCAGCCTTGAAGTATGCCACGGCCCCGGGCGTTCGTCCTTGGGCCGTTTGGCAGGGGGCGTTCGGGTTACAGCGGCGGGGCCACCGCCCCGCGTGCCGCGTAGAAGGACTCACGGAAGGCCAGGAAGGTTCCCGCCTCGATCGCCGCGCGGATGTCGGCCATCAGCTTTTCGTAGTAGAACAGGTTGTGCAGGGTGCCCAGCATCGGCGCCAGCATCTCGTTGCAGCGGTCCAGGTGGCGCAGGTAGGAACGGGTGTAGCCGCCGGTGCAGGCCACGCAGCCACAACCCGGCTCGATCGGGTCCATGTCGCGCGCGTACTGGGAGTTGCGGATGCGGACGGTGCCGAACGAGGTGAAATAGTGGCCGTTGCGGGCGTTGCGGGTCGGCATCACGCAATCGAACATGTCCACGCCACGTGCGACACCCTCGACCAGGTCCTCCGGCCGGCCCACGCCCATCAGGTAGCGCGGGCGGTCGCCCGGCAGCTCCGGGTCCAGGTGGTCGAGCATGGCGTTGCGCTCGTGCTCCGGCTCGCCCACGGCCAGGCCGCCGATGGCGTAGCCGTCGAAGCCGATCGCCTGCAGGGCATCGGCCGAGCGGCTGCGCAGGTCGGTATGCACGCCGCCCTGGACGATGCCGAACAGGGCCGCGTCGTTGCCCAGTTCGTCATGCGCGTTGCGGCTGCGCTGCGCCCAGCGCAGGCTCAACTCCATCGAACGGCGGGCAACGTCCTCGGTGGCCGGGTACGGGGTGCATTCGTCGAAGATCATCACGATGTCCGAATCGAGCACCTTCTGGATCTTCATGCTCTCCTCGGGACCGAGGAAGACCCGTGCGCCGTCGGTCGGCGAGGCGAAGGTCACGCCCTGCTCGGTGATCTTGCGGCGGTGCGCCAGCGAGAACACCTGGAAGCCGCCGGAGTCGGTCAGGATCGGGCCATCCCAGCGGCAGAAGCCGTGCAGGCCGCCGTGGTCGGCGATGATGTCCAGGCCCGGGCGCAGGTACAGGTGGAAGGTATTGCCGAGGATGATCTCGGCGCCCAGCGCGCGCACCTGGTCCGGCAGGATGCCCTTGACCGAGCCATAGGTCCCCACCGGCATGAAGGCCGGCGTTTCCACCGTGCCACGCGGGAAGGTCAGGCGGCCACGGCGGGCACGGCCGTCGCGGGTCTGGAGCTGGAACTGCAGTCGGGACATGGAGCGGTCATTGGGGCAAATAGTTGCCTATTGTCTCCCAAGAAGGCGTGCGCACCAAGGTGCGCACCCACAGGGGGCCCCTGCCCTCCCGGGGCGCGCTACCCCGCCTGCGGGAACAGCAGCATCGCGTCGCCGTAGCTGAAGAAGCGGTAGCGCTGCTCGATCGCGTGCTGGTAGGCCTCGAACACGCGCTCCTTGCCGGCAAACGCGGAGATCATCATCAGCAGCGTGCTTTCCGGCAGGTGGAAGTTGGTCACCATCGCGTCGACGCTGCGGATGCGGTAGCCCGGGGTGATGAAGATCTGCGTCTCGCCGGCGAACGGCAGCAGCTCGCCATCGCGCATCGCGCTTTCCAGCGCGCGCACCACGGTGGTGCCGACGCCGATCACGCGGCCGCCGGCGGCGCGCGTGCGCCGCACCTGCTGCACCAGTTCGGCACCGACATTCAGCCACTCGCGGTGCATCACGTGGTCCTTCAGGTCTTCGGCACGCACCGGCTGGAAGGTGCCCGCGCCCACGTGCAGGGTGACGTGGCCGAACTCCACGCCCTTTTCCTTCAGTGCGGCCAGCAACGGTTCGTCGAAATGCAGGCCCGCGGTCGGTGCCGCCACCGCGCCCACTTCACGCGCGAACACGGTCTGGTAGCGCTCGCGGTCGTCCACGCCCGGCTCGCGCTGGATGTACGGCGGCAGCGGCAGGCGGCCGGCATGCAGCAGCCACTGCTCCAGCGACTCGGGCACGTGGAACTGCAGCACGTAGAACTCGCCATCGCGGCCCAGCACCTCGGCTTCGCCACCGGCATCCAGCGCGATGCGGCTGCCGGCCTTCGGCGACTTGCTGGCGCCCACCTGAGCACGGGCCTGCTGGCCGCCGAGCAAGCGCTCGATCAGGATCTCCACGCGGCCGCCGCTGGCCTTCTGCCCGAACAGGCGCGCCGGGATCACCCGGGTGTCGTTGAACACCAGCAGGTCGCCCGGCTGCAGCAGCGACGGAAGGTCACGCACCTGCAGGTCGGTGAACGCGGCGGGGGCTTGCGGCACCAGCAGCAGGCGGCTGGCGGAACGCTCGGCCAGGGGCGCCTGCGCGATCAGTTCGGCCGGCAGGTCGTAGTTGAAATCAGACTTCTTCAAGGCAGTGGGCGGCAACAGGTCGACAATGGCGCGCATTGTACGTCCAGCGTCTGCGAGCCGGCGTGCTTCGCGGCGAACGTCGCGCAAAATGCTGCTATGCAGCAGGTTTTTGCGGGGTTATCGCGCAAAAAAACAAGTGCTAGCATCGAGTCGGAAGTCCGCTGCACGAGCCTGTCCCCAAGCGCGCGTTGACGCGCGTTTTGCTTTTGAAGGCCCGTGCGACCCATCGTTTCAGGAGATCTGCAATGAGCTTCATCGAACGCCTCGCCCCCCTGCGCACCCAGCCCGGCACCCGCCTCACCACCGGCCTGGACGACGCCACCCTGACCGCCCTGTCCGTCCGCCACCCGCAGCTGATCGCCGCAGTGGATGCCGCCGCCGAGGAGTTCGCGCGCGTGCAGGCCGACCTGGGGCCGCTGCTGGCGCAGGACGAACAGGCGCAGATCGACGCGATGCAGGACGGCTTCGTCAATTTCTACGCCGATGATGCAGTGACCCCGTACGTGGCGCTGGCCGCGCGTGGCCCCTGGGTGGTCACCCTGAAGGGCGCGGTGCTGTACGACGCCGGCGGCTACGGCATGCTCGGCTTCGGGCACACCCCGGATGCCGTGCTGGAGGCGATGGCACGCCCACAGGTGATGGCCAACATCATGACCCCCAGCCTGTCGCAGCAGCGCTTCATCACGGCCCTGCGCGCCGAGATCGGCCACCGCCGTGGCGGCTGCCCGTTCGCGCGCTTCATGTGCCTGAATTCCGGCTCCGAGGCGGTTGGCCTGGCCGCGCGCATCGCCGACGTCAACGCCAAGCTGCAGACCGACCCGGGCGCGCGCCACGCCGGCGCCACGATCAAGCGCGTGGTGGTCAAGGGCAGCTTCCATGGCCGTACCGACCGCCCTGCCCTGTATTCCGATTCCAGCCGCAAGAGCTACATGCAGCACCTGGCCAGCTACCGCGGCGAGGATTCGGTGATCACCGTGGCGCCGTACGACGAGGCCGGCCTGCGCAATGTGTTCGAGGACGCCGCACGCAACCAGTGGTTCATCGAGGCGGTGTTCCTGGAACCGGTAATGGGCGAAGGCGACCCGGGCCGTTCGGTGCCGCCGGCGTTCTATGCCGTGGCCCGTGAGCTGACCCGTGCGCACGGCAGCCTGCTGCTGCTGGACTCGATCCAGGCTGGCCTGCGCGCGCATGGCGTGCTGTCGGTGGTCGATTACCCGGGCTTCGAAGGCCTGGATCCGCCGGACATGGAGACCTACTCCAAGGCGCTCAACGCCGCGCAGTACCCGCTGTCGGTGCTGGCGGTGACCGAGCACGCCGCGCAGCTGTACCGCAAGGGCATCTACGGCAACACCATGACCAGCAACCCACGCGCGCTGGACGTGGCCTGTGCCACCCTGGCGCAGCTGACCCCGCAGGTGCGTGCCAACATCGCCGAGCGCGGTGCCGAGGCCGTGCGCAAGCTGGAACAGCTCAAGAGCGAACTGGGTGGCCTGATCACCAAGGTGCAGGGCACCGGCCTGCTGTTCTCCTGCGAGCTGGCCCCGCAGTTCAAGTGCTACGGCGCCAATTCCACCGAGGAATGGCTGCGCCAGCACGGCATCAACGTGATCCACGGCGGCGAGAATTCGCTGCGCTTCACCCCGCACTTCGGCATGGACAGCGATGAGCTGGACCTGCTGGTCGGCATGGTGGGCCGCGCCCTGCGTGAAGGCCCGCGCCGCGAACAGGCGGCTGCCGCGTAAGCCTGCTTGGCGTTTGTAGAGTCGAGCCATGCTCGACTCAGCCTTTGCCGCGATCTGAACGAAGCGCAGCCGAGCGTGGCTCGGCTCTACAGAAGGCCTGTCAAGGCCTCATAATCCACCGACACCCCGTCCCTGACCGCCCTGCGGTTGGCGACGGGGCGTTTTCGTTTCCGGCCAAGAGACAGGAAGATCCATGAAATCGATCTGTGTGTACTGTGGTTCCAACGCTGGCAGCAAGCCGGCCTACACCGAACGCGCCATTGCCCTGGGTGATCGCATCGCCCGTGACGGCCTGCGCCTGGTGTATGGCGGCGGCAACGTCGGCCTGATGGGAACCGTGGCCAATGCCGTGCTCGCCGCCGGCGGGGAGGTGACCGGCGTGATCCCGCGCCAGCTGGCCGACTGGGAAGTGGCCCACCGCGGCCTGACCGAACTGGAGATCGTCGGTTCGATGCATGAGCGCAAGTCGCGCATGTTCGACCTCGCCGATGGCTTCGTCGCCCTGCCCGGCGGCTTCGGCACCATGGAAGAGATCTTCGAGATGCTGACCTGGCGCCAGCTGGGCATCGGCAACAAGCCATGCGCCTTCCTCGACGTGGAAGGCTTCTACGCCCCGCTGATCGGCATGATCGATCGCATGGTGGAAGAGCGCTTCCTGCATCCGGACCAGCGCCAGGACCTGTGGTACGGCTCGGACATCGAGGAAATGCTGGAGTGGATGCAGAACTATCAGCCGGCCCAGGCTTCCAAGTGGATCGACGAGAAGCGTCGCTCCGCCCTGCGCTGAGGCGACCCGGCGCGGTGGCTCAGGCCACCGCGCCGTCCCACGGCGCCGGGCGGCCCAGCAGGTAGCCCTGGCCGTAGTCGCAACCAAGTTCGCGCAGCGTCTGCCGCTGCGCTTCGGTCTCGATGCCTTCGCCGATGGTTTCGATGCCCAAGGTGCGGGCCAGTGACAGCACGCCCTCGACCAGCGCGCGCGTGCTCTGCACTTCCGGCCCATGCAGGCCGGCGATGAAGCTCTGGTCGATCTTCAACGTGCTGATCGGGAAGCGGTGCAGGTAGGACAGCGCCGAGAAGCCGGTACCGAAATCGTCCAGCTGCACCTGGATGCCACGCTCGCGCAGGCCCTGCAGGATGCGCAGCGTGTGCGGGCCATCATCCAGCAGCGCCACCTCGGTAATCTCCAGGCGCAGCCGGCGCGGGTCGGCGCCGCATGCATCGAGCAGACCGAACAGGCGGCCACTGAACTCGGCCGAGCGGAAATGGCGTGGCGATACGTTCACCGAGACATAGCCGTGGCCGCCTTCGGCCAGTCCCGCGATGACCTGTTCGTAGATCAGCCAGTCGACCTGCTCGATCAGGCCGCTTTCCTCGCCCAGCTCCAGGAACGCCCCGGGCAGCAACAGGCCACGACGCTCGTGGCGCCAGCGCAGCAAGGCCTCGTGCCCCACGACTTCGCCATCGGACAGGCGCACGATCGGCTGGTAGAACGGCACGAAGTCGCGGTTGTTGATCGCACGCCGCAGATCCGCTTCCAGGTCCAGGCTGCGCATCGCTTCTTCGCGCATGTCTTCGTCGAAGATCGCGCAGCGGTCATGACCCTGCGCCTTGGCCCGGTACATCGCCGCGTCTGCGTCGCGCAGCAGTTCTTCACCGGTCCGGTAGCGCGGGTTCCACAAGGCGATGCCCAGGCTGCCGGACGGGAACAGTTCGCGCCCGGCGATCCACATCGATTCCTGCAGTGCCAGCAACAGCCGCTGGCCGAACTCCAGCGCCTGTGCCAGCCCCTGCGGACACTGCAGCAGCACCGCGAACTCATCGCCGCCCAGCCGCGCCACCACGTCATCGGTGCCGGCCATCGATACGATGCGCTTGGCCACCTCCACCAGCATGCGATCTCCGGCAGCGTGGCCGATGCTGTCGTTGACCAGCTTGAAGCGGTCCAGGTCGAGGAACAGCACGGCGAACACCGGCCCACCCTCGCGCTTGGCCAGCGCCAGCGCATCCTGCAGGCGATCAAGCAGGTGCAGGCGGTTGGGCAGGCCGGTCAGCGCATCGTGCATGGCCTGATGGGTCAGGCGCTGCTCGGCACGCAGGCGCTCGCCGATCTGCCCGAGCAGCTTCTCGTTGACCTCGGCCAGCTCGCGGGTACGTTCCTCCACGCGCTTTTCCAGCTCGGCATGCGCCGAACGCAGCTGCTGCTGGTCGCGCTGGCGCGCCAGCCCGGTTCCGATGTTCTGTGCAACGAAGGTCAACAAGCGCTGATCGTGCACGCTGAAAGTGCTGTTCTCGCTGTAGCTCTGCACCACGATCGCGCCGACCACCTCGTCATCGCGCAGCAGCGGCACACCCAGCCAGCAATGCGAACGTGCGCCCGATTCGCGCACTTCGCCGCTGGCCAGCAGTGCGTCGATCTGCTGCCGCGAAGCCAGCAACGGACGCCGGTTGCGCACCACGTACTCGGTCAGGCCGCGGCTGAACGGGCGTGGCGCACGGCTGGCGTTGTGCTCGTCCACCGAGTAGACGAAGTCCAGGCCGCTGCCGGCCCCGTTCACCAGCGCGATGTAGAAATTGCGCGCGTCAAGCAGGCGCCCGACCACGCCATGCACCTGCCCGTAGAACTGGGCCAGGCTGTCGGCCGACATCGCCATCTCGGCGATGTTGTACAGCGCGGTCTGCAGCTGCTCTGCGCGGCGGCGCTCGGCCACTTCATCCTGCAGGCTGTGGTTGGCACGCTGCAGCTCCAGCGTGCGCCGCTCCACCTGCTGTTCCAGCCGGACCTGCGCCTGGCGCCGGTCCATCGCGGTCTGCACGTGCTGCGCGACAAAACCCAGCAGCGCCCGCTCGGCCTCGCCATAACGGGCCGCCAGCTCATAGCTCTGCACCACGATGGCGCCGCATACCCGTCCATCGCGCAGCATCGGCACGCCCAGCCAGTCCAGGCTCTCCGGTCCACGCTGCGGGTCGTGCTCCTGCTCGACCACGCGCGCCAGCAACTCGCGCGAGGGGCCGCTGAGCGGCTTGCCGTGGCGCAGCAACGCCACGGTCAGGCTGCGCGGCATCTCATCGGCGTCATGGCTCTGCGACGGATCGGCGACGAAGTCATCGACCTGGTCGGCGAAGTACAGGAAGCGGATCTGGTCGCGGACATCGTCGTACTCGACGATGTAGCAGTTTTCCGCGTACATCAGCGTGCCAAGCACGCCGTGCACGTGACGCAGCATCTCCGACATCTCCAGGTCGGCGCCAGCCAGATCGGCGATCTGGAACAGCGCCTGCTGCAGCCGTTCAGCTTCTTCCAGCGCCTTGATCTGCCCGGCCTGGCGACCGCGCTGCAGCGCCAGCTCCATGGCCTGCCGGGCCAGCCCCCACCACGCCGCTGAAGGCACGGCACCTTCGACCGACAACTGCAGGCGGGCACCGTCATATTCCCAGCCATGGCAACCGTTGCCCACGCCGGGCACCGTCAACGCGTCGGCCGCCGCGACAGCCGGCCAGCCGCCCTGTCCGCGGCCCAGCTGCGGGTCATCCCAGCCAACGCGGACCACGGCCGAGTCCGGCAGCAGCGCATGCAATGCGCGCACCAGCGCCGTGCTCAGCACGGCCTCGTGTGGTGGCTCTTCCGCCGGTTCAACGTGCGTGGACAAATGACAATCTCTCGGCGCCGTCTGTGCGTCGCCTCCCCTGAGCCGCCGAGCATAGCGCGCCACCCGGGGGGCAATGGAAGCCCGTAAACCCCGAATCGTGCGCCCGTACGTTTTTCCTCCTGCCCGTAGCCGCTTCCACGCCATGAACCTCGCCCTGCCCGCCCCCGTCACCGGCTATGCGCCACCGCCTGCAGGCCTTACCCTGTACGCTGTGGAAGCCAGCGCACTGCCAACCGATGAAGCCTTGATGCTGGCCTGGGCCGGTGGCGACCTGCGCGCGTTCGAAAGCCTGTATGCACGCCATCGCAAGCGCCTGTTCGGCTTCCTGCTGCGGCAACTGCGCGACAACGCGTTGGCCGAGGAGATCTTCCAGGATGTCTGGCAGCGGGTGATCAGCGCGCGCGCGGGCTGGCAGCCTGACGCTGCATTCAGCACCTGGCTGTTCCGCATCGCCCACAACCGCCTGAACGACCACTGGCGGGCCGCTCGCCATCGCCCTGCCGCACCGGCCGACGCCGACCTGCGCCTGGCCGCGATCGAGGACGGGCAGACCCCGGAAGCCGAGCTTTCCGAACTCGAACAACGTCGCCGCATCCAGCTGGCGATGGAGCAACTGCCGCCCGAGCAGCGCGAAGTGCTGCAGCTGCGGCTGGATCAGGAACTGAGCCTGGAGGAGATCGGCCAGATCACCGGCGTAGGCCGGGAAACCGTGAAATCGCGGCTGCGCTATGCGATGGACAAGCTGCGTGCGGGATTGAACGCATGAACCGAGACGAACCGCTGACGCCGGAAGAACGCGAGCTGGCGCGCCTGCTCGGCCGTCGCGTCGAACAGGCCCCGCCGGCCGCGCTGGACGCCACCATCCTGGCCGCGGCGCGCGCTGCCGTGCACGCACCGGCGGCCGATGCTGCTGTCTCCGCCGAGGCGCCGCGCAGGCAGCGCACACGTCCGCGTTGGCCGGCGGTGTTCGGCATCGCCGCCTCGATGGTGTTCGCCATCGGCATCGCCTGGCAGCTGCGCCCGGAACCGCCGCCGGTTCCGGCAGGCGAGGCCGCTGTTGCCGCGGCGCCCGCTGCGGCAGACGTCGCGGCCGCCGATCAGGCCGCTGGGAGCAGTCCAGCCGACAGCGCGGTTGCCGCATCGGAAACGGCCACCGAACCTGCAGCACCCGAGGCGGCCCCTGTTGCCGCTCCCCCGGCGCCGTCCGTCGCGCGGGTAGCCAAGCCTGCGCCGACCGAGACTGCTGAAGCTCCGGCCCAGGCTGCACGAGCGATGGCAGCGGATGCGGCCGCCGATACGTCCTTTGCGGCGCTCCCGCCTGGTCTGGCCACCGCACCGGCAGCGGCACCGCCCGCGCCTCCCGCACCGGCTGCCTATTCGGCACCTGCACCGGCATTGGCGCCGGCCCCGGCAGGGGCGCTGAAAGCACGCAGCGCCGAGGCGCCAGTGGCCAACGCTGCCGATGCGGAACGGGCGCAGGCACTGGATCGGGTAGAGATCACCTCGATGAAGCGGCAGGCCCCGAGCCGCTCCGCGCCCGGCGTCATGCGCCGCGGCGCCGACGCGCGGCTCAGTGCGGATGCCGTGCAGGCCGAGGTGGACGCCGATGCACAGCTGCCGCGACGGCAGTGGCTGCAAAAGATCCGCGCGCGCCGCGATGACGGCCAGCGCGACCTGGCCCGCGCCAGCCTGGAGCGCTATGTGCAGCAGTATCCGGAAGCACGCCTGCCGCGCGACCTGCGCCCGCTGCTGGACGACTGAAGCGGGCAGTGACCTCTGGCGACCCCGTAGAATGGCGGGAATGCCCGATACCCTCGCCCAGCCGGTAAGCCACACGCTGGAAGTCAAACACAGCCGCTTCATTGCCCATGCCGCGCCGATCGATGGCGCCGCGGCAGCATTGGCGTTCCTGCAACAGGTGGCCGTAGCCGACGCAACCCACAACTGCTGGGCCTACCGGCACGGCCAGGACTACCGCTCCAGTGACGATGGCGAGCCCGCCGGCACCGCTGGGCGGCCGATCCTGGCTGCGATCGACGGCCAGGGCTTCGACCGGGTGATGGTGGTCGTAACGCGCTGGTTCGGCGGCATCAAGCTGGGCGCCGGTGGACTGGTGCGCGCCTACGGTGGCGCCGCCGCCGAATGCCTGCGTACCGCCCCGCGCTTGCCGCTGGTGGCGATGGCCCGGCTGCAGCTGTTGGCCGGCTTCGAGGATCTGGGCACCCTGCATGCCACCCTTCCCAGCTTCGGCGCCGTGAAGCGCGATGAACAGTTCGATGCCAACGGCGTGTGCCTGCGGGTCGAATTGCCGGCCGATCAGGTCGATGCATTGAAAATCCGCCTGCGCGACGCCACCCGTGACCGTATCCGCATACAAGACGACGACCAGGATGACTGACAAGGACGACGCCCCCGCCTCGGCCCCACCGCTGCGCCGCCTCGGCAGCCTGAGGACGCTGTGGCCGTTCGTGCGCCGCCACAGCGGGCTGTTCACCGCCTGGCTGCTGGCGCTGGCGGTCTCTTCGGCCGCCACGCTGAGCCTGCCCCCCGCCGTGAAGCAGATGATCGACCACGGCTTCACCAGCGGTGGCCAGATCAACCGTGCCTTCGCCCTGCTGATGCTGGTGGCGGTGGTGCTGGCACTGGCAACGGCCGCACGGTTCTTCTTCGTGTCGCTGCTTGGCGAAAAAGTCGTGGCCGACCTGCGCAGCCGCCTGTACGCACACCTGATCCAGCTCGGTGCCGGTTTCCATGACCGCAGCCGTAGCGGCGAACTGGTCTCGCGCCTGACCGCTGACAGCGAACTGCTGCGCAGCGTGGTCGGCTCGACCATGTCGGTCGCCCTGCGCAGCAGCGTCACCGTGGTCGGCAGCCTGGCCATGCTGTTCGTCACCAGCCCCAGGCTGGCGGCATGGTCGCTGCTCGGCATCCCACTGGCGGTACTGCCGATCATCATCGGCGCGCGCAAGCTGCGCACGGTTGCACGCAGCAGCCAGGACCGCATCGCCGATGCCAACAGCCTGGCCAGCGAGACGCTGGGCGCCGTGCGCACGGTGCAGGCACATGCACGCGAGCCTTACGAGCGCGGACGCTTCGACAAGGCACTGGGCGATGCCATCGGCGCCGCGCGCCGACGCATCGGTGCGCAGTCGCTGGTCACCGCCAGCGCCATCCTGCTGGTGTTCGGCGCCATCGTTGGCGTGCTGTGGCTGGGCGCGCACGATGTCATCGACGGGCGCCTCAGTGCCGGCACGCTGGGGCAGTTCGTGCTGTACGCGCTGATCGGCGGCGGCTCGGTGGGCGCGCTGGCCGAAGTGTGGAACGAACTGCAGCGTGCAGCCGGTGGCATGGGCCGCATTGGCGAGCTGCTGCAGGAAGACATCGAGATCCGTGCGCCGGCGCAGCCGCACGTTCTGCCGCAACCATTGCGCGGCGAAATCCAGTTCGACGACGTGGTGTTCCACTATCCGCAACGTCCGGACCAGGCCGCGCTGGACCACTTCAACCTGCATGTCCGCCCGGGCGAGACGGTGGCCCTGGTCGGCCCGTCGGGCGCGGGCAAGAGCACGGTGCTGTCGATGCTGCTGCGCTTCCACGATCCGGCCAGCGGCCGCATCTGCGTGGATGGCATCGACGTTCGCCAGGTCGATCCGGCCGAGCTGCGCGCGCAGCTGGCGCTGGTGCCGCAGCAGCCGACGCTGTTCGCGGCCAGTGCACGCGACAACATCCGCTATGGCCGCCTGCAGGCCAGTGACGCCGAGGTCGAAGCTGCCGCGCGTGCGGCCGAGGCCGACGGCTTCCTGCGCGCGTTGCCGCAGGGCTACGACAGTGAGCTGGGCGAACGCGGTGCGCGCCTGTCCGGTGGCCAGCAGCAGCGCGTGGCGATTGCCCGCGCACTGCTGAAGGACGCGCCGATCCTGCTGCTCGATGAAGCCACCAGCGCGCTGGACGCACAGAGCGAGCACAGCGTGCAGCAGGCGCTGGAGCGGCTGATGGCCGGTCGCACCACGCTGGTCATCGCCCACCGCCTGGCCACCGTGCTCAAGGCCGACCGCATCGTGGTGATGGACCAGGGCCGCATCGTGGCCGAAGGTACCCATGCCCAGCTTCTGGCCGAAGACGGACTGTACGCTGAACTGGCACGACTGCAGTTCATCGATTGATGACGGCCGGCTAACATCGGCCGGACCAAGCTGGCCTCGCATCAGCAGCATCCGCTGAAGGAGGTACGCGATGTCGTTCCGTCAGTTCCCTGCAGTCGACAGCAATGGCGAAAGCCACATCATCATCGAGTTCAAGCCCGAGGCGAATGGCAGCGGGCATCACTCTGAATCCACGCCGCGTTACGAGCTGGATGACGGGCGTCATCTGGTTCGCAATGGCCGCGAATTCACCACCAGCGGCGGCGAACTGCGGTTGATGATCTAGCGCTGCCCACCTTGGTGGTCACTGGCCGTGTCGCCCTGCTCTGGTAGGTGTCGACCTCGGTCGACACGCGCTTTGCCAAGGGCAGTCGAGCACGGCTCGACTCCACAAGAAGGCGTGATCAATTTTTCACCAAGCATCTTGACAACCTTGCCTGACAAGGGCTGCGCAGGGTTATCCACACGTTTGCTCAGAAACCATCCACACCGCCTGTGGATGAATTCAGCCCAGCACCCGTCCGATGCCGCTGGCGTCCACGTCGGCCGCGGCCCGGGTGATCGCCGCCGGATCGCTGCCGGCCACGAATCCGATGCGGAAGTGCACTTCACCGCCGGGCGTGCGCGAGGAATGGATCGAAGCCAGGCTGATGCCATGCTGCTCGAACACGTTCAACAGCTCGCGCAGCGAGCCAGGCCGGTCCTCCGGCAGGTGCACCGACAGCGCGTTGCGCTCGGTCAGATCGGCCAGCAGATACCCCACGCGTTCGAACGTGTAGTTGCCATCCGCCAGGGCCTGCTCGCCGAAGGCACTGCGATTGGCTGACAGCAGCTGCTCACGGAATGCAGCCCGTGCGCCGTCGTCGCCCTGTCCGACCTGCACCTGCAGGGCCTGCAGCTGCCCCACCAGCCGCTCCAGCATCGGCGCCACGTACGGGTTGCCGAACTGGATGTCTTCGTAGATCGCTGGATTCAGCGACAGGATGCGCGAGATGATCGCCGTGTCCAGCTCGAACGACGCCGAACGGTACGGCATCATCGCGGCCAGATCGCCCAGCTGCGGCTGGTACTGGCGCAGCACGCCTGCCTGCGCCAGGTGGGTGGCATGCACCATCGCCTGCACCAGCGCCATCATCTGGTCGTGGTGCTGCGGCGTCGCGCGCACGCACTCGGCCTGCAGCGCGGTGCACAGCGTATCGACCCATGCCCGCCAGTGCTGCAGCCGCGCTTCGCAGACCACCATCACCCGCCCTTTCAGGGTCGGCGCCTTGGGTGGCGCGGTCATCGGGTGCAGTCCGACCACTTCGGCCTGCGAGGCCAGCATCGCCTGCACCGGTGCCTCCTTTACCGAGGTCACATCCAGCCACAGCCTGCCCTGCTCGCGGCCCGCCGATTGCCGCACGTACTCGGCGATCAACGCCGGCGTGTGCCGGATCGGTGCCGAGAACACCAGTACATCGGCCTGCGCCAGCAGGTGTTCCGGCGTGTGCGAGTCCGGGTCGGCCGGGTCATGGCCGATCACCTGCAGCTGCAGGTGCTGCTGGAAGAAGCGGCACAGCCAGCGCCCATAGGCACCAGCACTGCCGACGATGCCGACCGTGCGCGGCGTGCGTGGATCCAGGCCGCTCATGCCACGCGTTCAGCGCGGAAGCGCGTTCCTTCGGCCAGCGCCGCCGGCGCGGCAGCGATCACGTCGAACTCCTCGAAGCCGTTGTCCAGGGTCGCCTCCAGCGCCGCATGGGTGCCGGCAATCGCGCGCGAAATCGCCTGCTGCATCGACTCACCGCGCAGCAGGAACGACACCACCAGCGACATCAGCACGTCACCGGTACCGGCCACGTCCACCGGCAGCAGCGGTGAGGTCCAGCGCCAGGTTTCCTCGTGCCCGACCGCCAGGGTGACCAGCTCACCCGGGTTGCCGCCTACGCTGTGCGCGATCACCCAGTGCGGGCCACGATCCAGCAGCGTGCGCGCGGCGGCGATGGCATCGGCCTCGGCCAGTGCCGGCATGCCGGTCAGGCGATTCAGTTCGAAGGCATTGGGCGTCACCAGCCAGGCGTGGGGCAGCAGGCGCTCGGCGAAGATCGCTTCCAGGCCCGGTTCCACGTAGGGTCCGGTATGGGTATCACCGATCACCGGGTCCAGGCAGTAACGCAGCTGTGGGCAGGCCGGCAGGATGTTGTCCAGCCAGTCGGCGAAGGCCGCACCGTTGGCGGTGCTGCCGAAGTAGCCGGACACCAGCATCTTCGCCCGCTGCGGCAGGCCACGCTCGTGGGTACCCAGCAGCAGGTCGGCAAACCAGTCGGCGGGCAGCACGCGGCCCCGCGTAGTGTCGTAGAACGGCGCATTGCTCAGCAGCACGGTCGGGATTTCGGCGACGCGCACGCCCAGTGCGCGCATCGGCGGGACGGCGGCACTGTTGCCGGCGTGGCCGTACACAAGTTGCGACTGGACCGAGATGACATCGATCGGCGACGGCCCATCCGGCCGCTGGCGGCGGCCGTGGACCAGGTGGTTATCAAGGGATTCGCTCATGGCCGCATTCTACGCCCAAGGGAGTTTTCGGCAGGGCTTGCAGCCCTGCACCTGCCGAAGCTTCAAGCAACGGCAAAGGCAAAAGCCAAAGCGAGCTATCCGTGGGATGGCGGGGCGGTGTGGGTGGGCAGGACACGCCGTAAACCCCCCTCCGGGGTCCGGCCCAGCCGCTGGCGGCTGTGCGTTCGGGCGCTTGCGAAGCAGTGCTTCGCAAGCGAAGCGCCCTCACCCATGGGGCTCGATGGCGCCATCCATGGCGCCAACGGTCCTGCCCACCCACACCGCCCCGCCTCTGACAGATTCCCGCGACTGTTGGTGGGTGCCGACCGTTGGTCGGCACATCTGTGGGATACCGAAATAAATCGGGGTCAGATCCGTTTTCCTTCGGAAAACGGATCTGACCCCACCAGCTGTTCCGACAGATCGCGGAAAACAGTCGAAGGCGGGGTGGGTCCGGTTGCAGGGGTGTCCGCGGCATGGATGCCGCGGCCAAGCCCCCCAGGGATGGGTTTACGGCGTCCCCTGCAACCGGACCCACCCCGCCAACCCACGGATAGCCCGCTTCTGCTGTTGACGTTGCCTCTGCAGGTGCAGGGCTGCAAGCCCTGCAAACCCAACCCCCTCAGTGAGCAGCAGGCCGCGATGGCGGCAGCCACGCCGCGACGATGCCCAGCAGTGGCAGGAACGCGGTCAGCTGATAGACGAATTCAATGCTGGTCCTGTCTGCCAGCATGCCCAGCACGGCCGCGCCAAGCCCGCCCATGCCGAATGCAAAGCCGAAGAAGAGGCCGGACACCATGCCGATGCGGTGCGGCATCATCTCCTGCGCGTACACCACGATGGCCGAGAACGCCGAGGAGAGCACGAAGCCGATCAGCACTGCCAGCACTGTGGTCCATAGCAGATCGGCGTGCGGCAGCATCAGCGCGAACGGGGCCACGCCGAGGATCGAGGTCCAGATGATCGGCTTGCGGCCGATGCGGTCACCCAGCGGGCCGCCGAGGAAACCACCGGCGGCAGACGCCACCAGGAACGCGAACAGATGCAGTTGCGCCTGTGCCACCGGAATGCCGAAGTGGTGGATCAGGTAGAAGGTGAAGTAGCTGCCGATGCTGGCCATGTAGAAGTACTTGCTGAAGATCAGCACCAGCAGGATCGCCAGCACCTTGGCCACGGTGCGCGACGAATGCCGCGGGGCCATAGACGCGGTGCTGGCCGGACGCGGTGTGCCCAGGTGCAGTGCATACCAGCGGCCAACATAGGTCAGCAGCGCGATGCCGATCAGCGCGGCGCCGGCAAACCATGATGCGGCACGCTGGCCATACGGCACGATCACGGCCGCAGCGATCAACGGCCCCAGCGCGGTACCGAAGTTGCCACCCACCTGGAACACCGACTGCGCGAAGCCATGGCGACCGCCCGAGGCCAGCCGGGCGATGCGCGAGGCCTCCGGGTGGAAGATGGCCGAACCAATGCCGACCATCGCCGCAGCCATCAGCACCACCGCGTAGTTCGGCGCAAAGCCGAGCAGCAGCATGCCGCACAGGGTCGAGGCCATGCCGATCGGCAGCGAGTACGGTGCCGGGCGGCGGTCGGTGGCCATGCCGATCAACGGCTGGAAGATCGACGCGGTGAGCTGGTAGGTCAGCGTGATCAGGCCGATCTGGGTGAAGCTGAGGTTGAAGCCGCCCTTGATCACCGGATAGATGGCCAGGATCAGCGACTGCATCATGTCGTTGACGACATGCGAGGTGGAGATGGCGGCCAGCACGCCGGGAGCCACCGGGCGTGAGGTCGTTGCGGGAGAAGCCAGGGTCGACATGGACACAGTCAGGTTGGGGGCGAGCCACGCATGCTACGGTGGGCCCCCACTCCCTTCTGCCGCGTTCGGGTCATGGCCTATCGCAAAAAGGACACTCCCTGCCTGATCCGCGAGACCGCGCCGTGGAACGAAGTGCCGGTACACCGCCCGGTGACCAGCCGCGCCCGGCACTACCCGCCCGGTACCCACATCGCGCCACACCGGCATCGCCGTCACCAACTGGTCTTCGCCATGTCCGGCCTGATGGTGGTGCGCGCGGACGGTGGCCGCTGGGTCGTGCCCTCCACCCGCGCGATCTGGGTTCCGGCCGGCATGGTGCATGCGGTGGACTGCATCGCCGAGGTGCACATGCGCAGCCTGTACGTGGAACCGGACTTTGCACCGCAACTGCCGGATGGGGCGTTCGCAGTACAGGTGGCGCCGCTGCTGCGCGAACTACTGCTGGCGGCCAGCCTGATCGAGTCCGCGCACGTGGACGACAGCCGCGACGGTCGCGTGGTGCGCCTGCTGCTGGACGAGCTGCACCGCATGGACGTGCTGCCGCTGCACCTGCCCTCGCCCACCGACCCGCGCCTGCAGAGGATCTGCCAGCACATCCAGAAGCATCCCGCCGACGACGCCACGCTGCAGGACTGGGCCCAGGCCCTGCAGGTGGACGTGAAGACCATCCAGCGCCATTTCGCCGGCGAACTGGGCATGACCTTCGGGCAGTGGCGGCAGCAGGCGCGCCTGCTGGCCGCTCTGGAGCGGCTGGCAGTCGGCGACAAGGTCATCGATGTGGCGCTGGCGATGGGCTACGACAGCCCCAGCGCGTTCACCAGCATGTTCAAGCGCCAATTGGGGCAGACGCCCGCGGCGTTTTTCCGCTGATCGCAAACGAAAACGCCGGGCATGGCCCGGCGCTACCGCTCAACGCTTCGGTTGAAAAACTCAGGACGTCATCCGGTCCCAGAAGCCCTTCACGCCATCCATGAACGTCGCCGACTTCGGCGAATGCTTGCGTGCTTCCTCGCCGACAAAGGTGGCTTCGAACTGCTCCAGCAGCTTGCGCTGTTCGTTGGTGAGGTTGACCGGGGTCTCCACCACCACGCGGCAGTACAGGTCGCCCTCGCTGCGGCTGCGCACCGAACGCACGCCCTTGCCACGCAGGCGGAACAGCTTGCCGGTCTGGGTCTCGGCCGGGATGCGGATTTCCGCTTCGCCGCCGAGGGTCGCCACGCGTACGGTGTCGCCCAGCGCTGCCTGCGAGATGCGGATCGGCACTTCGCAGTGCAGGTCGTCGCCATCGCGCTGGAAGATCGCATGCTCGCGCACCCGTACTTCCACGTACAGGTCACCCGGCGGCGTTCCTGCCGGGCCGGCCTCACCTTCGCCCTGCAGGCGGATGCGGTCGCCGGTATCGACGCCGGCCGGCACCTTCACCGACAGCACCTTGTCTTCCTCGACGCGGCCGTTGCCATGGCAGGTCTTGCAGGGCTTGGCGATGATCTGGCCACGGCCGCCGCAATTGTGGCAGGCCTGCTGCATGGCGAAGATGCCGCGCTGGATGCGCACCTGGCCGCGGCCATGGCACACATTGCAGGTTTCAACCTTGCCGTCTTCGGAGCCACTGCCATCGCAGTCGCCGCACTCGGCCAGGGTCGGGATCTCGATGCGGCGCTCGACGCCGCGTACCGCTTCTTCCAGGTCCAGCTCCATCACGTAGCCGATGTCGGCGCCGCGACGGGCCTGGCGCGGCCCACCGCCGCCCCCGCCAAAAATGTTGCCGAAGATATCGCCGAAGATATCGTTCATGTCCGGGCCGCCCGGACCACCACCGCCCATGCCGTGCTCGAACGCGGCGTGGCCGTGGCTGTCGTACATGCGGCGCTTGTTGCCATCGGACAGCACTTCGTAGGCTTCCTTGCACTCCTTGAAGGAGGCTTCGGCCGCCGCATCACCCGGGTTGCGGTCCGGGTGGAACTTCATCGCACAGCGACGGTAGGCCTTCTTCAGCTCGTCGTCGGTGGCGGTGCGGGCAACGCCCAGCACTTCGTAGTAATCGCGCTTGCTCATATGGTGAATCTGGTTCCGGAAAGTCGGGATTCGTCAAAGCGGAAGAGCGGAACCAGGTCCGCTCTTGCGTCGGGCGCCCCGACACGCCGGTGGGCGGTCAGGACCCTGATGCGACAACGGGACGCTGATGGCCAGCGTCCCGTGTCGGTCCGGATCAGGACTTCTTGTCGTCCTTGACTTCGGTGAACTCGGCGTCGACCACGTCGTCCTGCGCCTTGCCGGCGTTGCCGGCGTCGGCGCCCGGGGCACCGCCCTGGTCGGCCGAAGCAGCGGCGAACAGCGACTGGCCGGCTTCCTCCAGCACCTTCGACTTGGCTTCGATCTGTGCCTTGTCGTCACCCTTCATCGCGGTTTCCAGGTCGGCCAGGGCCGCCTCGACCTTGCCGATGACATCGCCGCCGACCTTGCTGCCGTGCTCGGTGATGGCACTGCGGGTGCCGTGGATCAGGGCATCGGCCTGATTGCGGGCCTGCACCAGCTCCTGGAACTTCTTGTCTTCTTCGCGGTTGGCTTCCGCGTCGGCGACCATGCGTGCGATCTCTTCCTCGGACAGGCCCGAACCGGCCTTGATCTCGACCTTCTGTTCCTTGTTGGTCTTCTTGTCCTTGGCCGACACGTGCAGGATGCCGTTGGCGTCGATGTCGAAGGACACTTCCACCTGCGGCAGGCCACGCGGAGCCGGCTCGATGCCGGACAGGTCGAACTTGGCCAGCGACTTGTTGAAGCGGGCCTGCTCGCGCTCACCCTGCAGCACGTGCACGGTCACGGCCGACTGGTTGTCCTCGGCGGTGGAGAACACCTGCGAGGCCTTGGTCGGGATGGTGGTGTTCTTCTCGATGATCTTGGTGAACACGCCGCCCATGGTTTCGATACCCAGCGACAGCGGGGTCACGTCCAGCAGCAGCACGTCCTTGACGTCGCCGCCCAGCACGCCGCCCTGGATCGCAGCGCCCAGTGCCACGGCTTCGTCCGGGTTGACGTCCTTGCGCGGTTCCTTGCCGAAGAATTCGGTCACCGCCTGCTGCACCTTCGGCATGCGGGTCTGGCCACCGACCAGGATCACTTCGCTGATGTCGCTCGAACGCAGGCCGGCATCGTTCAGGGCGACGCGGCACGGCTCGATCGACTTCTTGATCAGGTCTTCCACCAGTGCTTCCAGCTTGGCGCGGGTCAGCTTGATGTTCAGGTGCTTCGGACCCGAGGCGTCAGCGGTGACGTACGGCAGGTTCACTTCGGTCTGCTGGGCGCTGGACAGCTCGATCTTGGCGCGCTCGGCAGCGTCCTTCAGGCGCTGCAGGGCCAGCGGATCCTTGCGCAGGTCGATGCCCTGGTCCTTGTTGAATTCTTCAACCAGGTACTCGATGACGCGGTTGTCGAAGTCTTCGCCGCCCAGGAAGGTGTCGCCGTTGGTGGCCAGCACTTCGAACTGCTTCTCGCCGTCGACGTTGGCGATCTCGATCACCGAGACGTCGAAGGTGCCGCCGCCCAGGTCGTACACCACGATCTTGCGATCCTTGTTGTCGCCCTTGTCCAGGCCATAGGCCAGCGCGGCCGCGGTCGGCTCGTTGATGATGCGCTTGACGTCCAGGCCGGCGATGCGGCCGGCATCCTTGGTCGCCTGGCGCTGGCTGTCGTTGAAGTAGGCCGGCACGGTGATGACCGCTTCGGTGACCTTCTCACCGAGGAAGTCCTCGGCGGTCTTCTTCATCTTCTCCAGCACCTTGGCCGAGATTTCCTGCGGGGCCATCTTCTTGCCATCGCTGGTCGACACCCAGGCATCGCCGTTGTCATGGGCCAGGATGCTGTACGGGACGTGGGCGATGTCCTTCTGCACTTCGGCGTCGGTGAACTTGCGGCCGATCAGGCGCTTCACCGCATAGAAGGTGTTCTTCGGGTTGGTGACGGCCTGGCGCTTGGCCGAGGCGCCCACCAGGACTTCGCCGTCCTTGGTGTAGGCGACGATCGACGGGGTGGTGCGATCGCCTTCCGAATTCTCGATGACGCGGGCCTTGCCGCCGTCCATGATCGCCACGCACGAGTTGGTGGTGCCGAGGTCGATACCAATGATCTTGCCCATGGGGGAGACTCCTGAGGATGCTTGTTGGGGTCAGTCCGGCCGTTCGGCCGGTGGATGAATACGATGTGGGGGAGGCTCGTGGAACATTCAAGCCATCTCCCGAACGCTGTGTTTCCGGTCGCCCGGCGCGTTCAGCGTCGGGCCGGGTGACGGGACATTCCCGCCTTCCGGCCCTGGAGGGGTCAGTCGGCGGCCACCACCACCAGCGCCGGCCGCAGCAGGCGCTCGTTGAGCAGGTAACCCTTCTGGAACACGGTCACCACGCTGCCCGGGGCGGCGTCTGGGGCCGGCACCTGGCTGATGGCCTGGTGGTGTTCCGGGTTGAACGGCTGGCCGATCGGGTCCAGCAGGACCAGCCCGTTGTCGGCGGCAACCTTCAGCAGCTGCTTGTAGGTCAGCTCCAGGCCCTCGCGCAGCGGATGCGGGTCATCGCCGGCCGCCTTCAAGCCGGCATCCAGGCTGTCGAACACCGGCAGCAGCTCGCCCAGCAGCTTCTCGTTGGCGAACTTGCGGGCCTGCTCGATGTCACGGGCAACGCGCTTGCGCTGGTTCTCGAGGTCGGCGCGCTCACGCAGCGCATCGGCCTTGATCTGCTCGACCTCGGCGCGCAGGCGCTCCACTTCGTCGTTGACGCCGGCGGCGGCGGCCGCATCGGCGGCAGTCTGCTGGGATTCGATATCTGGATGTTCGTGGTTCATGTCTGGGTCCCTGGCGGTCAGTCTCCGCCTCCACCCACCCTAGTGTGGGCGGGATGCTGCGTTTCAAGCGTCGGATGTTCCAGGAGTGCGCCCGGCTGGCGAAAACGCCGCGCCGAGTACATCGGCAGTAGCCTGGACCAGCGGGATCATCCGGTCGTAGGCCATCCGCTTGGGGCCGATCACGCCCAGCACGCCCAGCACCTGGCCATTGGCCGTGTAAGGGGCAGTGACCAGCGAGACGCCCTGCAGCGGCATCATCCCGGTCTCCTCGCCGATGAAGATGCGCACGCCGGGCGCCTGGATGGTCCGCTCCAGCAGCTGCAGGATCTCCCGCTTGCTGGAGAACAGCTCGAACAGCTCGCGCAGCCGCTCCAGGTCGGACAGGTCCTGCACCCCCATCAGACGGGTCTGCCCGGCCACCAGCATGTCGTCGGCCGCCGGCTGCAGGGCCTGCTCGGCCAGCTCGATGCTGTGCGCCAGCAGCTGCTCCAGCTCCGAACGGGCATCACGCAGTTCCAGCAGCAGGCGGGTGCGGATCTCGGCCATCGGCAGGCCGGCGAAATGCGCGTTGAGGTAGTTGGCGACCTGTTCCAGCTGGCCCGGCGCGAACTCCTGGCGGGTCTCGATGACCCGGTTCTGCACCTCGTTGTCGGCGAACACCAGGATCGCCAGCACCCGGCGCCCGTCCAGCGCCACGAAATCGATCTGGCGGAACGCGAACTGCTCGCGCCGCGGGGCGCTGACCACGCCGACGAAGTGGCTCATCGCCGACAGCAGCTCCGAGGCGCTGCCAAGCAGGGCCTGGGTGCTGCCGCCGCCGGCCAGTTCCTGGCGCAGCCGGGCCAGCTCGCCTTCGCCCGGCGGCTGCATCTGCAGCAGGCTGTCGACGAACACCCGGTAGCCATGTGCGGTCGGGACGCGCCCGGCCGAGGTGTGCGGCGAAGCCAGCAGCCCCAGGTCTTCCAGGTCACCCAGGATGTTGCGGATGGTGGCCGGACTGACCTCCAGCCCGGCCACGCGCGCCAGCGTCTGCGAGCCGACCGGCTCACCGTCCTGGATGTAACGCGCGATCAGCGTGCGCAGCAGATGGCGCGCACGCGGGGCAAGCTGGTCGGGAGAACCGTGCATGGAATCAACCTGTGAGACACGGACACTAGATAATGGCGGCGGATCACCTTGGCAAGTCATTGGACCTCCCGCGCCCGCGTGCTAGCGTTGCGCGGCTGCTGACACCCCCTTACCCATGCTCAGACATCTTTCGATCAAGGATTTCGCCGTCGTCCGCGCCACCGAACTGGAGTTCGGGCCAGGCATGACCGTGGTTTCAGGCGAGACCGGCGCCGGCAAGTCACTGATGGTCGACGCGCTGGGCTTCCTGTCCGGCCTGCGCGCCGACAGCGGCGTGGTCCGCCACGGCGCCGCGCGCGCCGAGCTGTCGGCCGAGTTCGCGCTGGACCAGCTGCAGGCCGCGCGCCAGTGGCTGGCCGACAACGAGCTGGACGACGAGGAGCAGTGCCAGCTGCGCCGCGTGATCCGTGCCGATGGCGGCTCGCGGGCCTGGATCAACGGCCGCCCGGTGACCCTGGCCCAGCTGGGCGACCTGGCCTCGTTGCTGGTGGAGATCCACGGCCAGCACGAACAGCAGGCCCTGCTGACGCGCCCGTCGCAGCTGGCCCTGCTGGACGCCTATGCCGGCAACGAGGACGAGCGCCGCCAGGTGCGCCGCGCCGCTGCGGCCTGGCAGGCGCTGGTCGATGAATCGCTGGCGCTGTCGCAGCAGGGCGACGTCAGTGACCGGATCGGCTTCCTGGAGCACCAGCTGCGCGAACTGGACCGCGAAGACCTGGAACCGGAGTCGATTGCCGCGCTGGGCGCCAGCCACCGCCGCCAGGCCCATGCCAGTGCCCTGCTGAGTGCCTGCCAGGCGGCCAGCAACCAGCTCAATGGCGACGACGGCAGTTCCGCGCTGGACCTGCTGCAGCAGGTGCGCCACGAGCTGTCGCGCCTGATCGAACACGACCCGCGCCTGGGCGAGGTCGACGGCCTGATCGAAAACGCCTCGATCCAGCTGCACGAAGCCCTGTCGCTGCTGGACCGCGTGCATGACGACCTCGACGCCGACCCGGAACAGTTCGAGGAGAACGAGCGTCGCCTCGGCCGCCTGCACGACTTGGCCCGCAAGCACCGTGTGCCGATGGACGAGCTGGGCGCGCAGCGCGAGCGCATGCACGCCGAAGTGGAACAGCTGCGTGGTGCTGACGAACGCCTGCAGCGCCTCGCCGGCGAGATCGACAAGGCCGCTGCGGCGTGGCGCGTGCAGGCCGGGCTGCTGACCGCCAGCCGCCGCGCCGCCGCTGCCGAGCTGTCGGCCACCACCACCGGCATCATCGCCGAGCTGGGCATGGGCGGCGGCCAGTTCCTGATCGAGCTGGAACCGCAGGACGCCGGCAAGCCCGACCCGCAGGGTGCCGAGCGCGTGGAATTCCTGGTGGCGGCCAATGCCGGGCAGCCACCGCGTGCCCTGCGCAAGGTGGCCTCGGGTGGCGAACTGTCGCGCATCTCGCTGGCCATCGAAGTGGCCGCGCTGGACCTGGATGCAGTGCCGACCATGGTGTTCGACGAAGTCGACTCCGGCATCGGTGGCGCGGTGGCGGACATCGTCGGCCAGAAGCTGCGCGCCCTTGGCGAGAAGCGCCAGGTGCTGTGCGTGACCCACCTGCCGCAGGTCGCCTCGAAGGGCCATGCCCATTACCGGGTCAGCAAGGCCCCGGTGGAAGGCATGACCCAGAGCGCAGTGGAAAAGCTGGACAGCAAGGCGCGCGAGGAAGAACTGGCGCGCATGCTCGGCGGCGTGGAAGTGAGCAAGGAAGCGCGCGCCGCCGCACGCAAGCTGCTGCAGGTGTAACGCCGGCCGAGCCGAGCATTGGCTCGGCTTCCGCACGGTAGTGCCGGCCGCTGGCCGGCACCCCGATGCGGGTGGATGAAGATCATGAGGTTGCCGGCCAGCGGCCGGCACTACCCCTGTGGCTGCGTCAGATCGACGTTCTCCACCAGGAAATCAAGAAATGCGCGCACCCGCAGCGGCAGGTAGCCGCCCTGCCCCAGGAACACCGCGTGCACCTCTTCCAGGTCACCGGGATTGGCGTCCTCCAGCACCGGCAGCAAGCGCCCGGCGGCAATGTCCTGCTGCACCTGGAATGCTGCCAGCCGCGCCATGCCCAGCCCACCCAGCACCAGCTGGCGCAGCGCATCGCCGTTGCTGGCGCGCGCGTTGCCACTGGGCAGCAGCATGCGTTCGCGCCCGTCCTGCAACAATGGCCAGCCCTGCATCGCGCGCGCATGGCCGATATCCAACCGGTTGTGCGACTGCAGCTCCTCGGCAGTGCGTGGCAGCCCGTGCCGCTGCGCGTAGGCCGGTGCAGCCACGATCATCATCCGCGTCGCACCCAGCCGCCGCGCCACCAGGCTGGAGCTCTTCAGTGGACCGGCCCGCACCGCCACGTCGGTGCGCTGCTCAAGCAGGTCGATCACCTCGTCATTGAGGGTCAGGTCCACGCCTACCTGCGGGTTGCGTTCGAGGAATGCCGGCAGCAGCGGCAGCAGGAAATGCTGGCCGAACGGCACGTTGGAGTTGACCCGCAGCCGTCCGCGCGGCTCGGCATGGGCACTGGCACAGCGCTCGGCCTCCTCCAGGTCGGCCAGCACGCGCAGGCCGCGCTCGTAGAACGCGCAGCCTTCCGGGGTCAGCTGCAGCTGGCGGGTGGAGCGTTGCAGCAGGCGCGTACCCAGCCGCTGCTCCAGCCGGGCCACCAGCTTGCTCACTGCTGACGGCGTCATGTCCAGGGTGCGTGCGGCGGCGGAGAAGCCACCGGTCTCGATCACCCGCACGAACACTTCCAGTTCGCCGGATCGGTTGATGTCGGGTCGCGCCATGACGATGAATCCAGTTCACAGATGATTGTCCATGCGCAGTCTAGTTCACAGATAACCCCGGAATCACCATGGCGTTCCCTCCCCCTTGGATTGCCCGATGAACCGCTTGAGCCAGCTCACCGCCACCGCCCTGCTCGCCCTGTCCGGCGTCGCCAGTGCCGCATCCGCCCCGCACTGGGTCGCCAGCTGGCAGGCCAGCCCGCAACCGGTCTGGGACGCGGATTTCCTGTTCCCGACCCTGGTTCCGGCCGCGCTGCAGGACCAGACCTTCCGCCAGACCGCGCGCATCAGCCTGGGCGGGTCCCGGCTGCGGGTGCGGCTGAGCAATGCCTACGGCACCCAGCCGCTGCGGATCGGGGCGGCCAGCGTGGCCGCGGGCGCCACCCCGCAACCGCTCAGCTTCGACGGCCAGCCCGGGGTGTTGATCGGTGCCGGTCAGGAACGGCTGAGCGATCCGCTGGCGGTGGCCACGGAAGACCACCAGGCGCTGCAGGTCAGCGTCTTCGTGCCGGGGCCGACGCCGGTGCAGACGTTCCATTGGGACGGCCGCCAGACCAGCTGGATCGCCGGCGGCAATCAGGCCCGGGCGCGCGACCTGCAGGGTGCCAGTTCCACTACCGCACGCCTGTTCCTCACCGGGATCGAGGTCGAGGCCGCCGCCAGTGCGCGTAGCGTGGTGGTGATTGGCGACTCGATCACCGACGGCGCCACCGCCAGCCTCGACCAGGACCAGCGCTGGACCGACCATCTGGCCGCGCGTCTGGCACCGCGCGGCGTCGCGGTGGTCAACGCGGGCATTTCCGGCAATCGGCTGCTGAGCGACGGCATGGGCGAGTCGGTTCTGGCCCGCCTGCGGCGTGACGCACTGGATCAGCCCGGCGTCGCCGGCGTCATCGTGCTGATCGGCATCAACGACATCAGCTGGCCCGGTACTGCCTTCGCCCGCGCGCAGCCCCGGCCCAGCCTGCCCGAGCTGCAGGCCGGCTATCGTGCCCTGGCCGAACAGGCCCACCGGCGGGGTCTACGCATATTCGGCGCCACCCTGATGCCGTTCGCGGGCGCCCTGCCCGGCACGCCGCTGGACGACTACTACCACCCGGACAAGGAGGCCCTGCGCCAACAGCTCAATGCATGGCTGCGCAGCAACAGCCCGTTCGACGCGGTGATCGACCTGGACGCGGCGCTGCGCGACCCGGCCGATCCGTCACGGATGGCCGCCGCCTACGACTCCGGCGACCACCTCCACCCGGGGGATGCCGGCAACCGGGCGATGGCCGAGGCGGTGGACCTGGAGATCCTGCTCGGTTGCAAGGGGTCAGAGCCCTTTGCTGGCGCAAAGGGATCCGACCCCGCAGAGCGCCCGGGGCCGGCCCCCTTTCCTGGAGGGAAAGGGCCCTGACCCCGGCAACGAAAAACCCCGGGCAAGCCCGGGGTTTCGTCGCTAGCGGCTGGCCGGAACGGCCTACTTGCGCTTCTTGCGCACGTAGAGCACCAGCGAGTGTTCTTCCAGCTCATAGCCGTGATCGGCCGCGATCTTGCGCTGCAGCTCCTCGATCTCATGGCTTTCGAATTCGATGATCTTGCCGCTGTCCACGTCGACCATATGGTCGTGGTGGCCACCACGGTCCAGCTCGTAAACGGCCTGGCCACCCTCGAAATTGTGCTTGAGCACGAGGCCGGCGGCCTCGAACTGGGTCAGCACCCGGTAGACCGTCGCCAGGCCGATCTCGTCGCCATGCTCGAGCAGCTGGCGGTAGATGTCCTCGGCGGTCATGTGGTGCTGGTGGTGCTGGGCATTGCGCTGTTCGAGCAGCGCCAGGATCCGCATCCGCGGATGGGTCACCTTCAGGCCGACTTTACGCAGGTCGTGGGTTTCCATAGGTCTCCGTTCATTGGCGATTTAGCGCCAGCTGCCTCGGATTGGGTCGCGGTGGCACGCCGGGAGTGTATCATCGGTTTGATTTCCCCAACCGCCAGTCCCGATGCGCAATCTCCTGTTGGTCGCCGCCGTCGCCCTGTCCACCACCGGGTGCGGCATCATCTACAAGCAACCCATCTATCAGGGCAACCTGATCCGGGAAGATGCCGTGGCCAAGCTGCAGGTCGGGCAGAGCAAGCAGCAGGTCACCGCGCTGCTGGGCACCCCGTCCATCCCCGACCCGTTCCACGCCCAGCGCTGGGACTACACCTCCAGCCAGCGCGTGAACCGCCTCGGCCGCACCGAAGTGAAGAACTTCGTGGTGTTCTTCGAGAATGACGCCGTTACCCGCTGGGAGGGCGACTACTTCCCGGGCAACGACAAGGCCCTGGCCCAGCAGACGGTGCGCCAGTTCGGCCGCAACCTGCCGAAGGACAAGAAGAAGAAGGGCCGCTGAGGCCTGCCCGTCCGCAGGGACGGGTTGCCGGGATCAACCGCCGAGCGCGCGACGCCGGCGGTTGTCCTTGGGGTCGGCCAGCAGCGGGCGCAGCAGCTCGATGCGGTCCCCGTCCAGCAGCGCCTGCTGTGGACGGGCCAGCACGCCATGCACCGCGGCGGCCGGACAGTCGGCACTACCTTCCAGCGCAGCGGCGGCGATGGCGTCGGCCACGGTCGCTCCCTCTTCCAGCTGCAGGTGGCGCGACAGCACGCGCTCCGGCCAGGCCAGCACCACCTCGACCTCGATCATCGCTCAGCCCTCGTCGGCGACGCGGACGAAATCATTGACCATGCGATCGGCCAGTCCCTGGAAGCCGATCGCCAGGGCCGGACCGAGCAGGCGCGAGCTGGGTTCGAACTCCAGGGTCAGGGTGACCTTGCACGCATCCTCGGCCAGCGCATGGAATTCCCAGCGGCCGTGCAGCTGCTTGAACGGGCCATCGCGCAGCTGCATGTCGATGCTGTGCGGGCGCTGCAGGGTGTTTTCAGTCTGGAACCAGGTACTGAACGAGCCCAGGCCCAGGTCCAGGCGCGCCACCAGGCGGTCCTCGCCCTGCTCCAGGATCTGGGCAGCCGAGCACCAGCGGAAACGGCGCGGATAGGCCTGGACGTCGTTGACCAGGTCGAACATGCGCGCGGCCGAATGTTCGACCAGGGCGCTGCGGCGGATAGTAGGCATGAATACAGGACGTTTCGGCAATCGACCGGGCGGGCCCGAATCGGAGACAATACGGAAATGAGCAAGAACAGCGGCAAGGATAAAGCAAAGAGCGCGACGGCCAACAAAACCATCGCGTTGAACAAGCGTGCCCGCCACGAGTACCACATCGAAGAGCGCTTCGAGGCCGGCCTGGCCCTGCAGGGCTGGGAGGTGAAGTCGATCCGCGCTGGCCGCGGCAACATCATCGACGCCTACGCCTATGTGAAGCACGGCGAGATCTTCCTGATCGGCGCGCAGATCACCCCGTTGATCCAGGCCTCCACCCACGTGGTGGCCAATGACCGGCGCGAGCGCAAGCTGCTGCTGCACCGGAGCGAGATCGACAAGCTGGTCGGCAAGGTCGAGCGCGATGGCTACACGATCGTGCCCACTGCGATGTACTGGAGCAAGAACAAGATCAAGCTCGAAGTCGCGCTGGCCAAGGGCAAGCAGACCCACGACAAGCGCGATGCCGCCAAGGACCGCGACTGGGCGATCGAGAAGCAGCGTGTGATGCGTCGCGGCAACCGCGACGCATGACCGCCCCCATCGGCGCCATGGTGACTGCCAGCGCCGATGAAACGCGCACGTTGTGCGCGCGCCTGCTGGCCTTCAACCAGGCCCACGGCGGCGATTCACTCGATGAGACTCCAGTCCGCCTGGCCTGGCATGACGAGCACGGCGCGCTGCGCGGTGGTGTGCTGGCCGACGTCTGTGCCAGCTGGCTGCAGGTACATGTGCTGTGGGTGGATCCGGAACTGCGCGGGCAAGGCATCGGCCAGCGCCTGCTGGCGGAAGCAGAAGCCGCCGCGCGCCAGCTTGGCGCCCGCAACGTGATGCTGGATACCTTCGACTGGCAGGCCGAAGCTTTCTACCTGCGGCAGGGCTACACCGTCTATGGGCGGCTGCCCGATTGCCCGCCCGGGCACGAGCGGATCTACCTGCGCAAGCCATTGTCAGGTTCCTGACCGCGGCCGCGGAAACGCCGACCGGTCACCCTGCCAGCACGCCCTGCCCGCGCATGCGCGGCGCCAGCGCTGCGTGCATCACGGCCAGGTGCATCACCACTGCCAGTTCCGGCGCATGCCGGTCATCGCCGGCGCGCCACCGCTGCGCCAGCTGGGCCGCGTCGGCCGGCAGCAGGGCCAGCAGCTGGGCGTCATCCAGCGAATCGGCCGCGCCCTGGAGCTGCCGCGCCATCTGTCGCGCCTGCCATACATGCACGCCGATGCTGAGGCTGGCCAGCGACATCAGGACCACGGCCAGCCCGTGCTCGAACCATTGCGACAGCACTTCCGGCCCCCACAGCAGGGCCGCCAACACGGCCAGGCCCGGCAGGCGCCAGCCCAGCCAATGGATGCGACCGCGCTGCGACCAGTGCACAACCACCGCACTGGCCACCAATGCCGCGGCCGCAGTCGCCGGCAGCTCGGTCAGCGCGGTGGCCGCAAGCAACACCGCCAGCACCGCCCAGACCCAGCCGGGCGGCAGGGCGCGCCGCTGGTAGTCGGCACCGACCGGCCCGATCAGCTGCCGCAGGCTGCGTTGTTGGCTTGCATCGGTCACCCACAGTCTCCGTGTCTGTCCTGGCCCGGATGGTCGCCGCCAGTGTGTCGCAAATTCGTGCCAGTGACGTTACCAATCCGCTATGCCGCTGGCTCTACAACATGTTGTGGATTGCCACGGTGACTGTTCAGCTGTTTTGGCGTAGCATTGGCAGCGTTGGGCAGGCACTGGCCGTGGCGACACGAAACAGGCCTCGTACCTTGCAGAACTTGAAGAAACCGGGGGTGCATTGGTTTCGACGGGGGTTGTGAAGTCGCCTGGCGCATGCCGAGGGGGTAGCTTTCCTCGTAAATCCAGCTGCAAAACTCTAGTTGCCAACGACGACAACTACGCTCTGGCCGCTTAAGGCCTAAGCCTCGAAACCGCTTGTGTCCATGCTCGCGGTGTAGAGTCACTATCATGGAATCGCGCTGGATGGCTGCCTGTCAGTCCGGCACTAGAACACAACAGGCTGGTTCCCGGATGCGCTTTGCGCACCGTGCTGTTCGGGGACGAGATCCAACGGTGAGCTAAGCATGTAGTGCTGGGGATGGAGTGCCTTCGGACGGCGGTTCAATTCCGCCCACCTCCACCATCTGTATGGCCTGTCGAGGCCGCAAGAAGCCGGATCTCCCGTCGAGGGGGTTCCGGCTTTTTTGTGCCTGCTCGTCGTGCGGGAAGCGTGGGGCATAATCGGGATGGAGCTTTCGCTCCATCGCTGCATTGCCCCGGCCTGCTGCCGCCAGAAGGATCTGCAATGAAAACCGCCACAACCACGCTCGCCCTGCTCCTCACCACCCTCGCCGCAGCCTCAGCCACGCACGCTGCGGCGCCGGCCATCGCGCCCCCCGGCACCGCCACGCTGGAAGCGCTGCTGGCCTGCAAGGCCGGCTCGAACTTCAGTGCGGCCGACGCCATCGATGCGCTGCAGGCCGCCGGCCTGGCCAAGAAACCGGGCGGCACCTTCGAGCCGGAGGACAAGCCGGTCGCGCTGTTTGGCGGCACGGTCACCAGTGCCGATGTAAACGTGGCCGAAGGCGAGAAGAGCCTCTTCGTGTACTTGAACGGCGTCGATTCCAAGCGCCTGGCCAAGGCCTGGTCGGTGACCGAGGTCAACGAGCATGCCAACACCGAAGAACCGTCGTACGTGAAGCGCATTGACAAGCGCCACACCCTGCACGTGATCGCGGGCGACGACTACGAGGGTTATTCGGCTGCGGTGAAGTGCCAGATCAGCCGCTGATGGCGTAGCCGACGCTACAGCCAGCGCGGCACGCGATGACGGTATTGCGCGTACGCCTCGGGAAAGCGGGCCATCAATGCCCGCTCCTCCGGCAGGATCTGCAGCCGGGTGATGTACACCAGGAACAGCGGCACCACCAGCAGCGCGATCAGGTTCTGCAGGTACACCATGGCGCCAAGCAGGACCAACGCCTGGCCCAGATACATCGGATTGCGCGTGCGGCCGTAGATTCCGCTGGTAACCAGCGCGCTCGACGCCGAAGGTCGCAGAGGATTGACGGTGGTACCGGCGCGCTGGAAAGACAGCTTGGGCAGCAGATTGAGCACGACACCCAGCGTCACCGTCACGCCTGCGAGCAGAACCGGCACCGGCACCCGAAGGTGGAAACCCGGCCACAGCCAGCGTGCTGCAAAGCCCGCAGCGGCGCACAGCAGCATTACCACGGGCGGGGGAATGCGGGTTTCCAGCCAGGCCATCGCGATCACCGTGTCCGTTCCATTCGCCGCAGTGTCACACTGAATGGCTGAATCGCCCACGGCGGCCAGGCCCAAACCGACCGTTCGGTCTATTCCGCTTTGACAGGCCGGCCGCTAGAGTGACGGCACCGCGCAGGAGCATCGTATGGCTACCACGGGCATGGGCTTCATCGGCCGCACGACCCTCATCATCACCGTGCTGCTCACCCTGGGGGGCTGCGCGACGCTGCGCCAGTTCGGGCCGTCGGTGCAGGTCGCCTCGGTCACGCCCGGCCAGTACATCGCGCTCAAGCGCGGTGACATCCTCACCTCCGGCAAGCTCAGCGCGGCGACCACCGAGACCCTGCGCGTGGCCGGGCTCGATGAGGGCGTCTGTGCCAAGCCCGGCCTGCCGTGCATCGAGGCCATGGAAAGCAGCATCGTGGTGCGCGAGGAAGACAAGCGCTCCAGCCTGGCCGAGTTGTGGCTGCAGCATGCGATGACCCTGCCGGCACCGAAGCGCGAGTACTCGGCATCCGGCCGCGCCAAGACCGCGATCACCGAACTGGATGCCGACTTCCAGCCGCGCCTCGATGCGTGGATGCAGGTCGCGCGCCAGGCCTATGCCTATCTGTTCTTCACCGAGCGCACCGCCAACCAGCGTGGTTTCGAGGACCGCCAGACCCAGGTGCGCGACTACTACAACCTGGCTGTGCAGGAAGCCTCGGTGCAGCTGTACAACGCGTACGCCACCGGGCGCGTGCACAGCCAGGCCAGCCATTTCCAGCTGGGCCGCTGGACCTTCGTGCTGGCCCCTTCAGGCGAAGCATCGCCGCTGGACACGCGCACCCCCACCGAGCTGGTACCGGCGGCCTCGCTGTCGTTCACCGGCACGCTGCGCAGCGTGCATCGCCGCGATGGCTTCGGTGCCGAGCTGGTGGCGGTGATGGACGATCCGGCTGGCAGCACGGCCACCCCGCCTTCGGCAGCGACGCCCGCCGCGCAGGCAAGCACCCCGGCCGCGCAGAGCTGGAGCGAGATGCCCTCGCCTTCGATGACGGTGCTGCTGCGCTTCTCGGGAAAGAACCTGTGGGAAGTGCTGCACGACGACGAGCCGGAACTGGAGATCCACGATCCCTACCAGGTCTCGGAAGTAACCCTGCACGGCCAGCAGGTGCCGTTGGCGGCCAACTTCACTGCGGGCTACGCACTGTGGCTGGCGCGCTCCAACTTCAGCCAGCAGTCGCTGCGCTCGTTGTTTGGTGGCAAGGGCGGCATCGACGCGCCGCATCTGTACATGATGCAGCCCTACGACCCGAACCGCCGCGTGCTGTTGATGATCCATGGCCTGGCCAGCAGTCCCGAGGCCTGGGTGAACGTGGCCAACGAACTGATGCGCGACGACGAGATCCGCCAGGACTTCCAGGTCTGGCAGTTCTACTACCCGACCAACATGCCCATCGCGATGAGCCACGATGCGATGCGCCACACGCTGGCCGAAGTGCTCAAGCACTTCGACCCCAGCGGCAAGGCGCAGGCCTCGCATGACATGGTGCTGGTCGGGCACAGCATGGGCGGGGTGATCGCGCGGTTGATGGTCTCTTCCTCCGGCGACCACCTGGTCGACACCCTGCTGGCCACCGCGCAGATGACGCCCGCCCAGCGCGAGCTGCTGCGCACCAAGGGCGCGCCAGTACTGACCTTCCTGCCGGAACCGGAAGTATCGCGGGTGGTTTTCATCGCCACACCGCATCGCGGCACCGACGTGGCCGGTACCCGCCTCGGCCGCTGGATCGGCCGCCTGGTACGGCTGCCGCTGACCGTGCTGGAGGACGTGGCGACGCTGGCCAACGACGGCCAGATCGATCGCAACGATGGCAAGCACGGCTACCAGATGAACAGCATCCAGAATCTGGACAAGGACGACCCGTTCGTCCGTGCCGTGGCCGACCTGCCGATGTCACCGAAGGTGCACTACCACTCGATCATCGCCCGCGCCAAGGCCGATGGCCCACTGGAAAAAACCGATGACGGGCTGGTTCCCTACTGGAGCTCACACCTGCCACACGCCGTTTCGGAGAAGGTGATCGTGTCCGGTCACAGCGTGCAGGAAGCCTCGCCGGCCATCATCGAGCTGCGGCGGATCCTGCATGAGGACATGCAGGAACACGGGCGTACGGCAAAGTAAGCCGTCCGCCCCTGCAGATCAGGCACCGGCCGTATGGCGCGAGAACGTGCCGTGCAGCGCCGCGGGAATCGCGAAGCCTTCCATGCGCACCTCGGGCCGGTAGTCGGCGCTGGGGGTGAAACGGAATTCGCGCGCCAGCAGCGAACACAGCAGTACCAGTTGCGCGTTGCCCACCGCCGATCCCACGCACGAGCGCGTGGGGAAGCCATAAGGCACATAGATGCCGGCGGTGCGCTTGCGCCGCTCGGGCAGCCAGCGATCGGGATCGAACTGCAGCGGGTCATCCCAGTATTTCGCCGAGCGATGCTGGATGAACGAGCTCAGCTCGAACACCGTGCCCTCGGCGATGGCCTGCCCTTCCACCTGCAGATCGCAGGCGGCCACCCGACGGTTGTTGAAGGGCGTGGAATACAGTCGCATCACTTCCTTCAGGAAGCGCATCGTGCAGGGAATCCTGGCCATCGGCAGCGCATGGATCTCCGCATCCGAGAGCGGCGCGAATTCCTCCTCGATGCGCTGGCGCCAGCGCGGATGCATCTGCATCGCCAGCAGCAGGCAGGCGGCCATCATGCCAGGCACGCCGGAAATGGCGATCAGCTGCACGGTGACCAGGTAGGTGACCTTGTCCAGGCCGATGCGCTCGCGCAGGCTCAGCAATGACTGCGCGTAGTCCAGCGCCGAACGTCCGCTGCGGACCCGGCGCTTGAGTTCGGCGGCGATCGCCCGCGATTCGCCGCGACCGATGAGGAAGTTGCGCAGCAGATGACGCCGATGGATGACCTGCTCGACCTGGGTGGTATAGCGCAGATGCAGGGCGCGTTCGATGGCCGCGGTGCCGCGCGCGTCGAGCCCATCGATCACCAGTGGCACCAGCGGATGCGCCATCACCTTCCACACGGCTGGCGTGGCATCCAGCTCGCGCCCGCACAGTGCGTCCAATGCCTGCCGCATGCGCGACTGCAACGCCTCCAGAGTCTGTGCACTGGTGAGCTCAGCACTGCGCGTGGCAATCAGGCTGCGCACTTCGGTCCAGCGCACGCGTTCGTGCCGGCGGAACAGGTCGGCCAGCGACTCGACCACGAACAGGTGCTCGGAATTCTCCTTGTCGACCTTGCCGGCCAGTTCCGGGCAGAACACCCCGATACCGCCGGTTTCCAGTTTCAGCACCGGCCCTTCGCGCTCCACGCGCGCAGCCAGGCGCTCGGCAGCAATGGCGCTGCCTTCATTCGACATCCCTTGCATGCAGTGCGTCTCCGGCAGGAAGGGACTCGAAAGACGAGTCCCTTCGTCTTGCTACCGCTCAATCGCGGGGTTGCCCCGCGGGATCAGAACTCGACCCAGAGCGGCCAGGTATTCCACACACTGCTCTTCTCGTTCGGATGGATATTCAGAGTGACGCGCAATGCTCGGGCGAATCTTTTCATTTTCATTCCTTTGCTTGCTGTGTGGTTATGCCGGGATTATCCCGGCACCGGCTAGATAACACGACATAATCCCCCTGTCCAACCGGCCGGGTGGCGCACCGCAGCATCCGGGTGGTGGTCCATTGAGGGGAATCCCTCATCGCGCCTGCGCATGCGGCCTCCTATGCTGGGCTCACTTTCCCCCAACGGAGGTCCGCATGAACACGCAAGAGCCCAGCCGCCAGCCCAGCCCCGATCCGGCCGAGCGCGATGCCTTCTTCCCGTCGCCGTACTCGCTCTCGCAGTTCACATCGCCCAGGAGCGACCTGTCCGGGGCCGACTATCCGGATGCACGCCGCGATGGCCGCTGGAAGGTGCTGATGATCGCCGCCGACGAGCGTTATCTGCCGACCGCCAATGGCCACCTGTTCTCCACCGGCAACCACCCAGTGGAAACCCTGCTGCCGATGTACCACCTGGACAAGGCCGGCTTCGACATCGACGTGGCGACGCTGTCCGGCAACGCCGTGAAGTTCGAGTGGTGGGCCTTCCCGCGCGAGGACCGCGAAATCGGCGCACTGTACGAACGCTACGAGGCGCGCTTCCGCCAGCCGTTGCAACTGGGCGAGGTGGTGGCTGGCCTGGGGGCCGATTCAGACTATGCCGCCATCTTCATTCCCGGTGGCCATGGCGCATTGATCGGCCTGCCCGGGAGCGCGGCGGTGAAGGCCACGCTGCAGTGGGCCATGGCCGGGCAGCGCCACATCATCACGCTCTGCCATGGCCCGGCGGCGCTGCTGGCGGCGGGCGTCGACGAAGCCGACGGTGGCTCGCTGTTCCGTGGTTACCGCATCTGCGCCTTCCCCGACGCAATGGACCGGCAGACACCGGAGATCGGCTACATGCCGGGGCAGCTGCGTTGGTTCTTCGGTGAACGCCTGGCGCAGCAGGGCGTGCAGATCGTCAACGAGGGGATTGATGGCAGCGTGCTGCAGGATCGCCTGCTGCTGACCGGCGACAGCCCGCTGGCCGGCAACGCGTTGGGCAAGCTGGCCGCACGTACGCTGCTCGATGCACTGGCGGGGCGCTGAGCCCATGCCTGCGCTGGTGCCCGCGCTGCTGGAACTGGAACAGGCGCGGTCACTGCCCGCGGTGGGCGGCGTACTGCGCGCCGCCGCCTCACCCCTGGGCTACGATCGACTGCTGGTGTTTGCCACCGGAACCGGGTTGGACCGCGACGCGCAGCGTGTGTACTGGATCGAGGGCGACTGGTTCGATGACGGCAGCGATACCGCACTCGCCCGCTACCTGCATGCCTGCCCGGTCAACCGTCATGTGCTGGACAGCAATGCGCCGTTCTTCTGGAGCAAGCGCCAGGGCATGCGCGGCGAACGCTATCAGGTGGTGAGCCAGCCGCGCGGCGATGGCCTGCATGGATTACAGGTTCCGGTGTTCGGCCCGACCGGCCTGGAGGGTGCGGTCAGTTTCGCCGGCACCTCGATTGATGCATCCGCCAGCGCGCGCCTGCTGCTGGAATTGGTCGGAACGTCAGCCTTCCGTGCGGCGCGCCAGCTCGCCGAGGCGCCCGCGGATGTTCGCGCAGGCGCGTTGAGCGCACGCGAACGCGAGGTGCTGCGCTGGGTCGCCGCTGGACGGCGCCAGGCGGAGATCGCGGCCACGCTGGGGCTGTCTGCACGCACGGTGGAGAACCACCTGCGGCGAGCGCGACAACGGCTCGGCGTGGCCACCACCGCGCAGGCGGTGCGCGCGGCAGGCCGCAGTGGCGAGATTGAAGACTGAGCCAGGCAGTACAGATGCTGTCAGGCGTGCCGCGGCGTCAGCGTACCGATGAAATCGACCGGAATGGCGAAGCCTTCCAGCTGCATCCACGGCGTGGGCTCATCCTGCACCGTCAACTCGAAATCGCGGGTCACCAATGCGCAGAACAGCAGCAGCTGCGCGTGGCCGACCGCACTGCCGATGCAGGCCCGCGAGGAAAATCCGAAGGGCACGTAGGCGCCCTTGTTGGCCTGGCGTCGCTCCGGCAACCAGCGATCAGGATCGAAGCTGTCCGGGTTCTGCCAGTACTCCGGCGAATGATGCTGGAAGTAGGACGACAACTCGTATGCCCCGCCCTTGCGGATGCACACGCCCTCGATGTCGATATCGTGCGAGGCCGGACGATGCAGGGCGAACAGTCCCGGCCACAGCCGCAGGGTTTCCTTGACGAAACGCGACGTGCACGGCAGCGACTTGATCGGCAGCGCATACAACTGCTCCAGGCTCAGCGCCGAGGTTTCCTCGCGGATGCGCGCCTGCCAGTGCGGAAATCGATGCATCGCGTACAGCAGGCTGGCCGCCGTGATGCCCGGCAGGCCCGACATGCCGGCCAGCACCATCGACACCAGATAGGCCACGCGGTCCACCCCGACCCCCTGCACCAGCGGCAGCAGGGATTGCAGGAAGTCCTCGCGCGGCACGGTCTGGCGCGCACGACGCCGGATGTGCCGCGACACCGTGCGGGCCGCGCGGCGGGAAAGATGGAAGTCGATGATCCGCCGCCAGAACGAGAAGTTCTGCAGCACGATGGCGTTGTATCGGGTCTTCTGCTCACCGATGAGCGCATCGACGTCGGATCGACTGAGGCCGTCGATCAGCATCGGCAACAGCGACTGCGAGATCGTCCACCAGCTCAGTTCGCTGAGGTCATGCGGCCTGTCCGCGCGCTGGGCAAGGAAGCCGTGCATGCGCGTGTAGAGGTCGCGCATGTGGCCGGGACTGGCCAGCCGCCCGGCCTGCTCGCTCAGCAACGCCCGCACCTCGCGCCACGCAACAGGGTCCCTGCCACTGCGCAGCCCGAGAAAATCAATCAGTGAATCCGGTACGGTGTGCTGGTCGGTGTTGGCCTTGTCGATCCTGACCGCCAGGGCCGGATCAAAGATGCCGACGACATCATTGTTGAAGCGCAGTACCGGCCCTTCGCGACGCACGCGTTCGAGCAGGTCGTCGATGGAAACCACTTCCGCATCCGCTGCACGCTCATCCATGCCCTGCCTCCAATGCCAGGGAAGATCATCGACCCTCCCTGGCGATGTCATCGAATACGTGGAGTCCTTCCGGTCAGAAGATATTCCAGTAGCGATACTTGGAACGGATGCACTGCGTGGAATTGTCCGAACGCAGGTTCAGCGACACCTGCAGGGCGCGAATCAATCGTGTCATGGCACAGCTCCTTGTGGTTCCGTTGATGGTTGCTGCGGTGCCGGGTTCAGTGGCCGGCAGCGCCGTTCTAGCACGCAGGCCCGCGCGGGCGGGTCAATGCGCTGTCAAGGCCCTGCTGAATACGCCGCGGCGACCGGCGGATACCGCCAGCGCGCGCACAGCCATGAACAGGCAATCCGTGCGATGCTCCATGAAACCGTTTTCATGGAATGGAGGGATTCCACGATGTTGTCGCGTTTCCGTCGCCCTGTACTGTCTGCGCTGCTGGCGCTTGCCCTGCCTGCGACCAGCGCCTGGGCCGCAGCCCCCGCGCCGTTGAAGGTGATGTCGTTCAATGTGCGCACCCCGGCCGATACCGAGCCGGGCAAGCGCTGGCCCGACCGTCGCGACGCGATGGTGAAGGTCATCCTCGATGCGCACCCGGCGGTAGTCGGCACCCAGGAACTGGTGCAGGAGCAGGCCGAGTACCTGGCAGGACACCTCCCCGGCTACCGCTGGTTCGGCGAGGGCCGCCGCGGCGGCAGCGGCGACGAGCACATGGGCGTGTTCTACGACAGCAAGGTGCTGGCGATCGAGGAATCAGGCAACTTCTGGTTGTCCGATACGCCCGATGTGCCCGGCAGCATCACCTGGGGCAACCTGTATCCACGCATGGTCACCTGGGCGCTGTTCCGCCGCATCGACGACGGCCGCCGCTTCTACTTCATGAACACCCACCTGCCCTACCGCGACGAAGACGAGCCGCGGCGGGTCAAGGGTGCCGAACTGATCGGCAAGCGCGTGGCAAACCTGCCGGCCGATCTGCCCGTCGTGCTGACCGGCGACTTCAACAGCGAACCCGGCGGCGACACCTACAAGGCATTCACCCGCGTGCTGCAGGACACCCGTACCCAGGTGAAGGCTCCGCAGGGCCCGCGGCTGACCTTCCACGATTTCACCGGCAAGGCCACCGTGCAGCTGGACTGGGTCCTGGTGCGCGGCTTCCATGCGCGCAGCTTCCTGACCGATGACCGCCGCATCGGTGGCGTGCTGCCATCGGATCATTTCCCGCTGGTGGTCGAACTGGACTGGCCCAGGCACTGAGCAGCCACGGCAGCCGCCGCTACGGCGGTGGCTGCCGCGACAGCAGGCGATACAGCGCCTGATGCTGGTCGCGCGCCTGGCAGATGCGGGCCCCGATCGCCAGGAACACGGCCACGCCAATCAGGCCCAGCCCCAACATCGAATCCTGCAGGCGCAGGAAACCGACCGCCGCCGCCATCGTCGCCAGCACCAGCAGCACCACGACCGCCACTGACAGACCCGCACCGGGTGGACCCGGATCGCCGAACAACATCCGTTGGGTATCCCGCCTTCCATCCGCCATCGCCTGTCCTCCCGAGTGCCTGACCCACTTGTTACACGTCGGGCCGGCATTCCGGCAGAGTCAGAAACGTCACGAAGGTGAAGATGTACGCGGAACGCATCGCGTTACCCTGCCTCCTCCCCCGAACTGCGGAGCAGGACATGGCCCACCAGAGCCGGCTGGCTGGATTCATCATCGACTGCCAGGACCTTCCCGCCGACGCAGGTGCCGGTTTCTGGGCCGCCGCGCTCGGCCTGCAGGCACAGGCGGCGCGTGTCGAAGGGGGCGCCGAGTATGCCGACCTGCTGGGTGCACCGGCGGGCTTGAACGTGGAAGTCCAGCGGGTCGATCACCCGTCACGGGTGCACCTGGACATCGAGAGCGACGACATCGATGCCGAGGCCGACCGCCTGGAGAAGCTCGGCGCGCGCCGGATAGGCTTCGTCAAACGCTGGTGGGTGATGGAAGCACCGACCGGCCATCGCTTCTGCATCGTGCGCATGCGCGAGCGCGAGGTGCCGGCCAATCAGTGGCCCTGAAAGCAGGAGGGGACGGAAGCCACTGCCTCCGTCCCCTGCGGTTACTGCACCTGCGCCACGCTCGGTTGCTGCGGTGATTGCCCCCAGCCGCCCAGCGCCTTGTACACGCCCACCACGCTGACATTGACTTCGGACTCGGCCGCCGCCAGGGCGTCATCGGCCGCCAGCTGCGTGCGCTGCGCATCCAGCAGGGTCAGGAAGTCTTCCGAGCCTTCGCGATAGCGGATCTGTGCCAGTGATTCGGCACGCCGTGCGGCCTGTGCCTGCTCGACCACGATCGCCAGCCGTGCCTGCTGCTTGGAATAGCGGGTCAGCGCGTTCTCGGTATCTTCCAGCGCCAGCAGCACGGCCTGCTCGTACTGCGCGGCCACGCCTTCGGCTTCAGCCTTGCTGGCACGCAGGCGTGCACGCACGGTACCGAAGTCGAATGCTGCCCAGCTCAGCGACGGGGTCAGCGACCAGGCCTTGTTGTTGCCATTGACCAGGCCACTGGCATCGCCGCCGAGGAACCCGACGAAGCCGGACAGCGACAACCGCGGGAACAGGTCCGCGGTGGCCACGCCCACGCGTGCGGTCGCAGCCGCCAGGCGACGCTCGGCCGCGCGCACGTCGGCGCGCTGGCGCAGCAGTTCGCGGGTATCGCCCAGCGGCAGCGCCTTGGCGAAGGCCGGCACGTCGTGCGGCGCGAGCATGTCGGTCAGCACTTCCGGGCGCTGGCCGAGCAGCACGGCCAGCCGGTTGCGCGACTGCGCCTCGGCCACTTCCAGCAACGGGATGTCGGCCTCGATCGCCTTCAGGCGGGCGCGGCTGCTCTGCACATCCAGCTCGCTTCCCGCGCCCAGTTCCCAGCGCGCCTCGGTCAGCTTCTGCGTATCGCGCAGGTTTTCCAGCGTGTGCTGGGCCACCGCGATGCGCTTCTGCGTTCCGCGCAGCTCGAAGTAATTGCGTGCCACTTCGGCGGCGACCAGTACCTGCGCATCGGCCAGGTTGGCCTGCTCGGCACCGAGGTCGGCGCGTGCGGCCTCAGCGGCACGGCGCTTGCGGCCGAACAGATCCAGCTCCCAGCCGGCGTCGAAGCCGAGCTGGTAGCTTTCACTGAACACCCGCTGCCCACCCAGCTGCGGATCGGGTTGCTTGCGGCGGTCGTAGCTGCCGCCAGCGGTGATGTGCGGCGCCTGGTCGAAACGGCTTTCGACGAACACCGCGCGGGCCTGGCTGACGCGGGCCACGGCCACGCGCAGGTCCAGGTTGTCCGACAGGGCGCCATGCACCAGCTGTTCCAGCACCGGATCATCGAACTGCGCCCACCAGCTGGCCACCGGCGAAACGGTGCTGAAGACCGGCTGCTGTGCGCTCTGCAGGACCACCGGTTCCTGCACCGGGGCCTTGTAGTTCGGGCCGACGCTGACACAGCCTGCCAGCACCAGGCTGGAGACGGCCATCGCCAACGTGCGGATCACCATGGCAGCACCTCGCCCAGGTAGGTGAAGCTGCCGCTGGCACCGGATTCGCCGATCAGCGCCATCTGCACGCTGGAGCGCGCGCCTTCGGCGATTTCGATTTCGCCGTTGCCGCCGTTCATGTCGGTCTTCACGTAACCCGGATGCACGGTATTGACCTTGATCGGGGTGTTGCGCAGCTCGTAGGCCAGGCTCAGGGTCCAACTGTTCACCGCGGCCTTGGACGCGTTGTAGGCGGGAATCTTGAAGTCGTAGATGCCCGATGAGGGATCCGCGTGCAGGGTCTGCGAGCCGAGCATGCTCGACACGTTGACGATGCGCCCGGACTTGGCCTGCTTGACCAGCGGCAGGAATGCCTGGGTTACTGCGACCAGCGCATACACGTTGGTGTCGAAGGTACGCTTCCAGGTGTCGAGCGACTGCTCCGACGGCGCCTGCGCCGGGTTCTCGATCATGATGCCGGCATTGTTGACCAGGATGTCGAGGCGGCCGTGACGCTGGCGCACCTGCTCGACCGCTTCGGCGATGCTGGCCGCGTCGGTCACGTCCAGTTGCAGGGCTTCGACCGGCAGGCCTTCAGCCTGCAGCTTCAGTGCCAGCTCCACCGCCGTATCGCGCTTGCGACCGGCCAGCAGCGTATGCACACCTGCCTGGGCCAGCTGGCGCACGGTTTCCAGGCCGATGCCACGGGTGGCGCCGGTGACCAGCGCGATCTTGTTCTGATGGGTATTCATGGATGCATGCCTTGTGAGGGGAAAGCCGCCGCCGGCCAGTGACCGGCGGCGACGGGGTTCCATGTCAGTGGTGGATGGTCGGCTCGCCGTGCTGCACCAGCTGGCCACCGCCGTTGCGGGTGACGAACTTGCGCAGGGCCACGTAGAACACCGGGGTGAGGAACAGGCCGAACAGGGTCACGCCCAGCATGCCCGCGAACACGGTGATACCGGTCACCGAGCGCACCTCGGCACCCGCGCCGTGCGACAGCACCAGCGGCACGGTACCGGCGATGAAGGCGATGGAGGTCATCACGATCGGGCGCAGACGCAGGCGGCAGGCTTCCAGCGCGGCTTCAACGATGCCCTTGCCGCCCATCTCCAGCTCTCTGGCGAATTCGACGATCAGGATCGCGTTCTTGCACGCCAGGCCCATCAGCACCACCAGGCCGACCTGCACGAACACGTTGTTGTCGCCACCGGTCAGCCACACGCCGAACAGCGCGGACAGCAGGGTCATCGGCACGATCAGGATCACCGCCAGCGGCAGCGACCAGCTCTCGTACAGCGCGGCCAGCACCAGGAAGGCCAGCATGATCGCCACCGGGAACACGATGAAGGCCGCCTTGCCCTGGGTCGCCTGCTGGTAGCTCAGGTCGGTCCATTCGGTGGTCATGCCCACCGGCAGCACCTTGCCGGCGATCTCGGTCAGCTTGTTCATCGCCTCGGCCGAGGACAGCAGGCGCGGGTCGGCCTCACCGGCCAGGTCTGCTGCCGGATAGCCATTGAAGCGCAGCACCGGGTCCGGGCCGAAGGTCTGCTTGATGGTGACCATCGAACCGATCGGCACCATCTCGCCGCGGTCGTTGCGGGTGCGCAGCTTGCCGATGTCCTCGACCGTCTCGCGGAACGGACCGTCGGCCTGGGCGATCACCTGCCAGGTACGGCCGAACTGGTTGAAGTCGTTGACGTAGGCCGAACCGAGGTAGGTCTGCAGGGTGTCGAACAGCTCAGTGAGCTGCACGCCCTGCGCCTTGGCCTTGACGCGGTCCACTTCGGCATCCAGCTGCGGCACGTTGGCCTGGTAGCTGCTGATCGGGAAGGCCATGCCCGGCGTCTGCGCAACGGTGCCCTGCATTGCCTGCACCGCATTCTGCAGCGCGCCGTAACCCAGGTTGCCACGGTCCTCGATGAACATCTGGTAGCCGTTGCCGTTGCCCAGGCCGAGGATCGGCGGCGGCATCATCGCGAACGCGAAGCCTTCCTGCAGGCCGGCGATCTTCTGGTTGATCTCGGCATTGATCTGTGCGGCGGTGCGGCCATGGCGCTCGGCGAACGGCTTGAGCGGGATGAACGCCACACCGGTGTTCGGCGTGTTGGTGAACTGCAGCGCGTTCAGACCCGGGAACGAGATGGTGTGGGCCACGCCATCGGTTTCCTGGGCGATCTTGGCGACCTTGCGCAGCATTTCATCGGTGCGCGCGATCGACGAACCTTCCGGCAGCTTTACACCGGCGATCAGGTACAGCTTGTCCTGGGTCGGGATGAAGCCCGGCGGCACCAGCTTGAAGATCACGCCGGTACCGACCAGCAGGATCGCGTAGACCACGAACACCGCGCCACGACGGCCGAGGATGCGGGCTACGCCACGCTCGTACTTCTCCGAGCTGGACTTGAAGAAGCGGTTGAACGGACGGAACACCCAGCCGAACAGGCGGTCGATCAGGCGGCTCGGCGCATCCTTCGGAGCACCATGGGCTTTCAGCAGACGCGCGGCCAGGGCCGGCGACAGGGTCAGCGAGTTGATCGCCGAGATCACCGTGGAGATGGCGATGGTGACTGCGAACTGCTTGTAGAACTGGCCGGTGACGCCGGACAGGAAGGCCATCGGCACAAACACGGCACACAGCACCAGCGCGATCGCCACGATCGGGCCGGACACTTCACGCATGGCCTGGTGGGCCGCAGCGGTGGGTGACAGGCCTTCCTCGATGTTGCGCTCGACGTTCTCCACCACCACGATCGCGTCGTCGACCACGATGCCGATCGCCAGCACCAGGCCGAACAGGCTCAACGTGTTGATCGAGAAGCCCAGCAGGTACAGCGCGGCGAAGGTACCCACCACCGACACCGGCACCGCGATCAACGGGATGATCGAGGCACGCCAGGTCTGCAGGAACAGGATCACCACCAGCACCACCAGGGCGATGGCTTCCAGCAGCGTGGAGACCACGGCCTTGATCGAGTCGCGCACGAAGATGGTGGTGTCATACACCGCTTCGTACTTCACGTCGGCCGGCATGGTCTTCTGCATCTCGTCCATCGTCGAGATGACCTGGTCACGAATCTCCAGCGCATTCGCACCGGGCGACTGGAAGATACCGATACCGACCGCGTTCTTGCCATCCAGCTGCGAGCGCAGGGTGTAGTCACCGGCACCCAGTTCAAGGCGGGCCACGTCGGCCAGGCGCACGATCTCGCCATCGGTGCCGCTCTTGAGCACGATGTCGCCGAATTCCTTTTCGGTCTTCAGGCGGCCCTGGGCGTTGATCAGGGTCAGGAACTGGCTGTTCGGCAACGGTTCGGCACCGAGCTGGCCGGCCGAGACCTGCACGTTCTGCTCGCGCATGGCACGCACCACGTCGCTGGCGGTCAGGCCGCGCGAAGCCACCTTGTCCGGATCCAGCCAGGCACGCATGGCGTAGTCGCCGCCGCCGAAGATCTGCGCGTCACCCACGCCCGGAATACGCGCCAGCGCATCCTTGACGTGCAGGCGGGCGTAGTTGCGCAGGTACAGGGTGTCGTACTTGCCTTGCGGCGAGGTCAGGTGCACCACCATCAGGAAGGTTGGCGACTGCTTCTGCGTAGTCACGCCCTGCCGGCGCACGTCCTCGGGCAGGCGCGCCTGCGCCTGCGCCACGCGGTTCTGCACCTTCACCGCCGCCGCGTCCGGATCGGTACCGGGGCGGAAGGTGACGGTCATCTGCAGCACGCCGTCCGAGCCGGCGACCGACTTCAGGTACATCATGCCTTCGACGCCGTTGATCGCTTCTTCAAGCGGCGTGGCGACGGTCTCGGCAATGACCTTGGGGTTGGCGCCCGGATACACCGTGCGCACGACCACCGACGGCGGCACCACTTCGGGGTACTCGCTGATCGGCAGGATTGGAATCGTGATCAGGCCTGCGGCGAAGATCACGATCGACAGCACCGCCGCGAAGATCGGCCTGTCGATGAAGAAACGGGAAAAGTCCATGGAGGAATTCCTGGGAAAGGCGTCCGGCGGGCAACAGCCACCCTGCCCCTCGCCGGGATGACGAAGGCAGGGAAGGCTGCCGCTGGCGCCGGCAGCTAAGCGGGGACGCGGATCAGGAGCCGGCGGATCAGTGGTTCAGGGCGGCGGTGGCATCGCGGCCCGGTGCCGGCGCAGCCTGCGGCTGCATCGCCACGGCCTTGGCCTGCACCGGCATGCCCGGCATGAAGACCTTCTGCACGCCGTCGATGATCACCTTGTCGCCGGCGGCAAGGCCGTGCTCGACAATGCGCAGGCCGTCGGCGGTGCGGCCGAGCTGGATGTCGCGGCGCTGGGCCTTGCCATCCTTGTCTACCACGTAGACGTACTTGCGGTCCTGGTCGGTCAGCACGGCCTTGTCATCGATCAGCATGGCCTGGAACTGGCCGCTGCCAAGCAGCTGCACGCGGGCGAACAGGCCCGGCGTGAACTGGCGGTCGGCGTTGTCCAGCAGCGCACGGACGCGGATGGTGCCGGTGCTGCGGGCCACCTGGTTGTCGAGGAAGTCGACCTTGCCCGCATGCGGGTAGCCCTCTTCGCCGGACAGGCCGACCTTCACCGGCAGCGCGCTGTCACGCTCGCTGGGGCGCTCGCCCTTGCGTGCCATCTGTGCATAGCGCAGGAAGGTGCTTTCGTCGGCATCGAAGTAGACGAACACGGTATCCAGCGAGACCAGCGTGGTCAGCACGCTGGCACTGTCACCGGCGGTGACCAGGTTGCCGGCGGTGACCATCGCGCGGCCGGCGCGGCCGTCGATCGGCGCACGCACCTTGGTGAACTCCAGGTTGAGGCGGGCTGCATCCAGCGCCGCCTGCGCGGCCTGCACGGCGGCGCCGGACTGGTCGGCCGCCGCGCGGCGCTGCTCGGCGGTCTCGGTGGAGATCGCCTGCTGCTCGGACAGCCGCTTGGCACGCTCGGACTCGCTGCGGGCCAGCGTGGCCTGGGTGCGGGCGCGGGCCAGCTCGGCGGCCGCGCGATCGTACTCGGCCTGGTAGCTGCGCGCGTCGATGGTGAAGAGCACTTCGCCCTTCTTCACTTCCTGGCCTTCGACGTAGTTGACCTTGTCGATGTAGCCGGACACGCGCGGGCGCAGTTCAACGCTCTGCACCGCTTCGACGCGGCCGCTGAACTCGTCCCACTGGCTGACCTGCTTGACCAGCACCGGCGCGGCGCTGACCTGCGGCGGCGGCGGAGCACCGGCCTCTTCGGCATGGCCGCCGCTGCAGGCCGCAAGCACGGCCGCGGCGAGGATCGACACGCCGACCATCGCGATGCGATGGCCGAAACGATGTGGGGTGGTATTGGGGGAAGTCATGGCATGCATCCGTACGGAGGGGTGGTACAGCTATATGAGAACGTGTTGCAAAAATCGGCGGCGCATACTGCGACCTCAACCATGGTCGAGGTCAAGCGATGCCCGCGGTATCGCGCCACAGTGGAGGGACATCCAGGTGCAGCAGGCCGCGCGGCAGTTCGGCATCGCTGCTGTCGCAGCGGACGATGGCGCGGTTGTCGCGGCAGCCGTCCAGCAGGGAGACCACACGACGACCGACCAGCAACGAGCTTGGCCACTCGATGCACGCATTGGCCGCGTTGGCCGGGGTGCACACCGGACTGCAGACTTCCAGCATCTGCGCGCGCACACCCAGTGCCTGCGCTTCCTGGTGCACCACCTGCGCGTACATGCGCAGCGCGGCGGTGGTGATCGAGGTCTCGCCGTAGCCCGCCCAGGGCTTGGCGTTGGCGGGGCTGCCGATCATCACGTAGCGGCGTGCATGCACGTTGTCCTGCAGCAGTGGCAGCAGGTGACGCACCGCGTGCACGTGCGGCATCAGGTCGGCCTGCATCGCCCCCAACAGCTCATCGCCATTGCGGTCGGTCACCCGGCCGCGACGGTAGGGGCCACCCATTGCGGCGATGACCGCCGCCAGCGGACGCGGGCGCTGCGCGATGCGTTCGGCCAAGGCACGTGCCGAGCCGTCATCGCTGAGCGAGCCCACCAGCGTCTCCAGGCCAGGCTCGTCGGCGAACTGCTCATGCAGCGCCGCCAGCCGACCCGGGTCGCGGCCAACCACCAGCACCGGGCTGCCGGCTTCCAGCAATGCGCCGACCACGCCCTGGCCGACGGCACCGGTGCCGCCGAGGACCAGGACTTCGGGCGTCAGTATCCCATTCACGGGACATTTCCTCCCAAATCCGGGATAGTCCCGATCCGGCGCAGCCGGTCACCCTTGTGCGGGGCCAGGCGGATGGCACCGCCACGCTGCTGACGCATGGGCGCGGTAAACTCACGAAAGTCCTTGTGTACCAAGGAACTCGGACGGGCTTCGACGGTCATCGCCAGGTCCAGGGTGTTCTGGCCGACATGCCGGAAGCGGGCAAGAATGTTGCGCATGCTCATGGCGAGGGGGCTCCATTTCACGAATGGCGCCACGATAGACCTCAAACCTTTACTTGATTAGTCCTGATTAAGGGGAATAATCATCCCGCTCCCGGTCCAATCGTTCTGTCACGATTGTCCCATCCCCGACGTCCAGGATCCCCGACCATGTCCCACGATCTCAACGAGACGCTGATCTTCGTCAAGGTGGTCGAGCAAGGCAGTTTCATTGCCGCTGCCAAATCGCTCGGCCTGCCCAAGACCACGGTCAGCCGCAAAGTGCAGGAGCTGGAAACGCGCCTGGGCGCGCGGCTGCTGCACCGGACCACCCGCCGCCTCGGCCTGACCGAAGCCGGCTCGATCTACCACGAGCATTGCCAGCGCATCGCGCGCGAGCTGGAAGAAGCCGAAAGCGCGGTGAGCCAGTTGCAGTCCGGCCCGCGCGGCTGGCTGCGCTTCACCGTGCCCTATTCGATCGGCATCACCTGGATCGCCCCGCTGCTGGGCCAGTTCCATGCGCAGTATCCGGAAATCCGCCTGGACATGCACATGGGCAACGAGAAGCTGGACCTGATTGCCGGCGAAGCGGATCTGGCGCTGCGTGTGGGCGCCCTGCCCGATTCCAACCTGGTCGCGCGCAAGCTGGGCAGCCTGCGCACGCAGGTGTTCGCCAGCCCGGCCTACATCGAGCGCTATGGTGAGCCGCTGCATCCGGAAGAACTGCAGTTCCATCGCATCCTGGCGATGCGCAAGCCGTATCACACTGGCAATTCACCGCGCTTCACCTGGCAGCTGGGCGAGAACGGCGGCGAGCTGCGTGACTTCCCGGTCACCCCGCTGATGACCGCCAACGACATGTCTGCGCTTAATGGTGCACTGGTGTGTGGCGAAGGCCTGCTGCTGACCGGTGATGTGATGGCCAAGCCGTTCGTCGAGTCCGGCATGGTACGGCGCGTGCTGGCCGGCTGGACCGGTCCGGAAGTGGACTTCAACGCCGTGTTCGCCGGTGGCCGCCTGGTCTCGCCGAAGGTGCGGGCGTTCGTCGATTTCCTGGTGGAAAAGCTCAACTTCGACGCCAACTACATGCTGGCGCAGTGCCCGGGTGCGAAGCTGGCACAGCAGCAGAAGGCCCAGGAAGACGCGGCGTTGGAGAGCAGCGGCAAGCGCATCCTGGAGAAGGTCGCCGCCTCGGCGGTGTAACCGGCTTCTGTAGAGTCGAGCCATGCTCGACTGCGGTTGGAACGGCGCCGACCAAGGTCGGCGCCGTTCGGAGAAGCCGCGAACGGGAACGCTGTCGGCGTGCCGAGCAAGCTCGGCACCCACAAAATGCCGCCTGCAAGGGCGGCATTTTCGTTCCGGCTGCGTGGCTCTCGGTAGATGCCGACCTTGGTCGGCGCCGTTCGGAGAAGCCGCAACCGGAAGCGCTATCGGCGTGCCGAGCAAGCTCGGCACCTACAGAAAATGCCGCCTGCAAGGGCGGCATTTTCGTTCCGGCCAGGCCGGAACAGCAACAACGCTACGCGTTATTGCTTGAGCGGAATCACGCGGATTTCAACGCGACGGTTTTTGGCACGGCCGGCATCGGTGCTGTTGTCGGCAATCGGATACGACTTGCCAGCCCCCAGCGTTTCGATGCGCACGCTCTGCACGCCTTGGCCGATCAGGTACTGCGCCACCGAATCGGCGCGTTCCTTCGACAGGCGGTTGTTGACCGCGTCGCTGCCGATGCTGTCGGTGTGGCCCACCACTTCGATCATGGTCTGGTTGTACTCGCGCAGCGTACCGGCCACACCGTTGAGCGAGCCGTAGAACTGCGGCTTCAGGGTGGCCTTGCCGAAGTCGAAGGTGATGCCGTCCGGCAGGTTCAGCATGATGTTGTCGCCCTGGCGCTGCACATCGATGCCGGTGTTGGCGGTGCGCTCGCGCAGCGCGCGTTCCTGGCGATCCTGGTACTGGCCGACGGCGGCGCCGCTGAGCGCACCGATACCGGCACCGATCAGTGCGTGCTGACGACGCTCGGTGGCGCTGTCGCCGGTCAGCAAGCCGGCAGCCACACCGATGGCGGTACCGATCAGCGCGTTGCGGCCGGTACGGTTCTGCTGTTCGGTCGGGTTGCCGTACTGGTCGCTCTGCACATAGGAGCCGCCGGTGGCGCAGGCCGACAGGACGGCCGCACTCATCAGGGCCAGTGCGACGTTGCGGGTGGTGTTGCGGATCATGTGGTTCTCCTTGTTTTCCGGTCGGGTCGGCGGCTTACGGGCGCAAAGAGAATAAACAGCCCGATGCGATGTCGGGATGATGATCGGTCGAGGCAACAGGGCCGCGTTCAGCTAACTGACTGGAACGCTCAGCCCGCGCTTTACCCAGCCCCCGTCTGCCGGTAGGCGGCCAGCGCAGCATCGCGGCCGGCGGCCAGATCCACCAGCGGCGTACGCGGATAGCCCGGGGCATGCGCCGCCAGCAGCAGCGGATGCTGCCACGGCGCGAAGCGCGCCTTCACCGGCAGCGCCGCCAGTTCGGGCACCCAGCGGCTGATGTAGCGCGCCTGCGGGTCGAACTTCTCCGCCTGGGTGACCGGGTTGAACACCCGGAAGTACGGGGCCGCGTCGGCGCCGGTGCCTGCCACCCACTGCCAGCCCATCGTGTTGTTGGCCAGGTCGGCATCGACCAGGGTGTCCCAAAACCAGCGCGCGCCCTGCAGCCAGTGCGCACGCAGGTGCTTGCACAGGTAGCTGGCAACAATCATCCGTACCCGGTTGTGCATGTAACCGGTGTGCCACAGCTCGCGCAGGCCCGCATCGACGATCGGCACGCCGGTGTTGCCGCGCTGCCAGTCATGCAGTTGCGCTGCAGTGGGCGTGGCCCAAGGGAAGCGGTCGAAACGCGGATTGAGGTTGTCGGTCGGCGTCTTCGGGAAGTGATGCAACAGGTGGTAGGCGAAATCGCGCCAGCCCAGTTGCCGCAGATAGCCGTCGATGTCGGCGTCAGTGCCGGCACTGCGCAATCTCTCCAGCGCATGCGCGATGCGCCACGGTGCGATCTCGCCGAAATGCAGATGCGGCGACAGCCGCGAGGTGCCGACCCGGTCCGGCAGGTCACGCTGCTCGCGGTAACCGCGCAACGCGCCGTCCTCGAACACGGACAACGCCTCCAGCGCGCCGGCCTCGCCCGGCTGCCAGTGCTCCCAGAAGCCGGAATCCCAGTCCAGCGTGGGCGCCAGCCGCAGCTCGTCCAATGCGAGGCCGTCGACCGAGTGCGCGGTCAGTGCCTTCGGCGCGGCACTCAGCGTCGGCAGGCGCCAATGACTGAGTACGTTGCGCCAGTACGGAGTGAACACCTTGTACGGCTGACCCTGCTGTGTCGCGATGTCCCAGGGCTCGAACAACAGGCTGCCATTGCAGCTCTGTGCGTCGATGCCCTGCTCGCGCAGCGTGCGTTTGATGGTGGCGTCGCGCGCCTGCGTAGCCGGCTCGTACTTGCGGTTCCAGTACACCGCCTCGGCGCCGGTCTGCCCGATCAGCAACTGCAGGGCCGGCAGGCTGTCACCACTACGCAGCACCAGCGACGAACCGCGCGTGCGCAGGTCGGCGTCCAAGGCACCCAGTGAACGGTGGCGCCACGCATCGGAGGCCGCGCCAGGCACCCACTCGCCTTCCTCGTGCGGCGCGTGGAGATAGACCGGCACCACGTCGTGACCCGCATCCAGCGCGGCCTGCAGGGCCGGATTGTCCTGCAGCCGCAGATCACGGCGGAACCATACCAACGCTACCGACACATGCACCGCCTTCGATGTGGAAGGCGGACATGATAGCCAGGGGCGGTGAAGGTGATGCGCGCGTCCGGCCACCCACCCACGGCGGGGTTCTAGCGCTTGAACCGCTGCATGGCCTCGCGGATCACTGACCGTGCCTCGGCGGCGTTGCCCCAGCCATTTAGCTGCACCGGGTTGCGCCCGGCCGGCAGGTCCTTGTAGACGCGGAAGAATGCTTCGATCCGCTGCCGTTCGGCCTCCGGCAGGTCCGCCAGGTCGCGGATACTGGCGTAGGTCGGGTCGACCTTGTCGGTCGGCACCCCGATGATCTTCTCGTCGTGCTCGCCGCCATCGATCATCTTCAGGTAACCGATCGGCCGGAAACGCACGATCACGCCCGGATGCAGCGGTTCGCGGGTCAACACCAGCGCATCCAGCGGATCGTTGTCGCCGGCCAGGGTGCGCGGCATCGAGCCGTAGTTGGCCGGATAGGCGACCGGCATCGACTGGAAGCGGTCCACGTGCACCAGGCCGTCTTCCTTGATCTCGTACTTGGTGAAGCTGCCGGCCGGGATCTCCACCGCCAGGTTCACTTCCTGCGGGGCCTGCGCCGGCTGGGCGACCAGGAAGGGATGCAGCACGGTATCGGCGGCGGTTACCGCACTGGCCAGCAACAGCAGGGACGCGCCGATGGCAGCCAATGGAATGATGCGGCGGGGTGTGGTCATCGGCGTCTCCTCATTCCCAGCAGCGGTCGGCGCGACCCTTGGCGGTCTGCGCACGCGGGCAGTCGCGTGGCGTGATGCGGCCTTCGGTCAACTCCGTGCGCTGCTTTCCACCCTTGGCATCACGACGCAATTCGAAGGCATCGTAAAGACGGCCGGTCACGGTGCGTGCTTCATAGCGCAGGTGCTGCGGGTCGATGTTCAGCACCTGGAACAGCTGGGTGTCCTCGGCCACCGGGTCCATCGTCCTGCGCGCTTCGTCGGAAAGGCGGTACTGCTTCGGTCCGGCCACGGTCACCACATACTGCGGCGTCGCGGCCTGCCCTTCGCCACGGCGGCCATAGGTGTGGTCATGGCCCTGCAGCACCAGATCGACGTTGTGGCGGCGTACCACCGGCAGCAGCACGTCACGCAACGCGGCGTTCTCGCGCCCTTCGCGCGGCGAGTAGAACGGCTGGTGCAGCAGCACGATGGTCCACGCCTGCCGATTGCCGGTCAGCACCTTGTCCAGCCACTGTGCCTGCGCCTTGGCGGTGCCGAGGTCGAGTGCCGATGTGCCATCGACCACGGCCACGCGCACGCCCTGCGCATCGAACCAGTAGCTGGTCTGCTGCGCGGCGGTGGCACCATTGCCCGGCAGCGCGAACGTCACCGGCCAGTGGCGGCCCAGCACGCGGCGCTCCTGCGGGGTGTCCTCGAATTCCTCGAAGTACTCGTGGTTGCCGATGGCCGGCGCCACCAGCGTTTCCTGCGCCAGCCAACTGGTCGCAGCGAACCACTCACCCCACTCGCTGTCATCCATGTTGTCGCCTCCGCTGACCAGGTCACCGGCAAACAGACTCATGCGCGCCTGCGGCGCAGCCTTCTGCGCGGCACGCACCACGCGGCTGACATGGCTGACGTTCTTGTTCTGGGTATCGCCGAAGTACAGCAGGGTCAGCGGCTGATCGGCGCTGGCCAGCGTGCGCAGCTGGTTCCAGGCGCTCCAGCTGCCATTGCCCTGCACACGGTAGACGTACTGGGTATCCGGCTGCAGGCCATCGATATCTGCCCGATGGTGGTGCGACAGACCGTTCTCGGTCTGCAGCGCGCGGGTCGTCGCACGCACCTGGCGGATGCCTTCAATGGCCGGCGAATCTGCGGCCAGCGCGATTTCCAGCAGCGGCGCCTGCACGCTGTCGTCGGTACGCCAGGCCACGGCGAACCCATGGCTGGAATCAACCGCCGGCGAGGCGACGATGCGGTCCGGCACCGTCGTCGCCGCGTAGTGGCGGCTACCTGCCGGCACCTGGGTATTCGGTTCGGCCGCCGCGAACGACAGCGACGGCAGCGCCAGCAGCAGGCCCAGCGCCAGCGCGCGCATTACGCACTGCCCGCTCATGCGCCACACTCCAGCGGCAACGCCAGCTGCTTGGCGATGCTCTCCCAATCGAAGGCCACCACGCCCTGGTCGTCATGTACTGCATACAGCGCACCGTGTGGGAAGCGCGCGCTGGGCTGCTGCATCATCCAGATGCCATCGGTGTTGGCCACGGTATTGCCCTGGAACGCGCCGACCGGCTTCAGCGTGTGCCGGTCGAACAGGTGGAACACGCTGCGCTGCTTGCCCTGTTCGGTGGTGATCCACCAGCCGTCCTTGCCGCAGGTGCGCAGGGTCACGCCTTCGGCCTGGGCCTTGAACACGTCGCGGCCAAAGGTGGTGCCAGTGAAGCGGCCCGCCAGGGTGTAGACCTTGAACTCGCTGGCGTAGCGCTCGTCCTCTTCGGCAATCAGCAGCCGGTCGTTCTCGGGGTCGCCCCAGATCGACTCGACCACGCGCAGTGCACCGGCCTCGGTGGTATCGCCGATGCTGGCCACCAGCTTCGCCTCGACCTTCGCGCCGTCGCGGGTCACATGGTACTGGCGCACGCGCTTGTCCAGCTCGGCCAGCGGCGGCAGGATGTCACGCCCCTGCGCATCCTCGCCGTTGTCCCAGGAATCGGTGACGTAGACGCTGTAGCCATCGGCACGGCGGTCGACCCACAGACCGTACGGCTTGCGCAGGTCGTCCGCAGCGAAGGTCGCCAGCGGCGCGAAGTCCGGCAGGCTCAGCACCTGCACGCGGTGATTGTCGCGCTCGACGATCCACAGCAGGTCGTCGGTCACCGCGATGCCGTTTGGGCGGTCGAACTGCCCCGGTGCGGTGCCGCTGCTGCCGACGTCACGCAGGTGCTGGCCGGTGCTGCCGTCGTAGACCACCAGCTTGTCGGTGGCCTTGGCGGTGGCGATCAGCCACAGCGCGCCGTCCGGCGCGCGCCAGGCCGCCGGCGAGTCGATGTTGTCGGCCGGGGTCATCGGTGACAGGAACGCTTCGGCGATGGTGCTCACCACGCGCTCGCCATTGGCGGCCGGCGCGGCCGCTCCCGCAACCGGATCGTTGCCGGTGGCCGGCGTGCAGCCGGCGACCAGCGTAGCCGCCAGCGCGGCGGCCAGGACAGTGACGCCACGCCCCATCACAGCGCCACCTTCAGGCCCAGCGCATAGGTGCGGCCGTACTCTTCCATCTGCAGGGTGCGCGAGCGGGTGCCCTGGTACAGCTCCAGCGGCTTGTCCAGCAGGTTCTGCGCTTCGAAGTACATGCTCACGCGCGGGGTGAACTTGTAGTCCAGCGAGAAATCGAGCTGGGTGTTGGGTGCCACGTAGATGTCGAATGCACGCCCCTTGCCGATGCTGTCCAAATACTCGCTGCGGTACACGGCCGCCAGACGCGTGCTTACACCGTACTTTTCATAGCCGATGTGTGCGCTGTAGACATGCTTGGAAGCGCGCGGCAGGGTGAAGTCCTCGCCCTCACGTCCCTTGATGCCGGCATCGAACGTGGTGTCCAGCCAGGTGCCACTGGCACCGACCAGCAGGCCATCCAGGCCCTCCGGCAGGAAGGCCAGCTGCTGCTGCCAGTTGAACTCCGCGCCACGCACGATGGCCTTGCGACCATTGATCGGCTGGGTCACGTCGAATCCGCCGTAGGCCGGATCATTGGTCCGCACGGTCTCCACGATGTAGCCATCGATCGACTTGTGGAACAGGCCCAGCGAAACGATGCCGCTGCTGCCGATGTACTTCTCCACCGACAGGTCGATGTTCTTCGACTCGTACGGATCCAGTTCCGGGTTGCCCAGGCGCACTTCCTCGTCACCGCGGCTGTAACCCACGCGCGGCGAGACGTCGCCGAAGGACGGGCGCGATACGGTCTTGTTGGCCGAGGCGCGCAGCACCCAGTCATCGGCCGCGTCATAGCGCAGATGCAGGCCCGGCAGCACGTTGGTGTAGCTGCTGTTGGCCACGCGCGGGGTGACCGTGAAGCTGCGGCCGTTGGCGGCCACGTCCACCTGGTTGCCGACTGCCTTGAAGCGGGTGTTCTCCACGCGCACGCCGCCGATGATGCGCAGCGCGCCCACATCCCAGGTACCCATGGCATAGCTGGCGAAGATGTCCTCGCTGGCCACGTAATCCTCTTCCAGCGACGTCATCGCATTGCCGCCGACATCCTGCGGGCGGGCGCTGTACTGGCCACCATTGGCGGCCCAGAACGCGCGCATCGCAGCCGAGTCCATGCCATCCCCCATGTTGCCGTGGCGATGCTCCGGCGAAGAGGTGGTCCAGCTCGACAGCACCACCTTCGGGCCGACGCGCAGTTCGCGCTCATCGACATTCACGTCGCGGTCGCGCCAGCGGCCCAGCAGGCCGAACTTGATGCTGCTGCTGTCGCCGTCGAAGCGCACGTTGACCTGCGCGCTGTGTTCCTTGTCGTTCACCTGCTTGGGCGAAAGCACGACGCGGTCGAACGCGTAGTTGCCGTTGTCCAGCCACTGCGGATTGTCGAAGCTGTAGCTGGGCAGGCGGCTGCTCTGGTCCAGGGTGCCATTGAAGGCCTTGCCGTTGAGCTTGAAGCGCGCCTCCATCTCGTCGTTCACGCGCTCTTCGGTACGGGTGTAGCCGATCCGGTAATCGACCACGGCGTTGGTCAGCTTGTTCTCGCCACCAAGACTGGCCGCAAAGGTGTTCTCCTTCTTGGTGCGGTAGCGCATGCGCTTGTCGATCGAGTCCTTCGGCATGCCATCGAGCCGGTACTGGTCGGTGCCGGTCTTGACCATCTTCGCGTCGTCGAAGTTGAAGATCACGCGCTGGCGGGTCTCCGCATCGTCGAACTGGCTGTACAGCGTGCGCAGGTAGTACGTGCTGTCTTCGTTGGGGCGCCAGTCGAGGTTGAGGTTGGCACCGATGCGCTTGCGCTCGATCTCGTACTTGCGGTGCTGCAGGTTGATCGCGGTCACGTCACCGGGGGCGGCATCGTCCTCGCCGTCATATTCCACTTCGGTGTTGTCCGACTCGAACTTCCGCTTCTGGTAGTTCACGCCCAGCGCCACGCCGAACGTGTCGTTGAACACTTCGCTGTAGTTGAAGGCGGCCTTGGGGCTGGTCTCGCCGGACAGCTGCTGGTGGCTGCCCTCGATCTTGCCGCGCAGGCTGCGGCCGTCGCGGTCGAAGGCCGACGCCGATTCCACCAGCACGGCGCCGCCGATGGCATCACCGGGCATGTCCGGGGTCGGCGACTTGACCACGCGCAGGCGCTCGGTGGAGTCCGATGGGATCACGTCCAGCGGCGCGGCGCGGCTGGAATCTTCCGGCGTACCGATGGCGATGCCATCCACGCTGACGCTGTTGAGATTGGCATCCAGGCCGCGAATGACCACGAAGCGGCCTTCGCCCTGGTCGCGGGTCACGCTGACGCCCGGCAGGCGCTGCAGTGATTCGGCCACGTTCTTGTCCGGATACTGGCCCAGGGTATCGGAGGACACCGCGTCCTCGATGGCGTCGCTGCTGCGCTTGAGGTCGACCGCGCGGATCTGCGATTCGAGCTGGGCGCGCACTTCGATACGGTCCAGGTCTACCGCGTCGGCCGCCACGGCGCCGGTAGCGGCTACCGCCTGTTGCCCGGCAGCCTGCAGCGGTGCCGCGGCCCCCATCGCCAGGGTCAGGGTGATGGCAACGGCCAACGGAGTCTTGATATGCACTGGGAATCCCCATTCCTGTTAAGAATGGGTCTGCACGGTATGTCCGCAAGGTTGCATGGCCGTGACATGCGCCTGCACATTTCATGTACATCAGATCCAGGCCCGGTTTGGGATTCGACACGCCAATCCGGCAAAATGGCCTCCTCTCTCCTTTTCCCCCTTCCCGACCATGAAGATCGTCGAAGTGCGCCACCCGCTGGTGCAGCACAAGATCGGCCTGATGCGCAACGCTGCGCTCAGCACCAAGGATTTCCGCGAACTGGCCAACGAGCTGGGTACGCTGCTGGCCTACGAGGCCACCGCCGACCTGGACACCGAGCCGCACACCCTGCCCGGCTGGGCCGGCCCGGTGACGGTGCAGCGTATTGCCGGCGCCAAGATCACCGTGGTGCCGATCCTGCGTGCCGGCCTGGGCATGCTCAGCGGCGTGCTGTCGCTGATCCCGGCGGCCCGTGTCAGCGTGGTCGGCCTGCAGCGCGACGAGGAAACCCTGCAGCCGGTGCCCTACTTCGAGCGCCTGACCGGCCGCCTGGAAGAGCGCGACGCGCTGATCCTGGACCCGATGCTGGCCACCGGCGGCACCCTGATCGCCACCATCGACATGCTCAAGCGTGCCGGTGCCCGCCGCATCAAGGGCATCTTCCTGGTGGCCGCGCCGGAAGGCATCGAAGCGGTCAAGGCCGTGCACCCGGACGTGGAGATCTACACCGCAGCCATCGATGCCCAGCTCAACGACAAGGGCTACATCCTGCCGGGCCTGGGCGACGCCGGCGACCGCATCTTCGGTACCCGCGTCGGTTGATCCGGTGAACCGGGGTCAGAGCCCTTTCACAGCGAAAGGGATCCGACCCCAACATCGCGGGGGTCGGACCCCTTTCGCAGAAAGGGCCCTGACCCCACCACCCCGCATTCCGGCCTACAGCCCGGCGGCGAAGGCTTCCAGCTGGTCGATGGCGGTGTTCCAGCCGTCGAAGAAGCCCAGCTGCTCATGCTGGTCACGCAGCGCCTTGTCCGGGTGCATCACCCGCGCGGTGTAGCGGCAGCCCTGCCCCTCGTCCTCCATCGTGATCACGGCGGTAAAGCCCAGCCAGGGTGACTGCGGTCGCCAGCCCGCACCCAGCATCGAGGTGAACACCAGGCGCTGCTGCGGCACGATCTCCAGGAAACTGCCCGGATTGTCACTGCTGCCGCCATCGGGACCCTGCATGAAGGTGTGGAAGGCCCCGCCGGGGCGCAGGTCGAATGCGCGTACCTCGGTGGTCCACGGCTTCGGGCACCACCACTGGCGCAGCAGTTCCGGGTCGGTCCACGCCCGCCACAAGGCGGCGCGCGGTGCGTTCAGCACACGGCAGATCACCAGATCGGTGTCGGGGTTGTTACCTGCGTCTACGGCCATGGGCCTGCTCCTGTCGGTGAAGGGTTTCGACGAAATCGACCATGCGGTCGGAACGCGCTTCCCAAGCCGCACGCTGTTCTGCGAGCCATTGTTCGGCCTGGCCCAGCCGCGCCGGCACCAGTTCGCAGGTGCGTGTGCGCCCCTGCTTGTGGCTGCGCACCACGCCGCTGCGCTCCAGCACGGCCAGGTGTTTCATCAGTGAGGGCAAGGCCATCTCGAAGGGTTCGGCCAGCATCGACACCGTGCGCGGCCCCTGCCCCAGCGCCGCTACGATCGCGCAACGGGTCGGGTCGGCCAGTGCCTGGAAGACGTCTTCAATGGCAGGATAATACTTACCCATATAGCTAAGTAATACGCCGGTCTGAACGTTGCCGCAAGCAGGCGCGGCACTGGCGTGATTCTTCACGTGGCCTTGCCGGCCTGAAGCGAATGCTCCGCGCACCCGCCACCCTTGGAGCTCTCGATGAAAGCCTCTTTCCTGCTGGCCGCCGTCCTGCTGGTCGGCCTGCCCCTGGCTGCCAACGCCACAACCCCGCAGCAGCAGCGCATGGCCGAATGCTCGGCCAAGAACAAGGGCTTGAAGGGTGATGCCTACAAGACCGCGCAGAGCTCCTGCCTCAGCGGCCACGCTGCCGAGACCAAGGCGGTCAATCCGCAGCAGGAACGGATGCGCAAGTGCAACGCTGACGCGGGCGCGAAGAAGCTGGCCGGTAATGCGCGCAAGACCTTCATGAGCAGCTGCCTGAAGTCGTCATAATCGTCGCGTCCGGATCGAACGCCATCCACGCATGGCGTGGATCTGCCACCGTCAGTGAAAGGCCGGGCATTGCCCGGCCTTTTCATTACCCCAGGGCGCGCGCCTTCAGCTCGCCCTGTTCGTGCAGGGTCACGAAACGTCCCTTGTCATCACGGCCCAGCTGCGCCAGCGCCACCTGCGGGTCGTGGGTGAAGAACAGCCGCACGTTGCGCGCCAGCTTGTCTTCAAGGAACTGCCGCTTCTCGTCGATCAGCAGCTCGGCGTTGCGGTCGTAGCCCATGGTGATCGGCACGTGTACCCATGAGCGCCCCGGGATCAGGTCGGCACAGAACACCACGCCACCATGCGCACTTTCGCCGGCATGCGCGTGACCGACGATCTCGGCCAGCATCAGTCCCGGCGTATGCCCGTCGCTGTAGCTGAAGCGCACGCTGCGGCCAAGTGCCTTCGAGTACTCCCCGTCCACCACTTCCAGCCGGCCACTGGCCTGCAGCAGGCCCGGCAGTTCCGGAATGAAGCTGGCACGGTCGCGCGGATGCGGCTGCACGGCGCGCTGCCAATGCTGCGCACCGACCACATAAGTCGCATTGGGGAACAGCAGTTCCGGCTCTCGCCCTTCGCTCCATGCCGCCAGCAGGCCACCGGCATGATCGAAGTGCAGGTGGCTGAGCACCACCACGTCGATATCCTCGTGCTCGAAGCCGGCTTCGCGCAACGAATCGATCAGTACGTGCTGGCTTTCCTGCACGCCGTAGCGCTCGCGCATGCGCGGATCGAAGAACGCCCCGATACCCGTTTCAAACAGCACGGTCTTGCCTTCCAGCGGACTGGCAAGCAGTGCGCGGCAGGCCAGCTCGATGCGATTGAGCTCGTCCGGCGCCGCCCATTTTTCCCACAACGCACGCGGTGCGTTGCCGAACATCGCGCCGCCATCGAGGCGCTGCGAGTTTCCACGAATAGACCAGAGTTTCATGCGTCGATTATCGGCGCCGGCCCGTTAAATAATCGCTAGAAAGGAAACAGAAAACCCCGCCGGCAAAGGCGGGGTTTCGGTAATCTGCCGGATTGCCGGCCAGCAGCCGGCGCTACCGGATCAGCGTGCCGGCACGACCTGGGCGCTGCCCACCGGGTTGCGGGGGTCGCTGCCGCCGAACAGCTTGTTCGCCTTGCGGTCCCATTCCACGGTCTGCAGGTTGCCCCACACGTGACTGGAACCGCGGCCGCCTGCGGCGACGTCACCCGGCAGGTCGATCTTGTGGCCCATCGCCTGCAACTGCTTCACCGTCGCCGCGTCGAACGCATCGTCCTCGGCTTCGATCAGGTCCGGCAGCCACTGGTGGTGGTAGCGCGGCAGCGCGGCAACCTGCTGTGCATCCAGGCCGTCGTCGTAGCCGAGGATGCCCAGCAGCACCATGGTGATGATGCGGCTGCCACCCGGGGTGCCCAGCACCACGACCTTGTCGGCGTTCTCCATGAAGGTCGGCGTCATCGAGCTGAGCATGCGCTTGCCGGCCTTCGGCGCATTGGCCTCATAGCCCATCACGCCGAACGCATTGGGCGTGCCCGGCTTCAGCGCGAAGTCGTCCATCTCGTTGTTCAGCAGCACGCCGGTGCCCTTGGGAATCAGCCCCGAGCCATACAGCAGGTTGACGGTCTGGGTGGCGCCGACGCGGTTGCCGTCGCGGTCGATGATCGAGAAGTGCGTGGTCTCGTCATCTTCCAGCGGCGTCGGGTTGCCCGACAGCAGGTCGCTGGGCGTGGCCTTCTCCAGATGGATGGTCGCCCGCAGGCCCTGTGCGTAGTCCTTGCTGGTCAGCACTTTCTGCGGGATCTGCACGAAGTCCGGATCGCCGAGGAAGAAGGTGCGGTCGCGGTAGGCGCGGCGCATCGACTCCACCACCAGGTGGGTGCGGTGGGCCGGGTCCATCTTCCTGATGTCCCAGCCTTCCAGGATCTGCAGCATGCTGGCCAGCGCGATGCCACCGGACGACGGCGGCGGCGCGGTGGTGATCTTCCAGCCGTTGTAGTTGAACACGATCGGCTCGCGCTGCTTGACGCGGTAACCGGCCAGTTCTTCAGCGGTCCACTTGCCGCCAGCCTGCTTCACGCCCGCCAGCAACAGCTTTCCGGTCTGGCCCTTGTAGAAGCCATCAAAGCCACCCGCGGCCAGGCGCTCCAGCGTCTGCGCCAGTTCCGGCTGCTTGAACAGGTCGCCGCTGGCGATCGGCTTGCCATTGCGCAGGTAGACCTCGCGCGTGCCGGGATAGCGCTCCATCACTTCACGCCGCGACGCGTAGCCCTTGGCCATGCGGTCGTACACCGGGAAACCTTCGCGCGCGATGCGGATCGCCGGCTGCAGCGAGGCGGACAACGGCAGCTTGCCATGCTTGGCCGACAGCTCGACCAGCGCTGCGGGCAGGCCGGGAATACCCGCCGACCAGGCACCGTTGACCGAACGATCACGGTCCAGGTTGCCCTGCTTGTCGAGGAAGGCCTGCGGGGTCGCCGCAGCCGGGGCGGTCTCGCGCGCATCCAGCATCACATCCTTGCCGGTGGCCGCGTCGTGCAGCAGGAAGAAGCCGCCGCCGCCCAACCCGGAACTGATCGGCTCGACCACCGCCAGCGTGGACGACACCGCCACTGCAGCGTCGAAGGCGTTGCCGCCCTGCGCCAGGATGTCGATGCCGGCCTGGGTGGCCAGTGCGTGGCCGCTGGCAATGGCCGCGCCATCAGGGCGATCGGCACGGGCCGGGCTGTCAGCCCAGGCCATGGGGCTCAGCAGCAGGCCGAGCAGCAACAGGGGGTGGACGATCAGCGTCTTCATTCGGATGGGGGCTCCGCGTAGAGTTCGGGGTGATCGTGCTGCAGCTGGCGCAGCTTGGCCAGCAGCTGGTCTTCCGTTTCCACGATCTCCGGGTCCGGGTCGATGCACTCGACCGGGCAGACGACCACGCACTGTGGCTCGTCGAAATGACCCACGCATTCGGTGCAGCGCGCAGGGTCGATCACGTAGATGGTTTCACCCATCGCAATGGCCTGGTTGGGGCAGGCCGGCTCGCACACGTCGCAGTTGACGCAGAGCTCGTTGATTTTCAGCGACACGGCGATACTCCTCGCCCGCGCCCTGGGACAAAGGACCGGCCAGCGCGGGCGCGCGGGCCGGTCAGGTCATCAGCGGCGCCCCTTGCAGGATGCCGCCCGGGCCATGCCGGAGCATGGCCGCCATGGCTCGGTATTACTTGGCTTCGACGAAAATGTACTCGGCACCGGTCGGCTGGATCGCAGCCTGCACGCGGGCGTTGTCGGCCGACTGGCCGATGAAGACGACGCGCACGCCCTTCATCGAATCCGGCGACACGTCCTTGAACACGGCCTGGATCATGTCAGCCATCTTGCCCGAGGCCGACGAACCGAAGGCCAGCATGTTGCCCGGCTGCACGCCACGGGCCACGGCCTGGGTCGCGCTCTCGGTCTGGCGCTCGTACTTGGCCTGGAAGTCCGGGTCCGATTCCGGCGAGAGGTAGTACAGGAACGGGCTGTTGGTGATGTTGCCCATGTTCTGGATCGCCACTTCCTGCAGGTACTTCTTCCAGCCTGCATCGTCGTCCTTGGCCGGGGCGACCAGGGCCGGCTTGGCCTCGTCGACCGGAGCGGCCTCTTCCTTCTTGCAGGCGGTGAAGGCCAGGGCCAACGAAGCGATCAGCATCGCGCGCATGGTGGTGTTCATGGGTTTCCTCCCGGAATGGTGCGTGGTGGTGTACGTAATGGGGTGCGGGTACAGCGGGGCTTACGACTGTGCCGACTTCGCTTCGCGGACCTTGCGCAGGGCTTCGAGCACCGCGGCCGGCACGAAACCGGACACGTCGCCGCCCAGGCGCGCGATCTCGCGGACCAGCGAGGACGAAATGAAGCTGTGCTGCTCGGCCGGGGTCAGGAACAGGGTCTCGACCTCGGGGATCAGGTGGCGGTTCATGCTGGCCATCTGGAATTCGTACTCGAAGTCGGACACCGCGCGCAGGCCGCGCAGCAGCACCCCGCCCTGCACCGAACGTACGAAATGGGCCAGCAGGGTATCGAAGCCGATGACCTCGACGTTGCCGTGGTGGGCCAGCGCGCCACGCGCCAGCTGCACGCGCTGCTCCAGCGGCAGCGCCGGGCCCTTGGACGGGCTCTGCGCCACGCCGACCACGACCTTTTCGAACAGCGGCGCGGCCCGGCTCACAAGGTCGATATGACCGTTGGTGATGGGGTCGAACGTGCCGGGGTAGACGGCAATGCGGCGATTGGCCACGGTCATGGGCGGATGCAGATGTTCAGATGAGGTCAAAGTGTAGCAGTGGCACGGCGGTACAGGGCAAAGCGCACCTCGCGGGTGCCACCCTCGCGGTGCAGCAGCCAGTCCGGCGGCAGCACCGGCACGTGGCCGGCCGGCGATTCCAGGTACAGCCAGGCGTCGGCGGCCAGGTGCCGCGGCAGCTGGGCCAGCACGTCCTGCCACAGGCCATCGGCAAACGGCGGGTCGATGAAGACCAGGTCGGCCTGCTGCGCCTGCGCCCCTTGCAGCCAGCGCAGGGCATCGGCCTGCACGACGGTGATCTGGTCGCTGGCCTGCAGCCTGGCGACGGCGGCGGTCAGGTTGCGTCCCAGCTGCGCATCGCGCTCGACCAGGGTGGCGTGGGCAGCGCCACGCGAGACCGCCTCCAGGCCCAGCGCGCCACTGCCAGCGAACAGGTCCAGCACGCGGGCCCCGCCGAGCTTGGGCATCAGCCAGTTGAACAGGGTCTCGCGCACGCGGTCGCTGCTGGGGCGAAGGCCCGGCAGGGTCGGCACCGGCAGCCGGGTATTGCGCCAGCGCCCGCCGATGATGCGGACCTGGCCGTCATTGCCACCGCGGCCGCTCATCGGCGCCCCCGGCGGGAGGAATTCGAGAAATTCAGCATGAGCGGGATTGTAGTTCGGCCGGGCGGCGCCCGGCACCCGCAGAAGCCGAAGCAACAGCAACAGCGGGCATCCCCGCGGGATGGCGGGGTGGGTCCGGTTGAGGGGGACGCTGCAAGTACGTCCATGTAAGCTCGGTCGCCGCATCCATGCGGCTCACGCCCCCTCAACCGGACCCACCCCGCCTTCGACAGTTTCCTGCGATCTGTCGGAACGGCTCTTGGGGTCAGATCCGTTTTCCTGCAGAAAACGGATCTGACCCCATTGGATGCACCCCGCCTTCGACAGTTCCCTGCGATCTGTCGGAACGGCTCTTGGGGTCAGATCCGTTTTCCTGCGGAAAACGGATCTGACCCCAGATTTATTTCGATGTCTGACAGATGTGTCGACCAAGGTCGACACCCACCAACAGCCGAGTGAACCTGTCAGAGGCGGGGCGGTGTGGGGTGGCAGGACCGTTGGCGCCATGGATGGCGCCATCGAGCCCCCATGGGTGAGGGCGCTTTGCTTGCGAAGCACTGCTTCGCAAGCGCCCGAACGCACAGCCGCCAGCGGCTGGGCCGGCCCCCGGAGGGGGGTTTACGGCGTGTCCTGCCAACCCACACCGCCCCGCCATCCCACGGATAGCCCGCTGTTGCTGTTGCTGTTGCTGTTGCTGTTGCTTCGGCCTCTGCAGGTGCCGGGCGCCGCCCGGCCGACCAACCCCTTGATTTCGGGACAATCAGCCATACCCCTTGGCGAGGCCGCACGCGCTGGCGCGGCATTGCACATGGAGCCCTATCGATGACCGAGACCACCCAGACCGAAACCCTTGGCTTCCAGACCGAAGTCAAGCAGCTGCTGCAGCTGATGATCCACTCGCTGTACTCCAACAAGGAGATCTTCCTGCGCGAGCTGGTCTCCAACGCCGCCGACGCCGCCGACAAGCTGCGCTTCGAAGCCCTGACCCAGCCGGCCCTGCTGGAAGGCGACAGCGAACTGCGCGTGCGCGTCAGCTTCGACCCCGCCGCCCACACCATCACCATCGAAGACAACGGCATCGGCATGAGTCGCGCCGAGGCGATTGCCCATCTCGGCACGATCGCCAAGTCCGGCACCGGCGATTTCCTGCGCCAGCTGTCCGGCGACCAGAAGAAGGATTCGCAGCTGATCGGCCAGTTCGGCGTCGGCTTCTACAGCGCCTTCATCGTTGCCGACGAGGTCGAAGTGACCTCGCGCCGCGCCGGCCTGGCCGCAGGTGAAGGCGTGCGCTGGACCTCGCGCGGCGAAGGCGATTTCAACGTCGCCACCGTCGACAAGGCCGAGCGCGGCACCCGCATCGTCCTGCATCTGAAGGATGGCGAGCATGATTTCGCCGACGGCTGGCGCCTGCGCAGCATCCTCAAGAAGTACTCGGACCACATCGGCCTGCCGATCCAGATGCCGAAGGAAGGCGAGGAAGGCGCCACCGTCGAGTGGGAGACCGTCAACCGCGCCAGCGCGCTGTGGACCCGTCCGCGCACCGAGATCGGCGACGCCGAGTACACCGAGTTCTACAAGCACGTGGCGCACGACCACAGCGATCCGCTGGCGTGGAGCCACAACAAGGTCGAAGGCAAGCTGGAGTACACCTCGCTGCTTTACGTGCCCGGCCGCGCGCCGTTCGACCTGTACCACCGCGATGCGCCCAAGGGCCTGAAGCTCTATGTGCAGCGCGTGTTCGTGATGGACCAGGCCGAGCAGTTCCTGCCGCTGTACCTGCGCTTCATCAAGGGCGTGGTCGACTCCAACGACCTGTCGCTGAACGTCTCGCGCGAGATCCTGCAGTCCGGCCCGGTCATCGATTCGATGAAGGCGGCGCTGACCAAACGCTCGCTGGACATGCTGGACAAGCTGGCCGCCGACAAGCCGGAGCAATACGCCACGTTCTGGAAGGAATTCGGCCAAGTGCTGAAGGAAGGCCCGGCCGAGGACTACAACAACCGCGAGAAGGTGGCCGGGCTGCTGCGCTTCGCCTCCACCCGCGGCGACAGCGATGCGCAGACGGTGTCGCTGGCCGATTACCTCGGCCGCATGACCGAAGGCCAGGACAAGATCTACTACCTGACCGGCGAGAGCTACAGCCAGGTGCGCAACAGCCCCCACCTGGAAGTGTTCCGCAAGAAGGGCGTGGAAGTGCTGCTGCTGACCGACCGCATCGACGAGTGGCTGATGGGCTACCTGACCGATTTCGACGGCAAGGGCTTCGTCGACATCGCTCGTGGCGACCTCGACCTGGGCGCGCTGGAAACCGAAGCGGACAAGCAGGAACAGGAAGCCGCGGCGAAGGACAAGCAGGGCCTGGTCGAGCGCCTGAAGACCGTGCTGGGCGATGACGTGGCCGAAGTGCGCGTGTCACACCGCCTGACCGATTCGCCGGCGGTGCTGGCCATCGGCGAACAGGACCTGGGCCTGCAGATGCGCCAGATCCTGGAAGCCAGCGGGCAGAAGGTGCCGGACAGCAAGCCGGTGCTGGAAATCAACCCGGGCCACCCACTGATTGCCAAGCTGGATGCCGAAGCCGATGGCGCGCGTTTCGACGACCTCGGCCGGGTGCTGTTCGACCAGGCCGCGCTGGCCGCCGGTGACAGCCTGAAGGACCCGGGTGCCTACGTGGCGCGGCTGAACAAGCTGCTGCTGGAGCTGTCGGCCTGATCGACAGGGTGGTCGCCGGGCATGGCCCGGCTTACCCGGCGGTGCTCTGGTAGAGGCCGACCTTGGTTGGCGCCCCAAAAGCGTGCCAACCAAGGTTGGCACCTACCGGGGCGGATCGAGCGTGCCAGCCAAGGTTGGCACCTACCGGCGCGGGTGGAGAGTGCCAACCAAGGTTGGCACCCACCAGGGGCGGCGGTTGGCGCCTGCCGAAGGGGTTCAGGCGTCGCGATCCAGCAGCGAACCCAGCATCTGGTCCTGGCGGCGGATCACCGCGGCATTGGCGGCGAAGGCCACCACCTCGGCTTTCGCGGCCAGCAGGTCACCCGGCGGCGCGCCGGCATCGGCGCCGACGGGAATCACCGCGGCCTGCACCCCACCCTGCCCGGCAGCACTGCCCTGCAGCTGCAGGCGCTGGGCATCCGGGGTCGCCAGGTTGGCCACGTTGTGCGCAGCCACCTGCACGCCCTGCTGGGACGCACGCATCCCGCCGAGGGCAATTCCCATCACGTTGTCCATGGCGGTCTCCGGGCCGCACGACGCAGCCCTCCGGACCGGTTAACGGCCGGCGGGCCGCGACCTTGAGTCCACATCGGCCCGACAGGCCCGAGTGGTAGCATATCCCCCTGATTTCAGCGCCTTTTGCCAATGCTCAGTTTTTTCCGCCGCAAGAAGCCCCAGGATGCCCCCGCAGCGGAGGCACCCAAGACCCAGCACTACTCGGCTGAAGAGCTGGCGGCGGCGTTCCCGTCGGCCGCGCCGGTCGAGGACAAAGAGCCAGCACCGGTAGCCGTACCGGCCGCGCCTGCGCCGGCCGAGCCGCCGCCGGCAGCCGTCGTTCCGGTCGCTTTCGAGCCCACCCCGGTGGTTCCGGCTCCGGTGGTTCCGGCTCCGGTCGTTCCCGCTCCGAGCGCTCCGCAATCGGCCGCCCGGATCGATGTCGCCCCGGTGGCGGCCCCGGCCATCGAACCGGCACCCGCACCACTGCCTCAGCCCACCCCGGCACCGGTCACCGACGACCTGCCTGCCGCCGCCTCGATCGATGCCGTTCCGGCGCCTGCCGGCAAGCCCGGCTGGCGCGAACGCCTGCGCAACAGCGTCATCGCGCGCAGCTTCGGTGGACTGTTCTCGCGCAACCCCAAGCTCGACGACGATCTGCTGGACGAACTGGAAACCGCACTGATCACCGCCGACGTCGGCGTGGGCGCCACCACCGATCTGGTCGAGGGCCTGCGCAAGCGCATGAAGTCGCGCGAGTTCGCCGACGCCAATGCGCTGCTGGCCGCGTTGCGCGCCGAGCTGATCGCGATCCTGCAGCCGGTGGCCAAGCCGCTGGTGATCGATCGCAACGCCAAGCCCTTCGTGGTGCTCACCGTCGGCGTCAACGGCGTCGGCAAGACCACCACCATCGGCAAGCTGGCCAAGCGCTTCAAGGACGACGGCCACAGCCTGATGCTGGCTGCCGGCGATACCTTCCGCGCCGCCGCCGTGGCCCAGTTGCAGGCCTGGGGCGAGCGCAACGGCGTAGCCGTGGTCGCGCAGGGGCAGAACGCCGATGCCGCTTCGGTGGCATTCGACGCGCTGCAGGCCGGCAAGGCCCGCGGCACCTCGGTGCTGATCGCCGATACCGCCGGCCGCCTGCACACCCAGTCCGGCCTGATGAACGAGCTGGGCAAGATCCGCCGCGTGCTCGGCAAGATCGACCCCACCGCCCCGCACGAAGTGCTGATGGTGATCGACGGCACCACCGGCCAGAACGCGCTGTCGCAGTTGCGCCAGTTCAATGCCGCAGTGAACGTGACCGGCCTGGTGGTGACCAAGCTGGACGGCACTGCCAAGGGCGGCGTGGTGTTCGCGCTGGCCCGCGAGTTCGGCATCCCGATCCGCTTTGCCGGTATCGGCGAGCGCCCGGAAGACCTGCGCGTGTTCGATCCGGAAGCCTTCGTCGACGCCCTGCTGCCCGAAGCGCTGGGCGCCTGATACACCGCGCAGCCACGCATGGCGTGGCTCTACCGCAGCCTGGTAGAGCCACCCCACGGGTGGCTGCCTCTCTGGAACTCCAATGCCCCGCCAGCCGCACGCCAGCGCCGAAACTGCAGAACGGGACGGTTTCGTCGCCCGCCTGCTGCACTGGTTCGACGACCATGGTCGCCACGACCTGCCCTGGCAGCACCCACGCAGCCCCTATCGGGTCTGGCTGTCGGAAATCATGCTGCAGCAGACCCAGGTAGCCACGGTCATCCCGTACTTCCAGCGGTTCCTGCAGCATTTCCCGACGCTGCCCGACCTCGCCGCCGCCAGCAATGACGCGGTGATGGCGCAGTGGGCCGGGCTCGGCTACTACGCCCGCGCACGCAACCTGCATGCCGCCGCGAAGCGCTGCGTGGAACTGCACGACGGCGACCTGCCGCGCGATTTCGATGCCTTGCATGCCCTGCCCGGCATCGGCCGCAGCACCGCAGGTGCGATCCTCAGCCAGGCCTGGAACGATCCGTTCGCGATCCTCGATGGCAACGTCAAGCGCGTGCTCAGCCGTTACCACGGCATCGACGGCTTTCCCGGCCTGCCGGCCATCGAGAAACAGTTGTGGTCGATTGCCGAGGCGCACGTGGCGCAGGTGCCGGCCGGGCGAATGGCTGATTACACCCAGGCGCAGATGGACCTGGGTGCGACGGTGTGCAGCCGCGCCAAGCCAGCCTGCGTGATCTGCCCGCTGCAGGACGCGTGCGCGGCGCGCCGCGAAGGCCGTACCGCCGAACTGCCCACGCCCAAGCCCAGCAAGACCCTGCCCGAGCGCGAAGCCGTGGCCCTGCTGCTGCGCGATGCCCAGCAGCGCGTGCTGCTGCAGAAGCGGCCGGACACCGGCATCTGGGCGCAGCTGTGGACGCTGCCGCAGGCCGATGCCGGCAGCGTACTGCAGGACTGGTTCGACGCGCACGTCGAAGGTTCGCTGGAAGACGCCGAGGAACTGCCGGTGTTGCAGCACACCTTCAGCCACTACAAGCTGCACCTGCAGGTACTGTCGCGGCAGGTGCACGGCCTGCGCGTGGAAGAACCCACGCTGCGCTGGGTCGCCAACGACGAGCTGCCCGCGCTGGGCCTGCCAGCGCCGATCCGCAAGCTGCTCGACGGCGCCACGACCAAGGCGCCGAAACGAAATTCCAAGAAACCCCGCAACCACGAGTGAGTGCCATGTCCCGAACCGTCTTCTGCCAGTACGAACAACGCGATGCCGAGGGCCTGGACTTCGTGCCCTACCCCGGCGAACTGGGCCAGCGCATCTTCAACAACATCGGCAAGCAGGCCTGGGCCGCGTGGCTCGCGCACCAGACCATGCTGATCAACGAAAACCGCCTGTCGCCGCGCACCCCGGAGCATCGCGCATTCCTTGAGGGCGAACTGGTCAAGTTCCTGTTCGAGAAGGACGCGGAAAAGCCTGCCGGCTTCACCCCGGAAGCCTGACCCACAGGTAGTGCCGGCCGCTGGCCGGCATCGCGCAGATGCCAGGTTGCCGGCCAGCGGCCGGCACTACCGCGCTATTTCGTATTTTCCTCGCGCTCCTGCACCTGCGCCTGGCGCAGCTCCTGCTCGGAGGCACGCAGTGCCTTCACGTCCAGCTTGCGGATGCTGTTGATGAAGCACGGCATGCGCGGGCCACCGGTCGGGTCGCGCACCAGCACCTTGTCGAAACGCGATGACACGCGGCCCATGCTGCTGGTCAACCCGATGGCGGTGGCGTACGACAGGTCCGGGCACGGACCACTCAGTTCCAGCAGGTAAGCCTCGCTCGGCCGGGTCCACACCGCCAGCGCGCTGTCACCCAGTTCGGTCCAGCCATTGAGGCTGCCGAAGAACTGCATGTCGTTCTGCGGCGCGCCGGCGTGGGCGCGGTAAAGATCCAGTTTCTCGGTACTGCTGAGCCGGCCGGTGGTCGCGCAGGCGGCCAGCGCCAGGCAGAGTCCGGCGATCAGGATCGGGGTCTTCATGGCGATCTCCTCGGGGAACCTGCTGCGATCATGCGCCGGCCGATGTGCGACCGGCGCGAGGGCAGGTAAACCCGTTCAGGCGCCGGGAGGCGGCCGTTGCCGGCCGCTCAGACGTCGGCGTGGGCCAGTGCGTGCAGGCGCCCTTCGCGCAGCTCCAGCACCCGGTCCAGGCGCCGCGCCAGGCTGCGGTCGTGGGTAACCAGCACCAGGCTGGTATGACGCGCGCGGTTGAGTTCCAGCATCAGCTCGAACACGGTGCCCGCGGTGCGGTCATCCAGGTTGCCGGTCGGCTCGTCACCGAGCACGCAGGCCGGATGATTGACCAGCGCACGTGCCACCGCGGCACGTTGGCGTTCGCCGCCGGACAGCTCGCCCGGCTTGTGGTCCAGGCGATGTCCGAGGCCGACCGCTTCCAGCAGCGTGGTGGCCCGGCTGCTCGCTTCGGCCACGGCAGTGCCGGCCAGCAGCACCGGCATCATCACGTTTTCCAGCGCGGTGAACTCAGGCAACAGGTGGTGGAACTGGTAGACGAAGCCCAGCGCCTGGTTGCGCAGCAGGCCACGCGCGGTGTCCGACAGCGCGGACATGCGCTGGCCGGTCACGTAGACCTCGCCTGCGGTCGGAATATCCAACCCGCCCAGCAGGTGCAGCAGCGTGCTCTTGCCGGCACCGGAGGCACCGATGATCGCCACGGTTTCGCCGGCGGTCACGGTCAGGTCCAGTCCATCGAACACCGGGGTCTGCATGCGCCCTTCGGCGTAGGTCTTGCCCAGTGCTTCGGCGCGGATCACCTCATCGCCGCGGTTGAAGACCTTATTCATAACGCAGGGCCTCCGCCGGCTGGGTGCGTGCTGCCCGCCAGGCGGGATACAGGGTGGCCAGGAAGCTCATCAGCAGCGCGACCACGGTGATCGCCACCACGTCGCCGGTCTGCATGTCGGTCGGCAGGCCGGTGATGTAGTACACATCCTCCGGCAGCAGCTTGACGTTGAACACGCTCTCGATTGCACCGAGGATGCGTTCCAGGTTGAGGGTCAGGGTGATGCCGCCGATCAGGCCGGCCAGCGTGCCGAAGATGCCAATCAGCGAACCCTGCACCATGAACACCTGCATCACCCCGCCCGGGGTCAGGCCGAGGGTGCGCAGGATGGCGATGTCGGCCTGCTTGTCGGTCACCAGCATCACCTGCGAGGACACCAGGTTGAACGCACCCATGGCGATGATCAGCGACAGCAGGATGCCCATCACCACCTTCTCCATGCGCAGCGAGTGGTAGAGGTTGGCGTTCTGCTGGGTCCAGTCACTTACCCGGTACGCACCACCCAGGCTCTGCGCCAGGTCCACACCCACTTCCAGCGAGCGGTCCATGTCGTGCAGTTTCAGCCGCACGCCGGTGGCGCCGTCGCTGCGCAGCACGCGCTCCAGGTCCTGCATGTTGGCGAAGCCGACGCCCCGGTCGACCTCGTTGTAGCCGGCCTCGAAGATGCCGCTGACGGTGAAGCGTTTCATCCGCGGCACGGCACCGGCAGGCGTGCCCTGCACTTCGGCGAAGGTCACCAGCACCTGGTCACCGACGTCGACGCCGAGCCAGATCGCCAGTTCCTTGCCCAGCAGCAGGTTGAAGCTGCCCGGCGTCAGGCTGGCATAGCTGCCCTTGGTGACCTTCTTGTCGATCACCGATACCTTCGGCTCCAGCGCCGGATCGATGCCCTGGATGATCGCACCCTGCACGCGCGGGCCGCTGATCATCGACTGGATCTCGATGTAAGGCGCGGCACCGGCCACGCGCGGATCCTTGCGGGCTACGTCGACCACGCGCATCCAGTCCGGCATCGGCTCGCCGTCGCGGCTGATGGTGGTGTGCGCGGTCATCTGCAGCAGGCGGCTGCGGATTTCCTTCTGGAATCCGCTCATCACCGCCAACGTGGTGATCAGCACCGTAACGCCGAGCGCGATGCCCAGGATCGATGCCATCGAGATGAAGGAGATGAAGCCGTTGCGGCGCTTGGCGCGCAGGTAGCGCAGGCCAATGGCCACGGGAATGGGTTTGAACATGCAGGCACGCCGGTCAATTCAGCTTATGGTGCCATCGTCCGGGGCTGACGGGAAACGGCGCGTGCGGCCACGGCCAGTCGCAGTTCACGTCGCTGCCCGGAATCGAGCACATCCGGCCAGAACAGCAGGCACCGGCGGCGCTGGTCCTGATGCCAACGCAACAGCAGCCACGGCCCGCGCACCACCAGCCGGGGTGCCTCGACGTCCTGCCCGGCCACCCGAATCGGCTCGGGAAGCGGAGGCAGAAGCACCTGCACGCGCGGCCTGCGCTGGCGCCAGGCCAGTTCGGCCAGGCCCGTGCACCAGGCCAGCACCACTGCGGGCATCAGCAGCCGTGAAGGCAGATCCGATGCGCGCAGCAGCCACGGCGCAGCCAGCAGCACCGCCAGCTGGGCGGCGGCCTGCAGCCGCGAGGGGCGCCACTCAAGGCTTGAGGGCGAGGATCTTCTGCATGAGGGGGATCGCGTGCGCATGCGGGCAGGCCTCGTAGCCCATGAACCAGCGCCACAACTTATCGTCCTCGCAGTCGAGCAGGAACAGGAAAACCTCGCGCTCTTCGGTCGGCGCAGTGCTCCACTCGTGGTCCAGGTAGCGGCCGAACAGCTGGTCCAGCTCACGCATGCCGCGGCGGCAGCGCCAGCGCAGCTTCTTCAGCAGAACGTCTTCTTCCATCGTGTTTCTCCAGATACAGCAAAGCCACGCATGGCGTGGCTCTACTGGGGTCATGCAACTACCCTGCGCCGTGTATCAGGCGCGGCGTTCCATCATCAGCTTCTTGATCTCGGCGATCGCCAGTGCCGGGTTCAGGCCCTTCGGGCAGGTCCGGGCGCAGTTCATGATGGTGTGGCAGCGGTACAGCTTGAACGGATCTTCCAGATCGTCCAGGCGCGCACCGGTGTCCTCATCGCGCGAGTCGATGATCCAGCGGTAGGCCTGCAGCAGGATCGCCGGGCCCAGGTAACGCTCGCCGTTCCACCAGTAGCTCGGGCAGCTGGTCGAGCAGCAGGCGCACAGGATGCACTCGTACAGGCCGTCCAGCTTCTTGCGGTCTTCCGGCGACTGCAGGCGCTCGCGGTCCGGCGGTGCCGGGGTCTGGGTGCGGATCCACGGCTTGATCGACGCGTACTGCGCGTAGAAGTGGGTCAGGTCCGGAACCAGGTCCTTGACCACGTTCATGTGCGGCAGCGGGTAGATCGGCACTTCCTTCTTGCCGCAGTCCGAGATGGCTCGGGTGCAGGCCAGGGTGTTGGTGCCGTCGATGTTCATGGCGCACGAACCACAGATACCTTCGCGGCACGAGCGGCGGAAGGTCAGGGTCGGGTCGATCTCGTTCTTGATCTTGATCAGGGCGTCCAGGACCATCGGGCCACAGGCGTCCAGATCGACTTCATAGGTATCGGTGCGCGGGTTGCTGTCGTCGTCAGGACTCCAGCGGTAGATCTTGAAGGTGCGCACGTTCTTGCCGCCGTTCTTGACGGGGAAGTGCTTGCCCTTCGTGATCTTGGAATTCTTGGGGAGTGAAAACTCGGCCATGGCTGCTCTCGTTGGCTCAGGCGGCCCGCGCGCGTGGGCGCGGATTGCATGGTAGGCGGGGTCGGATCAGTACACGCGCGGCTTCGGCGGCACCACGGACACGTCGTCGGTCAACGTGTACATGTGCACCGGACGGTAGTCGAAGCTGCACTTGCCCTTCTCGTCGACGCTGACCAGGGTGTGCTTCTGCCAGTTGACGTCGTCGCGGTCCGGGAAGTCCTCGTGCGCATGCGCGCCGCGGCTTTCCTTGCGCTGTTCGGCCGAGTTGATCGTCGCCACCGCATTGAGCAGCAGGTTGTTCAGCTCGTAGGTCTCGATCAGGTCCGAGTTCCACACCAGCGAACGGTCGGAGACCTTCACGTCCTGGAACGAGTCGAAGATCTTGTCCATCTTCTCGCAGCCTTCCTTCAGCGTCTGGCTGGTGCGGAAGACCGCCGCGTCGGCCTGCATGGTGCGCTGCATGCGATCGCGGATGACCGAAGTCGGGGTATCGCCGTTGGCGTGGCGCAGCTTGTCCAGCAGGCCCAGCGCCTTGTCGCAGGCATCGGCCGGCAGCGGCTTGTGCGCAGCGCCCGGCTTGATGGTCTCGGCACAGCGGTTGGCCACGGCACGGCCGAACACCACCAGGTCCAGCAGCGAGTTCGAGCCCAGGCGGTTGGCGCCGTGCACGGACACGCAGGCCGCTTCGCCGATGGCGTACAGGCCCGGCACTACCGCGTTGTCGTTGTCGCCGACCTTCTGCACCACTTCGCCGTGGTAATTGGTCGGGATGCCGCCCATGTTGTAGTGCACGGTCGGGATGACCGGAATCGGCTGCTTGTGCACGTCGACGCCGGCGAAGATGCGGGCGCTCTCGGCGATGCCCGGCAGCTTCTCGTCGATCACGCCCGGGCCGAGGTGGGTCAGGTCGAGCAGGATGTGGTCCTTGTGCTCGCCGACGCCGCGGCCTTCGCGGATCTCGATGGTCATCGAACGGCTGACCACGTCGCGCGAGGCCAGGTCCTTGTAGTGCGGCGCGTAACGCTCCATGAAGCGCTCGCCGCTGCTGTTGCGCAGGATGCCACCTTCACCGCGGACACCCTCGGTGATCAGGCAGCCGGCGCCGTAGATGCCGGTCGGGTGGAACTGCACGAACTCCATGTCCTGCATGGCGATGCCGGCACGCATGGCCAGGCCGCCACCGTCGCCGGTGCAGGTGTGCGCCGAGGTGGCGCTGAAGTAGGCACGGCCGTAGCCGCCGGTGGCCAGTACCACGCCCTGGGCGCGGAACAGGTGCAGGGTGCCGTCGGACATGTCCAGGGCCAGCACGCCGCGGCAGGCGCCTTCCTCGTCGAAGATCAGGTCGAGCGCGAAGTACTCGATCATGAAGCGCGCATCGTGCTTCAGCGACTGCTGGTACAGCGTGTGCAGCATCGCGTGGCCGGTACGGTCGGCCGCCGCGCAGGTACGCTGCGCCGCCGGGCCTTCGCCATACTTGGTGGTCATGCCACCGAACGGACGCTGGTAGATCTTGCCTTCGGCGGTGCGCGAGAACGGCACGCCGTAATGTTCGAGCTCGATGATGGCCGGGATGGCCTCACGGCACATGTACTCGATGGCGTCCTGGTCGCCCAGCCAGTCCGACCCCTTGATGGTGTCGAAGAAGTGGTAGCGCCAGTCGTCCTCGCCCATGTTGCCGAGCGCGGCCGAGATACCGCCCTGGGCGGCAACGGTGTGAGAACGGGTCGGGAAGACCTTGGTCAGGCACACGGTCTGCAGGCCCTTGGCGGCCAGGCCGAACGTGGCGCGCAGGCCGGCACCGCCGGCGCCGACCACGACCATGTCGTACTTGTGTTCGGTGATCTTGTAAGCGGACATCTAATCTGGATTCCTGTGTAGGTGCCTGGGCTCAGGCAACGCCGAGGGCGATGCGGCCCACCGCAAACACACTGACGATCATGCCGAGCACGGCGACGAACTTCACCGCGGTCTGCAGCACCAGGGCCAGCAGCGATTCGTGGATGTAGTCTTCCAGCACGACCTGCATGCCGAGCTGCGCGTGCCAGAACATGGCGATCAGCAGGCCGATCAACGGCACCGCGTTCCACGGCTTGGCCACGGCGGCGGCGGCGGTGGCGTAGTCCGAGCCCAGCAGGCCCAGCACGAAGACCAGGAACCAGATGCCCAGCACCACCAGTGCGGCGGCGGTCAGGCGCTGGTGAACGAAGTGCTCGGTGCCGGTCTTGGCCGAGCCAAGGCCGCGCACGTTCTTCAACGGGGTACGGAACTTGCTCACGCGGCACCTCCGAACATCACATAGGCCCACACCAGCAGGGTGATCACCAGGCTGCCGATGACCGACAGCCAGCTGCTGCGGATGAAGGCGGGGATGCTGAAGCCGATGGCGAAGTCCTGCACGACGTGGCGGATGCCATTGCACAGGTGATAGGCGAACGACCATGTCCACGCGAACAGGAACACGCGGCCATACCAGGCCCCGGCATGGCCGGTGAAGCAGTTCCAGGACTCGGGCCCCATCATCAGGGCCAGCAGGCCGGCGGCGATGATGAGGGCACCAACAGACAGAAAGACGCCAGTGGCTCGATGCAGGATCGAGGTGGCCATCTGAATCTGCCAGCGATACACCTGAAGGTGCGGGGAAAGTGGGCGTTGTCTGGTCGCCATTCGCTGGGCTCGTTGTCTCGGCTGGGCGGCACACGGCCGCGTTGGCTCAATGCTGATCAGAAATCGATGCAGCGTCCGTTTTTCTCCCAATCGCCATACCGCACCGGATCAAGTCCGCCGCGGCCGCCGAATTCTTCCGCTTTTTCCTGTTCCACGGGCACGGGTGCCGCGGGGACCAGCGGGGCTTCAGATTCGTCGTCGGGAGTGGGGGTTGTTTGGCCTATCATGTTCGGTCTCGCAACGCACAAATTTTAGACCTCGTTCACGTGCCTGACAACCTGCCCCCTGCTTTCGTCGGATATCCGCGCCTGCCCGGCCACCAGCTGCTGAGCCTGCAGGGCCCGGATGCGGCTGTCTTTGCCCACGCCCAGTTCAGCAGCGATGTCACCGCCCTGCCCCTGCAGCACTGGCAGTGGAGTGCCTGGCTGAGCGCCAAGGGCCGCACCCTGGCGGTGTTCCAGCTGCTTCGGCTGGCCGACGACCACGTGATGCTGGTGCTGGCTGACGGCGATGCCGATGCGATTGCGTCGCAACTGCAGCGCTTCGTGTTCCGCCGCAAGGTGAAGGTGCAGGTGCGCAGCGATCTGGCGGCGGCTGGCGCGTTCACCGCGCCCGAGGCCGCCAGCGGCGGGGCGATTGCGCAGACCGCAGGCGACGGCTGGGAGCTGGACCTGGGCAGCGATGCCCTGCCGCGCACCCTGCGCGTTGGCAGCGCCGACGCGTTCGCTGCCGGCAATGAAGCCGATGAGGCCGCTTTCGCCCTGGCCTGGCGCCAGGCCGACCTGCGCTACGGCCTGCCGCGGCTGGAAGAAGGCCAGCGCGAAGTGTGGACCCCCCAACAGCTGGGCCTGGACCGCCTAAACGGCTACAGCGTGAAGAAGGGCTGCTATCCCGGCCAGGAAATCGTCGCCCGCACCCACTTCCTCGGCAAGGCCAAGCGTGCGGTGCAGTTGCTGCATACCGCAGCACCGGCACAGGCCGGCGATGGCGTGCAGCAGGATGGCGCGGGGCTGGGCACGATTGCCAGCGTGGCCGGCGACCTGGCACTGGCGGTACTGCCACTGGAGGCCAGCGACGCTGACCTGCAGGTGGGCGATGCCATTGCGCAGCGCGTGCCGTTGCTGGATGGCCTGGCCCGCTGAAGCAGGCGGGGACCTGCACGGGTGGGTGCAGGAATGGTAGTGCCGGCCGCTGGCCGGCAACCATGCAGGGTTGAGGTTGCCGGCCAGCGGCCGGCACTACCCCTTACAGGCGCGCGCCGGTCTCCGGGTTGAAGAAATGCAGGCCCTGCGGATGGATCGCCACGCGGATCTGCTCGCCCACCTCGGGCAGCGCCTGCGGCGCCACGCGCATGGTCAGCGCGTGCTGGCCACTGCTCAGGTTGACGAAGATCTCGTTGCCGACCGGCTCGATGCCTTCGATCCGCGCGCTGAACGCATGCGCATCGTCGGCGGCCGCCGGCTGCAGATGCTCCGGACGCACGCCCACCGCGATCGGCTTCTGCAGCCACGCCGGGTCGATGGTGGCCTGGCCCAGCGGCGCACACCAGTCACCGTCGACCACGGTCACGCCACCGGCATCGCCCTGCAGCGTGCCGCGCAGCACGTTCATCGCCGGGCTGCCGAGGAAGCCCGCCACGAACAGGTTGGCCGGGCGGTCGTACAGCGCCATTGGCGTATCGATCTGCTGGATGATGCCGTCCTTCAGCACCACGATGCGCTGGCCGAGGGTCATCGCTTCCACCTGATCGTGCGTCACGTAGATCATGGTGGTGCCCAGCTTGCGGTGCAGCTGCGCGATCTCGGTACGCACGCTGTGGCGCAGCTTGGCATCCAGGTTGGACAGCGGTTCGTCGAGCAGGAACACCGCCGGCTCGCGCACCAGCGCACGGCCCAGCGCGCCACGCTGGCGCTGGCCACCGGACATCGCCTTGGGCAGCTTGTCCATCATCTCGGTCAGGCCCAGCGTCTGCGCCGCCTCGGCGATGCGCTTGTCGATGGTCGCCTTGTCGTGACCGCGCAGCTTCAGGCCAAAGGCCAGGTTCTCGGCCACGGTCATGTGCGGGTACAGCGCATAACTCTGGAACACCATCGCGATGTCGCGATCCTTCGGCGCCACGTCGTTGACCACGCGATCACCGATGGTCAGCGTGCCGCCGCTGATCTCCTCCAGGCCAGCCACCATCCGCAGCAGGGTCGACTTGCCACAGCCGGACGGGCCGACCAGCACCATCAGCTCGCCATCGGCGACCTCGAAGCTGGCGTCCTTCACCGCGACCTGGCCGTTGTCATAGACCTTGCGCACACCCTGCAACTGCACTTTTGCCATATCACCTATCCGGTCCGCCCGAAGCCGGGCTGTCTTTTGGGACTGCCTCGGCCCTCCCGATGGCAGTGATGATTGCGCGCTTGCCGCATGACGGCGAGCACTGCAATCGAATACAGTTGCCCATTCTGCCATGTAAACGTTTTCACGTGGCACTATCCGATGATCGGTGCGCACCGATCTGCGTCGGCGGTTGAACGAAGGTTCCGCCGAGGCAGTGGTTTCGAATGGAACGGTCTTCCGGCCCCCCGGAGAACGCCCCTGACGAACCTCGGACAGGCAGTTGCGCGGATGTCCCCCGAACCCAGCCATGAAGCGATTGACAACGATGTCACCCGGATCTGAAACTCGAGCGATGCACGACACCCTCTTCCTGTTCGGTGCCACAGGTGATCTGGCCCAGCGCTACCTGTTCCCTTCGCTGCTTCGCCTGCTTGGCGACGGCCTGCTGCCGGAGGACTTCCGCATCCGTGCGCTGGCCCTGTCCGGGCATGACACCGAAGCCTTCCATGACATCCTGCGGCCGCGCCTGCAGCAGGCCATGCCGATGGCCACGCAGGACGACATCAGCGCCCTGCTGCGTCGCATCGACTACCGCTCTGTGGACCTGCGCGACGTCGACTCGGTTGCCGCCGCGGTCGCCGACCTCGTGCACCGCAAGTGCGTCAGCTACCTCGCCATCCCGCCGGGCCTGTACATCTCCACCTGCGAAGGCCTGGCCAAGGGCGGCGCCCTCGCCGCGCCGGCACGCCTGATGCTGGAAAAGCCGATCGGCAGCGACAGCGAGAGCGCCGAGGAAATCATCAGCACCATCGGCCAGTGGATCGACGAGGACCGCGTGTTCCGCCTCGACCACTACCTGGGCAAGGCCGCGGTGCAGAACCTGATCGCACTGCGCTTCGGCAACACGCTGCTGGAAGCGGTGTGGAACCGCAACTACATCGAATCGGTGCACATCCTGGTGGCCGAAAGCGAAGGCGTGGATGGCCGCGATGCCTATTACGCCCGCTCCGGCGCGCTGCGCGACATGGTGCAGAGCCACATCCTGCAGCTGCTGTGCATGGTGGCGATGGAACCGCCGGCATCGCTGGAAGCCGATCGCATCCGCGACGAGAAGGTCAAGGTGCTGCGCGCCCTGCGCCCGCTCGATGCCCGGCACGCCGCGCGTGACAGCATCCGTGGCCGCTACACCGCCGGCACCATCAATGGCCAGCCGGCACAGGCCTACCAGCCGCCGGAAGGCAGCGACGTGGAAACCTTCGCCGGTGTCACCGCGCATATCGACAACTGGCGCTGGAGCGGCGTGCCGTTCCACCTGGTCACCGGCAAGCGCCTGCCCGAGCGCACCACCCGCGTGGTGGTCACGCTGAAGCCGGTCACCCACTGGCTGTTCGAGCGCCCGCAGCGCGCGCAGGCCGCACCGAACCGCCTGGTGTTCCAGCTGCAGCCGCAGGAAAACATCGAACTGGGCCTGATGAGCAGCCTGGCAGGCCCGGAATGGGGCGCGCTGGAGCTGCATCCGCTGGAGCTGGAACTGTCGGTGCCGACCGGCCTGCACCGCCGTATCGCTTACGAACGCTTGTTCCTGGATGCCTTCAACGGCAACCACACGCTGTTCGTGCGCGATGACGAAGTGCGTGCGGCCTGGGCCTGGATCGACAGCGTCGCCGACGCCTGGAAGGACGCCAAGCTGCCGCTGGAGCCCTACCCCGCCGGCCAATGGGGCCCGGGCAATGCGGGCGGGTTCCTGCCGCAGGACCTGGACGCGCCCGACAGCGGAGCGTCGGCATGAGTGCCAGCTCGCAGCCAGTGCTGGTCGCCGACATCGGTGGCACCAACGCGCGCTTCGCCCTGGCCGACACCTCGCTGGACGCACCGCTGCAGAAGGACAGCATCCGCGAGTACGCGGTGGCGGAGTTCCCGTCGCTGGGTGATGCCGCGCGCCACCATCTGGAACAGATCGGCGCCACGGCAAGCCGCGGCGTGTTCGCCGTGGCCGGTCGCGTGGATGGTGACGAAGCACGCATCACCAACCATCCGTGGGTAATCTCGCGCAGCCGCACCGCTGCCATGCTCGGGTTCGACGAACTGCACCTGATCAACGACTTCGCCGCGCAGGCGATGGCGATTTCGCTGCTGCAGCCCGATGACGTGGTCCAGGTCGGCGGGGCTGCCTGGGTACCGGGCAAGCCCGGCCAGCCACGCAACTACGCGGTGATCGGGCCCGGTACCGGGCTCGGCGTCGGCGGCCTGATCATGCGTCACGGCCGTTGCTATCCGCTGGAAACCGAAGGCGGCCATGTCAGCTTCCCGCCGGGAACCCCGGAAGAGATCCGCATCCTGGAGATCCTGTCCGAGCAGTTCGGCCGCGTCTCCAACGAGCGCCTGATCTGCGGCCCCGGCCTGGTCAACATCCATCGCGCCGTGTGCGAGATGGCCGGCATCGATCCGGGCCAGCTGCAGCCGGTGGACGTGACCGCCCGCGCCCTGCACGGCGATCCGCAGGCGATGCGCACCGTGGATGTGTTCTGCGCCGTGTTCGGCGCCATTGCTGGCGATCTGGTGCTGACCCAGGGCGCCTGGGACGGCGTGTTCCTGACCGGCGGGCTGACCCCGAAGATGCTCGATTCGCTGCAGCACTCCGGTTTCCGCCAGCGCTTCGAGCACAAGGGCCGGTTCTCTTCCATCATGGCGCGCGTGCCCTCGTTGGCGGTGATGCATCCCCACGCCGGACTGCTGGGCGCCGCCGCCTATGCCGCCGACGCCGAACGTGACGCACCTGGAGTTGCCGCATGAGCCCCACCACCTTCCACGACGACCGCATCGAGTTCATCAACCATGGCGATGCCGATGGCTGGATCGAAGCCGTTGCCGCCGAGATGGCGCACACCCTCAACCACGACATCAACGAAGTGGGCCGCGCCCGCATCCTGCTGTCTGGCGGCACTACACCGGCGCCGGTCTACCAGGCGCTGGCCGAGTTGGACGTGCACTGGGACCGGGTGGAAGTGAGCCTGGCCGACGAGCGCTGGCTGTCGCCGCAGGATCGCGACAGCAATGCCTGGCTGGTGCGCGAGCACCTGCTGAAACGCGCCGAGGGTGCGCATTTCGATCCACTGGTGCGGATCGGCAAGCCCCTGCCCGAATGCGTGTACACCGCCAACCTGCAGGCACAGCACAGCCAGCCGCCGAGCCTGGTGGCACTGGGCATGGGCAACGACGGCCACACCGCCTCGCTGTTCCCGGGCTCGAAGGACCTCGCCCGCGCACTGGAAAGCACCCTGCCCTATGCCGCGCTGGATGCCACCGGCTGCCCGGGCGCGAACCAGTGGCCGCTGCGCATCACGCTGACCCCGCATGGGCTGCGCCAATGCCGACAGCGCCTGCTGCTGCTGCGCGGCAAGCAGAAGCTGCAGGTGCTGCGCCAAGCGTTGGACAGCAACGACGCCCAGCAGTATCCGATCCTCAACGCGATCAACCTGGAAGGCGCGCGCCTGCGCGTCCACTGGGCTGATTGATGTCGGCGGCGGCGCCCCGCCGCCGCTTGCCTCTCGCCACCTTGAACGCCGGTAGCCAATGAGCCTCCATCCGCAACTGCAAGCCATCACTGAGCGTGTCATCCGCCGCAGCGCCGCCTCGCGTGCCGCCTACCTGGCCGCGATCGACGCCTCCCTGCGCGAAGGCCCGTTCCGCAGCCGCCTGAGCTGCGGCAACCTCGCCCATGGATTCGCCGCCTGTGGCGGTACCGACAAGAGCCGCCTGCGCGGCGGCGTGACGCCGAACCTGGGCATCATCACCGCCTACAACGACATGCTCTCGGCGCACCAGCCGTTCGAGACCTATCCCGAGCAGATCCGCGAGATCGCCCGCGAGCTGGGTGCCACCGCACAGGTGGCCGGCGGCGTGCCGGCGATGTGCGACGGCGTCACCCAGGGCCGCGGCGGCATGGAACTGTCGCTGTTCTCGCGCGATGTGATCGCCCAGGCCACTGCGATCGGCCTCAGCCATGACATGTTCGATACCACCGTCTACCTCGGCGTGTGCGACAAGATCGTGCCGGGCCTGCTGATCGGCGCGCTGGCCTTCGGCCACCTGCCGGCGGTGTTCGTGCCGGCCGGCCCGATGACCCCGGGCATCCCCAACAAGCAGAAGGCGGAAGTGCGCGAGCGCTATGCCGCCGGCGAAGCCACCCGCGAAGAGCTGCTGGAAGCCGAGTCCGCCTCGTACCACGGCGCCGGCACCTGCACCTTCTACGGCACCGCCAATTCCAACCAGGTGCTGCTGGAAGCGATGGGCGTGCAGCTGCCGGGCGCATCGTTCGTCAATCCGGGCACGCCGCTGCGCGACGCCCTCACCCGCGAAGCCACCGAACGTGCACTGGACATCACCGCGCTCGGCGACGACTTCCGCCCGCTGGGCCGGATCATCGATGAGCGCGCGATCATCAACGCGGTCATCGCGCTGATGGCCACCGGCGGTTCGACCAACCACACCATCCACTGGATCGCAGTGGCGCGTGCCGCCGGCATCGTGCTGACCTGGGACGACTTCGACGAACTGTCGCAGCTGATTCCGCTGCTGGCCCGCGTCTATCCGAACGGCGAGGCCGACGTGAACCGCTTCGCGGCCGCTGGCGGACCGGCCTTCGTGTTCGGCGAGCTGATCAGGGCGGGCCTGATGCACGGTGACCTGGTCAGCGTGGCGCGCGGCGGCATGGCCGACTACGCGCGCGAGCCGCAGCTGCGCGACGGCCAGCTGGTCTACCTGCCGGGCCTGCAACACAGCGCCGATGACGAAGTGGTGCGTGGCGTCGACAATCCGTTCGAGCACCAGGGCGGCCTGCGCCTGCTGCGCGGCAACCTGGGCAAGTCGCTGATCAAGCTGTCGGCGGTGAAGCCGCAGTACCGCACGATCGAAGCACCGGCCGTGGTTGTCGATGCGCCGCAGGTGCTGAACAAGCTGCATGCCGGCGGCCTGCTGCCCGAGCACTTCGTGGCGGTGGTGCGTTACCAGGGCCCGCGTGCCAACGGCATGCCGGAACTGCATTCGCTGGCGCCGCTGCTGGGGCTGCTGCAGAACCAGGGCCGGCGCGTGGCACTGGTCACCGACGGCCGCCTGTCCGGCGCCTCGGGCAAGATTCCGGCGGCGATCCATGTGACGCCGGAAGCGGCGCGCGGTGGTCCGCTGGCCAAGGTCCGCGAGGGCGACATGATCCGCCTTGATGGCGAGGCCGGCACGCTGGAAGTGCTGGTGGACGCGGCCGAGTGGGCCGCGCGTCCGCTGGCCCCGAACACGGCGCCTGCCGCGCATGACCTGGGCCGCAACCTGTTCGCGATCAACCGTCGCGTGGTGGGGCCGGCCGATCAGGGTGCGATTTCGATTTCGTGCGGGCCGGCGGCGGCCGATGGCGGGCCGTGGGAATACGACGCGGAGTACGAGCTGGGGCACGATGCCGCAGCGGCGGCGGCGCCGCATGAGGCAAAAGACGCCTGAAGCGAAAAGCCGCGGCAGGCTTCCCGGCCTGGGCAGTAGAGCGCCCTGGACAATTCCCGGCGCGTCATTTGCGCTGCGGCCACTGAATCAAGAAGAGCAAAGGCAAGGGCAAAAGCATGGGTATCGAACAACATCAGGTGAAGGCGGCGGAGCTGTTGCGTGCGGCGGGCATCCTGCCGGTGGTGACGATTCATACGCTGGACCAGGCGCGTGCGGTCAGTGCGGCGTTGCTGGAAGGTGGCCTGCCGGCGATCGAGTTGACGCTGCGTACGCCAGTGGCGATGGAAGCATTGGCGATGCTCAAGCGCGAGCTGCCGGACGTGGTGGTGGGCGCCGGCACGGTGCTGACCGTGGAGCAGATGCAGCAGTCGATCGATGCGGGCGCGGACTTCCTGGTGACCCCGGGTACGCCACCGGCGCTGGCCGATGCGCTGGCGGCGGCCCCGCTGCCGGTAGTGCCGGGTGCGGCCACGCCGACCGAACTGCTGTCGCTGTATGCGCGCGGCTTCCGCGTGTGCAAGCTGTTCCCTGCCACCGCCGTGGGGGGGCTGGCGATGATCAAGGGTCTGGCCGGCCCGGTTGCCGACCTCAAGCTGTGCCCGACCGGCGGCATCACCGAAAACACCGCCGCCGAGTACCTCGAGCAGAAGAACGTGGTCTGCATCGGCGGTTCGTGGATGGTGCCGGGCAGCTGGATCGCCGACGGTCAGTGGGACAAGGTGCGCGCCAGCGCCGCCGACGCCGCGAAGATCATCAAGCGCGTACGCGGCCACTGAGCCCGACGCAGCTGTAGAGCCGAGCCCATGCTCGGCTCCGCGCCCGCAGGCCGGAAAGCAGCCGAGCATAGGCTCGGCTCTACATTTTCTCTATCGGCAGTGACGGCGCACGGAACCTGTCGGTGGCCCTGCGGAGGGCTCAGCCGTTGGCCGAATCCCTTACAGCGGCCGTGCCGGATCCACCAGCCCGTACTGGCTGGCCATGCGCGCCAGCGCGATGTTGTCGTGGATCCCCATCTTCTCGAACAGCCGCGCCTTGTGCGTGTTCACCGTCTTCGCACTCAGGCTCAGGCGCCGCGCGATGTCTTCCTGGCGCAGGCCCTGGGTCAGCAGCAACGCCACTTCCAGCTCGCGCGGCGACAGGCTGTCGAATGGAGAGCCGTTGCCTTCAACGGTCGACAAGGCCAGGTTCTGCGCGATGCTGGTGCCCAGGTAGCGACGGCCCATGGCCACATCGCGCACCGCACGCAGCAGCTCCTGTGCATCGCAGCCCTTGCCGATGTAGCCCGCAGCCCCGGCTTCCAGCAAGCGCTTCGGCAGCGGACCGTCTTCCAGCACCGACACGATCACCACGCGGGTGTTGCGATGGCTGCGGACGATGCGCTCGGTCACCTCCATGCCACTCACGCCGGGCAGGTGCAGGTCGCACAGCACCACGTCCGGCAGCAGCTGGCGGACGTCGCGCAGCGCATCTTCGCCGGTCTCGGCTTCGCCCACCACCTCGATGTCGGTCTCCCCCGACAGGATCATCTTCATCCCGGTGCGGACCAGTGCGTGGTCATCCACCAGGTAGACTCGAATCGTCATTCACGTACCTCTTCGAATGCGGCCATTGCAGGTCAAGCTAGGCAGGGCGCCGATACCCCTGCAAGCGCGTTCGAGATGCGACCCGGGCATTCTGCCTTGCGCATCACAGTACCGCGCGTTGTGCTTGCCCCCTGTCTTGCAGAACCTGCTGCAACGAAACAACTGATCTATTACGTAGACGCCCCGGAGGGGCCATCCACGTCAATCCCCCTGTGATGATGCTTCGCTGGCCGTCGCTGGCGGCGAATCCTGACGTCGCCAAGGATGCCGGCGACTGAACATGACCAGATAGCACCCTACCACCCAAACCAGCGCGGCACACCATCCGGCCAGGATATCGGAGGGGTAATGCACGCCCAGATAGACCCGGGAGACGCTGACCAGCAGGCTGAACGCGGGCGCCAGCAGCAGCACCGGCCAGCGCCAGCGGGTGTTCCAGGCCAGCAGCACCAGGGTCACGGCCAGGGTCATCGAGCCCATCGCGTGGCCGCTGGGAAAGCTGAACGTCGATTCCGGCGCGATCGATTCCCACAGGCTGGGGCGCTGGCGCTGGAAGAAATGCTTGCTGCCCATGTTCAGCAGCGCCGAGCCGACGAAGCTGACCGCTACGAACGTGGCCTCACGCCAACGCCGGTAGCCCAGCAGCACGCCGATGATCAGCACGTCGGCGGGAATCAGGAACCATTCGTAGCCCAGCCTGGAAATGAGCACGAAGAAGCGGTCCAGCAGCGGTGAGTGCAGGCCATGCATCTGCCACAGCAGCGGCGCATCGAAATGGAACGATTCAAATTCGTGCACTTCGTCGGCCAGCGCGACGAAACCCGCCAACGGCAGCAGCACGCCACCGAACAGCAGCACCAGGCGCCAGGCATTGTGCGCCATCCAGTGGCGGAAACCGGAGGCGGACTCCGGCGCAGCGAGGATCGCAGGCTTATCCGGCGCTTCGGACATATTTGTGTTCGACGTAATCGTCGATCAGGGCGACGAACTCCTGGGCGATGTTCTCGCCACGCAGGGTCACCTTCTTCTCGCCATCGACGAACACGGGCGCGGCCGGGGTTTCACCGGTGCCCGGCAGGGAAATACCGATGTTGGCGTGCCGCGACTCACCCGGCCCATTGACGATGCAGCCCATCACCGCCAGGGTCATGTTCTCCGCACCCGGATGGTGGATCTTCCACAGCGGCATCTTCTCGCGCACGTGGTTCTGCACCACCTTGGCCAGTTCCTGGAAGAACTCGGAGGTGGTGCGGCCGCAGCCCGGACAAGCCGTGACCAGCGGCGTGAAGGCACGCTGGCCGGTGGTCTGCAGCAGTTCCTGGGCGACGATCACTTCCTGCGTGCGCGACTGGCCCGGTTCCGGGGTCAGCGAGATGCGGATGGTGTCACCGATGCCTTCCTGCAGCAGCACGCCCAACGCCGCCGACGAGGCGACGATGCCCTTGCTGCCGATACCGGCCTCGGTCAGGCCCAGGTGCAGGGCAAAATCGGAGCGCTGGGCCAGGTCGCGGTACACCGCGATCAGCTCCTGCACGCCACTGACCTTGGCCGACAGCACGATGCGATCGCGCGGCAGGCCGAGCTCCACCGCCTGCTCGGCCGAATCCAGCGCCGAACGGATCAGCGCCTCGCGCAGCACGCGACCGGCATCCCAGGGCTGCTCGCGCAGGTTGTTCTCGTCCATCAACTTCGCCGCCAGGGCCTGGTCCAGCGAGCCCCAGTTGGCACCGATGCGCACCGGCTTGTTGTAGCGGATCGCGAACTCGATCAACTGAGCGAACTGCAGATCCTTCTTCTTGCCGAAGCCGACGTTGCCCGGATTGATGCGGTACTTGGCCAGCGCTTCGGCACATGCCGGCTCGGCGGTCAGCAGCTGGTGGCCGTTGTAGTGGAAATCACCGATCAGCGGCACGTCGATGCCCATCATCGCCAGCTTGTCGACGATGCGCGGGATCGCCGCAGCGGCTTCCACGGTATTGACGGTCAAACGCACCATTTCCGAACCGGCCCGCCACAGCTCGGCCACCTGCTTCACGCTGGAGGCCACGTCGGACGTGTCGGTGTTGGTCATCGACTGCACCACGACCGGCTTGCCTCCGCCTACGGTGACCCCGCCGATCTGCACGGCATGGGTCTGGCGGCGGGGCCAGGAGGTGGCATCGGAGGGAGGAGTCGGGCGGGTGACGGCGTCGTGCATGGGCGCATTCTACCGCCCGCCCCCGCATTCCGGGTGACTCGCATTCAGCCGGTGGCACGGCTGCGGCCGATTGTCGCAGGCACAGCCGCCCGTGAACGCATACGATGAGCGTGAATGACCGGTCCCGACGCCCCGTTTCTCCGTACCCTGTGCAGCCTGCGCTGGCTTGCCGTAGGCGGCCAGGCCGCCACCATCCTGGTTGCCACCTGGGTGCTGGGCCTGCCGTTGCCGCAGCTGCCGCTATGGGCCGGCGTGGCGGTGCTGGCCCTGTTCAACATCTATACCCAGTTGCGTCCGGACGCGGCTGACACCGCACCGCTGACCGCGTTCGGCCACATCCTGGTGGACGTGATCATCCTGACCTGGATGGTCGGCTGGAGCGGCGGCATGGCCAACCCGTTCAGCTCGCTGTTCCTGATCCTGATCGCGCTGGCCGCGTTCGCCCTGCCCCTGCGCTGGGCATTGGCGGTCGCACTGGCCTGCCTGCTCGGCTACGCCGCCAGCGGCATCTTCGGCCAGCCATTGCCGGACGGTTATTTCCGCGCGCAGGACCTGAATCGCTGGGGCGTGGTCGCCAACTTCCTGATCTCCGCCGCGGTGGTACTGGCCTTCTCCACCCGGCTGGCGCTGGCCCTGCGGGAGCGCGAACTGGAACTGTCGGCACTGCGCGAGCGCTTCGCCCGCAACGAGGGCATCGTCGCGCTGGCCACCCATGCCGCCTCGGTGGCGCATGAACTGAACACGCCGCTGGCGACCATGACCCTGCTGGCCGACGATGTGGCCGAGCGCAGCGAAGAGCCGGAAGTGCGCGAGGACATGGAAACCCTGCGCGAGCTGCTGGTGCAGTGCCGGGAGCGCGTGCTGGCGCTGGCTGCTCCGGCCTCGGCCGACGCACCGGGCCGCAGCCATTCCAGCGCACAGCAGGTGCTTGAGCAATGGCGCCTGGTGCGGCCGACCATCGACCTGCACCGCAACGATGATGCGCCGCTGCGGCTGCCGCTGGACCCGGGCGTAGGCCATCTGCTGATGGTCCTGCTCAACAACGCCGCCGATGCCGGCGAGAAAGCCGGCCGGCCACGCGTGGACCTGGACCTGCGCATCGAAGGCGACGACCTGATCGGCGAAGTCCGCGACTACGGCCATGGCTTCGACGCCCGTGCCGCCGTGCTGCCGGGCAAGCTGTTCGGCAGCAGCAAGAGCGAGGGCATGGGCGTCGGCCTGGCCCTGTCCCATGCCACCATCGAACGCCTCGACGGCGAGATGTGGATGCGCCCGGCCCAGGGGGCCGGCAGCCGCGTCGGCTTCCGCCTGCCGCTGGCCCCACGCGAGGACACCCCATGACCCTTCACCATTCCACCCTGGGCCTGCTGGTCGACGACGACGAGCTGTACCTGCGTACCCTGCAACGCAGCCTGGCCCGCAAGGGGCTTGAAACGCAGACCGCACAGGATGCCGCCAGTGCGCTGGCGCTGGCCCGGCAGCATCCACCGGCCTTCGCGCTGATCGACCTGAAGCTGGGCAGCGATTCCGGCCTGGCACTGATCCAGCCGCTGCGCGCGCTGCGCGCGGACATGCGGATCCTGCTGGTGACCGGCTACGCCAGCATCGCCACCGCGGTGGAGGCGATCAAGCTGGGTGCGGATGATTACCTGCCGAAGCCGGCCACGGTGCCGATGATCCTGCGCGCCCTCGGCGAGGAAGACGACGGCCCGGCCGACGATGGCGAAATGGAAGTGCCCGATGCGATGACGCCGATCAGCCGCCTGCAGTGGGAACACATCCAGCAGGCGATGCACGAGACCGGCGGCAACGTGTCAGCGGCCGCGCGCCTTCTCGGCATGCACCGGCGCTCGCTGCAGCGCAAACTGGCCAAGCGGCCAAGCCCGGAGCGCGACCCGAGCCGGTGACGCGGTAGTGCCGGCCGGTGGCCGGCAACCCATCCGCTGCGGTAGTGCCGGCCGCTGGCCGGCAACCCATCTGCTGCGGTAGTGCCGGCCGCTGGCCGGCAACCCATCTGCTGCGGTAGTGCCGGCCGCTGGCCGGCAACCTCATGAACGATTGAAGCATCACCTGGATGCCGGCCAGCGGCCGGCACTACCAGAGCATCAGCGCTTCAGCTGCGCCAGGATCTCGCGGGTCATCGGATCGGCAACCGCCACATCCTCGCCCTGCAGCGCCGGCAGCAGGCCACTGGCCAGTTGCTTGCCGAGCTCGACACCGAACTGGTCGAACGCGTTGATGTTCCAGATCACCGACTGCACGTACACGGCGTGTTCGTACATGGCGATCAGCGCACCCAGTGCCTGCGGGGTCAGCGCGTCGAGCAGGATCAGCGTACTCGGCCGCCCGCCCGGGTAATCACGGTGCGGATCGTCGCTGCTCTGGCCATTGGCCAGCGCCTCGGTCTGTGCCAACAGGTTGGCCAGCAGGGCCTGGTGATTGATCGTGTAGGGATCATCGTTGTGCACACAGCCGATGAAGTCGGCCGGAACGACGCTGGTGCCCTGGTGCAGCGCCTGGAAGAAGCTGTGCTGCACATCGGTGCCTGCCCCACCCCACCACACCGGCACGGTGTCGGTGGTGACCGGCGCACCATCACGCTGCACGCGCTTGCCCAGGCTTTCCATCACCAGCTGCTGCAGGTAGGCCGGCAGCAGCGCCAGACGCTGGTCGTAGGTCATCACCGCATGCGTGGCATGGCCCAGCAGGTTGCGGTTCCAGATGTCGGTCAGGCCATGCAGCACCGGCAGGTTGCGCTCCAGCGGTGCATCCAGCGCATGCGCATCCATCTGTGCGGCGCCTTCCAGCAGCTGCTCAAAGCGCTCGAAGCCGATCGCCAACGCGATCGGGAAACCGACCGCCGACCACAGCGAATAGCGGCCACCCACCCAGTCCCACATCGGCAGTACGCGATCGGCGGCGATCGCGAAGGCCTTGGCGGCGCGATCCGGATTGGCGCTGACTGCATACAGGCGCTCGCTGCCGCCCAGCCAGTCGTGCAGGATCTGGCCGTTGAGCAGCGTTTCCTGCGTACCGAAGGTCTTGGAGATGAGGATGCCGGCGGTCTTGGCCGGATCCAGCGTGGCCAGCGTGCGCTGCATGGCGGCGCCGTCCACGTTCGAGACGAAATGCACGCGCAGGCGCGCACCGCTGACCGGACGCAGCGCGTCGGCGACCAGGCGCGGGCCAAGGTCGGAACCACCGATGCCGACGCTGACCACATCGGTCACGCCACTGTCTTCCAGCGCGCGCACCAGCACGCCCATGCGCTGGCGGATCGCGCGCGCGGTGGCATAGGCCTCGGCCGCCACCGGCGCATCGACCACATCGCCGCGCAGCGCGGTATGCAGCGCGGCGCGCCCTTCGGTCAGGTTGACCTGTTCGCCGCGGAACAGGCGCGTGATGGCACCACCGACATCACGCTCGGCAGCCAGCGCCAACAGCGCCTGCAACGCCGCGGCATCGTATTTCTGCCGGGCGAAATTGACGTACAACGGACCGACCCGCAGCGCCAGCTCCTGTACACGGCCGGGTTCGGCGGCGAGCAGGCTGGGAATGCTTGCGCCCTTCAGGCGCTGGGCGTGGGAATGCAGCGAGTCGAATCCGTTGTTCGTTGTCATGCGGCCTGGGTCGGGATCGTGTCGTTGGTGTGGGTGATCTGGTTGTTGCCATCAACGTACACCAGCTTCGGCCTGAAGCTGTCAGCTTCCTGCTCGGTCATGCTGGCGAACGCGGCGATGATGATGATGTCACCGACCTGCACGTGGCGCGCGGCGCCACCGTTGAGCGAGACAACGCCGCTGCCGGCTTCGGCGCGGATGGCATAGGTCGAGAAACGCGCACCATTGGTCACGTCCCAGATGTGCACCTGCTCGAACTCGCGGATGCCGGTGGCAGCCAGCAGGTTGTCATCGATGGCGATCGAGCCTTCGTAGTTCAGCTCGGAATGGGTGACGGTGGCGCGATGGATCTTGGTCTTGAGCAGGGACAGGTGCATGGGGGCGCTGCAACGGCAAAGGAAAGAGCGGATTCTAGCACCCGCGCAGCGCGGGGCATCACGGCCGGCAACCTGTTCAGGTAGCCGGTGAAACCGGGGTCAGAACCCTTTTCCCCTGGAAAAGGGATCTGACCCCATGCATCGCGCGGCGCCGCCGGAACTCAGAACTCCAGGTTGTCGATCAACCGGGTGGTTCCCAGGCGCGCGGCAATCAGCGCCACGCGGCCACCGCCGTCGAAGGTCGGCTCGGCCAGCTCCGGGGTGCGCAGCACCGCGTAGTCGACCTGGAACCCGGCTGCCTGCAATGCGGCCGTGGCGTCGGCTTCGATGCGATCACGTGCCTGCCCCGCCACGTAGCCCTCGCGCATGCCCAGCAGGGTGCGGTGGATGGTGGTCGCGACCGGGCGCTGTTCGTCGCTCAGGTACTGGTTGCGCGAACTCTTGGCCAGGCCATCCTCGTCGCGCACGATCTCAGCACCGACGATCTGGATCGGGAACGACAGCTCGGCCACCATCTGCCTGATCACGGCAAGCTGCTGGTAGTCCTTGCGGCCGAACACGGCCACGTCCGGCTGCACCTGCAGGAACAGGCGCGCCACCACCGTGCAGACGCCATCGAAGTGCCCCGGGCGGCTGGCGCCTTCCAGCACTTCACTGACACCCGGCGCGTGCATGCGCGTGGTCCTGTCCACCCCCAGCGGATACATCGTCTCCACGCTGGGCAGCCACACGGCATCGCAGCCGACCTGCTCCAGCCCGGCCACGTCGGCCTCGGGCGTGCGCGGGTAGCGACTGAAATCCTCGTTGGGGCCGAACTGGGTCGGATTGACGAAGATGCTCGCCACCACCTTGTCGGCGTACTGGCGGGCCAGGGTCACCAGCGAATGGTGCCCCCCATGCAGGTTGCCCATGGTCGGCACCAGCGCCACGCGCAGGCCCTCACGCTTCCACTGGGCGATCTGCTCGCGCAACGCGCCGAGCTCGTTGAAGGTCTGGATCATTGGGCGTAGGCGTGCTGTTCGTCGGGGAAGCTGCCGTCGCGCACCGCGTCGGCAAAGGCGCGGGTGGCACCGGCCACCGAGCCACCTTCGGCAAGGAAATCCTTGACGAACTTGGGACGGCGATGGCCACTGTCCAGGCCGAGGAAATCGTGCAGCACCAGCACCTGGCCATCGCACTGCGGGCCCGCGCCAATGCCGATGGTCGGTACATCCACCGCAGCGGTCACCTCGGCAGCGACCGGGGTCGGCACGCATTCAAGCACCATGATGCTGGCGCCTGCGGCGGCCACGGCCCTGGCGTCCTCCACCAGCTGGCGCGCAGCATCGCCGCGGCCCTGGATCTTGAAGCCGCCCAGTCGCAGCACCGACTGCGGGGTCAGGCCGAGGTGCGCGCAGACCGGAATCTCGCGCTCGACCAGGTAGCGGATGATGTCGACCTTGAAGCCGGCACCTTCGATCTTGACCATCTCGGCACCGGCCTGCAGCAGCTGCAGCGAGGCATCCAGCGCGCGTTCCGGGGTGGCATCGGCGCCGAACGGCAGGTCGGCCACCAGCAGCGCACGCTGCAGCACGCGGGCCACGGCCCGGGTGTGGTAGACCATGTCGGCCACGGTCACCGGCAGGGTCGAATCATGACCCTGCACGACCATGCCCAGCGAATCGCCGATCAGGATCAGGTCGACGCCGTTGGCATCGAAGGTGCGGGCGAAGCCGGCGTCGTAGGCGGTCAACATGACCAGCTTCTGGCCATTGCGCTTGGCCTCGGCCAGGGCGGGAACGGTCCAGGGCTTGCTGTCTGCGTGGGTGCTCATGTGCTGATAACCGGGGGAGATAACCCGGGCATTATCACCCTATCGGCGCGATCCCGCAGGCATCGACCCGCATCACTGCATCCTGCACGCGTCCATGGCCAGGAATTGTCAGTTCCGGCGCGATTTCGGCCAGCGGCACCAGCACGAAGGCACGCTCGTGCAGGTACGGATGCGGCACCTTCAGCCCAGGCTGGTCGAGCGCCTGCGCACCATACAGCAGCAGGTCCAGGTCCAGCGCGCGCGGGCCCCAGTGCACTGCCGGATCACGCGTGCGACCGAAGCGCTGCTCCAGCGCCAGCATGGCCTGCAGCAGCTCATCGGCCGGCAAGGTGGTTTCGACCGAGGCCACCGCATTGACGAACGGCGGCTGGTCTTCATTGCCCCAGGCCGGCGTTGCGTAAAGCCGCGAGGCCTGGCGCAGCCGGGTCCCGGGCAGGCCGTCCAGCGCGGCAATCGCCGCGCCGACGGTGGCGGCCGCGTCGCCGAGGTTGGCGCCGAGGCCGATCCAGGCGAGGGTCATCGCTTACTCGCCCGCTGCACCGGCCGCGGCACTCGGACGACGGCGGCGACGGCGGCGCTTGCGCGGCGCTCCGCTCTCGTCATCGCCATCTTCGCTGTGCATCGCATCCAGCGACGACTCCAGCTCACGACCGGACTGCGCCTGCGCTTCGCGCCAGAACTCGACATCGGCGGCGTGCTCGGACGACGCCACCTGGCGCAGGCTGAGGAAATCGAACGCGGCACGGAAGCGCGGATGGGTCAGGGTGCGGAACACGCGCTTGCGCTGGCGCGAGCTGAAGCGCGACTGCAGCAGCCAGATTTCCTGCATCGGCAGCGAGAAGCGGCGCGGCAGCGCGATGGTGCTCAACTGCTGCACGGTGACGCGGTCGGCGGCGCGGCGCTGCGCCTCTTCCGGTGCCACGCCCTGCTTGAGCAGGGTCGCCTGTGCACGGCAGAACGCCGGCCACAGCAGCAGCGCGAACAGGAACGCCGGCGAGACCGGTTCGTCGTTGGCCACCCGCGCATCGGTATTGGCCAGGCCCTCGACCAGCATGCGGCGCAGCGCGCCGGTGCGGTTGGCTTTCAGCGCCTTGGCGCTTTCCGGGAACAGCACGTCGAGCAGGCCGTAACGCTCAAGGCCTTCGAAGCTGGCCACGCCGTGTCCGGACAGGAACAGCTTGAGCACTTCCTCGAACAGGCGCGCTGGCGCGGCTTCGTTGAGCAGGCCGGCCAGGTGCGGGATCGGCGCGGCAGTACCCTCTTCGATCTGGAAGCCGAGCTTGGCCGCCAGGCGCACCGCTCGCAGCATGCGTACCGGGTCTTCCTGGTAGCGCTGCACCGGGTCGCCGATCAGCTTCATCAGGCGCGCCTGCACGTCCTCGAAACCACCGGTGTAGTCGCGCACCGAGAAGTCCTCGATGGCGTAGTACAGGGCGTTGCAGGTGAAGTCGCGGCGGATGGCGTCGTCTTCGATGGTGCCGTACACGTTGTCGCGCACGAGCATGCCGTTTTCCATCTCGCGGTCGCCGCTGCCGTCATCGCTGTTGGCACGGAAGGTGGCGACTTCGATGATTTCGCGACCGAACACTACGTGGGCGAGGCGGAACCGGCGGCCGATCAGGCGGCAGTTGCGGAACAGCTGCTTGACCTGCTCGGGCGTGGCGTCGGTGGCCACGTCGAAATCCTTGGGTTGGCCATTGACCAGCAGATCGCGCACCGCGCCGCCGACAAGGTAGGCGCCGAAGCCGGCATCGCGCAGGCGGTAAAGCACGCGCAGGGCGTTCGGGCTGATGTCCTTGCGGGAGATCGTGTGCTGGTCGCGCGGGATGACGCGCAGGCTGAACGGTGATGTAGCAGAGGAAATGATGTTGGCGCTTCCGGTTGAAGTTTCGGGATTGCCCAATGGCATCGAGGTGCATATACTAGCGCTCCTGCCTCGGCAGCGACACAGTTACGCTCCCTTCGTCTAGTGGTTAGGACGTGGCCCTCTCAAGGCTAAAACAGGGGTTCGAGTCCCCTAGGGAGCGCCAGTCGCCGCAGCAGGAACCGAAAAAGCCCGCCTTGTGCGGGCTTTTCTGTTTTCCGGGATTGCAGTGATTGCGGTCGGGTTGGTCGCTTTGGCGCCTCCCTGCAATCGGCTCGAGCCGGTGGGGTCACCCAGGGCAGGACACGCCGTGAACCCATCCATGGGGGCTCGATGGCGCCATCCTTGGCGCCAACGGGTCCTGCCCTGGGTGACCCCCACCGACTCTGGACGGTTTCCCGCCAGCTGCGGCAACAACCGACCAGCGCTTCGCCGCATCCGCACGCACCATGAAACTGTCAGGAGGGGGCAGGCCGCCCTCTCCAGGACCGTGAGCACCATGGATGGGCTCTTGCGCGTCCTGGAGAGGGCGGCCTGCCCCCTCACACTCTGGACAAGCAGGCGCCAACGGAACGCAACCGAAGCCAGTCGCCGTCAGCCTTCCATCTGCTCCAGCTCCTTGCCCTTGGTCTCGCGTACGTAGCGGACCACGAAGACGATCGAGAGGATGGCCGCCACCGCGTAGATGCCATAGGCGCCGGCCAGGCCGATGCCGGCCAGCAGCATCGGGAAGGTCACGGTGATCGCGAAGTTCGAGGTCCATTGCGCCGCACCCGCCACCGCCAGCGCCGGGCCGCGGATCTGGTTGGGGAACATCTCGCCCAGCATCACCCACATCACCGGGCCCCAGGACATGTTGAAGAACACCACGTAGACGTTGGCGGCGACCAGCGCCAGCCGTCCCATGCCATCGGACAGCTGCAGGCGCCCGCCGGCCAGGCTGCCGCTGGCAAACGCCACCACCATCAGCACCAGCGCCACCGACATGCCGACCGAGCCGACCCACAGCAGCGGCTTGCGCCCGATGCGGTCGATCAGCAGCACGGTGAGCAGGCAGGCGCCGATGCTCAGCGCGCCGGACAGCACATTGATCAGCAGTGCGTCGCTTTCAGAGAAGCCCACCGCCTGCCACAGCACCGCGCCGTAGTAGAACACCACGTTGATGCCGACCAGCTGCTGGAACATGGCCAGGCCGATGCCCACCCAGAGGATCGGGCGCAGCCTGCCGGTAGCCCTGCTGCGCAGGTCGCCGAAGCGCGGCTTGTGCTGGTCCTGTGCCAGGCTGGCTTCGATCTCGGCCTGCTTGGCCCGGGCAGCGGCCTCGCCGTACAGTCGCGACAACACCACACTCGCCTGCCCCTGGCGGCCCTTCAGCACCAGGAAGCGCGGGCTTTCCGGAATCACCAGCAGCAACAGCAGGAACAGCGCGGAGGGCAGCGCCTGCATCCAGAACATCCATCGCCAGGCTTCGTGGCCCAGCCACAGCGGCTCGGTCGAGGCGCCGGCGGCGCGGGCCAGCAGGTAATTGCTGAGGAAGGCCGCGAACAAACCGCAGATGATGGCCATCTGCTGCACCGTGGCCAGCCGGCCGCGATAGCGCGCCGAGGCGACTTCGGCGATGTAGGCCGGTGACATCACGCTGGCCGCCCCCACCGCAAAGCCGCCCAGCACGCGGGCCGCGATGAACAGCCAGGACGCGTGAGCCGCCCCGGCGCCCAGCGCCGAGACCAGGAACATCAGCGCGGACACGATCAGGACACCACGGCGCCCCAGGCGGTCGCCCAACCAACCGGCCAGGAATGCACCGATCGCGCAGCCCAGCAGCATCGAGGCAACTTCGAAACCCAGCCCCGCCTCGCTGGAGTTGAAGGCCTGGCGCAGGCCATCGACCGTGCCGTTGATGACACCACTGTCGAAGCCGAACAGGAAGCCACCAAGCGTGGCCACGCAACTGATCAGGACGATGAACGCCGTGTTTTCACCACCGTGGGAGGCGGTGCGGGACGGGGCCTGGGACATGGACGATCCTGCTGGGAAGGGAGCCCGGCCACCAGGACCGGTTGTCGCGCAGCCTCGCACACGCCCTGCCGTGCCGCCAATGGCCGCGCCTGCCAGACGCCCGTTTTCCGTCCCATCCCGACACCGGGGGCCAACCTGTTCTAGAATTGGCGGGTTCAGGAATCGATCCACCCCCAGCCCATGCCCTTTGTCGTCACCGAAAACTGCATCAAGTGCAAACACACCGATTGCGTGGAAGTGTGCCCCGTGGATTGCTTCCACGAAGGCCCGAACTTCCTGGTGATCGACCCGGATGAGTGCATCGACTGCACCCTCTGCGAGCCGGAGTGCCCGGTCAACGCGATTTTCCCCGAGGACGACGTCCCCGCCGGCCAGGAAGGCTTCGTTGCCCTCAATGCCGAGCTGGCGAAGGAATGGCCGGTGCTGACCGTGCGCAAGGACCCGCCCGCCGACGCCGGCGAATGGGACGGCAAGCCGGACAAGCTGAAGCTGCTGGAGCGCTGAGAAGCGCCCGCGGCGGCAACGGAAAAGGGCGCCCATGGCGCCCTTTTCTGTTCTCGGTAGGTGCCAACCTTGGTTGGCACAAAAGCGCCGACCAAGGTCGGCCTCTACCAGGGCGGCCCTTACTGCGCCAGCTTCGCCTTCAGCGCGGCGATCAGCTTCACCGGCGCTTCGGCGGTGGCCGGCAGGCCACGCGGGTCGACCGCGGAGATGTAGGCACCTGCATCAACCGCCACCACGCGGACCAGGAAGTTGCTGCCTTCGTAGGCCACGTCGTACGAGCCCAGCAGCTGCGCGCGGCTGGCGATGGTCACGCCTTCGACGCCTTCCAGCGCGGTACCGACCTTGGCGAAGGCTTCATCCTTGCCACCGGCAACGGTGAAACCGGTGTTGCCCACCGCCGGGGCTGCGGCGACCGGCGCCGCCGGCTTGGTGGCCGAGGCCAGTGTCGGCACCTTGTTGTCGGTGGTGGCGTTGGGCAGGTTCAGGTCCGGCGGTACTTCCAGCGGGCGCATCTCCGGGGCCAGGGCGTAGTCGCCCTTGACGCCACGCTTGAAGCAGCCGGTGGTGCCGGCCGCAACAGCTACAGCAAGCAGGGCGTAGGACAGCACGCGGACAGTGGAAACGGATTGACGCATGTGAATCTCCTGGGTCAGACCAAGACGGAAGGTCAGTGGCTGGAAAGGGCTTCGAGGGCGGCGATGTCGCCGGCAAGGTGGTCGGCCGCGGGATGATGTGCTGCCGACAGCGGCAGCAGCGGCAGGCGCAGGTCATGGCCGATGCCGATGCGGCGCAGCAGCGCCTTGACCGGGATCGGGTTGGGTTCGACGCCACAGAAATCATGGAAGGGATGCAGGCGCGCGTCCCACGACTCGGTGGCTTCGTGGTCGTGCGCGGCAGCCAGCTCGCACATCCGGCGATACGCGCCCGGAAGCACGTTGGAACCGACCGAGATCAGGCCATCGATGCCGGCCCGGATCGAACGCGCGGCGGTGCCGTCGTCGCCACTGAGCACGGCGAACTTCGGGCTGCGCAGCGCCAGCAGCGCCTGCACCCGGCCGGTGTCACCCACCGCTTCCTTGATGCCGACGATATTGGGGTGGCTGGCCAGTTCGGCCACGGTCTCCGGCTGCATGTCGCAGCCGGTACGGCCGGGCACGTTGTACAGCACGACCGGCAGCCCGCCCTGGTCGGCCACCGCGCGATAGTGCGCGATCAGGCCAGCCTGGGTCGGCCGCACGTACGGCGGGGTGACCACCAGTGCGTGGCTGGCGCCAAGGGCGGCGGCGCGGCGGGTCTGTTCGATGGTCTTGGCGGTGCCCGACAGGCCGGTGCCGGCCATGACCGGGATGCGGCCGCCGATGCGTTCGACGGCGCTGGCCAGCAGCTGGTCGTACTCGGCATCGGTCAGGGTCGCCGCTTCGCCGGTCGAGCCAGCCACGACAACTCCATGGACGCCACCCTCCAGTTGCAGGTGCAGCAGGCGCTGCCAACCATCGGGATCGAGGGCGCCGTCGGCCCGGAACGGGGTCGCCAGCGCGGTGATGAGGCCGGAAAGGGACAAGGACGTGCTGCTCTTGGCTGGGAAGGGAAACGCCCGCCACGAAAGGCTGGGGGCGGCCTGAATGTTACTTGCGGCGCGAAAGCACGGGCAAGTATGCTGGACACCGGTGGATCCCCGCCTCTGGCGGGCATTCAGACTCACGCATGCATTACCCGGAATCGCCTTGACCGACACCACCCCGCGCCCCGCGCCGAGCGAAAACCACCTCCTGATCAACGCCTATACGACGCATCCGGAGTCCCCCCTGCTGTCCGTCACCCGCCGCATCGCCGACAGCGGCTGCAACCTGGTGGACGCACGCCTGGCCACGGTCGGCCGCGATGTCTCGGTCACCGCCCTGGCCACCGGCTCCTGGGACTCGGTGGCCAAGCTCGAGGCGATGCTGACCCGGCTGGAGCGCGAGGAGGGCCTGAAGCTGGTCTGGTACCGCACCGCCGCCAAGCAGGCGCAGTCCAACCTGCTGCCGTACATCGTCGAAGTGATCGCCGCCGACAAGCCGGGCATCCTGTTCCAGCTGGCCGACTTCTTCGACCGCCAGGGCATCACCATCGAGAACCTGCAGAGCACGCGCTACCGCGCCATGCAGACCGGTGCGGAAATGTTCAGTGCACAGGTCACCATCGGCGTGCCGGCCAACATGCACATCGCCGCGCTGCGCGACGATTTCCTTGAGTTCTGCGACCACCTGAACCTGGACGCGATCATGGACCCGATGAAGTTCTGAATGAATTCCTGATTTTTCGCGCGCCTCTCACGGGCGCGTGGCGTTTCATGCAATTGTCTTGGAAAGAACCCAGGCTCGACAGAAGGACCTCATGAACAACGGCGATACCCTGGACAGCACCACCCTCTCCCTGCCGCTGGCGCTGTCCGGTGGCGACCAGGCCACCCTCGGCGACTATGCCGGCCAGTGGCTGGTGCTGTACTTCTACCCCAAGGACAGCACTCCCGGCTGCACCACCGAAGGTATCGACTTCAACGCGCTGCTGCCGAAGTTCAAGAAGGCCGGCGCGGTCGTGCTGGGCGTCTCGCGCGATTCGGTGAAGTCGCACGACAATTTCTGTGCCAGGCAGGGCTTCGGCTTCCCCCTGGTCAGCGATGGCGACGAAGCGCTGTGCAGCGCCTTCGACGTGATCAAGATGAAGAACATGTACGGCAAGCAGGTACGTGGCATCGAACGCAGCACCTTCCTGATTTCCCCCGACAGCCGCATCGTGCAGTCCTGGCGCAAGGTCAAGGTCGCCGGCCATGCCGATGCCGTTCTCGCCGAACTGAAGGCCTCCCAGTCCAAGTGAGTCCCACTGCCTACTGTGTCTGCCATCACCCTGCCCGGCAGCAGGCCGTGGTGGTTTTTCCCTGTCCGTAACCAGGAATCGACGATGACCCGAGGCAAGCGCATCTACGTGCTGGATACCAACGTGCTGATGCACGATCCGACCGCGCTGTTCAAATTCGAGGAGCACGACGTTTACCTGCCCATGCAGGTGATCGAGGAGCTGGACAACGGCAAGAAGGGCACCTCCGAAGCGAGCCGCAACGCCCGCCAAGTGAGCCGCTTCCTCAACGAGCTGGTGCAGGCCTCCGGCCTGGACAACCTGGCCGACGGCATTCCGCTGCAGCGCCCGAATGGGCTGCAGCTGCGCGGCAAGCAGAGCGCCGGCAAGCTGCGCTTCCAGACCAGCCATTTCGACGCTGGCAAGAGCTTCGGCAAGGTGATCCCGGACAACGCCATCCTCGGCGCGATCCTGGCCCTGAAGGAAGAAACCCCCGACCTGCCGGTGGTGTTCGTCTCCAAGGACATCAACCTGCGGATCAAGGCCGCCATCGCCGGCATCGTGTCCGAGGACTACGAGAACGACCGCGCGCTGGACGATTTCAGCCTGCTCTACACCGGCGCTACCGAGCTGCCGGAAGACTTCTGGAAGCGCCACGGCGACGACCTGCGCAGCTGGAGCGACAAGGGCCGTACCCATTACGAAATCCAGGCGCAGGACGGCGAGGAGTGGTACCCGAACCAGTACGTCTACCTGCCCGGCGAAGATGAAGTCGAGCTGCGCGTCAGCCGCGTGGTCGGTGACGGCAAGGTGGTGCTGTCGCTGGTCGATGATTTCCGCCACGGCAGCCACGCCGTGTGGGGCATCAGCGCACGCAACCGCGAGCAGAACTTCGCCCTCAACGCACTGATGGATCCGGAGATCGACTTCGTCACGCTGCTGGGTACCGCCGGCACCGGCAAGACCCTGCTGGCGCTGGCCGCCGGCCTGGCGCAGACGATGGACCAGCAGCGCTACCGCGAGATCATCATGACCCGCGCCACGGTCAGCGTCGGCGAGGACATCGGTTTCCTGCCCGGCACCGAAGAAGAGAAGATGACGCCGTGGATGGGCGCGCTGACCGACAACCTGGAAGTGCTCACGCACAACCAGGAAGGCGGCACGTGGGGGCGCCAGGCGACCAACGACCTGCTGGCCAGCCGCATCAAGATCCGCTCGATGAACTTCATGCGCGGCCGCACGTTCCTGTCGCGCTACCTGATCCTGGACGAGGCACAGAACCTCACCCCGAAGCAGATGAAGACGCTGATCACCCGCGCCGGCCCCGGCACCAAGATCGTCTGCCTGGGCAACGTCGAGCAGATCGACACCCCGTACCTGACCGAGACCACCTCGGGCCTGACCTACGCGGTGGATCGCTTCAAGAACTGGCCGCATAGTGCACACATCACCCTGCGCCGTGGCGAGCGTTCGCGCCTGGCCGATTACGCTTCGGAGGTGTTGTGAACCGCCGCACCCGCCTGCTGCTGCCCACGGCTGCAATCACCCTCGCAGCCGTGCTGGGCGCCTGCACCACTACGCGCGGCCCGGCCAGTGTGCCCACCGCCGAGCGCACCGGCCAGTCCTGGGTGGTCACCCGCCCGATCATCGCCGCGCAGGTGCTCGACACCTGCTCTCGGCCCAGCCCCGGCCGCGAGGCCGGGCGGGTCAGCGGCTACTGGGCACCCAGCCGGCAGCAGATCGACCAGCTGGAAGCGAACCTGTCTTCGCTGGAGGCCCAGGTGCCGAAGGTGCTCGACTTTGACCGGCAGTACGTCGGCATCGAAAGCGCAGGCCGACGCCTGATCTACATCAATGCCTTCCACCTGCCCGACGACAGCGGCATCAATCCGGCCCGCGAAGCGATCCGCGTCTGCGATGGCGGCGCGCAGTTCTGGGGCGCGGTGTTCGACCCGGCCAGCAACACCTTCAGCGAGCTGCAGTTCAACGGCGGCTTCGGCGGGCCCTGACGGGCCCCGCCGATGGGAATACGCCTGCCCACCTGGGTCTGGATCGGCGCGGTCGCGCTCTCGTGCGTGGCCGGCATGGTCAACGTGGTCGGCTTCCTCGGTTTCGAGCACCAGGCGGTCAGCCACATGACCGGCAGTACCAGCCAGCTCGGCATGGCACTGGCCCAGGGTGACTGGCGCGCGGTCGGACACCTGTGGGGACTGCTGATCGCGTTCTCGCTGGGCGCAATGCTCAGCGGCCTGCTGATCCAGGACAGCACCCTGCAGCTGGGCCGACGCTACGGCGTGGCGCTGGCGCTGGAGTCAGCACTGTTGCTGGTAGCCATTCCGCTGTTCGAACGGCACCAGATATGGGGTGCACTGGCCGCTGCCATGGCCTGCGGCCTGCAGAATGCGATGGCCACCACCTTCAGCGGCGCGGTGGTGCGCACCACCCACCTCAGCGGCATGTTCACCGACCTCGGCATCGGCTTGGGCCACCTGCTGCGCGGGTTGCCACTGCAGGTACGGCGACTGACCCTCAGCGGCCTGATCATCAGCGGCTTCCTCGCCGGCGGCATCCTCGGCGCCTGGCTGTTCGTGCGCTGGCAGTACGACGCCCTGCTTGCCCCCGCCCTGCTGACCGGCCTGACCGGACTGGGTTATGTGCTGTACCAGCAGTGGGCGCGTTGGCGGCATTGAGAGCGGCGCTCCGGGGGGTCAGATCCCTTTTCCTGCGGAAAAGGGATCTGACCCCATCTATCAGCGGCGACGCTACCTCCTTTACGGTGACCACGGCACAATCGCTGGATGAGCCCGACCACTCCCGTTTCCGCCCTCACCATCGCCGGCTCCGACTCCGGTGGTGGCGCCGGCATCCAGGCCGACCTGAAGGCCTTCGCCGCACACCGCGTGCATGGCCTTTCCGCGATTGCTGCACTGACCGCGCAGAACACCCGCGGCGTCATCGCCGTGCATGTGCCGCCGATCGATTTCCTGCGCGCGCAACTGGACGCCTGCTTCGACGACTTCGACATCCACGCGGTGAAGCTCGGCATGCTGGCCAACGCCGAGGTGATCAATGCCGTCGCCGATGCATTGGAGCGCCATCGCCCGCCACACGTGGTACTGGACCCGGTGATGGTCGCCACCAGCGGCGCGCGCCTGCTGGAAGACAGCGCCCTGCAGGCGATGCGCGAGCGGCTGATCCCGCTGGCCACGCTGATCACCCCGAACACGCCGGAAGCAGAGCTGCTGGTCGGACGGAAGATCGGCAACGGCGATGACGCGGAGCGCGCCGCTTCCGCCCTGCTCGATCTGGGCGCCGGTGCGGTGCTGCTCAAAGGTGGCCATCTGCAGGAAGGCAACCGCGTGATCGACCGCTACTTCGACGGCGTCAGCAGCGAAGAATTCATCCATGCCCGCCTGCCGCTGGACGCACATGGCACCGGCTGCACGCTGGCCTCGGCCATCGCCGCGCAACTGTGCAACGGCTTGAGCCTGGCCAATGCCTGCGAAGCCGGTATCGACTACGTTGCACGCGGCCTGCAGCAGGGCTATGCCCCCGGCCGCAGCGAGGTGCTGGTGCTCGATCACTTCGGCGCGGCACCCCACGCATGAGCCTCACACCGGACGTCCTCGCCGTGCAGTGCGCTGATGGCCATCGCTACGAAGTGATTGCCTGCGTGCCTGCACAGCCCATCGCGCGCCTGCTGTGGCTGCCGGCACTGGGCGTGGCCGCGCGCCACTACCTGCCGCTGGCGCAGGCGCTGGCGGCGAAGGGCGTGGCGGTGTACCTGCACGAGTGGCGCGGCAATGGCAGCAGCTCACTGCGGCCGTCGCGCACGCAGGACTGGGGCTATCGCGAGGTACTCGAACAGGATCTGCCCACCAGCCAGGCGGTCCTTGTCGCGGCGGATGACGAGGCCGGCGCGCTGCCCTGGATCATCGGTGGCCACAGCCTCGGCGGTCAGCTGGCCTGCGTGCATGCCGGCCGCAATCCGCAGCACTTCAACCGCTTGTGGTTGGCGGCCAGCGGCTCACCGTTCTGGCGCGGCTTCCCGCCACCGCGGGGCTGGCTGCTGCCACTGGTCTACCGCTTCCTGCCGTGGATCGCACAGCGCCAGGGCGTGCTGCATGGCCGGCGCCTCGGCTTCGGCGGCACCGAAGCGCGCGGACTGATCGCCGACTGGGCGCGCGTGGGCCTGAACAACCACTATGCCGCGGCCGGCATGGACGAAGACCTCGACGCACAGATGGCGCGCGTGCATGGCAGCGCGCAGGCGGTGTTGATGGAACACGACTGGTTGGCACCGACCGGATCGATGCAGACATTGCTGGCCAAGCTGCCGAATGTGGACGCGCAGCTGCGCGTGCTGTCGGCGCAGGAACTGGGCACGCGTGCGGATCATTTCGCCTGGTTGAAGGCCCCTGACGCTGTGGCGGACCGCTTTTTCATTCAGTTGGATGAAAATTTTCACAAAACTGTTGACGGTACGCGCCGACATCCGCATAATTCCGCTCCTGTCGCAGGGCGCCCGTAGCTCAGTTGGATAGAGTACCTGGCTACGAACCAGGCGGTCGGGAGTTCGAATCTCTCCGGGCGCACCACTCGACAGGTTTTCAGCATCCGCCGCTGGAAATGCAGTAAAATTTGATTGTGTACCGCGCGCCCGTAGCTCAGTTGGATAGAGTACCTGGCTACGAACCAGGCGGTCGGGAGTTCGAATCTCTCCGGGCGCACCATACACAGTCAGCACAACAAGTTTATGTAATTGGCGCCCGTAGCTCAGTTGGATAGAGTACCTGGCTACGAACCAGGCGGTCGGGAGTTCGAATCTCTCCGGGCGCACCATTACACCGAAACAGCAGGCCTCGGCCTGCTGTTTTTTTATGCGTGTTTTTCGGCAGGGCTGCGCCCTGCACCCCTGGTAGTGCCGGCCGCTGGCCGGCAACCTCAACGACAACAGCAACAGCACGCATTCCGTGGGTTGGCGGGGCGGTGTCGGAGTGCGGGGACGCCGCAAGTACGTCCATGCAGGCTTGGCAGCCGCTTGCTCGTGTGCGCTTTCCTGCGCACACGGCAAGACCGGGGTTGGGCGTCCTGCCCAACCCGCCCGAGGCATGCCTCGGGCCCATGCGGCTGACACCCCGCACTCCGACACCGCCCCACCTTCGACAGGTTCACGCGGCTGTTGGTAGGTGTCGACCTTGGTCGACACATCTGTCAGATATCGAGTGAATTCAACCACGCATGACGTGGATCCACCGTGTCGACCAAGGTCGACACCTACCAGAGCAGTACGCCGTTCCGACAGATCGCGGAAAACTGTCGAAGGCGGGGTGGGTCCGGTTGCGGGGGCGTGAGCCGCATGGATGCGGCGACCGAGCTTACATGGACGTACTTGCAGCGGCCCCCGCAACCGGACCCACCCCGCCATCTCACGGAATGCACGCTTTTGCTGTTGCTGTTGCTGTTGCTGTTGCTGTTGCTGTTGCTGTTGCTTTGGCCTCGGCGGGTGCAGGGCGCAGCCCTGCCAAACCCTACCCCTTGGCCATTGCCTGCCACCACTGCGACAGCAGCTCCGGCCTGCGCAGGCGCTCGCGCCACCACCGCAGTGCCGCGCCGTCCTCGCCGGTGCGCCAGGCCAGCCAGAACGTTTCCTCCGGCTTGTGTTCCTCCACCTCGCGGATCACCAGCTGGCCACGCGCCACTGCAGCACGCGCGCACGGCTCGGGCAGGAAGCCGAAGCCCACACCTTCGCATTGCAGCTTCAGTTTGCTGGCCATGTCAGGCACGGTCAGCATCTCCTGCCCCATCAACAGGCCCACCGTGCGCGGCAGCAACCGCCGCGCCGAATCAGAAACGGCGATCGCGCAGTGCTCGACCAGCTGCTCGCGACCGAGCACGCCCGGCACCTTGGCCAACGGATGATCCGGTGCGACCGCGAACACGAACTCCACCGTGCCCAGCGGCTCGACCACGTAACCACCGCCACTGGGCCCCTCGCCCGGCGCCCCGACCAGCAGGTCGGCGCGGCGGTCCAGCAGGGCCTCCCAGGTGCCGGACAAGGCCTCGCCGATCAGCCGCAGCCGGGTCGGCGCCTCCGCCTCACGAAACGCGGCGATGTCCGGGCCCAGCAGCCAGGTCGGGAACACCGAGTCCACCGCCAGGGTCAGTTCGGTCTCCCAGCCCGACGCCACCCGGCGCACCCGCAGCTCCAGCTCGCGGGCCGCACGCAGGAGATGCCGACCCTCGTCCAGCAGGGCGCGTCCGGCCTCGGTCGGTTCGGCACGCGGGCCGACCCGGTCGAACAGCTGCACGCCCAGGTCCTCCTCCAGCTTGGCCACAGTGTAGGAAATGGTCGAGGGCACCTTGTGCAGCGCCTTGCCGGCGCCGGCAAAAGAGCCGCGGCGGTCGATGGCATCCAGGATCTGCAGGGCATCGAGGCTGAGCTTGAGCATTCGAATTTTTCGATGATGGCCGTCAAAACTATCCGTTTTTCAAACCCCGGGCGCAAGCAGATACTTCTCTCCAACGGGGAAACACGGCAACTACCGCCTCACCCCGCCCCATCGAAACCATCGAACAAGGAGATTCCATCATGCTGCAGATCCGCAAGAGCGCTACCCGTGGCCTGGCCGAGCATGGCTGGCTGTCCTCGCGCCATACCTTCTCCTTCGCCAACTACTACGACCCCCGCTACGTCAGCTTCGGCCCGCTGCGGGTGATCAACGAAGACAAGGTGATCGGCGGCCAGGGCTTCGGCACCCATAGCCACAGCAACATGGAGATCGTTTCCTATGTGCTGGGCGGCGCGCTGGAGCACAAGGACTCGATGGGCACCGGCTCGGTGCTGCGCTACGGCGACGTGCAGCGCATGAGTGCCGGTAGTGGTGTCAGCCACAGCGAATTCAACAACTCGGCCGACGAGACCGTGCACTTCCTGCAGATCTGGATCTTCCCGGACCGCGAGAACATCACGCCGTCCTACGAGGAGACCCACTTCGCCCCGGAGACCAAGCGCGGCCAGCTGCGCCTGATCGCTTCGCCGGACGGTGCCGACGGTTCGCTGCGCATCCACCAGGATGCCCGCATCTTCGCCACCATCCTCGATGGCGGCCAGAAGCTGCACCACGCGCTCGGCAATGGCCGTGGTGCCTATGTGCAGGTTGCCCGAGGCCAGCTGCAGGTCAATGGCATCACCCTGGAAGCCGGTGATGCACTGCAGGTCAGCGACGAAGCGCAGCTGACCCTGGAGAACGGCAACGACGCCGAAGTGCTGGTGTTCGACCTGCCGCTGTAACCACAACGCCCGCGATGCCGCAAAGCATCGCGGGCGCATTTCCGTAGAGCCGAGCCCACGCTCGGCTGCGGTGTGACAGCCAGCCGAGCGCGGGCTCGGCTCTACAGGACCCGCGTCAGAACCTGTACGTCATCGCCAGCCGCACATTGCGCGGCTCACCCCAGGTGTAGGTGCTGTACCAGCTGAAGATCGTGTAGTAGCGCTTGTCCAGCAGGTTGTTGACGTTGAGCGTGGCCGACAGGCGATCACTGAATTCATAACGCGCCATCGCATCCAGCAACCAATACGGTTGGGTGCGATGTACCACCTTGGCCTGCGTGGCCGGGTTGGTGATCTCGCCGAAGGTGGAATCCTGTCGTGCGGTGCGACGCGCCGCGCAGGCTCAGCCGCCGATGGCGGCGCAGGCCTCCAGGATCAGCGCGGTCACTTCCTTCGGCTGCGAGGCCAGCGAGGCATGGCTGGCATCCAGCTCCAGCAATCGCTTGGGCTGGATGCGCGTGGCCATGGCCTTCTGGTTGTCCGGCGCGATCATGCGGTCCTGGCGGGACAGCTGGTACCAGCTCGGCTTGTGCTTCCAGGCCGGATCGCTGACCGCATCACCGAAGGTGCTCGCCAACGGCGCCTTCTGGGTCACCGCCATCACCCGGCCCTCGTCGGCGCTCAGGTCCTGGCAGAAGCTCTCATGGAACCTGTCCGCACGCAGCCACAGGTAGCCATCGCTGTCGGGTGCCAGGTTCGGCGCTGCCTCCGGCAGGTGCTGCTGGGTGATGCCACCGGGGCTCTCGCCGGCATCAGGCGCGAAGGCAGCGATGTAGACCAGGCCCTTCACGTTGGGCTCGCTACCGGCCTGGCTGATCACCGCGCCGCCGTAGGAGTGGCCGACCAGCAGCACCGGCCCGTCGATCTGCCGGATCATTTTCCGGGTGCGTCCTGCGTCGTCGGCCAGCGAGGTAAGCGGCAGTTCCACCGCCTGCACGCGGTCGTGGACGTTGCGATGCAGTTCCAGGATCACCTTGGCCCAATGTGCGGCCCCGCCCCAGAATCCATGGACAAGGAGGATGGTCGGTGTCGTGCTCATGTACAGGTCTCCGGCAGCGGCCGGCGGGATGCCGACTGTGCAGCCACTGTCCGTGCGTGGCGTTAATCGCTGGTGACGCAATCGGGTCACTGCAATCGTATGCGTCGTTTGATGTCGGGCATGGCACTTGCCGACCTGGCCTGATAACGATTTCATGGAGCTCTCCCGGAGCTTCGCATCGCGCATGACGCCTTCATCCCCACGTGCCCAGCAGCACGCCACCCGTGCCGCCTTCTTCATTCCCGGCTTCGCCACCGCCGCGTGGGCGCCGATGGTGCCCTACGCAAAGGCCAAGGCCGGGCTGTCCGACGCCAGTCTCGGCGCCGTGCTGCTGTGCCTCGGGCTGGGTTCGTTGCTGGCGATGCCACTGGCAGGTGCGCTGACCGGGCGACTGGGATGCCGTCGGGTGATGGTGATCACCTGCGCGATGATGCTGGGCGCCCTGCCCTTGCTGGTGCTGGCACCCTCGCCCGTGGCGCTGGGCGCAGCGCTGTTCGTGTTCGGCGCCGGCGTCGGTGCATTGGATTGCGCGATGAACATGCAGGCCGTGGCAGTCGAGCGCGACGCCGGACGCGCGATGATGTCCGGCTTCCACGCCTTCTACAGCATCGGTGGATTCGTCGGCGCCGGCTGCATGACCGGGCTGCTGATCCTCGGCACGCCGCTGTGGCTGGCCGCGCTGCTTTCGGTGGCCGCGCTGCTGCTGGTTGCCGTGCTGTCGGCACCGCACTGGCGTCCGCAACGGATCCTGCACGAAGGCCCGCTATTGGCGCTGCCGCACGGCGTGGTCCTGTTCATCGGCGTGCTGGCCTTCGTGGTGTTCCTTGCCGAGGGCTCAATGCTGGACTGGAGTGCGGTGTTCCTGGCGGAAGTGCGGCAGGTACCGCGCGACCAGGCCGGGGCCGGCTTTGCGTTGTTCACCCTGGCGATGACCGCGATGCGCCTGTTCGGCGACGGCATCGTCGAGCGCCTCGGCCGGACCCGCACGCTGGTCATCGGCGGCATCACCGCTGCGGCGGGCTTCACCCTGGCCACGCTGGTGCCCTCGTTCCCGGTGGCGTTGGCCGGCTACGTACTGGTCGGGCTGGGCTGCGCCAACATCGTGCCGGCGCTGTTCTCGATGGCGGGCCAGCAGCGGGTGATGCCGGAGAGCATCGCCATCACCGCGGTGACCACACTGGGTTACGCCGGCATCCTCGCCGGTCCGGCAGCGATCGGCGCACTGGCGCATGCCACCAGCCTCGGTTTCGCCTTCCTGTGCGTGGCCGCGCTGCTGCTCGGCGTCGCGGCGTCTGCCCGCGCACTGGCACGACGCGTGGCCTGACAGAAAAAGGGGACGGAGGGGATTAAGTCGTTTCCCGCACACCTGGCCTGGAAACGACTTAATCCCCTCCGTCCCCTTTTTCTCAGCTGCGCGCCAGCCACTCAGCCTGGGCCGGCAGCTGCGGTGCCGGGCACGCGCTCTGCGGATGGTGCTCGTCGCGCGCCATCCAGTCATCGACCACGCCCGCCAGCAGGTCCAGCCGCAGCGGCAGGGTGATGTGGTCCTCGCCGCGCATTTCGATGTAGTGCGCGCGCGGGTTGGCCTGGGCCAGTTCGCGGCCCTGGCTGACCGGAATGTGCTGGTCGCCCTGCCCGTGCAGCAACAGCACGCAGGCGCGGGTATCGGCCAACGCACGCGCGACGTCCACGCGGTCCAGATCGACGTCGATGCGGCGGCTGGCGGCGGCGATCACCTGGTTGATGTCCTGGCCGCCGTAGCGCCAGCGCGCGTACGACGCCACCGCCTGCGCCTTCAGGCCTTCCGGCTGGAGCCCCATCAGGTGCGGGATCATGGTGCGGATCGCCACGCCGGCATTGGCGAACGATTCCATCGCCACCACGCCTTCGACCTGGTCACCCAGCTTGTCGGCGGTGAACACCGCCGTGGCCGCACCATAGGACACACCGAACAGGTACAGGGGCCCGGTCACTTCGCCGCGCGCGCGCAGCTCGCCGATCACATCGACCACGTCATCCGACTCATAGGTGCCATAGCCGGACGGGCCGGTGCCGGACTGGCCATGGTTGCGCAGGTCGAGCGTGACCACGCGGTAGCCGGATTCGGCCAGCTGCAGCGACCATGGCAGCATCGAATCACCGTTCATCATCCACCCATGCAGCAGCACCACGGTGCCGCGCGGCGCCTGCGCGCGGAACGGCTGCGGCACGGCCAGGCTCAGGCCGGTATCCAGCGGCAGGCCGTTCTCGTGGCGCTGCGGCAGGTAGCGGTAACGCGCGCCGTAGTCGCCCGGATCGAATACGCGCCAGAAGATCGGCACGCCATCGCGGCCCGCCGCGAAGCCATGGCGGTTGGGCAGTTCGGCGATGGCCGCGGCGATGCGCGGACGATCGAGCAGGGTCGACACGCCGCCCGGCGCGATCAGCTGATCGGCGAGTGAGGTGGACGAGGCGTTGATCGAGGATGAGCATGCGGCCAGCCACAGGCCGGCGCACGCCAGCAACAACAGCAGCAGGCGCTTCATATCACGTCATAGGGGTGAATCAGACAGATTGGGACGGTAACGCCCAATAGACCGGCCATCTATCGCGCACGGATGACGGCTTGATGACAACGCAGGAACGATTCAGTTTGGTGTAAAAGCTGTATCCGTTCAGTCATTGATCCGGATCAATGAACGCGCGCCCGGGAGTGCCCACAGTGCCGCCATGCGCATCTCGTTCAAGCTCGCCATTGCCCTGGCCGCCACGGTGGCCGCCGCCTACGGCATCGCCCGCAGCACGCCCTACTGGTTCGCACCGCGACAGACTGCGCAGGTCGACATCCACGATCCGGCGCTGATCGCGCAGGGGCGCTACCTGTCACGTGCCGCCGACTGCGCGGCCTGCCACACCGCGCCGGGCGGCAAGCCGTTCGCCGGTGGCCTGGGCATGCAGACGCCGATGGGCACGATCTATTCGACCAACATCACCCCCGATCCGGACTCCGGCATTGGTGCCTACGACTACGCCGATTTCGAACGCGCGGTCCGCCGCGGCATCCGCCACGACGGCCAGCCGCTGTATCCGGCGATGCCGTATGCCTCGTACGTGATCGCCAGCGATGCCGAGATCAAGGCGCTGTATGCCTATTTCATGGGCTCGGTGCAGCCGGTGAAGCAAAGCAACGCCGACAGCACGATTCCATGGCCGGCCAACATGCGCTGGCCTTTGGCATGGTGGCAGCTGCTGTTCGCGCGCCCGCGCAGCTTCAACCCGGATCCGTCGCTGGATGTGGGCCAGCAGCGTGGCGCTGAGCTGGTTGAGGGCCTGGCCCACTGCGGCGCCTGTCATACACCACGTGGGCTGGCGTTCCAGGAGAAGGCGATGGCCGACGATGGCAGCCGCCAGTTCCTGTCCGGCTCGGTGCTGGAAGGCTGGTATGCGAAGAACCTGCGCAATGAATCGACCGGCCTGGCCAGCTGGAGCGAGGGCGAGATCGTCGACTTCCTGCGCACCGGGCGCACCGATCGATCGGCAGCCTTCGGTGGCATGGCCGACGTGGTCGAGCACAGCACGCAGTACCTGTCCGACGCTGACCTGCTGGCCATGGCGCGCTACCTGAAGCAGCTGCCGGCGCGTGAGGGACGCAGTGCGCAGTGGTCGCCTGGTACCGACACCACCACCGCCGCGCTGCGTAGTGGCGACTATCGCGTGGCCGGTTCGCTGGCCTATGCCGAGCACTGCCAGGCCTGCCACCGTGCCGACGGGCGCGGCATGCCACGCGTCTATCCTGCCCTGGCAGGCAACTCGATCGTGTTCGCCGACGATCCCAGTTCGCTGGTGCAGGTGACCCTGATCGGGGGTCGCACCCCGCACACCCCGCACGACCGCATGGCCTTCACCATGCCCGGCTTCGAGCAGCTGCCGAACGCGCAGCTGGCACAGATCCTGACCTTCATCCGCAGCAGCTGGGGCAACCAGGCCAGCGCGGTGAGCGAGGTCGAGGTGGCACGCATGCGCCGGGTGGTGCGTGACAAGCCGGTGCACTTCGTTCCGCAGGAGGCCGCACGATGAAGCGTTCGCGCAAACGTTCCCGCCTGCTGCTCGGTAGTGCGATCACCGTGGTGCTGCTGGCCGGTGCGGGCACCCTCGCCTATCGTCACCTGCACCCGGGCCTGGATGCCGCCGTAGCCAGTACGATCGATATCCTCGATGCACAGGGCAAGGTGGTCGCCCACTACCACGCGCCCAGTGCCGAGGAGATCGCCGGACTGGGCAATGCCGAATCGGTGATGCTCGGCCGGCGCATCCTCAACGAGACCGCGCGCCTGCTTCCGGACAACGTCGGCAACGATCTGAACTGCAATTCGTGCCACATGGCCGAGGGCAAGCGACCGTTCGGCAACCACTACTTCAATACCGGCGGCGGTGCCTATCCGCGCTACATGCCGCGCCCGGGCAAGGTGATCGGGCTGACCGAGCGCATCAATGGCTGCCTGCAGCGCTCGATGAACGGCAAGCCGCTGCCGAAGGACGCACCGCAGATGCGCGCGATGCTCGACTACATGGCGTGGCTGAGCAGCCCGGTGCCAGAGGGTGCAAAAGTGGCCGCGCCCAGTGAGGGCCCCATCGACAGCACGCTGACTCCGGACCCGGTCCGCGGCCAGGCGCTGTATGCCGTGCAGTGCGCCGCCTGCCATGGCGACAACGGCGAAGGCCGACGCGATGCCAGCGGTGACATCGCCTTCCCGCCGCTGTGGGGCGACCACAGCTTCAACATCGGTGCCGGCATGGCGCGCCTGTACAAGGCGGCCGGTTTCATCAAGCACAACATGCCACCGGCAGTGACCCGCGCACCGCCGCTGGGGCAGCAGGTGATGCCGGACCAGGATGCGGTGGACATCGCCGGCTATTTCATCAACCAGCCGCGGCCGGACTTCGCCAACAAGGGCAAGGACTGGCCGCGTGACCCGAAGCCCAAGGACGCACGGTACTGAAGCAGGCGGCGGGTGCCGGCCGTCGCAGAACACGATTCCTGCATCGCCACGTCATGCCGATGTCATTGGCGCTGCCGACACTCCGGGGCTTCCCTGCTCTGAAGGTCCGGTCTCGATGCGAACGTCTGCGCGCTTTCCCCGTGTCTCGCTGCTTGCCCTGCTGATCGCTCCCGCACTGGACGCCCTGGCCGAAGCACCGCAGGGCGATGCCGCTGAAGCGCGCAGCAGTGAGGCCCGCACCCTCGACCAGGTGCAGGTGATCGGCCAGGCCACCAGCTATGCCAAGACTTCCGTGCGTGCGGAAACGCTGAACCGGCAGACCGTGATGAGCAGCGTCAACGACGCGCTCAACGAAGTGCCCGGCGTGGTGGTCAGCGAGGCCGATGCCACCGGCTCGTCGGTGTGGGGCACGCAGATCAGCATGCGTGGCTTCGTCACCAACCGTGATACCCAGCAGATCGGCACCACCATCGACGGCCTGCCCAATGGTGGCTCGGGTTACGGCGGCGGCTCGCTGGCCAACCGCTACATCGACACCCTCGACCTGGAAACGGTGGAAGTCAGCCAGGGCACTGCCGATATCTCCTCGCGCTCGAACGAGGCCCTGGGCGGCACGCTCAACTTCCTCACCAGCGATCCGCTGCAGGACAGCCGCCTGCGCTTCGTGGTCGGCGCCGGTGACAACGAGGCACGCAAGTACTACGTGCGCTACGACACCGGCCTGCTCGGCGGCCACACCCGCGCCTGGGTCAGTGCCTCGTCGGCGCGCGTGCATGACTGGATCGATGGCAGCGGCAAGACCAGCAATGACCACATCGCCGGCAAGTTCATCACCGAACTGGATCGCTGGACCCTGACCGGCTACCTGTCCTACAACGATGCGGACGAGCCGGAGTACACCAGCGTCTCACCGAAGGGCTTCGCGACCAATCCGGATCGCGACAACCTGGTCGGTACCCTCACCGGCATTCCCTACCTGGACCAGAACTACCGTTCCGGCTCGCGTGCGCTGCGCGAGAACACCTTCGGCTACCTGCGCGCGGCCTTCGACGGTGGCAACGGCTTCAAGGCCTCGGTGGCCGCCTACGGGCACCGCATGCAAGGCCGCGGCGACTGGCTGCCACCGTATCTGGCGCAGGTCAGCGATGACGGAGCCGGTCGCCCGGAGTCGGAATACCTCGGTGGCAAGACCGTGTACGGCGGCAGCAACCGTGGCCAGATTTTCTTCGTCAATCCCGATGGCAGTGCCGCGCAGCGCCTGGCCAGCTGCAGCCCGCGCCTGGGCTTCACCGCCGAGTACGATCCGAACTGCTACGCCGGCAACGTGCTGGGCGCGCAGTCGTATCGCCACACCCACTACGACAACGACCGCATGGGCGTTACTGCCGACGTCGAATGGCGCCAGACTTTCGGCGCAGTCGACAACACGATCCGCGGCGGCCTGTGGGTGGAGAAGCTGGACCGTTCGGCACGCCGCGACTGGCATCGCCTGCTCAACGTCGGCCAGGACATCGCCTTCGACCACCAGCCGTACTGGGTACAGTTCGAGGACAAGTACAAGGTCGACGAACAGATGTACTACGTCGAGGACGTGGCCCGCTTCGGCCCGTTCAGCGCGCGCCTCGGCGTGAAGCAGTTCTTCGTCGACCAGTCGCGCCGCCGCGTGATCGGTGCCAGCGAGCACGTCACATCCGACTCCAGGTCCGATCCGCTGCTGTCCACCGGCTTCACCTGGGCGCCCGGCGTGGAAGGCATGGAGCTGTTCGCGGGCTTCTCGCAGAACTTCGCCGCCATCCCCTCCGGCGTGCTCGGCGAGACCGACCCGCAGCGCTTCCGCAACGTCGAGCCGGAGACCGCCGACAACATTGAAATGGGCATGCGCATCAGCCGCTGGCCCCTGACCGCCTCGGTCACGCTGTACAACATCAAGTTCGACAACCGCATCGTCTACCTGCCGGCCGGCTTCGTCAGCGGCATCGACTACCTGGGCGAGACCGACGGCGTCTACGAGAACTTCGGCGGCGTGGAAAGCAACGGCCTGGAAGCGGCGTTCGGCTATGGCTGGGACAACGGCTGGCGCCTCAACGCCGCCTATACCTACAACCGCTCCAAGTACCTGGGCAGTGGCGATGCCGCGCGTGATACCCAGCTGGGCATCGTCGACGGCGCCAAGGTGATCGGCCAACCCGAACAGACCCTCGTACTCTCGGCGGACTGGCAGGGCGAGAACTGGAACTTCGGCCTGTCCGGCCGTTACCTGGGCACCCGCTACCTCGACGCCGCCAACGTCAACAAGCTGCCCTCGGCCACCGTGTTCAACGCGAACATCGGCTTCGACCTGCAGGGCCTGTCGCCGCGCCTGAAGGGCATGGGTGCCAACCTGGTGGTGAGCAACCTCACCGACAAGCGGTATCTTGCGGGGGTGGACGGCCGCGACAACGCCTTCATCGGCGCTCCGCGCACCGTCGGCATCTCCTTCCGTGTGGACCTGTGAGTGAGCCCGTGACCGATATCGGCCGACGCCGGTTGTTGCAGGCCGGCGTTGCCGCCGGCCTTTCCCCGCTGCTGCCCAGCATCGCCCGGGCCGCCGCGATCGCCCCCGCCGCGCAAACCCGCAGCCTGGAAGACCTGCAGCACATCGTGGTGTTCATGCAGGAGAACCGTTCGTTCGACCACTACTTCGGCACGCTGCCGGGTGTGCGGGGTTTCGGCGATCGCTTCGTCGCTCCGGCGCAGGCACTGCAGGCCGGCGCCCGCGCGCGCAGCCTGTGGCTGCAGCCCGATGCCAGCGGCAAGCGCGCGATTGCGCCGTTCCCGCTGGATACCGCCGCGCACTTCGGCTACATGCGCGTGGAAGGCACGCCGCACACCTGGCCGGATGCACAGCGGGCCTGGGACCACGGACGCATGGGGCAATGGCCGAAAGCCAAGCAGAACCACTCGATGGGCTACTTCCAGCGCAGCGACCTGCCCTTCCAGTTCGCCCTGGCCGATGCCTTCACCATCTGCGACGCCTACCACTGCGCGATGCAGGCCGGAACCAACCCGAACCGGGTGTTCCTGTGGACCGGCCACAACGATGCTGCCGCCCGCGCCGGCGGCCCGGTGATCGCCAACTCGCACGACAACTTCCCCGAGCACGGCGGGCATCCTGCGTCGTACCGCTGGGCCAGCTATGTCGAACGCCTGCAGAAGGCGGGGGTATCCTGGCAGATCTACCAGGACATGGCCGACAACTTCACCGACAACCCGCTGGCCGGCTTCGAGGCGTTCCGCCAGGCCTACCGCGCTGCGCCGGGGCATGACCCGCAGCTGCGCGCACGCGGGGTCAGCACGCGTGGCCTGGCGCAGCTGCGCCAGGACGTCATCGACGGACGCCTGCCGCAGGTCAGCTTCATCATCGCCGACGCGGCCGGCAGCGAGCATCCCGGCCCCTCCAGCCCGGCCCAGGGCGCGGCCTATACCGCACGCGTGCTGGATGCACTGACCGCCGATCCGCAGGTGTGGAGCCGCACTGCCCTGCTGCTGATGTTCGATGAGAACGACGGTTTCTTCGACCACATGCCACCACCGGCACCGCCTTCGCCGGTGGACGGTGGCTGGGCGGGTGCGTCCTCGGTCAGCACTGAAGGCGAGTACCACCGCCATCCGGCACCGGGAGATGAGAAGTACGACTTCGCCGAACTGCGCGGCCGCCCGTATGGACTGGGCCCGCGCGTGCCGCTGTACGTGATCTCGCCCTGGAGCCGCGGTGGCTGGGTCGATTCGCAGGTGTACGACCACACCTCGGTCATTCGGCTGATCGAACGCCGCTTTGGTGTGTCCGCGCCGGACATCTCGCCGTGGCGCCGCGCGGTCTGCGGCGACCTCAGCACTGCGTTCGACTTTGCCCAGCGCGATACCCGCCCGTTCGTCCGCGGCCTGCCCGACGTGAGCGCGGTGGCCGCACGCGCCGCTGCTTTGCCGGGGCGCACCGTGCCCGCGCTGCCAGAGGGGCTGAAGCCAGCGAAACAGGAAAGCGGTGTACGCCCGGCGCGCGCCCTTCCCTATCGACCGCAGGCATCGATTGCTGCGGTCGACGTCGCGGGCGTTGACCTGGCGTTGTCCTGCGAGGGCGCAGCGGCAGTGCTGCATGTCTACGATCGGCTGCGGCTGGAGGCGGTGCCGCGCCGTTACACGCTGCTGCCGGGCATGCCGCTGCGCGAGCGTTGGCCGCTGGACGCCCAGGGCCGCTATGACCTGTGGCTGCTCGGTCCGAACGGCTTCCACCGCCACTTTCAGGGTGCGGCCAAGGCTCCTGCCGTGCAGGCTTCAATCGATCGCGCGGATGGCCAGCTGCGGCTGCACCTGCGCAATCTGGGTGACAGTGCACAGCAGGTGCGCGTGCATGGCGGCGCCTATGCAGGACACATGCCCGAACAGACATTGGCGCTGCCCGCACATGCGCAGACTTCATTGGCGTGGGATGCAACGCCTACCGCCGGCTGGTATGACCTGCGCATCAGCGCGGGTGGGAGTGTGCTGCGTTTGGCCGGCCGCGCCGAGGATGGTCGCCCCGGCACCAGTGACCCGGCGATGGGCACCGAACCGCTGCGGTTCGAGCACGATTGAAGAATCCCTGTAGAGCCGAGCCCATGCTCGGCTGCTTTCGCCCCGGTCGCATTGCCCCGAAAGAAGCAGCCGAGAGTGGGCTCGGCTCTACAGCGCAGACCGCTAGATTCAGGCCTCCTGCAGCCCCGGCCGGCCGTGCTCCACCGCGTAGCGCTTCCAGCTCTGCACGGTACCGTTCGGTCGCATCACCGTATCCAGCGTCTTCATGTCGCCGATCCACGCATCACGAGTGACATCGCACAGCACATAGCCACGCTTGTCGGTGGTCGCCTTCAGATTGGGGCTGTGCGCAAGCTGGTTGCGGGCGTAAGCGTCCACGCCCTGGCCATCGGCCCCCGAAGTGATCGAAGTGGCAAGGAACTCGCTGGAGACCACGCCCGAATCACGATGGTCCTGCACCAGGTCGCTGGCGTAATGCCGGTGCGCGTCGCCACAGGCGGTCACCACGTTGCCGAAGCCGACCTTCTGGATGTGGTCGAGCAGGCGCCGGCGGCTGTCCAGGTAACCCGACCATTGGTCATCGGACGACTGCACCACGCCGTCCTTCTCGCGCATGTAGTTGCCCAGCGCCACCTGATGGGCGATGGTGTGCCAACGCGGCGCGGCATCGGCCAGGCCATCGAACAGCCAGCGCTCCTGCTTCGCACCGACGATGCTGCGCTCCGCCGATTCCACGTCCTCACGCAGCGCCATGTTCACCTGCTTGCTGCGGTACTGGCGTGTGTCGAGCAGGTGCAGGTCCATCAGCGTTCCGTAGCGTGCGCGCCGGTACAGCTGCATGTGGCCATCGCGCGGGAATGCCGAACGGCGCAGCGGCATGTTCTCGTAGTAGGCCTGGAACGCCTGTGCGCGCCGCAGCAGGAACACTTCGCTGGGCGTATCGTCCTGGTCTTCGGCGCCGGCCCAGTTGTTGTCCACTTCATGGTCATCGAAAGTGACGAACCACGGTGCCGACGCATGCGCGGCCTGCAGGTCGGCATCGCTCTTGTACTGGGCGTAGCGGCGGCGGTAATCATCCAGCGTGTAGGTCTGCGGGCCGACGTGGTTGCGCAGGTTGGTGAACGGCTGGCCGTTCATCTTCCGCAGGCCAGGCTGGCTTTCACCTTCGTAGATGTAATCACCGTAGTGGAAGACGAAATCCAGCGGTTCCTCGGCGATGCGCCGCCACGCGGTGTAGTGGCCTTCTTCGTAGTGCTGGCAGCCGGCCACCACAAAGCGCACGCGATCCACCGCTGCCGCGGCTGCCGGCAGCGTGCGGGTACAACCGACTGCGCTGGCGTGGCCACCCACGGTAAAGCGGTACCAGTAGGGCCGTCCGGGCGCCAATCCTTCCAGTTCCACGTGCACCGCGTGGCCGAGTTCGGGATGCGCGAGCGCCGAACCCTGGCGTACCACTTTGCGCATGCCTTCGTCCGCTGCCAGCTGCCATTCGACCACCATCGGCCGGGTCGGCATGCCACCGCCGAACACCAGCGGCTCCGTCGCCAGCCGCGTCCACAGCACCATGCCGTCGGCCGTGGGATCACCCGAGGCCACGCCCAGGGTGAAGGGCGTGCTGGCAAAGCGCGGCTTGGCCAGCAGGTTGCGCGGGTTCAGCGTGGTGGCATCGGCCTGCGCGGCCAGCGCGCGTGCCGTGCCCATCCAGGCGCCGGCAGCGGACAGGCCGGCCAGGGCCAGGAATCGCCTGCGATTGATCGTCTCCACGGCTGTGCCCTCAGTTGTAGATGATGTGGAAGTAGAAGAAGCGGCCGTAGTCGTCGATCTCGGTACGGAAGCGCCCGTTCGGGCCGGTGCTGTAGGTCGGCTGGGTGTTGAACAGGTTCTTGGCTTCGTACTTCAGCGTCACGTGCCTGCTGACCTTGTGGCTGAAGGCCATGTTGAAGGTCATGTACGGGTCGTAGTACGAGTCCAGCCACTGGGTATCGCCGAAGTCGACCAGCATCCGGCTGCGGTAGGTTCCGGACAGGCGCAGTTGCGAGTTCTTCCACGGCATGCGCCAGATCACCGAACCATTGAGCGACCAGTCCGGCTGGTACAGCAGCCGGTCCAGGCGTCGCTCGGTGCCATCGGTGATGCGGTAGTTGGTCCTGCCTTCCAGCCGCGTGGCGTTGAAGTACATGTCGAAGCGCTGGCGGCCCCATTGCAGGTTGCGGTTGGCCACCGCGAACTCGACGCCGCGCAGCCTGGACTCATCGGTGTTCATCGGTTGGGTCACCCGGTAACGGGTATCGCCCACGTTCTCGAAGGTGGTCAGGGTGTAGATGTCGTCCTTGATTACCTTGTCGAACAACGCCACCGAGACCAGGCCGTTGTTGCCGTTGAAGTACAGGTCCCATGCAAGGTCGATGTTGGTGGAACGGCGCGGCTGCAGGTTCGCATTGCCCTGCTTGATGGTGCAGAAGCCCCTGCCCTCCTCGTCATCGCCACAGCTGGTGCTGGTGGCCTGGGCAATGTTGCTCGGCGTCGGCCGGCCCAGCGTGCGGCTGGCGGAGAAGCGCAGGCGCTGGTCCTCGCTCAGCTTGAACGTCGCATTCAACGAGGGCAACAGGTTGTTGTAGCCACCGCTCGTGTTGCGGAAGGCGGAGGTATAGGTGGTGCCGCCATCATTGCTGAACGGGCTGTAGGCATCGAAGCGGGTGTGGTCATGGCGCAGGCCACCGATCAGCAGCAGCCGGTCCCAGGCGTAGTGCGCGGACACGTACGCATTGGTGATGTCCTCCACGTACCTGTAGTCACTGGTGAAGTTGGCATTCGGATACGCCGCATTGTTGTTGCCCAGTTTCGGTAGCAGTTCCTCGTTCCACTTGCGGTTGTCGATCAGCGGGAAGCCCGGCACGCTGCCCAGCAGCGTCGATCCCGGATACAGGTAATCGTTGAGCGTGGCGCTGCTCCTGAAGTAGTCGAAGTCGATGTCCTGCCAGATCTTCAGGTGGCGGTATTCGGCGCCGGTGGCCAGGCCGAAGCCACGCGCATCGGCGTCGATGTTGTAGCTGAAGTCGGCGCGCAGGTTGTCGATGCTCTCCTTGGCATCGCGCGGGGAGACATAAGCCTGCGCCGGATTGAGCTTGAACGCCGAGCTGGTCAGCAAGCTGGAATCGGACACCGCCACCGCGTTGGGGAAACCGTGGCTGTCGTTCTCGTAGTCGACGAACAGGCTGCTTGGGTAGGCGCGCACACCCCAGTAGACCTGGTTGTTGTGGAAAGTCTCTTCGGTATGGCCGCCGCGCAGGGTCAGCCGCGAACGGTCGCCGATGTCCCAGTTGAATCTGGCGATGGCGCCGCGGTTGCTGCGGTCCCATCGGTCGTGTCGGTTCTTGATGTAGATGCTGTTGATCTGGGTGGTGCCGCTGTCCTCGGTCTGGTTGCGGATCGGAAACTTGGCGTTGCCGTACAGGTCGGTCTTGTTCATCGTCGAGTTCTCGTAGAACCGGTACGAGTACAGCAGCAGCGATGCGTAGAACGGATCGTCCGACGGCTTCCATTCCAGCTTGGCCGAGCCGCCGAAGTTGGTGATGAAGTTGGTGTAGGTGCCGGTGCTGAAATTGCCGGGCGCACGCAGCCCGTTCCAACCCTTGGCCTCATCCGGCCCGGTGGTGCCGTCGGTGAGGTACTTGCCGGCGTCGTTGTAGTAGTAGTTCGACTCCACCCAGCGCTTGACGCTGTTGCGCGAACGCTGCTCATAGCGTGCCACCGCAACGATGCCGAACTCCTGCCCGGCGCCGAACTGGTTGGAGAACACCATCTTGGCGCTCTTGCCGAAGTGGCCCAGGGTTTCGTGGTTGCCGCCAGCGCTGCGCTCGACGTTGGTCTCGGCCGTGGAATAGATACCTGCCACGTCGGCAAACACGTACTTGCCGGACCGGTCGAAGGCACTGCGGCTGATGATGTCGATCACGCCGCCGATCGCATCCGGTGCCTGCTCCGCACTGAAGCTCTTGTAGATGTCGGTACGGGTGCCGATGTCGCTGGGAATCAGCTGCAGGTTGTTCATGCGTTCGCCGGAGCCACTGCCACCCACGCTGGCAATCGCGATGCCATCGATGGTGGTGTAGTTGAGGTTGGCCTGTACGCCGCGCACCGTCACGTAACGTGGCTCGCCGGCATCCTCCACCGCACTCAGGCCTGGAGCGGCCATCAGGCTCTCGGCCAGGGTCTCGTCGCCGTAGCTGTCCATTTCGTCGTAGACCACCGAATCCTTGATTACCGGTGAGGTCTTCTTCTGGTCGATCACCTCGTGCGCGGCAATCACCTTCACCGTGTCCAGGGTCGGCGCCACCACCGCCTCGGCCTCGCGCGGCTTCGGTGCGCCGGGGTTCGGCGCGTTGCGTACCGGTGCCGGATCGATGGCGATGACATTGCCATCCACCACGGTGTAGCCCAGGCCGGTACCGGCCAGCAGTGCATCCAGCGCCTGCCTGACGGTGGCACCGCGCGGCACCGCACCGGCCATGCGGGCATCGCCATCGGCCGAGTACAGGAACTGCACCCCGGAACTGCGTGACAACTGCTCCAGTGCACGCGCCAGCGGCTGTGCCGCGATCGGCGTGGACACACGCGCCTCCAGGCCATCGGCGGCGGCGGCGAAGGCCAATGGCATGCTGCCGGGAGACAGGGCGAGGATGATCGACAGGTAGAGCGTGTTGCGCATCACGGGTCCTTGGAAGAGAGAAGGCAGCAGGCGCCGCTGCGCGGATCGGCAGCGGCTTCTCCCAAGTAAGAGCCCGCATCCACCAAAGTGGAGAACGCGGATTCAATGAATTTTTTCTGACAGTCCACGGCCACCTCGGCCTCAGCGGCTGCCAACCCGCACTGTGTCGCCCTCGCGGCTCACCACGAAGCGCGGGTCACGTTCGAGGAAGGCCTGCAGCGCACCGATGCGATGCGCATCGAGGCTGCCGGACAACCGTGCCGATGCCGCGCCCTCGTCCAGCACGCGCACCTGCACCTGGTTGTGCCGGTTGAAGGCAGCAGCCACTTCGTCCAAGCGTTCGTCAAGGAAGGACACTTTGCGCTGCTGCCAGTCCAGCAGCATCGACAGTGGCATGTCCAAGGACTCCACCGCATGGCTGCGCGCGTCGACCTGCACCACCCGGCCCTGCCCCAACTGGGCCAGGCGGCGGGCACCCGCGCCCTGGCTCCAGACCTCGACCTCGCCGGAAACCACACCGATGCGCGTGCTCTGCAGCCGTCGCGACACGTCGAAGACTGTGCCGATGTCCCGGATCTCCAGGCCGTTCACCTGCACCTGGAACGGGCGGCGGTCGCGTGCGATGTCGAACGTCGCCTCGCCCTGCAGCAGTTCCGCCTTGCGACTGAACCAGCCCATGCGTACCCGCAGGCGGCTGTCCGCGTTGAGCCGCACCTGTGTCCGGTCAGGCAGCACCAGGTCACGCAGTTCACCGTGGTCGGCGCTGTACAGCTGTTCGGTGGGCATCAGCTGCGGAACCAGGCCCACGCCGAGCAGGGCGATGCAGGCTGCGGCAGCCATCACCCACCCGCGCGTGCGGCGGCGCAGCGGCGCGGTGTGCGGCGCGGCGGGGGCACTATCGAACAGAGGCACCACTTTGGCGGCCGCCTGCCGTGGCGGCGCCGGCGCCTCTTCCGGCAACGGCGATTGCAGTGCCTCGCCGACCTGCCGGTGCAGCGCGAGGGCGTGCATATAGGCGCGCACGTGCTCGGGCGAGCGCTTCATCCAGTCCAGGAACGCAATCCGCTCGGCCTCGTCCAGCACTCCCTCGCGATTGCGCAGAAACCAGTCCATTGCCTCGCAGGCGACCGTGTCGTCGGCCATGGGCGATGCGTTCCGGTTCATGCGTGCTCCCTGGCGCCCAGCGCCTTCCTGCAGGCCTCCAGACCCTTGCCGATGTGCTTGCGCACCATGTGCACCGACACCTGCAACTGCTGGCTGACTGCCGGGCAGTCCAGCCCGTCGCGGTAATGCAGCTCCATCACCCGTCGCGTGGTCGCCGGCAGACGTGCGATGGTGCTGCGGATATCGTTCCAGCGCTGCGCGCGCTCGAACTCGCCCTCGATGTCTTCTTCGCTTTTCAGCACTTCGGCCAGCTGATCCACGTCTTCCAGCGGCGGCAGCGACAAGCGCGCGCGCGCGTGCTCGCGTGCCAGGTTGGCCGCGACCGTGAACAGGTAGGCCTCCGGGTTCTCGATCGCTGCGGCATTCTCGCCGGTGGCCCGCAGCAGCCGCAGGTACACCTCCTGCGCCAGGTCCTCGGCGTCTTCGCTGGCAGAACCGCGACGCAGGAAGAAGCCACGCAGCAGCCGTCGGCGCAGCGCGTAGCTCTTCTCCCAGATCCTCACGCTGTTCACGGCCGGCCAACACCCCGAGGCTGGAAAGCCCCGCAGGGTGACGACCATCGATGACAGTGGCGTTGCAGCAGGCGGCCATGCCAGGCACTCTCCGCCCGGCACATTCGCCCATGATATGGCGCACCGTGCCAACCCTTGCTTGCCAGAGACCCAAGCCGGGCCCGCCTATCGAAGCCGCGGGGCCAGGCCTACGCTTGCCTCCCCGGTGGCCGCCACGGTCGCCCTTCGCGTCACGGCTCCGCCATTGCGACCCCGCTCCAGTGCTGTGCGCCCTGCCGGTGTTGTCGCCCAGGCAGAGTCGGCGCCCTCTGGAGACAGTCATGAACCAAGCCCTGACCCCCTTCGATACCGACCCGCTGGAAACGCGGGAGTGGCGTGAATCGCTGGAGGCGGTGATGCAGGCCGGTGGCCGGCCACGCGCGCATTACCTGATCGACCAGCTCAGCGAGCTGGATGCGCAGCGGCACGGCGACCTGCATGCGCGCGCGTGGACCGCCTACGTCAACACCATCCCGCCGGAGCGCCAGCCGGCCTACCCGGGCGACCTGGCCATCGAGCGCCGCCTGAACGCGATGATCCGCTGGAATGCGATGGTGATGGTGCTGCGCGCCGGCAAGCACTCCAACGTCGGCGGCCACATCGCCACCTACCAGTCGGCGGCGGTGCTGTACGACGTGGGCTTCGACCACTTCTTCCGTGGCCGTACCGACACCTTCGACGGCGACATGATCTACATCCAGGGCCATTCCGCGCCGGGCATCTATGGCCGTGCGTACGTGGAAGGGCGCATCGATCCGGCACGGATGGACAACTTCCGCCGCGAAGCCGGTCGTGACGGCCTGTCTTCGTATCCACACCCGCGCCTGATGCCGGAGTTCTGGCAGTTCCCCACCGTGTCGATGGGGTTGGGCCCGCTGACCGCCGCCTACCAGGCGCGCTACATGCGTTACCTCGAGTACCGCGGCCTGAAGCAGCACCAGGACCGCAAGGTCTGGGCCTTCCTCGGCGACGGCGAGATGGACCAGCCCGAATCGCTGGCGGCGATTTCGCTGGCCGGCCGCGAGCGGCTGGACAACATCGTGTTCGTGGTCAACTGCAACCTGCAGCGCCTGGACGGTCCGGTGCGCGGCAACGCCAAGGTCATCCAGGAACTGGAAGGCACGTTCCGCGCGGCCGGCTGGAACGTGATCAAGCTGATCTGGGGCAGTGGCTGGGACGACCTGCTGGCCCGCGACCACAGCGGCCTGCTGCGCCAGCGCATGATGGAATGCGTGGATGGCGACTACCAGACCTTCAAGTCGCAGAGCGGTGCTTACGTGCGCGAGCATTTCTTCGGCCGTTACCCCGAGCTGCTGGAGCTGGTCGCGCACATGAGCGACGACGACATCTGGGCGCTGGCACGTGGTGGCCACGATCCGCAGAAGGTGTACGCCGCCTACCAGCAGGCGGTGAACACCCGCGGCCGGCCGACGGTGATCCTGGCCAAGACGGTCAAGGGTTTCGGCATGGGCGAAGCCGGCGAAGGCCAGAACATCAACCACCAGCTGAAGAAGATGAGCGCCGATGCAGTACGCGCCTTCCGCGACCGCTTCAACCTGCCGGTCAGCGACGAGCAGCTGGAGGAGATGCCCTATCTGCGCCCGGAACCGGGCAGCGCCGAGGCCGCCTACTTCGCCGAACGCCGCCGCATCCAGGGTGGGCAGCTGCCGGCGCGCCTGGCCAAGGTGGATCCGCTGCCGCTGCCGCCGCTGTCGATCTTCAACACCCAGCTGCAGGGCAGTGGCGATCGCGGCCAGTCCACCACCATGGGCTTCGTGCGCATCCTCACCAGCCTGCTGAAGGACCCGGATCTGGGCAAGCTGGTGACTCCGATCGTGCCCGATGAATCGCGCACCTTCGGCATGGAAGGCCTGTTCCGCCAGATCGGCATCCACTCCTACCTGGGCCAGCTGTACACCCCGCAGGATGCCGGCCAGCTGAGCTATTACAAGGAAGCCAAGGACGGTCAGATCCTGCAGGAAGGCATCAACGAATCCGGTGCGATCTGTTCATGGATCGCCGCCGGCACCGCCTACAGCAACCACGGCCTGGCCACGATTCCGTTCTACATCTTCTATTCGATGTTCGGCCTGCAGCGCGTCGGTGACCTGGCCTGGGCCGCTGCCGACGCGCGTACCCGCGGCTTCCTGCTCGGTGCGACGTCGGGCCGCACGACGCTGATGGGCGAAGGCCTGCAGCACGATGACGGCCACAGCCACGTGCTGTCGTCGGTGATCCCGAGCTGCGTGTCCTACGACCCGACCTACAGCTACGAACTGGCGGTGATCATCCACGACGGCCTGCGACGCATGTATGTCGACCAGGAAGACATCTACTACTACATCACCGTACTCAACGAGAACTACCCGCAGCCGGCACTGCCCGAAGGCACCGAAGCCGGCATTCTGAAGGGCCTGTACCTGCTGCATCCGGCAGCCGCCGACAACGCCTTGCAGCCACGCGTGCAGCTGATGGGCAGCGGCTCGATCCTGCGCGAAGTGGAAGCCGCGGCAGACCTGCTGCAGCAGGACTTCGGCATCGCCAGCGATGTGTGGAGCGCGACCAGCCTGACCGAACTGCGCCGCGACGGGCTGTCCGCCGAGCGCTGGAACCTGCTGCATCCGGCCGAAGAACCGCGCGTGCCCTACGTGCAGCAGTGCCTGCAGGGTCATGAAGGCCCGGTGGTGGTGGCCACCGACTACATGAAGATCGTCGGCGACCAGATCCGTCCCTTCATCAACGACCGCCGCTTCACCGCATTGGGCACCGATGGCTTCGGCCGCTCCGACACGCGTGAATCGCTGCGCACGTTCTTCGAAGTGGATCGCCACTTCATCGTACTGGCGGCCCTGAAGTCGCTGGCCGACGAAGGCCGCATCGAACGCTCGCGGATGCAGGACGCGATCGACAAGTACGGCATCGACACCGGCAAGCGCGATCCGGCCGCCGCCGTGTAAGGCCGTTGCATTCACCACGCCTGCCCTGCGGGCGTGGTGAATGCAGCATCGCTACGGCATGCGCTTGAACAGGTTGGTCTGCAGGATCGGCGTGCCGTCATGACCGTAGAACGCCTTGGTCTCGGTCATCGTCGCCTGGTCATCCGCCACGGTGTAGATGCGGGTGGAGGCCGGCGTGCCATGGTCCACCAGCTGCATCACCAGCGTGTTCGGTGCAGGCAGTTTCAGGTTGGCCTTGTCCGCGCCATAGGTGCCGGACAGGGCGCCGGGCGTGCCATCCAGGGCCAGCGTGCCGTCGGATTTCATGGTCTTGCCGTCGTTCAGGACGATGTCCACGTGCGAGCTCCAGCGGCCACCACCGGCGTCCTTGAACTCGAGCACCACGTGCTTCGGGCGCTGCGCTTCGGGTAGCGCAGACGTGGCGATATCCAGCGACCAGCGCCCCAGCAGGGGGGAAGGCGAAGTCTCCACTGCCAGCGCCGGAACGGCGGGGAGTGAAAGCGCAGACAACAACACAGCGGACAACAGCTTCATACGTTGCTCCGTTCCAGTGAAGAAGATTCTGCGTGACGCGCTGTGGGGCGCAGCGCCTCGGATCGTGCACAGCATCGGCGCCCGGCGCAAGGCGGGGCGCTGAACACGCGGCAACCTCATTCGCGCCCCCGCGATTTCGGTCTGGCCGCAAGGTCTCATCCGTCCTTGCCGATACAAAGAGTTACGTTATAACATTTCACGTCGCCTTCACGAGTCCTGCCATGCGTCGCCACCTGCTTGCTGCTGCCATTCTGTTCGCCGTCCACACCGCCCAGGCCGCGGACGAACCCACCCTCCCCACCCTCCAGGTCCAGGCTTCCCAGCCCTCGCGCATCGACAGCCGGGTCACCGTCGACAATCCGCAGGCGCAGAACCGCACCCTCGGCGGCCTGCTCGAACACGTCTCCGGCGTGCAGAACAGTGCTTTCGGGCCGAACGCGGGCGCCCCGGTCATCCGCAGCCTCAGCGGCAACCGCGTGCAGATCCTGCAGGACGGCCAGTCCATCCTCGGCATGAACGCGATCAGCGGCGACATCAACATTCCGTTCGATCCACTGTTCGTGCGCAGCGTCACCGTCAACAAGTCTTCGGACACGGTGCGCTATGGCGGCAATGCGATCGGCGGCAGCGTCGAGATCGATTCGGGCCTGATCTCGCGCAGCATGGAAGACAAGGACCAGTCGATGGAACTGGTCCTGCGCAAGGGCTTCAATGCCGCCGATGCGCAGGGCTTCCGCATGAACTTCAACAACCAGCGCAACCTCTCGACCAACCTGCAGGTCTCGCGCCAGCGCATCTCGCACTACGACATCCCCGGCAACAGCAAGGCCCGTGTCTGCAACACCCGACTGTTCCCGCCGACCGGCGGCGTCAACTCGGCGCTGGCCGACAGCTGCCAGAAGGAAGCACGCGTACAGCAGATCTACAACAAGGCCTCGCAGCCTTACATCGACCAGTTCATGACCGAGAATCCTGACTGGGCCGATGGTGAATTCTCGTTCTACACCAACAACCCGACCTCGGTCTGGCAGCGCCGCACCTATATCAACCCGGTCAACCCTGCCTATGTCGCCGGCACGCCGTCATACGTGCAGAAGCAGATCAACAATGATGTGACGCCCGACTACCATCATCGGCTGGGCAACAGCCATGCGCGCAACTCGCAGGTGGCCTTCGGCTCGACCCTGTTCTTTGACCGCGGCTACGTCGGTGTCAGCATCGATGCCAAGGACAGCGAGTACGGCGTGCCGGGCTTCTCGATGCAGAACCTGTCGTTCGGTTCCAACCATGCCGATGGCCTGCCGGTGGGCGTGGTGATCAAGCAGCAGCGCTACGCGCTGGACGCCCTGCTGCGTGATCCGCTGCCGTGGTTCGAGCGCGCGGAACTCCGCGTGTCCAGGCTGGACAACACTTCAGGCGAGCGGCTGGGTACCACCAAGGCAAACGACTACGATTTCGAGAGCACCCAGGCCGAGTTGCTGCTCAGCCATCAACGCGTCGGCCCGCTCAGCGGCCTGGTCGGTTTCAGCCACCAGTCGCGTGATGTCACCGGCAGCGGCTCGCAGCGCTACCTGCCGGACGTGGACACCCGCAGCAATGCGGTATTCCTGAAGGAAACGGTGGACGTCGGCTGGGTTACCTTCGATGCTGGCGTACGCCACGAACGGGTCGACCACGCACTACAGCCCAGCCGCTTCAAGACCGCGCGCAATGCCGCCAACACGAAACTGCAGGACCGCGACTACCGGCTCAACAGCTACAGCCTCGGCTCGTACGTCGAGCTCGGCCCCTGGTTCGCGGCCAAGGTCCGTTACTCATCCTCACAGCGCGCCCCGGAGATCAACGAGCTGTATGCCAGCAACGCGCACTATTCCGTGATGACACAGGAAGAAGGCAACCAGAACCTGGAACCGGAGCGCGCGAAGAACCTGGAACTGACCGGCCTGTTCCACCTCGGCGGTTTCGAGCTGTCCGCCACCGCGTACCGGATGCGGTACGAGAACTACCTCTATCTCGGCTATTCCGGCCTGCAGACCGCCAACCGCCTGCCGCTGAAGTACTGGAAGCAGACCGACACCACGGTGAAGGGCTTCGAGATCGACGCGTCGCAGGCATTGGACCTGGGCCGCTATGGCACGTTGAACGTCTCCGCCTTCGCCGACCTGGTGAAGAACAAGGCCGACCACCCGGATTCGCTGCGCGCCCACAACGACGGCGAGTATCTGCCGAACATGCCGACCAACCGCTACGGCGCCAACCTGCAGTGGCAGCGCGAAGGCTGGAAGGCACAACTGTCCAGCACCTACTACGACGCGCAGAAGTACCTGGGTCGCAATGTCAGTGAGGAAATTCCGCTCGACGCATTCAACCTGGTCGACCTGCAGGTCAGCCGCGAACTTCCAGTGCGCAACAGCTACATCGCAGGCGTGGAAGTGTTCGTCAATGGCAGCAACCTGCTCAATGAAGAAGCGCGGCCGCACAACTCGCCGCTGAAGTACATCGCGCCCCTGCCGGGGCGGGGCTTCCAGGTCGGCGTGACGATACGGCTCTGAAGGCTGGCCATAAAGAAAAACACCTGCAGATCGAGGATCTGCAGGCGCTTCTTTGTATCTGGCGGAGTGAGAGGGATTCGAACCCTCGATAGAGCTTTTGACCCTATACTCCCTTAGCAGGGGAGCCCCTTCGGCCACTCGGGCATCACTCCGGGGTATTCTCCGCGTCTGGTGCGTTGCACCTCAGCGGGGCGTGAATCATAACGTTAATCGAGTGCGAAGGTAAAGCGTTATTCGGCAGAATTTTCGCTACCGGTGCCACCGGCTTCATCACCACGCTGGATGCGCTGGTAGATCTCTTCGCGATGCACAGCGACGTCCTTCGGCGCAGTGATGCCGATACGCACCTGGTTACCCTTGACGCCAAGCACGGTGACGCTCACCGAGTCACCGATCATCAGGGTTTCGCCGACGCGGCGAGTCAGGATCAACATTTTTGTAAGTCTCCATGGAACCGTGTGGAAGGGTATCCCCCACCGGCTTGACGCTCCGTCAAGAAGCGCTACCACGACAAAGGGAAAAGATTCGCAATGGTACCGTCAGCCGTCCCGCTCCTACAAGGAGGGGGACGGCAGGGTTCATCACAGGCGGGGGCTGACCCATTCGACGACTGCAGCCAGCGCAGTGGCAAGGGCGGGCCCGTCCTCGCCACCACCCTGGGCGAGGTCCGGGCGTCCGCCGCCCTTGCCCCCGATCTGACCGGCGATATGGGACAACAGTTCCCCGGCCTTGACTTTGCCCATTGCGCTGCCGTTCACACCCGCGACCAGGGCGGCCTTGCCGTCCTGGGCACCGGCCAGCACGATCACCGCGTCGCCCAGCTGCTGCTTCAGGCGGTCCATGGCGTCACGCAGGGCCTTGGCGTCGAAGCCCTCCAGGCGGGCCGCCAGCACCTTCACGCCGGCGACCTCGACGGCCTGGCCGGACAGGTCGGCCGTGGCACCGGCCGCGACCTTGGCCTTCACGGCCTCCAGTTCGCGTTCCAGCTGCTTCTGGCGCTGGCCGAGGGCACGGATCTTCTCGACCACGTCGGCAGCGCTGCCACCGAGCAGTTCAGCGGCCTCGGCCAGGCGGGCCTCTTCGGCGTCCACGTAGTCCAGGGCACCCTGGCCGGTAACCGCCTCGATGCGGCGCACCCCGGCGGAAACACCGCCCTCGGAGGTGATCTTGAACAAACCGATGTCGCCGGTACGGTTGACGTGGGTGCCACCGCACAGCTCGGTGGAGTAGTCACCCATCTTCAGCACGCGCACGTGCTCACCGTACTTCTCGCCGAACAGGGCCATCGCGCCGAAGTCCAGCGCTTCCTGCATGGCCATGGTGTGCACTTCAGCGGCGTTGTTGGCACGCACCTGCTGGTTGACCTTGCGCTCGATCACCGCCAGCTCTTCCGCGCTGATCGGCTGGAAGTGCGAGAAGTCGAAACGCAGGCGGTCCGGCGCGACCAGCGAGCCCTTCTGCTGCACGTGGGTGCCCAGCACTTCGCGCAGCGCGGCGTGCAGCAGGTGGGTGGCCGAGTGGTTGAGGATGGTGGCGCCACGGCGCTCGCCATCGACCTGGCCGGACAGCACATCGCCGACCTTCAGGCCGCCTTCGGACAAGGTGCCGACGTGGCCATGGAACTGGCCGGCGAACTTCTGGGTGTCCTCCACCGCCAGGCGCACGCCGTTGCCGGCCAGCACGCCGGTGTCACCGACCTGGCCGCCGGATTCGGCATAGAACGGGGTCTGGTTGGTGATGACGATGACCGAATCACCGGCATCGGCCGACTGCACCGGACGACCGTCCTTGAGCAGGGCCAGCACGCTCAGACCGTCGGCCTGCAGGCGGTCATAGCCCAGGAACCGGGTCGGGCTCAGCGTTGCCACCAGCTCGGCCGGCAGGGTCACGCCGCCGCCGAACTTGCCGGCCGCCCGTGCGGTTTCGCGCTGCTGTTCCATCGCGGCATCGAAGCCGGCGATGTCGACGGTCAGGTCGCGCTCGCGGGCAATGTCCTGGGTCAGGTCGAGCGGGAAGCCATAAGTGTCGTACAGGCGGAACGCGTCAACGCCCGGGATCACGCCATTGCTGGCCTTGCCGGCCACGTCCTCGAAGATCTTCATGCCGGCGTCGAGGGTTTCGGCGAAACGCTCTTCTTCGGCCTGCAGCGCACGGGTGACGGTGTCCACCGCCGCCGGTAGCTCTGGATAGGCCTCGCCCATCTGCTCGACCAGGGTCGGCACCAGCTTGCTGAAGAACGGCTGGCGCACACCCAGCATCCAGCCATGGCGCAGGGCGCGGCGGATGATACGGCGCAGCACGTAACCGCGGCCTTCGTTGGACGGCAGCACGCCATCGACGATCAGGAACGAACAGGCACGGATGTGGTCGGCAATCACGCGCAGCGACTTGTTCTCCAGGTCGGCGGTGCCGGTCAGCTCGGAAGCCTTGCGGATCAGCGCCTGGAACAGGTCGATCTCATAGTTGGTGTGCACGTGCTGCAGGATCGCCGCCAGGCGCTCCAGGCCCATGCCGGTATCCACGCACGGCGCCGGCAGCGGCACCAGGGTGCCGTCGGGCTGGCGGTCGAACTGCATGAACACCAGATTCCAGATCTCGATGAAACGGTCGCCGTCTTCGTCCGGGGAACCCGGGGGACCACCGGCAATATGATCACCGTGGTCGTAGAAGATCTCGGTGCACGGGCCGCACGGGCCGGTGTCGGCCATCTGCCAGAAGTTGTCCGAAGCGAACGGCGCGCCCTTGTTGTCGCCGATGCGTACGATGCGCTCTTCCGGAACGCCGACCATGTCGCGCCACAGTTCGTAGGCTTCGTCGTCGGTCTGGTACACGGTGACCAGCAGGCGTTCGGCCGGCAGCTTCCAGACCTGGGTCAGCAGCTCCCAGGCCCAGGCGATCGCGTCCTTCTTGAAGTAGTCGCCGAACGACCAGTTGCCCAGCATTTCGAAGAAGGTGTGGTGGCGCGCGGTGTAGCCGACCTGGTCGAGGTCGTTGTGCTTGCCGCCCGCGCGCAGGCAGCGCTGCACGTCGGCCGCGCGCACGTAGCTGCGCTTTTCCGCGCCAAGGAACACGTCCTTGAACTGCACCATGCCGGAGTTGGTGAACAGCAGGGTCGGATCATTGCCCGGCACCAGCGGCGCCGACGGCACGATGGTGTGGCCTTTACCCTTGAAGAACTCAAGGAAGTCGCTGCGGATCTGGGATGTCGTGAATTTGGCGGATGCGTTCATTGGGGGCTGGCAGTCTGCGGGCCGGCGGACCCGGACCACCGGCCGCGTTGGCCAGGGTCGCGAGGGACCGCCGAAAACCTAAAGGGTATCAGGCCCGGCGCCGCCAGTCTCAGTCATCCGGGTCGTAGCGGGTCGCGCGGCGGATGCTGTCGCCGTCGAAGCCCCGCCGGGCCAGCAGATCGGCAGCCTTGCGCCGCTGCGTCAGGTCCTGCGGGCCGGCCTCGCCAAAGCGTCGGCGGACCAGATCACGGGCGTTTTCCTGCCAGTCGCCTTCGTAGCTGTCCATCGCTGCGGCAATCGCGGCACTGTCCAGGCCATGGGTCCCCAGCTCGGCGCGGACATGGATCGGCCCATAACCGGTGTTGGCGCGCATCCTCACCAGGTTCTCGGCAAAACGGGTGTCGTCCTGCCAGCCGGCCTCGGTCAACTTGGCGACAGCGGCCTGCGCGGCTTCGTCTTCGATGCCACGGGCCGTCAGCTTGCGGGTGAGTTCCTTGCGCGAGTGCTCGCGGCGGACCAGCAGGCCCAACGCCCGTTGCACGGGGGTCTGCTCACGCGGCCGGCGCTTGCGGCCGGTCGGAATGTCTTCGGCGTCGGACATGGGTACTCCAAGGGTGGCGCCATCCGTGGCGCCCAGCCCATCCCTGGGCGATTCGAACCTGCGGGACAGGGCGACGTCACTGACGGCGCCACCCTGCCCCACAGCAAGCCTTATTCGTCTTCGCCTTCGTCGTCGCCTTCCTCGCGGGCCGCTTCGGCCGGCTGGAATTTCTCGCGCAGCTCGGCCTCGAGCTTGGCGGCGACAGTCGGGTTGTCGCGCAGGTAGCCGCGGGCGTTGTCCTTGCCCTGGCCAATGCGTTCTTCACCGTAGCTGTACCAGGCGCCAGCCTTCTCCACCAGCTTGGCATCCACACCCATGTCGATCAGCTCGCCTTCACGGCTGATGCCTTCGCCATACAGGATTTCGGTGATGACCTGCTTGAACGGAGGTGCCAGCTTGTTCTTGACGACCTTGATCTTGGTCTGGTTACCGATGATCTCGTCACCCTTCTTGATCGCGCCGATACGGCGGATGTCCAGGCGGACCGAGGCGTAGAACTTGAGCGCGTTGCCACCGGTGGTGGTTTCCGGGCTCTGGCCCGGCATCATCACGCCGATCTTCATGCGCAGCTGGTTGATGAAGATCACCAGGGTGTTGGAGCGCTTGATGTTGCCGGTCAGCTTGCGCAGCGCCTGGCTCATCAGGCGGGCCTGCAGGCCTGGCAGCTGGTCGCCCATCTCGCCTTCGATTTCGGCCTTCGGGGTCAGCGCGGCAACCGAGTCGATCACCAGGATGTCCACCGAACCCGAACGGACCAGCATGTCGGCGATTTCCAGCGCCTGCTCACCGGTGTCCGGCTGCGACAGCAGCAGGTCGTCCACGTTCACGCCCAGCTTGGCGGCGTAGATCGGGTCCAGCGCGTGCTCGGCGTCGATGAAGGCCGCGGTGCCGCCCATCTTCTGGCATTCGGCGATGGCCTGCAGGGTCAAGGTGGTCTTGCCCGAGGATTCCGGCCCGTAGATCTCAACGACACGGCCCTTTGGCAGACCACCAATGCCCAGCGCGATGTCGAGCATCAGCGAACCGGTCGGGATGGCTTCGACGGGCTCGACCACGCGGTCGCCCATGCGCATCACCGAGCCCTTGCCGAACTGCTTTTCGATCTGGCCCAGAGCTGCAGCGAGGGCGCGCTTCTTGTTCTCGTCCATCGGATTGGTCCTTGCAGAGGTCGTGTCGTTGGAGGTGCTGTCTTTGGGGGTCTTCTTTGCCATGGGCTCACTTTAAGTCGGACGTATCGCACAGGCTGAGATTCTGCCCGGCGCTCTGAAAAGAATTATCGGACATCCGTACCAACCTCAGTGGAACCAGAGAATCGCCACAAAAGACCGCGGGGTAATGCGCTACGGAACGGGTCAACGGTTGGGCCGCAACAGGCCGCAATAGAGGCCCTCGATCGCGAAGTCCTGATCCGGCAGCACCTCGATCGGCTTGTAGTCGGGATTGCGCGGCAGCAGGCGGATGCGATCCTTGGCGATCTTCAGCAGCTTGACCGTGATCTCGTCATCGATGCGGGCCACCACGATCTGCCCGGAATGGGCGTCGCGGGTGCGGTGCACGCCGATCAGGTCACCGTCGAAGATGCCCTCATCGATCATCGAGTCGCCCTGCACCTTCAGCAGGTAGTCCGGCGCCGGCGAGAAGAACACCCGGTCCAGCACCACGAAATCGTCCGAGCCGATGTCGGCGCCGATCGGCAGGCCGGCTGCAACCCGGCCCAGCACCGGCAGCCGCAGCACGCTGTCGGCCAGGCCCGGCTCGGCCAGCTTCTCGACCGGCGGTGCCTGCACCAGGCGGATGCCGCGGGCCTGACCCGGGATGCGACGGATCGCGCCGGCCTGCTCCAGGGCTTCCAGGTGGTACTGGGCCGCGCGCACGCCCTTGAAGCCGAATGCGCGTGCGATTTCAGTCTGCGACGGCGGTGCGCCTTCGCTCTCGATACGCTCGGCGATCAACTGCAGGATCGCCTGCTGGGTGTCGGTCAGGTCCATGGTTAGTAGTATTACTACTAATATGCGCGACTGCAAGTGCCGGGGCGACACGGGTGATGCGGGCCTGCTGGGCCGAGGCACGCTTGGCAAGCGCGCGAACGACGGGGCCGACCCAGGCAAGAGCAGCCGAGCATGGCTCGGCTCTACAGGAATCGCTGCGCGATTCTGCGGTTCCTGTGGAACCGCAACAGGCGCACTTCGTGCACCTGCCTACGTGTGCTTGCCGCTTCTCCATATCGAAACCAGGATCCATACGCCGCAGAAGCCGGCGCCGATGAATCCGCACACGCCCAGCGCCAGCAACCAGCGGCTGGAAACCCCGCCGACGCTGTGCATCACGATCGACGAGCCGATGATCAGCGCGGCCGTGATCACGCCCACCACCAGTCGGTTCGCGGCCCGGTTCACCTGCTCGCCAAAGCCCTGCAGCGCGGTGGTCTCCACCTTCAGCTGGAGGCGCCCACGGCGCGCTGCCTGGACCAGCTTGCGCAGGTCGCGCGGCAACTCGCCGGCGAAGTCGACCAGGCCCAACAGGCTGCGCCGGCCGCGCTTGAGCAGCGCCCTGGGCGCATAACGCTGCAGCACCACGCGCTCCAGGAACGGGCGGGCGGCGCTGGCCATGTCGAAATCCGGATCCAGCTGCCGGCCCATGCCTTCCAGGGTCAGGAAGGCCTTGATCATCAGTGCCAGGTCGGCCGGCAGGGTCAGGCTGTAGCTGCGCAGCAGCTGGGTGATGTCGCCCAGCATCAGGCCGATGCGCAGGTCCTTCAGCGGCACGCCACGGTACTGGTCGACGAACTGGCTGATGTCGTGCTGCAGCCGGTTCTCGTCCACTTCCACGCCGCCGGCCCAGTCCAGCAGCACGTCCGCCACGCCCTGCGGGTCCTGCTCGACCAGGCCGTGCAGCAGTTGCGCGACCTGGAAGCGGCGCACTTCGGACAGCGCACCGACCATGCCGAAATCGATCACGCCGATGCGGCCGTCACGCAGGTAGATGATGTTGCCGGGGTGTGGATCGGCGTGGAAGCTGCCGTCCTCCAGCACCATCTTCAGCACGATGCCGGCACCACGCCGCGCCAGCTCGCGCCGGTCCAGGCCCGCCGCATCGACGCCGGCCAGATCGCGGCCGGGAATGCCGTCGACGAAGTCCTGCACGTTCAGGCTCTCGCAGGTCCACTGCCAGTGCACCTTCGGAATCAGTATGTCGTCACGGCCGCTGAAGTTGCGGGCGATGCGTTCGGCATTGCGGCATTCGGCGGCAAAATCCAGCTCGCGGCGCAGCGATACGGTGAACTGCTGCACGACCTCGGCCGGGCGATAGCGACGCAGGTCCGGCAACCGGGCCTCGACGATCTCGGCCAGCCGCGCCAGCAGCCGCAGGTCGGCCTCGACCACGTCGCGGATGCCGGGACGCCGCACCTTCAGCACCACCTCACGACCATCATGCAGCCGGGCGCGATGGGCCTGCGCCAGCGAGGCGGCGGCCATCGGGGTTTCGTCAAGGAAGGCGAATACCTCCGCCGGCGACGCGCCCAGGTCGGCTTCGAGCTGCCCGCGGATCTCGGCGTACGGCAGGGCCGGCACCGCGTTCTGCAGTTCGGACAGCTCGGCAATCCACTCCGGCGGCAACAGGTCGACGCGCGTTGCCAGCACCTGGCCAAGCTTGACGAAGGTCGGGCCAAGATCCTGCATCGCACTGCGCACGCGCACCGGTGCGGTCATCCGCAGCAGCTCCTGCCGGTCCTCGTTCCAGTGCAACAGGCGCCCTGCCCGCTCCAGCGTGCTGGCCAGGCCGATGCGCCGAACCACGTCGCCGAAGCCGTAGCGGATCAGGACAACGGCGATTTCCTGCAGTCGGCCCAGGTCACGGACCGTGCCCAGCGTTTCCCACATCATGCGTGCTCCGGACGGTTACCGGAGCAGCATGTCACAGCTGGGCGTCGATACCGCGCAATGCCGCCGCCACGGTTTGCCGGCGGATGGCTTCGCGGTCGCCATCGAACTGGAACAGCTCGGCGCGGGCGTAGCCACCGCGGCGCTTCCAGCCGATCCAGACAGTGCCGACTGGCTTGTCCGGACTGCCACCGCCGGGGCCAGCGATACCGGTCACCGCCACGGCGATGCCGGCACCGGAATTGACCAGCGCACCGGACACCATCTCCAGAACGGTTTCGCGACTGACCGCGCCGAACTGTTCCAGCGTCTGCGCACGCACGCCCAGCAGGCGCTGCTTGGCTTCATAGCTGTAGACCACCATGCCGCAGTCGAAGAACGCCGAAGAACCGGCGATGTCGGTCATGCACTTGGCGATCCAGCCGCCACTGCAGCTTTCGGCCGTGACCAGCTGCAGCGAGGCCTGTTGCAGGCGCTGCCCGAGCGCGGCGGACTGGGCATTGAGATCGGCGTCGGTGGGGATGGACATCGGCATGACGGTGGGGTGAAGAACCCCGTTGTACCGCAGATGACAGCCGGATGTCGCGCCCCTCCGGCACGATTGCGTTGCCGGCCAGCGGCCGGCACCACCAGCCATGGGCCGCTAGCTCACCACTCCGGCAGTTTCTCCGGCAACAGCGCCCGGATCGGCGCGCCATCGGCACTGGCGGCCAGCTTCTCGGCTTCGGCAATCGGCAGGTCCACCTGCAGCAGCCAGCCCTCTTCATCGGCCTGTTCGCTGCGGATCACTTCCAGCTGGTGCAGGCGCGCACGCAGGCGGCCGGCATCCGGCGGCAGGCGCAATTCACCGGTCACGTGCTGCAGGCCCAGGCGCTTGCCCAGCACTGCCTGCAGCAGCTCAAGGCCCTGCCCGTCACGCGCGGAAATCCAGACACGTTCACGACGCGACTCGTCGGGCACGCCATCCTGGCCATCGTGGCGGACGTCGGCACCGTCGATGCGGTCGATCTTGTTGAACACCAGCAGCTGCGGCAGGTCACCGGCACCGACCGCGGTCAGCACCTCGTCCACCTGGGCGATGCGCTCCTCGCGGTGCGGATCGGCGGCGTCGACCACATGCAGCAGGAAATCGGCCTCGCGTGCCTCGGACAGCGTCGAGCGGAACGCGGCGACCAGATCATGCGGCAGGTCGCGGACGAAACCGACGGTGTCGGCCAGCACCACGCTGCCGCCCGGGACCGCGATGCGGCGCACGGTCGGGTCCAGCGTGGCGAACAGCTGGTCGGCGGCATAGGCCTCGGCGCCGGTCATGGCGTTGAACAGGGTCGATTTGCCGGCGTTGGTGTAGCCCACCAGGGCCACGCGCGGCAGCTCGCTGCGCACACGCGCACGGCGCATCTGGGTGCGCTGCACTTCAACCTTCTCCAGGCGCTTCTGCAGCTGCTCGACCCGCTTCTGCAACAGGCGGCGGTCGGTTTCCAGCTGGGTTTCACCCGGGCCACGCAGGCCGATCGAACCGCCGCGCTGGCGCTCCAGGTGGGTCCAGCCGCGAACCAATCGCGTAGCCAGGTGACGCAGCTGCGCCAGCTCGACCTGCAGCTTCCCCTCGTGGCTGTGTGCACGCTGGGCAAAGATGTCCAGGATCAGACCGGTGCGGTCGATCACCCGGCGCTCGAGGAAGCGTTCCAGGTTGCGCTCCTGACCCGGGCTCAGCGCATGGTTGACCAGGATCAGGTCGGCGCCACTGGCATCGGCCGCGGCCTTGATCTCGTCCAGCTTGCCGCTGCCGATCAGGGTTGACGGATTCGGACGGTCCAGGCGCGCGGTGATCGTCGCGGCGATGCTGGCCCCAGCCGAGCGGGCCAGATCACCGAACTCTTCCAGCACATCGTCTTCCAGCTTGCCGAAATGGGGCTGGATCAACAGGGCGTGTTCGCCCTTTTTCGAGCGGTCAAACATTCACCGCTCCGGTATTACTCGTCTGCTTCATCACCTGCCTGACCACCTTCACCCGACTGCACGTAACCACCGCCCGGACCGACCTTCACGTTGCGTGCCGGAACCACCGTGGAAATGGCGTGCTTGTAGACCATCTGACTGACCGTGTTGCGCAGCAGGACCACGAACTGGTCGAACGACTCGATCGTGCCCTGCAGCTTGATGCCGTTCACCAGGTACACCGAAACCGGCACGCGCTCGCGCCGCAGTGCGTTCAAGAAAGGATCCTGCAGCGATTGCCCCTTGGACATTGCACACTCCTGATTATTGTTCTTATTGGGTTGCCGACGGTTGCCACGGCCCCCGAGCCGCCCGCCGACCGATGATGTTACACGGCTGGCGGGGGTTCAGCGTGCGACGAAGGCCGACACCGCGCCGGCGAGGCGCTCCTGGTCGATATGGGGGTCGAACCAGCGCGCATCAAGCTCGCCGCGCAGCCACGTCAGCTGGCGCTTGGCCAGCTGGCGGGTGGCGAAGATCGCCTTGTCACGGAAACGGGCGGCATCACCCTCCCCGTCCAGGTACTCCCAGGCCTGGCGATAGCCGACCGCACGCACCGCCGGCAGGTCCAACGGGGCCTCCACGGCGGCCATTTCCGGCATCGCGCGCAGTGCCCGCACTTCGTCCAGGAAGCCCTGCGCCAGCATGGTGTCGAAGCGCGCCTCGATGCGCTGGTGCAGTACCGCGCGGTCACGCGGGGCCAGGATCAGCTTGAGGGTGCGCACCGGCAGCGGCGCCACGCCCGGACGGCGCTGCCATTCAGTGATGGGCGTGCCGGTCAGGCGATAGACCTCCAGTGCCCGCTGGATGCGTTGCGGGTCGGTGGCATGGATGCGTGCGGCGGCGGCCGGATCGACCTCGGCCAGCTCTGCGTGCAATGCCGCCCAGCCCCGCTCGGCCGCCTCGGTGCTGAGTGCTTCGCGCATCACCGGGTCGGCCTCCGGCATCGGCGACAGGCCCTGCAGCAGGGCCCGGAAGTACAGCCCCGTGCCACCTGCCAGGATCGGCGTTTTGCCGCGTGCCACGATGTCGGCCACGACCCGGCCGGCATCGGCGGCGAACTCGGCCGCCGAATAGGTCTGCCAGGGATCGCGCAGGTCCAGCAGATGGTGCGGCGCCTGTGCACGCTCGGCCGCATCAGGCTTGGCCGAGCCGATGTCCAGGTGGCGGTATACCAGCGCCGAATCGACGCTGACGATTTCGCCGTCCAGTTGCTGTGCCAAAGCGATTGCGGTGGCGGTCTTGCCACTGGCGGTCGGCCCCATCACGGCGATCGCCAGCGGCCGCCGATCGACGCCCATCAGTCTTCGTCCGGCCAGCGGATCGTCGGCGCAGCGTCGGCACGCGGCGTCGGCACGGCCTCCACTTCCTGCCAGATCTTCAGCGCATCGACGGTGGCCGCCACGTCATGCACGCGCACGATGCGCGCGCCACGCTGGACCGCGATCAGGTGCGCGGCCACCGAAGCCGCCACGCGTTCGGAGGGCGTGTCGCGGCCAGTGAGTTCTCCCAGGCTGCGCTTGCGTGACAGGCCGGCCAGCACCGGCACCCCCAGCTCCAGGAAACGCTCCGAACGCGCCAGCAGGGTCATGTTGTGGGCGGTGCTCTTGCCGAAGCCAAAACCAAGGTCGATCAGCAGGTTCTTCTTCGCAATGCCCGCCATCTCGGCAGCGAACAGGCGCTGCACCAGGAAACCATGCACCTCGGCGACCACGTCGTCGTAGTGCGGATCGGCCTGCATGTGGCCCGGCTCGCCCTGCATGTGCATCAGCACCACCGGCACGCCGGTTTCGGCGGCAGCTTCAAGCGCACCGCCCTGGCGCAGGGCGAAGATGTCGTTGATCATGCCGGCGCCAGCGGCCACCGCCGCGCGCATCACCTCCGGCTTGAAGGTATCGATGCTGATCGGCACCCGGGTGCGGGCGGCCAGCTGCTCGATTACCGGAATCACCCGGCGCAGTTCCTCCTCGACCGAGACCGGCGCAGCGCCCGGGCGGGTCGATTCGCCGCCGATATCGAGCAGGTCGGCGCCCTCCTCGACCAGCTTCAGGCCATGGGCGACCGCAGCCGCGGTGGTGTCATGCGCGCCGCCATCGGAGAAGGAGTCCGGGGTGACGTTGACGATGCCCATGACCCGGGCACGGTCGAGGCGCAGGATGCGGCCGGCGCAATCGAGCTGGGGCGAGGTATCGAACATGGGCAATCCTGCAGGGACGACGGCGGCTAGTTTAGTTCGGCAGGGCGGCGCCCTGCACCCGCAGAGGCCTGGGCTACAGCAACAGCTGAAGCAACAGCCGAAGCAACAGCAGGTGTACTGAGGGATGGCGGGGTGGATCCGGTTACGGGAGACGCCGTAAACCCCCCAGGCCGGCCCAGCCGCTGGCGGCTGTGCGTTCGGGCGCTTGCGAAGCAGTGCTTCGCAAGCAAAGCGCCCTCACCCATGGGGGCTTGGCCGCGGCATCCATGCCGCGGACACTCCCGCAACCGGGCCCGCCCCGCCTTCGACAGGTTCTCGCGATCTGTCGGAATGGCGTGGGGTCAGATCCGTTTTCCTACGGAAAACGGATCTGACCCCGAATTGATTCGATATCTGACAGAGATTCATCCACGCATGGCGTGGATCTACCGTGTCGACCAAGGTCGACACCTACCAACAGCGGCCGGAATCTGTCAGAGGTGGGGCGGTGTCGGAGGGCGGGGTGTCAGCCGTATGGATGCGGCTGCCAAGCCCCCATGGATGGGTTCACGGCGTCCCCGCCCTCCGACACCGCCCCACCAAATCGCGGAATGCAGCTGTTGCTGTTGCTGTTGCTGTTGCTGCTGAGGTTGCCGGCCAGCGGCCGGCACTACCGCGGGTGCAGGGCGCAGCCCTGCGGACACCCCTCAACGGCGGCGGCGCTTGCGGTCCACGTACAGGGTTCTGGCGATGCTCAGCACGATGCCGACACCGATACCCACCACGCAGCCCAGCAGCAGGTTGTCGGCGCCCAGCCCTACGCCCACGCCGACCACGGTGGCGATGATCATTTCGGCGGTGTGGGAAATCGGTTCAGGCTTCGGGGCGGACATGCAGGCTCCAGCATCAGTTCGGTTCGGAAGGGGCCGAAGGCCCGGAAACGACAAGGCCGGGTTTCCCCGGCCTCGTCTGGTGTTACGTGCAGCGGGCCGTCAATGCGATTCGGCCGGGCCTGCGATCGGCGGCAGCGGGCGGGCGTCGCCGCCCTTGTCGTTGCCACCGTCCTTGTTCGACTTGCTCCAGCCCGCCGGCGGCGGCGGATCGCGGCCTTCCATGATGGCGTCGATCTGCGGTGCGTCGATGGTCTCGTACTGCAGCAGCAGCTGCGACATCGCATGCAGCTTGTCGATGTTCTCGGTCAACAGCTGGGTGGTGCGGGCATAGGCCTTGTCGAGGATGTTGCGCACTTCCTCGTCGATCCGGCGCGCCGTGTCGTTGGACACGCTCTTGTGCTGGGTGACCGAACGCCCCAGGAACACCTCGTCGTCCTCTTCGCCATAGGCGATCGGGCCGAGCTGCTCCGACAGGCCCCACTTGGTGACCATGTTGCGGGCCATCTTGGTTGCGCGCTCGATGTCGTTGGAGGCGCCGGTGGTGACCTTGTCCTCGCCGAAGATCAGCTCTTCGGCGACACGGCCGCCGTACAGGGAGCACAGCTGCGACTGGATCGCCACGCGGTTCATCGAGTACTTGTCGCCTTCCGGCAGGTACATCGTCACGCCCAGCGCACGGCCGCGCGGAATGATGGTGACCTTGTAGACCGGATCGTGCTCGGGCACCAGGCGGCCGACGATGGCGTGACCCGCTTCGTGGTACGCGGTCAGGGTCTTCTCGTCCTCGCTCATGGCCATCGAGCGGCGCTCGGCACCCATCAGGATCTTGTCGCGGGCACGGTCGAAGTGGTCCATGCGGACTTCCTTCTCGTTGCCGCGCGCGGCGAACAGGGCCGCCTCGTTGCAGAGGTTGGCCAGGTCGGCGCCGGAGAAGCCCGGGGTACCACGTGCGATCACCATCGGCTCGACATCGTCGGCCAGCGGCAGCTTGCGCATGTGGACCTTCAGGATGTGCTCGCGGCCCTTCACGTCCGGCAGGCCGACCACCACCTGGCGGTCGAAACGGCCCGGACGCAGCAGCGCCGGATCCAGCACGTCCGGACGGTTGGTCGCGGCGATCACGATCACGCCTTCGCCGCCTTCAAAACCGTCCATCTCGACCAGCAGCTGGTTCAGGGTCTGCTCGCGCTCGTCATGACCGCCGCCCAGGCCGGCGCCACGGTGGCGACCGACGGCGTCGATTTCGTCGATGAAGATGATGCACGGGGCGTGCTTCTTGGCCTGCTCGAACATGTCACGCACGCGGCTGGCGCCCACGCCGACGAACATTTCCACGAAGTCCGAACCGGAGATCGAGAAGAACGGCACCTTGGCTTCGCCGGCAATGGCCTTGGCCAGCAGCGTCTTGCCGGTACCCGGCGGGCCCACCATCAGCACGCCGCGCGGAATCTTGCCGCCCAGCTTGGTGAACTTGGACGGGTCGCGCAGGAAGTCGACCAGCTCGCCCACTTCTTCCTTGGCCTCGTCGCAGCCGGCGACGTCGGCGAAGGTGACCTTGATCTGGTCCTCGCCCTGCAGCTTGGCGCGCGACTTGCCGAAGGACATCGCGCCCTTGGCACCGCCGCCACCGCCCTGCATCTGGCGCATGATGAACAGCCAGAAGCCGATGATCAGGATGACCGGCAGGAAATTCATCAGGATCGCGCCCAGGGAAATGCCGCTGGACGGCTCCTCCTGCACGATCTCCACGTTCTTGGTGCGCAGCACGTTGATCAGGTCACGATCGAACGGCGCGGTGATGGTGGACGACTGCCCACCGCGAGTGGTGTAGGTCAGCTGGCTGGTGCCGCCGCGCATGTCGCCGCCGAAGGCGACCTTCTGCACGTTGCCGCTGTCCACCTGGTCCAGGAACTGCGAGTACGACGCGCCCTGCGCGCCGGCCCCGGAGGACTTCGGCGAGAAGCTCTGGAAGACCACCATCAGCACGACGGCGACGACCACCCATAGCAGGAGGTTCTTGGTCAAGTCGTTCATCCTCATTGGCTCCGGTGTTCCTCTCAGTGCTGGCGTTGCGTTGGGGTCGAACTTGCGTACGTTGCGAGCTTACTTCATGTGGGCGCGTTTTCCCTGACCCAAGGCATACACCTCGGGAGAGCGCTTGCGCGACGCCTCCGGCTTGCGGATGGAGACCTTGTCGTAACGGCGGCGCATGTCGCGCACGTAGTCGTCAAAGCCCTCACCCTGGAACAGCTTGATCAGGAACGCCCCACCGGTCTTCAGGTGGTTGTCGGCAAAATCCAGGGCCAGCTCCGCCAGGTGCATCATCCGCGGCTGGTCGACCGCGCCTACACCACTCTTATTGGGGGCCATGTCCGACAGCACAAGGTCTACCGGCTGATCCCCGAGCATGGCTTCAAACTGCGATAGGACGGCTTCTTCCCTGAAGTCACCATGAAGGAACTCCACGCCGGCCAGCGGCGGCATGTCCAGGATGTCCAGCGCCAGCACGCGACCGGTGTCGCCGATCTGTCTCCGGACCTGCTGAGACCAGCCACCGGGGGCCGCGCCAAGGTCGACCACCACCATGTGCGGCTTCAGCAGGCGGTCACGTTCGAGCAGCTCCTCGAGCTTGTAGGCGGCGCGCGAGCGCATGCCCTCGGCCTGCGCCTTCTTCACGAAGGGGTCGGAGAAGTGTTCCTTGAGCCAGCGCTGGCTGCTTTTGCTGCGGGTAGCCATTGAAAATAGGGGCTGATGGGGTCCTCATGATACCCTGATCGTCCCATTCAACCGTGTTTTCCTGCATGTCCATCGCCCTGACCGCCTCCCAGACCCGTTTCCTGCGCGGCCAAGCCCACGACCTGAAGGCCCTGCTGCAGACCGGCGGCAAGGGTGTGACCCCAGCCTTCATCGCGGAGCTGAACGAAGTGCTGGAGCGCCACGAACTGGTCAAGGTGAAGGTCGCCGCAGAGGATCGCGACGCCCGTGATGTGATGATCGGCGAGATCGTCGAAGCCACCGAAAGCGCGCTGGTGCAGCGCATCGGCCACGTCGCCGTGCTGTACCGCCCGAGCAAGGAACAGCGCCAGATCGTGCTGCCGCGCGGCTGATCGCCCTACCGTCATGCAGCTGAACCACGAACCGCCGGATTACGCCTACAGCCTGCGTGCCGCAGATGGCCGCTCGGCCAAGGTGAATGACCAGGTGCTGGGCGGCAGTTTCTTCCTCACCCCGGACCAACTGGTCACGCACTGGCCGGTGGCAAGTGCCGCCGCGCTGCAGTTGGCGGACCTGGAGCCGATCCTGGCGCTGAATCCGGCGCTGATCGTGCTCGGCACGGGAGACCGTCAGGTATTCCCGCCCGCGGTGGTGATGGCCGCCTGTCTGTCGCGTGGCATCGGCCTGGAAGTGATGAACAATCCGGCCGCCGCGCGCACCTTCAACATTCTGGCCGGCGAAGGCCGCAAGGTCGCGGCCGCCTTCATCCTGGAAGGCTGAGTTCGAGCCGCCGGGTGCGCCCGGGCACTAGCTGCCCGAAGGTGTGCAGCGGAACGCGGAGAACGCCTGCAGCCGACCGATCAGGTTGCCACCCTGCCCCCAGCGGATATCCATGACCTTCCAGTCCGGGCCCTGCCGCTGCAGCAGGACCCGGTCGGTCCAGCGATAGTCGCCCACGGCCATGTCGACATGGACCCAGGTGGCGTCACCGCTCGATCCTGGCGCTCCCACCGTTATCGTCTCCGGCCGGTCCGGCGCCAACAGATACGGGCTCTGGTCGAGCATGTGCGGCTTCTCGTCGGGCGCGGCCAGTGCGGTGCAGGCCTGTTCATATGCACGCTGCGCATCGATGGCTGAGCGGAGGGCATCACCCAGCAGCGGAGCAATCGCCGTTTCGTTCGACTGCGGCGCCTGGATGGCGTCGTAGAGGCGGGTGACCACGTCACGTGGATCGCTGGCGGCGGTCGCCAACGGCGCGACGATGAGCAGCGCGAAAAGGGCTGTTGGGCGAGACATGCGGCACCGGATCGGGAGGCTGGTTCCGTTGAAGCATGCCGCTTCCCTGGCTTGTCGGGAAGCTTGAGATGTGCCACTCAAGGTCGCAAACGGCCACCCACGGCGGCCAGCGTACAGTGAGTCGAGCACGGCTCGACGCTACAGGTCGGGAACGCCGAGCATTGCCCGGCGCCACCCGATCCCACTGCCTCAACGCGCCGGCAGGTACTGCTGCGGGTCGACCGGCTTGCCGTTGTAGCGGGTGAGCCGGCGGTGTTTGCGGCCCATGGGCCGCACCGTCGGCGAACGCCCGGCGCGCTGCGCCGGGCCGGGGATCCGCCCGGATTATGAATCGACGATCAGCGCGCCGGCAGGTACTGCTGCGGGTCGACCGGCTTGCCGTTGTAGCGGATCTCGAAGTGGACCATGTCGCGGTTCGCACCGGTGCGGCCCATCTCGGCGATCTGCTCACCGGCCTTCACGCTCTGCCCTTCATTCACCAGGCGCTTGCGGTTGTGGCCATAGGCCGACAGCCACTGGTCGCTGTGCTTGATGATGATCAGCTCGCCGTAGCCGACCAGGCCGGCGCCGGAGTACACCACCACACCGTTGGCGGTGGCCTTGACCGGCTGGCCGCTGGTACCGGCGATGTCCACGCCCTGCTTGGTCGCATCGCCGGCAACGTAGCGGCCGACGATCGCGCCATCGGCCGGCCAGCGCCAGGCGATGTTGCTCTTCACCGGACCGGCCGGCGCCGGAGTTGGCGCCGTGCTGCCGGCGCTGCTGCCACCCGAGCGCGGCGCGGTGACCACCGTGGTCGGCGCGCGGCCGCCGCTGGCACCGGCCGGATACAGCCGGATCACCTGCCCCGGATGGATGGTCGAGGGGTTGTCCAGGCTGTTCCAGGCAATCAGGTCGGCCGGGGTGATGTCATGGATGCGGGCCAGCGCATAGATGGTGTCGCCCTTGCGCACCACCACGGTCTGCCCGGGCTTGGGCACCGAGGTCTTCGGCGTGGTCACGCCACCACCGGTGCTGCCAACACCAGGACGAACCACAGTGGCGGTGCCGCAGGCGGCCAGGGTGGAAACCAGCAACGCCAGCGCGCCGATGCGCACTCCCTTGCTCAGACGATCAGGACTCATGCGAACTTCGACCTCCATACAAGCCAGGCGATCAGCACCACCACCAACGCGGTGGCGATCCAGCCCAGCGGTTCAATCCAGCGACGCAGTGCCGCTTCAGCACGCGCACCACCGATACGGATGACCGCAGCCAGCACGAACACGCGCTTGCCGCGACCGATCAGCATGCTCAACAGGTACTGCGGCATCGGTACGCCGACGATACCCGATGCCCACGTGAAGACCTTCATCGGGATGGGCATGAAGCCGCCCAGCACCAGGAAGGTGAACACCGCCCACGGCGATTCGGCCATCTTCGCCTGCACGGTGGTGATGCCCTGCTCGATCGCCGGCAGCATGCCCAGCACTTCAAACAGCGGCTTGATCGCCTCGAAAGCGTAGTGACCCAGCGCGTAGCCGACCAGCGCACCGACCATCGAGCCGGCCAGGCTGAGGGTGGCAAACCACCAGCCGCGCTTGGGCTGGGCCACGCACATCGGCGCCAGCATCACCTCCGGCATCACCGGGAAGATGATCGCCTCGAAGAAGCTCAACACCGTCAGATAGGTCGGCGCGCGTTCGTGCGCCGCCCACTTCATCGCCCGCTCGTACAGCGGCCCGAAAATCTTCATGCAACCCTGCTCCGTGGATTAGTCGAGCATGCCAGACAGCAGCGGCACGAACGTGACCGGCGCCAGCACGTGTTGTTCGATGCTGCCGTCGGCCTTGCGGTCCAGCTGTACCAGCGACTGCGCCCCAGGGCCACCGACCGGCGCCACCAGGCGGCCGCCTTCGGCCAGCTGCTCGATCAGGGCGTCGACCAGTGCCGGCGCCGCCGCAGTGACCACGATGGCATCGAACGGGCCGTGCTCGGCCCAGCCGACGCGGCCGTCGTCGTGCTTGGTGCGGATGTTCATGCCCAGCGCACGGAAGCGCTTGCGGGCCTGGCGCAGCAGATCACCAATGCGCTCCACGGTGTAGACCTCCAGGCCCAACGCGCCAAGGATGGCGGCCTGGTAACCGGAACCGGTACCGACTTCCAGCACCCGCTTCGGCGCGACCTGGAGCACTGCCTCGGTCATCCGCGCAACCACCCAGGGCTGCGAGATGGTCTGGCCATGGCCGATCGGCAGCGCGGTGTCTTCATAGGCACGCGAGGCCAGGGCTTCATCGATGAACAGATGGCGCGGCACCACCCGGATCGCGTTCAAGGTCGGCTCGTCGACGATGCCGGCTTCGCGCAGGCGGTCGACCAGGCGGTCACGCACGCGCTGCGAGGTCATGCCGATACCGACGGCTTCCGGCTGCAATCGCAGGCGTGGGCTCATGCCGGCTGGTCCAGCGCGGCGCTGAGGCCGCCGACCCAGCTGGCGACCTTCTCCAGCGCCTGGTAGCGGGTGAGGTCGACCTGGATCGGGGTGATCGAGATGTGGCCGGTGCGCACCGCGTGGAAATCGGTACCGGGACCGGAATCCTGCTCACGGCCGGCAGGGCCGATCCAGTACACCTCGTTGCCGCGCGGATCCTTCTGCGCGATGCAGCCTTCGGCACGATGGCGGTTGCCGAGGCGGGTGACCTCGAAGCCCTTGACCTCGCTCCACGGCAGGTCCGGCACGTTGACGTTGAGGATGGTGTCGGCCGGCAGCGGATCGGCCTTGAGCCGGGCGACAATCTCCACCGCAGCACGCGCGGCGGTCTCGAAGTGCTTCGGATCGTGGTTGCGGCTGACCAGCGAGACCGCCACCGCCGGCAGGCCGAGGAAGCGACCTTCCATCGCCGCCGAGACGGTGCCGGAATAGATCACGTCGTCGCCGAGATTGGCGGCGTTGTTGATGCCGGACACGACAATGTCAGGCTCGAATTCAAGCAGGCCGGTCAGCGCCAGGTGCACGCAGTCGGTGGGTGTACCGGCCACCGAAACGGTGTAATGGTCGATGCGCTTGAGCCGGATCGGCAGGTCCAGGGTCAGCGAGTTGCTGGCGCCGGAGCGATCGCGGTCGGGCGCAACCACCGTGACTTCGTGACCGGCCTCGCGCAGGACCGCGGCAAGCATCCGGATGCCTGCGGCGTCGACACCATCGTCATTGCTGACCAGGATTCGCATCTTCGATTTAACCGCTTGATTTTCCAAGAATTCGATTCCATCACCGTGCAGTGTGGGCGGGACCGTCGCGCTCCCCTGCGGAAGCGGTCGACCCTGCAAGGGCATCGTCTATTGTGCCGCATGCGGGCCGCCGGTCCTACCCTGTCAGCGGTCACGGCCGACATCGAACCGTCATAGGCAGACCTGCGCCGGCGGTTTACCCTGTGCGCATGTCGCACCCTGATGACGAAGATCCGGCCGCCTTGTTCCGTGCGGCCATCGGCGAAGTGAAGCCGCTGCGCAAGGATGCCGAGCCGGCACCTGCCGCGCCCCGGCCGAAACCGCGTGCGCGCATGGCCGAACGTGACGAGGCCGAAGCGGCCGGCGAGTTCGCCCGGCTGCTGCGCGACAGTGCGCCACTGGAAGCCGGCGACGTGGCCAGCTATCGCCGCGACAACCTGCCACCACGCCTGTTCCAGCGCCTCAAGCGCGGCCAGTACTCGGTGCAGGACGAACTGGATCTGCACGGCGCCACCGCCGCACAGGCCGAAGCCCTGCTGCGCCAGTTCCTGCTGGAAGCGCATGCACACGAGTACGGCTGCGTGCGCATCATCCACGGCAAGGGACTGCAGTCCGATGGCGGCGCACCGGTGCTGAAGAACCTGGTCGATCGCCTGCTGCGGCTGCGCAACGACGTGCTGGCATTCCATTCGGCACCGACCGGACAAGGCGGCACCGGCGCGGTACTGGTGCTGCTGGCGCGGCGTTGAAAAGGGGACGGAGGGAATTAAGTCGTTTGTGCCACAAACGACTTAATTCCCTCCGTCCCCTTTTTTTTATGTCAGGCCTGCGAGGCGTCTTCGACGGGGCCGAGTTCGTGCAGCACGGCGGTGGCGTAGCAGCCTGGCGGCAACGCGAACGACAGTTCCAGCACGTCGTCGGCCAGCCACTGGTGCTGCAGCAGCGCCGGACGCAGGCGCAACGCGCGGCGCTCCTGCTTCAGGCGCGCGTCTTCCAGGCCGGCCCGCAGTGCCTTCGACTCGTCGTCGTCCAGCGCGGCCAGCTCCAGCTCACGTGCCGCGTCGGCACTGCGCAGCTCGCCTTCGCCCCACAACGGCGCGCTGGGATGGATGTCGAAACGCGCCAGCCGCTCGGCCAGCACATCCGTGTACGGCTCGGGGCCGAACACGCTGCGACTGCCATCGAGCATCCAGACTTCGCCATCGAGCGGCTGGTCCCAGCTGCCCTGCTCCACGCGCGCGGCCAGCACGCGGTTGAACAGCGCCGAACGGGCTGCAGAGAGCAGCAGCGAACGCTGGTCCTTGCGCATGCGGCGGCCACCGAACATCGCCAGTGCAGCCGGCACGTTGCCACCGTCGCGGCCGAAACGCTGTTCACCAAACCAGTTCGGCAGGCCGCGCGCGGCAATCTGCTGCAGGCGCTCGCTGATCGCGGCGGGATCGCCCTGCACCTCGCGCAGCACCAGCTTGAAGCGGTTGCCGGCCAGTGCGCCGCGCTGCAGCTTGCGGTTGTGCCAGGTTGCCTCGATGACTTCGATTTCGTCACTGGCCAACTCGGCCAGGTCCGGCGCAATGCGCTTGGGCAGGTGCACGCTGAAACGCTGGGTGGTGACCGCGTGGCGGTCTTTCATCCCGGCGTAGCTCACCGCCATTTCCGGCAGGCCCGCCCATTTTGCCAGCACCTTGGCCACATGCACGGTGTTGGCGCCGCGCTTGCGGATGTGCAGCAGCAGATGCTCGCCTTCACCGCTCGCCTCGAACGCCGGCAGTTCATCCACCTGGAAATCGTCCGGCGTGGTGCGGATGCGCGCCGTCAACAACGGCGCACCAAACGCCAACGGCAGCGGGATCATGCCGCCACCAGCAACACGACCGCCTGCGCGGCGATGCCTTCACCACGGCCGGTGAAGCCCAGCTTCTCCGAGGTGGTGGCCTTGACGCTGACCGCGTCCAGCGGCAGCTGCAGCAACCCACCGATGCGCTCACGCATCGCAAGCGCATGCGGGCCGACCTTCGGCCGCTCGCAGATCACGGTGATGTCGGTGTTGCCGACGCGCCAGCCGCGCTCACGCAGCAGGCTGTCGCAGTGGCGCACGAACTCGCTGCTGTCGGCCCCCTTCCAGCGGTCGTCACTGGGCGGGAAATGCTGGCCGATGTCGCCCAGCGCCAGCGCGCCGAGCATGGCATCGCACAGGGCATGCAGGATCACGTCGCCGTCGCTGTGTGCGAGCACGCCGCAGCTGTGCGGCACGTTCACTCCGCCAAGCATGATGTGGTCGCCTTCACCGAAGGCATGGACGTCGTAGCCCTGGCCGATGCGGACGGGCGGGAACGGTGCGGTGCTCATGGATGCAACCCTTGCTGCAGGGCCGCGCGGACGGTCAGCCGGCGCGGCGGGAAAGTACGAATTCAAACCGGTCCAGATCGGCCGGGGTGGTGACCTTGAAGTTGTCCTCGCTGCCTTCCACCAGCAGCGGGCGCTGGCCCTGGCGCTCCATGGCCATGGCCTCATCGGTGACTTCAACACCGGCGGCGGCGGCTTCGGACAGCGCGCGGCTGAGCTGGTGGCGGCGGAACAGTTGTGGTGTCAGTGCGCGCCACAGCCGCTCGCGCGGCTCGGTGCCATCGATGCCACCGTCGTCGCCCGCACGCTTGAGGGTGTCACGCACCGGTGCGGCCAGGATCGCCCCGACCGGATCGGCACGACCGACTTCAAGCAGGCGGCCAAGGTCGGCCAGCGACAGGTTCGGCCGCGCGGCATCGTGGACCAGCACGAATTCATCAGCGCGCACCGTCTCCGGCAGCGCCTGCAGGCCAGCCAGCACCGAAGCGGCACGGGTCGCGCCACCGATGCAGGTCAGCACCGGCTTGCCCGCCCACTCGTTCCAGCCGGGCCAGTCGGCGTCGTCCGGGCCGATCACTACCATTGCCCCGGCTACGGCCGGATGCGCCAGCAGGGCGTCCAGGGTATGGGCGAGCAGGATCTGCCCGCCCGCCTGCAGGTACTGCTTGGGCAACGGCGCGCCAAAGCGGGTGCCACGGCCAGCAGCCGGAACCACGACCCAGATCGCCGCACTCATGGCACGTCCGCCGGGTGGTCGCCAACCTGCGCACTGACACCTGCCGCAGGCTGCGCCGGGTGGACCGGCGCATCCTCGACCACGCGATAGAACTTCTCGCCGGGCTTGATCATGCCCAGCTCGCTGCGCGCGCGTTCCTCGATGGCGGACTGGCCTTCCTTGAGGTCCTTCACTTCCGCAGCGAGCGCATCATTGCGCTGCTGCAGGCCCTCATTGTCCCGCTCCTGGTTGGCGACCTGGGCTTCGAGCATCATCACTTCACCCGAATTGCCCGGACCAAACCAGAAGCGGTACTGCAGCCAGCCCAGCAACAGGGCCAGCACCAGCAGCATCCAGCGCCAGTCGCGCATCGGCTCAGCGCTTCAGCGAAACGAACGCGTCACGACCGGCGTAACGCGCGCCGGCGCCGAGGGCTTCCTCGATGCGCAGCAGCTGGTTGTACTTGGCCACGCGATCGCTGCGGCACAGCGAACCGGTCTTGATCTGGGTGGCGGTGGTGGCCACTGCGATGTCGGCGATGGTGGTGTCTTCGGTTTCGCCCGAACGGTGCGAGACCACGGCGGCGTAGCCGGCACGATCGGCCATGGCGATCGCTTCCAGGGTTTCGCTGAGGGTGCCGATCTGGTTGACCTTGATCAGGATCGCGTTGGCGGTGCCCGAGTCGATGCCTTCCTGGAAGATCTTCGGGTTGGTCACGAACAGGTCGTCGCCGACCAGCTGCACCTTCTTGCCGATGCGGTCGGTCAGCAGCTTCCAGCCGGCCCAGTCATTCTCGGCCAGGCCATCTTCAATCGTGATGATCGGGTACTGCGCGGCCCAGTCGGCGAGGAAGTCGACGAACTGCTCGGAGGTCAGGCGCTTGTTCTCGCCGACCAGGTTGTACTTGCCGTTCTCGAAGAACTCGCTGGAGGCCACGTCCAGGCCCAGCAGCACGTCTTCACCGGCGGTGTAGCCCGCCTTGCCGATCGCTTCGAGAATGGTGTCCAGCGCCTCGACGTTGCTGCGGAAGTCCGGCGCGAAGCCACCTTCGTCGCCGACCGCGGTGCTCAGGCCATGGCCCTTCAGCACCGACTTCAGCGAATGGAAGATTTCGGTACCGGCACGCAGCGCTTCGGAGAACGAGGTGAAGCCGACCGGCAGCACCATGAACTCCTGGAAGTCGACGTTGTTGTCGGCATGCGCGCCGCCATTGATGATGTTCATCATCGGCACCGGCAGCGCCGGGGTCACGCCGGCCCTGGCGGCCAGGTACTGCCACAGTGCCTGCTTGTTCGATGCAGCGGCGGCATGCGCGGCGGCCATTGAAACACCCAGCAGCGCGTTGGCACCCAGGCGGCCCTTGTTCTCGGTGCCGTCCAGATCGATCAGGCGACGGTCGAGGCCGGCCTGGTCGGTAGCCTCAAAGCCCTTCAGCGCGGCGGCAATCGTGGTGTTGACGTTGTCGACGGCCTTGCGCACGCCCTTGCCCAGGTAACGGGTCTTGTCACCGTCACGCAGCTCGACCGCTTCCTTGGTGCCGGTCGAGGCGCCGGAGGGAACCGCGGCACGACCGAACGAACCGTCCTCCAGGATGACTTCGGCTTCCAGCGTGGGGTTGCCACGGCTGTCAAGGATTTCACGGGCGTGGATGCTGCGGATCGTACTCATGGTCGGGCCGGTTACCTGTCTGGAGAGGGGGCGACAAAACGAATGCCGCGTGATTATCCCCGGCTGCCCGCCACTTGCCAAATGGCCTGGGCGGCATCAGCCCCAGCTGGACCCGATCACGATCAGGGCCAGCGACACCAGCATCACCAGCAACGCACCGGCCACCGCTGCCGCGACGGGTCCACGACGGCGTCGCCAGGCGAGCACCATCGCCACCAGGCTGCCGACGAAAGACACACCCAGAGCGACCAGCGCGGCCACGATCCAGTACTGCATGGCCTGGATGCCATGGTTTCCGTCACCCGGCGAGCCGAAGCTGGCCGCAAAGGCCATTACTCCCAGCAGCAGGGACGCCCAGGCGAGCACGGACAGCCCCAGCGCGACCAGGCCCCAGGGCCAGCCGCGCGCCGACGTGCTCGTATTCATCAAAGCAATCCGTAGAACAGGGCGCCGAGCCACAGCGAAAGCAGGATGATCGCAAAGCCAGCCGCCACCTTGCCGCGATTCAGCCGCCAGGCCAGCACCGCGGCCGCGAGGCAGCCCGCGGCACCGAGCAGCTCCGCGACCAGCAGCGCAATGAAATACGCACGCAGATCAAGCGCGCTGCTGCCATCACCCGGGGGGCGCACCGACGCCGCACCGATCAGCACCAGGCCAAACATGCCCACGGTGAACAGCACGGCCAGGCCCAGTGCGATCAGGCCCCAGGGCCACTGTTTCCAGTGCCGGCGATGACGCTGGGCTTCCAGCGCCACCCTCGGGTCACGACTCACGCGAAGCGCGAGAAGCCGTGCTTCTTGGTCACCGCGTCGAGCTCCATCAGGGTCTCGAGCAGCGCTTCCATCTGGTCCAGCGGCCACGCGTTGGGGCCATCGGACAGGGCCTTGGACGGATCCGGATGGGTCTCGGCGAACAGGCCGGAGATGCCCACCGCGACGGCAGCACGGGCCAGCACCGGCACGTGCTCACGCTGGCCACCGGAACTGGTGCCCTGCCCGCCCGGCAACTGCACCGAGTGGGTGGCATCGAACACCACCGGGCAACCGGTATCGCGCATCACCGCCAGCGAGCGCATGTCGCTGACCAGGTTGTTGTAGCCGAAGCTGGCACCGCGCTCGCAGACCATGATCTGCTCGTTGCCGGTGGCCTTGGCCTTCTCCACGACCGGCTTCATGTCCCAGGGCGCCAGGAACTGGCCCTTCTTGATGTTGACCGGCTTGCCGGCCGAGCACACCTTGCGGATGAAGTCGGTCTGGCGGACCAGGAACGCCGGGGTCTGCAGCACATCCACCACCGAGGCCACTTCGTCCATCGGGGTGTACTCATGGACGTCGGTCAGCACCGGCACGCCGATCTGCTTCCTGACCTCGGCCAGGACCTTCAGGCCCTCTTCCATGCCCGGGCCGCGGAACGCGGTGCCCGAGGTGCGGTTGGCCTTGTCGAAGCTGGACTTGAAGATGAAGTTGACGCCGAGCTTGTCGGTGACTTCCTTCAGCTTGCCGGCGGTATCGAGCTGCAGCTGCATCGACTCGATCACGCAGGGGCCGGCGATCAGGAACAGGGGCTGGTCCAGCCCGACCTCGAATCCACACAGTTTCATGGCGTTTCCTTGTTGTCCGCAGCACCGGCCGGGCCGGTGCGCTGGGGGTTGAAGCATGCAGGATGGGGGCCGAAGCCCCCATTCACAAGTCAGGCGCGCGCTTCGGAAAGCAGCTTGCCGCCGGCCTTGCGCTCGCGCGCGGCACGGATGAAACCGATGAACAGCGGGTGGCCGTCACGCGGCGTGGACAGGAATTCCGGGTGCGCCTGGCAGGCCAGGAACCACGGATGCGCGTCGCGCGGCAGTTCGACCACTTCCACCAGGGTGTCGTCCATCGACTTGCCGGCGATCACCAGGCCGGCATCTTCCAGCTGGGTGCGGTAACGGTTGTTGAACTCGTAGCGGTGGCGGTGGCGCTCGGCGACGACGTCCTTGCCGTACAGCTCACGGGCCAGCGTGCCCGGCTTCAGGCGCTGTTCCTGCAGGCCCAGGCGCATGGTGCCGCCGAGGTCGCTCTTGTCGTCACGCTTCTCGACATCGCCGGTGGCGGTGCGCCATTCGGTGATCAGGCCGATCACCGGGTTCGGCGACTGGCGGTCGTTCTCGGTGCTGTTGGCGCCTTCCAGGCCGACCACGTTGCGCGCGTAATCGACGACGGCCGCCTGCATGCCGTAGCAGATGCCGAAGTACGGCACGTGCTGCTCGCGGGCGAACTTCGAGGTCAGCACCTTGCCTTCGAAACCACGGTCACCGAAGCCACCCGGCACCAGGATGCCGTCGACATCGGCCAGTGCGGCCATGTCGGTGCCTTCCAGATCCTGTGCTTCCAGCCACTTCAGGTTGACCTTGGTGCGCTGGCGCAGGCCGCCGTGCTTCAGTGCTTCGCCGACCGACTTGTAGGCATCCTGGTGATCCACGTACTTGCCGACCACGGCGATGGTCACTTCATCCAGCGGATGCAGGGTCGCATCGACTGCGTCCTCCCACATCGACAGATCGACCGGACCGGCCTTGTCGGCCAGCTTCAGCTGGTTGACCACGATCTCGTCCAGGCCCTGCGCGTGCAGGCCCGACGGAATGCGATACAGCACGTCCACGTCCGGCACGCTGATCACTGCGCGCTCGGAGACGTTGGTGAACTGGGCGATCTTGCGGCGCTCCGAATCCGGCACGGCCTGCTCGGAGCGGCACAGCAGCACGTCCGGCTGGATGCCGATCGAACGCAGCTCCTTCACCGAATGCTGGGTCGGCTTGGTCTTCAGCTCACCCGCGGCGCCGATGTACGGCACCAGGGTGAGGTGCATGAACAGCGCCTTCTCCGGGCCACGCTCGGTGCGCACCTGGCGGATCGCTTCCAGGAACGGCAGCGACTCGATGTCGCCGACGGTTCCACCGATCTCGACCAGCGCCACGTCGTAGCCTTCGGTGGCTTCGTCGATGCAGCGGCGGATCTCGTCGGTGATGTGCGGAATGACCTGCACGGTCGCGCCCAGGTAGTCGCCGCGGCGCTCCTTGCGGATCACGTTCTCGTAGATGCGGCCGGTGGTGACCGAGTTCTTGCGGCTCAGGCGGGTGCGCACGAAGCGCTCGTAGTGGCCCAGGTCGAGGTCGGTCTCGGCGCCGTCATCGGTGACATACACCTCACCGTGCTGGAACGGGCTCATGGTGCCCGGGTCGACGTTGATGTACGGGTCGAGCTTCATCATCGTGACCTTCAGGCCCCGGGCTTCGAGAATGGCGGCCAGCGACGCGGCGGCAATGCCTTTGCCGAGCGAGGACACCACGCCGCCGGTTACGAAAATCAAGGGAGTCATGGCTGCAAGCATCCTGTCTGGAAATGGAAAACGGCAACACCACGCGCACCCGGAGGGCGGGCATGGTGCTCGGAGGGGGTTTTCCGGTTCGCTGGGACAGCGAGGGAGGTGCGGATCCGTGCGGCGGCAGGCGCCGGACGGGGACCATCGTGCGAGGTCGGGGCGGCCGTGCCGGCCAAATCGACCGTCACCTGCGACCCGCCATGCTGGAAGCCACGCTTGGCCGCTCCAGCCCATTCGCAAAGGGTGGACACGCACTTACTCCCGGAAAGCCATAGTTTACAGATTGATGGCCGCCAACCCAAGGGGCAGACGCCACGTTCCTAAAAAGAAACGCCCCGCTGAGCGGGGCGTTCCGTTGCGCACCCCTTGTCGCAAGGGCGCTTGGCAGGTTGCGGGATCAGCGCTTCTTGCGCGCTTCTTCCTCTTCTTCCTTCTGCGGGGCCGGCTGGCCCTGCGCCTTCATTTCGGCATTGGCCTGGGCACGACGCTTGGCCTTGGCATCGGCCTCGGCCTGCGCCTTGTCGGCCTGGTCACCCTGCTGCGGGGCCGGCTGGCCCGCGTTCTGCGCCACCACCAGCGGCACTGCAACGGCGGCAGCGGCCAGGATTGCAACGGTCAGCAACTTCTTCATGAGGTCCTCCTCGCGGTATGGCTTGGACGTTTCGACCCGATGGGGCCGCCGGCGTTCAGATTCCAGCGGCTGCCATTTTACCCCCTCCCCGGCGCCGAGGCTGAACCGCAGGCGTGCAAAATCGCCGTCCAGACCGCACACTTGCGCGTCGCTCCGCGCTTTAGAAGATAGATGAACGCCCGCTATAACGCCGCCGATATTGAAGTCCTGTCCGGCCTTGACCCGGTCAAGCGCCGTCCCGGCATGTATACCGACACCGCGCGCCCGAACCACCTGGCGCAGGAAGTGATCGACAACTCGGTGGACGAGGCCCTCGCCGGCCATGCCCGCTCGATCGAGATCACCCTGTACAAGGACGGCAGCGTGGAGGTCAGCGATGACGGCCGCGGCATGCCGGTGGACATCCATCCGGAAGAGAAGATCCCGGGCGTCGAACTGATCCTCACCCGCCTGCATGCAGGCGGCAAGTTCAGCAACAACAACTACACCTTCTCCGGCGGCCTGCATGGCGTCGGCGTCAGCGTGGTCAACGCGCTGTCGACCCTGGTGGAGGTGCACATCAAGCGCGAAGGTGCCGAACACCGCATCACCTTCCGCAATGGCGACCGCGCCACGCCGCTGGAGGTGGTCGGCACCGTCGGCAAGAAGAACACCGGTACCCGCGTGCGCTTCTGGCCGGACCCGAAGTACTTCGACACGCCCAAGTTCGCGGTGCGCGCGTTGAAGCACCTGCTGCGCGCCAAGGCCGTGCTGTGCCCGGGCCTGACCGTCAAGCTGACCGACGAAGCCACCGGTGAAGTCGATACCTGGTACTACGAAGACGGCCTGCGCGACTACCTGAAGCTGGAACTGGGCGAGCGCGAATCGCTGCCGGCCGACCTGTTCGTCGGCAACCTCAAGAAGGACACCGAGGTGGTGGACTGGGCCGTGGCCTGGCTGCCGGAAGGTGAGCTGGTCCAGGAAAGCTATGTCAACCTGATTCCGACCGCCCAGCATGGCACCCATGTCAACGGCCTGCGTACCGGCCTGACCGAGGCGCTGCGCGAGTTCTGCGACTTCCGCAACCTGCTGCCACGCGGCGTCAAGCTGGCCCCGGAAGACGTGTGGGACCGGGTGTCGTTCGTGCTGTCGCTGAAGATGACCGACCCGCAGTTCAGCGGCCAGACCAAGGAACGCCTGTCCTCGCGCCAGGCCGCCGGCTTTGTAGAGGGCGCCGCGCACGATGCGTTCAGCCTGTTGCTGAACCAGAACGTGGAGCTGGGCGAGAAGATCGCGCAGATCGCCATCGAGCGCGCCAGTGCGCGCCTGAAGACCGAGAAGCTGGTCGTCCGCAAGAAGGTCACGCAGGGCCCGGCCCTGCCCGGCAAGCTGGCCGACTGCATCAGCCAGGACCTGTCGCGCACCGAGCTGTTCCTGGTGGAAGGTGACTCGGCAGGCGGCAGCGCCAAGCAGGCGCGCGACAAGGATTTCCAGGCGATCCTGCCGCTGCGCGGCAAGATCCTCAACACCTGGGAAGTGTCGTCCAACAGCGTGCTGGCTTCGGAGGAAGTGCACAACCTGGCCGTGGCCATCGGCTGCGACCCCGGCAAGGACGACATCACCGGCCTGCGCTACGGCAAGGTGGTGATCCTGGCCGACGCGGACTCCGACGGCCTGCATATCGCCACCCTGCTGACCGCGCTGTTCCTCAGGCATTTCCCGGCGCTGGTCGATGCCGGCCACGTGTTCGTGGCAATGCCGCCGCTGTTCCGCATCGACGTGGGCAAGCAGGTGTTCTACGCCCTGGATGAGGAAGAGAAGCGTTCGATGCTGGACAAGATCGAGCGCGAGAAGATCAAGGGCGCAGTCAACGTCACCCGCTTCAAGGGCCTGGGCGAGATGAACCCGAACCAGCTGCGCGAGTCGACCATCCATCCGGATACGCGCCGCCTGGTGCAGCTGACCGTGGACGATGGCGAGCAGACCCGTTCGCTGATGGACATGCTGCTGGCCAAGAAGCGCGCGTCCGACCGCAAGGGCTGGCTGGAGTCGAAGGGCGATCTGGCCTCGCTGGAGGTCTGATCCGGAGCGGGGTCGGATCCCTTTCCGCAGGAAAGGGCTCTGACCCGGTTGGCGGCAGTGGGGTCAGAGCCGTTTCCTGTCAGGAAACGGATCCGACCCCATGCGCTCCGACCCCATCCGCCCCCATCGGCAAACCCGGCAGCGCCATAATGCGCGTCCACCCGTGTGGACCATCGTATTGGCCAGCCACTCGCTGCTGTTCCCCGGCCTGCCGCTGCACAGTGCACGGCTGGTCCTGAGCCCGATCCGTCGTGACGACGCCGCCGCGCTGTTCACGCTGCAGTCCAACCCGGATGTCATGCGATGGTGGAACCATCCAGCCTGGACGCGACTGGCCGAAGCGCGCGAGCAGATCGACGATGACCTCGCCGCCCATGCCATCGGCACCCAGCTGAAGCTGGCCGTGCGCGAGTCGCTGGAAGGTCCGCTGCTGGGCATCTGCGTGGTATTCGCGGTGGACCGCGATGCGGCGCGCGCCGAGATCGGCTACCTGCTGGCACCCGATCGCCAGGGCCAGGGCTATATGCACGAGGCCCTGCAACAGGTACTGGCCTACCTGTTCCGCACCCTGCACCTGCATCGGGTGGAAGCCGAGATCGACCCGCGCAATGCGCCGTCCGCGCACGTGTTGGAACGCCTGGGCTTCCACCGCGAGGGGGTGCTGCGCCAGCGCTGGCGCATCCAGGGGCAGCTGGCCGACTCGGCCGTCTACGGCCTGCTGGCCGATGACGACGCCGCAGCCACCCTCCCCGCTTGACCCAATCTGGCCAGTAGCGGGCTCAACGCACGGCCATGCCTTTGGACACATACGGCATGGCCCGCCACCGGCCTAGCATCGGAACCCCCTTCCGCTGCCGAACCGGTGCCATGAAGTCCCTGCTGCACACTGCCGCGCTCTGCGTCGGCCTGCTCATCGCCCCTGCCAGCGTGCTGGCCGCGTCCGACGCCGAGGGCAAGCCCGACCCGAAAGACGACAAGACCGAAGCGCCTGCGCTGCCCGCCGACGCCTCGGCCCGCCAGAGCATGCGCCTGGCCGGCCGCACCCTGGACTACACCGCCACCGTCGGCACCCTGCCGGTACGCGATGCCAAGGGCAAGGTGATCGCCGATGTGGTGTTCACCGCCTACACGATGCCGGGCAAGGACCGGCCGGTGACCTTCGCGCTCAATGGCGGCCCCGGTGCGTCGTCGGTGTACCTCAACATGGGCGCGATCGGGCCCAAGGTGGTGACCTTCGGCTCCGAGGGTGACAGCGCATCGGCGCCGGCCACCCTGCACGACAACCCGGGCACCTGGCTGGACTTCACCGATCTGGTGTTCATCGATCCGGTCGGTACCGGCTTCAGCCGCGCGCGGATCGGCGACGATGAAGCCAAGAAAGCGCTCTACAACCCCAGTGCCGACGTCGAATACCTGTCGCGCTCGATCTACGACTGGCTGCTGCGCAACCAGCGCATGGCCTCGCGCAAGTACCTGACCGGCGAGAGCTACGGTGGCTACCGCGGCCCGCGCATCACCCACTTCCTGCAGACCCGGCTGGGCGTGGCAATGAACGGACTGGTGCTGGTCTCGCCCTACCTGAGCCCGACCCTGGAAGACAACGCCGATGTCTCGCCGATGGCGTGGATGCAGACGCTGCCGTCGATCGCCGCGGCGCACCTGGAGCGCCAGGGCAAGCTGACCGATGCGGCGATGCGCGAGGTGGTGGAGTACACCCGTGGCGATTACGCCACCGCGTTGATGAAGGGCCGCAGCGATCCGCAGGCTACGGAAGCCATGCTGCGCCGGGTCACCGCGCTGACCGGACTGGACCCGCAGTTCGTGCGCCGCGCTGGCGGGCGCCTGGAGACCCAGGCCTACCTGCGTGAAGTGTTCCGCGACAAGGGCACGCTGGGCAGCCGCTACGACTCCAACGTGACCGCGTTCGATCCGTTCCCGAATGATCCGGAGCAGCGCGCCAACGACCCACTGCTGGACAGCATCATCGCGCCGACCACCACGGCGATGGTCGACTTCGTGACGCGCGTGGTCGGCTGGAAAGTAGATGCGCGCTACCAGGCGCTGAACTACGACGTGAACCGGCTGTGGGACCGCAATGGCGAACTGCGCCAGGGTGCGGTGACCCAGCTGCGCCAGGCGGTGGCGATCGACCCGCATCTGCAGGTGCTGATCGTGCATGGCTGGAACGACCTGTCGTGCCCGTTCATGGGCTCGATCCTGACCGTGGACCAGATGCCGACGATGGGCAGCAATCCGGACCGGGTGCAGGTGCGCAGTTATCCGGGCGGGCACATGTTCTACAGCCGGGCGGACAGCCAGGCGGCGTTCCGCAAGGATGTACAGGCGTTGTTCCAGCGTAATTGAAGGGGTTTGGCCGGGCCTGCGGCCCGGCACCCGCTGACAGCCACGGCAACGGCAACTGCAAAAGCTGGCTTCCTGAGGGCTGTTGGTGGGTGCCGACCGTTGGTCGGCACGGGGCGGATCCCGTTGCTTGGCAACGGGCCCTGACCCTGGTTCTGCTCTGGTAGGTGTCGACCTTGGTCGACACGGTGGGTGCGGAAAAATTCTTGCCCATGAAAAAGCCCGCCTGATATGGCGGGCTTTTTCGTTTGCAACCTTGGCGTGGCGATCAGGTCCAGCCGAACAGCTCGAACAGCTTCAGGATCAGGTACGCGCAGCCGCCTGCCGCCGGGATGGTCAGGATCCAGGCCCAGACGATGCGCTCGATCACGCCGAACTTCAGCGAGCGCGGGTTCTTGGCGAAGCCGACGCCCATGATCGCGGTGGAGATGCTGTGCGTGGTCGAGACCGGCATGCCGAAGTGGGCCGCCAGGGTCAGGATGGTGGCCGAGCTGGTCTCCGCGGCGAAGCCGTGGATCGGGTGCAGCTTGACCATCTTGTGGCCCAGGGTCTTGATGATCTTCCAGCCGCCCGAAGCGGTACCGGCCGCCATCACCACCGCGCAGGTCAGCACGATCCACATCGCGATGCCGTCACCGGCATGCGCGTCCGGGTGCATGAAGGCCAGCCAGGACGGCAGGTCGTTCAATGCGCCGGTGGCTTCGGCACCGATCAGGGTCATGGCGATGATGCCCATGGTCTTCTGCGCGTCGTTGTGGCCGTGGGCGAAGCCCATGTAGGCCGCCGAGGCGATCTGCGCCTTGCCGAAGAAGGCGTTGACGATGCGCGGACGCGCCAGGCGGCCGATGGCACCACCGATCTTGGCCAGGCCGGCGATCAGCGCCCACAGCAGCACCATCACCACGATGCCGAGCAGGAAACCGGCAATCGGCGAGGTGATCATCGGCACGAACACCTTCCACAGCAGGCCCTTGTTCTGCGCCCAGCTGCCCAGGCGCTCGGACCAGATCAGCGCGTCCCAGTTGTTGTGGGCGGCAGCCAGGCCAGCGCCGCAGAGGCCACCGATCAGGGCGTGCGAGGACGAGGACGGCAGGCCCTTCCACCAGGTGATCAGGTTCCAGATGATGCCGCCCAGCAGGGCGCACAGGATCACCTGCGGGGTGACCTCGACCACGTTGGTGTTGAGCAGGCCCGAGGCGATGGTCAGCGCCACCGCGGTACCGGTCAGTGCACCGATGAGGTTCATGAAGGCGGCCAGCATCACCGCCCAGCCGGGCGAGAGCACCTTGGTCGCCACCACGGTGGCAATGGAGTTGGCAGTGTCGTGGAAGCCGTTGATGAACTCGAAGACGAGCGCGGCCAGGATCACCACCAGGACAAGGGTCAACATGCGGCGGCGTCCGTCAGCTGTTCTTCAACACGATCTGGTACGCCACCACGCCAGCCTCGCGGCAGCGGTCGATGGCCTTTTCCAGGATCTCGAAGAATTCCTTCAGCAGGAACATCTGCAGGTTGTCCAGGCGGCCCGAATAGATGTCGCGGTACAGCTCGAGCATCAGGCGGTCGGCCTCGTTCTCCAGCGAGCGCAGCTTCTCGTTGAGCGCGGTCATCCGGTCCAGGTTCATGTGGCGCAGGTCGGCCACCATCTCCACCACCACGCCGGCGGCCTGTTCGAGCATCGCCGCGCGCGGCGCGAAGTCGATGTGCTCCAGGTGCGTCGTGGCCAGCGAATAGCGGTCGGCGAACTTCTCGATCTGCTTGGGAATCTTGTACAGCGCCGAGCCCAGCGCTTCGATGTCTTCGCGCTCGATCGGGGTCATGAAGCTGTCTACCAGCGCCTGGCTGATCTTGTCCGAGGCCGCGCGTTCGCGCAGGCGGGCCAGCTTGAAGGCGTCCAGCGCGGGCTGGCGGTCGGCCTCGCGCAGCATGGAATGCAGCGCCTTGGCGGCGTCGGAAGCCGCGACGGCAGCCTCATCGAGCAGGGTGTAGAACTGTTTGCCGGAACCGAAAATGGTCTGCAGAGAGAACATTGAGAAACCTGTCAGCCGTCGCGGGAAGGACGGCACCAGATGGAATTATGACGGCTAGATGACCATCACGGGTATCCCCGCCCCCTTTCGAGGCCTTGGAACCCCCAACCTGAACAGGCGGTTGCCACCCTGCCATGCCCCTTTGCTAAGATGCCAGCGCGCCTTCGGGCGCACCTTATGGACGACGACCCTTATCCCCCTGCGCCGCGCCGGATCCCGTTCCTGAGCGCCTGCCGCCATCGCCAGCACCCGCCCTCCCTGCCACCAACCGGGGACGACGCCCGTGTTTGAAATGATCCTGATTGTCTTCGCGCTTGTTCTGCTGAACGGCTTCTTCGCCATGTCCGAGATGTCGGTCATGACCTCGCGCAAGAGCCGCCTGAAGCAGATGGCTGCCACCTCCAAGCGCGCGGCCAAGGCGCTGGAGCTGTCCGAGAAGCCGGAGAGCTTCCTGTCCACCGTGCAGATCGGCATCACCGTGATCGGCGTGCTGACCGGCTACCTCGGCGGTGAGGCGCTGGGCGAGGCCTTCGCCGGCTGGATCCAGGGGCTGATGCCGGGGTTTGCGTACGCGGGCAACATCGGTACCGCACTGGCCGTCAGCCTGATCACCTTCATCACGCTGATCTTCGGCGAACTGGTGCCCAAGCGCCTGGCGCTGACCCGCTCGGAGGCCATTGCCGGCCTGGTCGCGATGCCGATGAGCTGGCTGGCCAAGCTGGCCCTGCCCTTCGTCTGGCTGCTGTCCAAGACCACCCAGCTGGTGCTGCGCCTGTTCGGCCTGGGCAAGGACGAAGTCGCCTCGGTGACTGAAGAAGAGATCCGCATGCTGGTGGCCGAGAGCCACGAAGCCGGTGTGATCGACGCCCACGAGCGTGACATGATGAACCGCGTCATGCGCCTGGGCGACCGCACCGCCGACAGCCTGATGACCCCGCGCAACCGCATTGCCTGGCTGGACACCCAGGCCGGGCTGGAGCGCAACCTGGAAATCATGGCCGAGCACGAGTTCTCGCGGTACCCGGTGTACCGCGACAACGACATGGACGTGGTCGGCGTACTTGAACTGAAATCGCTGGCCACGCGCATGGCGCGCGGCGACAACGCGCTGTTCCAGACCCTGCGCGAACCGCTCTACGTGTCCGAATCGACCCACGCGATGAAGCTGCTGGAGATCTTCCGCGAGGAACAGCAGTCGATGGCGCTGGTGGTGGACGAGTACGGCGAGATCCAGGGCCTGGTGACCATCAGCGACTTGATGGGCGCCGTGGTCGGCCGCCTGCAGGCGGTGGAGAATGCCGATGAAGACGCGCTGGTGGTGACCCGCGAGGACGGTTCGCTGCTGGTGGACGGCTCGCTGCCGATCGAAGACCTGCGCGAACTGATCGGCAGCAACGAGCTGCCCGATGCCGAGGACGGCGATTACTACACCCTGGCCGGCATGTGCATCCACTACTTCGGCCGCATCCCGCACGCAGGCGAGTACTTCGACTGGGCCGGCTGGCGCTTCGAAGTGGTCGACCTGGACGGTGCGCGGGTGGACAAGCTGCTGCTGCGCACGCTGTCCGACGAGCAGGCCGATGAGCTCACCGCCTGAGGCCGGCCAGGGTCCAGGCGCCGAGCGCCCGGCCTACCGCAACGAGGGCATCCGCACCCTGCTGGAGATGTTCGCTTCCGGCGACCCGGCCGAGCACATGCCGCTCGGCCAGATCCTGAGCAACCTGCAGCAGAGCGCGTTCGGCGTGTTCCTGTTCGTGGCGATCCTGCCCTCGTTCATCCCGATCCCGGGCATGGGTGGCGCGGTCAGCGGCCCGCTGGTGATCCTGATCGGCCTGCAGATGCTGTTCTGCCTGCGCCGGCCGTGGCTGCCCGGCTTCATTGCCCGCCGCGGACCCAAGCGCGGCACCATGCACCGTTTCCTGGACCGCATCGACCGCCCACTGCGGCGCCTGGACAGGATGCTGAGGCCACGCCTGCCGCAGCTGTTGACACCCCTCCCCGCCCACGCCTTCAGCGGCCTGCTGCTGGTGCTGCTGGGCCTGCTGCTGTCGTTGCCGATTCCCTTCACCAATTTCCTGTTCGGCTTCCAGCTGCTGCTGTTCTCGCTGGCGCTGCTGGAACGCGATGGCGCGCTGATGCTGTTCAACTGGATCGCCGCGTTGGCGGCGATCGCGTTCTTCGGCTTCAGTTCGGGGCAGCTGGTGGGTTACACGGTGGACCTGTTCCAGCGCTGGTTCTGAGCCGGAACCCGGTAGAGCCGGCCGCTGGCCGGCTGCCACGTTTCCAGGTCTGCCGGCCAGCGCCCGGCACTACCAATACCGGACATCGATCCTCACCGAAGATCGATGAAGCCATTGTCGGCCAACTGCGCCGGCTCGTCCTGCACCGCCGACAGCACGAAATTCAACGCCTTGCCCAGCAGCGTGCCCGGACCATCCCAATACTCGGCCGAGTCGGCCCGCACGTGGATCAGGCGCAGGTTCGGGTCGTCCTTGCCGCCCGGGAAAAACAGTTTCATCGCCGGCGACCACAGTTCCTCGATCTTCGCGCGGTCATCAACGATGCGCGCGCGCCCTGCCACCGATACGTAGGTGTTCTTCGACGGCGAGGCATAGGCCACGTTGACGTGCGGATCAAGCGCGATCTCGGCAACCTTCGGGCTGTCGGCGGTGATGACGAACCACAGGTCACCGTCGAAGGTGACCTGCTGGGTGGCCAGCGGCCGGCTGTAGAGTCGTCCGTCGACGCCGGTGGTGGTGAACATCGCCACCTCCACGTCCTTGATCAGTTCGGCCAGCTGGGCGATGTGTTCGGCGCGGGTATCCGCCATGGGAGGCTCCAATGGGAAGAGCCCCCATCAGACCCGTCGCGGCTGCAACGGGCCGTGACGCCATTGTTCAGCCCGCGTGGCGGGCATGCCAGGCCTGCATCGCCAGTTCGAACGAACGCAGGCGCGCACGGTGGTCATGCAGGTTGGCGGTGAGCATCAGCTCGTCCGGCGAGTGACGCTCAACGAACGCGGCGATGCCATCGGCCACCTGCTGCGGATCACCGAGCACGGTGCAGGCCAGGGCCCGCTCCACGCCGAGCTTTTCGTGCGGCTCCCAGAAGGCTTCGATGTCCTCGATCGGCGCCGGAATCTTGCCCGGCCGGCCGCGGCGCAGGTTGACGAAACTCTGCTGCTGGCTGGTGAACAGGCGGCGCGATTCGGCCTCGCTGTCACTGGCGACGACATTCAGGGCCAGCATCGCGTGCGGCTGCTTCAACGTGGCCGAGGGGCGGAACTCTCGGCGGTACACCGCCAGCGCCTCGTCCATGGCATCGGGCGCAAAGTGCGAGGCAAACGCATAGGGCAGGCCCATCGCGGCGGCCATGCGCGCGCCGAACAGGCTGGACCCCAGGATCCAGGTCGGCACCCGCAGGCCACCGCCCGGAACCGCCTGCACCGCCTGCCCGGGCTGTACCGGCTCGAAGTAGTGCAGCAGTTCGCGCACGTCCTGCGGGAACTGGTCGGCGCTGTCGAAGTAGCGGCGCAGTGCACGCGCGGTGGGCTGATCGGTGCCCGGCGCACGGCCGAGGCCGAGATCGATGCGGTCCGGATACAGCGAAGCCAGCGTGCCGAACTGCTCGGCCACCTGCAGCGGCGCATGGTTGGGCAGCATGATGCCGCCGGCACCGACGCGGATACGCCGGGTGCCGCCCGCGACGTGGCCGATCAGCACGGCCGTGGCCGCGCTGGCGATGCCGGGCATGTTGTGGTGTTCGGCCAGCCAGTAACGGCGATAGCCCAGCGCATCGGCGTGCTGGGCCAGTTCCAGCATGTTGGCGAAGGCGGCGGTGGTGTCACTGCCCTCGCAGACCGGGGCCAGGTCAAGGATCGACAACGGGATCATCAGCGGTTTTCCGTCTCAGGATCTCCCCTGCATGGGGTCGGCCAGGCGCAGCGGCCAGTGACGGTGGCGGGATGCTGATTCCCGCGGAGCCGGTTCAGGGCCTGCCGGACCGTGTACAGCCGAGCCCATGCTCGGCTGCTGTTGATCAACAAAAGGCAGCCGAGCATGGGCTCGGCTCTACAGAAGCGTGTCAGAACGCGCTGGGGCGCGGCTCCGGCAGCGGCTGGTCGACCATCGGCTTCAGTTCGGCATCCAGCGCCACGCGCTCGTCGAACACGAAACAGCGGCCTTCATAACCTTCGCCGCCGACCTCCTCGAAGTAGCCGAGGATGCCGCCATCGAGCTGCAGCACGTTGTCCATGCCATCGTTGGCCATCCACAGTGCGGCCTTCTCGCAGCGGATGCCGCCGGTGCAGAAACTGACCACGGTGCTGTCCTTCAGCGCCTCGCGATGCGGCGCCAGCGCCTCGGGCAGGTCGGTGAACTTGTGGATGGGCAGTACCAGCGCATCCTTGAACGTGCCGTACTCCACTTCCTGCAGGTTGCGGGTATCGAGCATCACCACCGGCTTGCCGGCGTCATCGTGGCCCTGCCGCAGCCAGCGCTGCACGGTGGCCGGATCGACCGCCGGTGCACGCGGATAGTCCAGCGGCTGGCCGTCATCGCGGCGGAAGCTGATGATCTCGTCCTTCACCTTGGCCTTCAGCCGCGCGAACGGCTGGTGCTCGCTCAGGCTGGTCTTGACCCGCATCCCGGCGAAACGCGCATCGGCATGCAGCGCGGCGTAGAAATCCTCGACCGCCTCCGGCGCGCCGGCCAGGAACAGGTTCAGTCCCTCGCCCGCCACCAGGATCGTGCCCCGCAACCCGGCCGCCTGGGCACGCGACAGCAGCTGGTCGCACAGGGCCTGGGGGGCGTCGATGACGGCGAAATGGTAGGCAGCGGTGTTGGCGATCATCCTGCCATTTTAGCGCCTCCAGCCCGCACAGACAGATTCAGGGGGGGCAGAGCCCTCTGCGCAGCAGAGGGATCCGACCCCAAGCCCGGCAGACACCCGGAATCTGTCAGAGGCGGGGCGGTGTGGGCAGGCGGGACCGTTGGCGCCATGGATGGCGCCATCGAGCCCCCAAGGATGGGTTTACGGCGTGTCCCGCCTGCCGACACCGCCCTGCCCGCCACGGATTGCCTGCCGTTGCTGTTGCTGTTGCTGTTGCCGGCCAGCGGCCGGCACTACCGCGGGTGCCGGGTGCAACCCGGCCGCGCCCCCTACCCCCGCAACAGCATGAACGGCAGCAGCACCAGCGCCGCCGCAGCGGCCATGCCCAGCAGCACCAGCACCACGAACACCGGCCGCCGCCGGAACAGGCTGCCAAAGGTCTCCGCCGTGCCATCCCGCAACGCCTGCTCACGCTCGGCCCGCACGCGCACACCGCGCGCCGCCTGGTACCCGGCCATCAGCGCCTTCGCGCGCGGATGATCGGCGTCCTCGCGCAGCCACAGGCCACCGTTGGAAATGCCCCAAGGGCTGGGTTCGGTGCGGTACCAGGCGATGCCGTGCTGGTCGAGCAGCGTGCAGACATCGGCATATTCGTCGTCGCCGACATTGCGCAGATTGAGCAGGAGTTTTGCCATGCCGCCATGATACCCGGCGCCGATGCGCTACCCTTGCCGCCCTCGCCCTGCGCCCTTCTGGAGACGCCCGATGCGCCGCCTGCTGCTTCCCCTGCTGCTGTCCCTCGCCGCCGCTGGCTGCTCGAGCGAGCCCTCCGGTCCGCCGCCGGGCGGCACCCTGACCACCTTCGAGCGCATCGATACCGTCGCTGGCACCGGCACCAAAGCCGTTCCCGGCAGCAAGGTCACCGTGCACTACACCGGCTGGATCTACGACAACCGCACCGAAACCAAGCACGGCAAGACCTTCGACAGCTCCTTCAAGCACGGCCAGCCGTTCACCTTCGCGCTCGGCGCCGGCCAGGTCATCCGCGGCTGGGATGAGGGCGTGGCCGGCATGAAGGTCGGCGGCAAGCGCACGCTGATGATCCCGCCGGATTACGGCTACGGCGACCGCCGGGTCGGCCCGATTCCGGCCGGTTCGTCGCTGGTGTTCGATGTCGAGCTGCTCGATGTCAAGCCGTAATACCGCATTGCCCCATCGGGTCGCCGTCATCGGCGGTGGCCCGGCCGGCCTGTTCGCCGCCGAGCGCCTGCGCGCCGCGGGGCTGGACGTGGACCTGTACGAGGCCAAGGGCTCACCCGGCCGCAAGTTCCTGATCGCCGGCAAGGGCGGTCTCAACCTCACCCATTCCGATCCGCGGCCGCTGTTCGACAGCCGCTACCGCGAGCAGTCCACGACCGTGGGCCGCTGGCTGGATGGCTTCGATGCGCAGGCATTGCGCGACTGGGCTGCCGGCTTTGGCGTGGAGACCTATGTGGGCAGCTCCGGCCGCGTGTTTCCGGTCGACCGCAAGGCTGCGCCGCTGCTGCGCGGCTGGGTGCGCCGACTGAAGGAACAGGGCGTGCGCCTGCATGCCAACCACCGCTGGATCGGCTGGGGCAACGACGGCGCGCTGCGCTTCGCCACCGAAGCCGGCGAGATCGATGTCCACGCCGATGCCAGCGTGTTGGCGATGGGTGGCGGCAGCTGGCCGCAGCTGGGCAGTGATGGCGCCTGGGTCGCCCCCTTGCAGGCACGAGGCGTGGACATTGCGCCGCTGCAATCGGCCAACTGCGGCTTCGACATCGACTGGACGCCGTTCTTCGCCCAGCGCAATGCAGGCGCACCGTTGAAGCCGGTGGTCGCGCACTGGCTCGACCTGGCCGGACAACCGCAGTCGCTGCAGGGCGAATGCGTAGCCAGCGAGTACGGCATCGAAGGCAGCCTGATCTACGCGCTGGCCGCAGACCTGCGCGAGACCATCAACCGTGATGGCCATGCCATGCTGTGGCTGGACCTGGTGCCGGGACGCGATGAAGCACGCCTGCTGGCCGATCTTTCGCGGCCGCGCAAGGGTCGCAGTTTTGGTGAGCATCTGCGCCGCCAGGCCGGCCTGGATGCGGTGAAGGCCACCCTGGTGTTCGAGATCCTTGGCAAGGATGCGGGCCACGACCTGCCTGCCGTGGCTACCACGCTCAAGCGCCTGCCGTTGCGCCTTCTGCGTCCACGGCCGATGGCCGAGGTGATCAGCACTGCCGGCGGCGTGCGCCTGGATGCGCTGGATGATGGCCTGATGCTGCGGGCAGCACCCGGCGTATTCTGTGCCGGCGAGATGCTGGACTGGGAGGCCCCCACGGGGGGCTACCTGCTGACGGCGTGCTATGCCAGTGGCCTGCGCGCCGCCGAGGGCGTGATCGGGTGGCTGGCTGGGCGGTGACGCCCGCATTGTGGAGTCGAGCCATGCTCGACGGCCTTTGATTCAGGCGATGAAGCAGTCGAGCATGGCTCGACTCTGCAATCCCCGGCGCTCACCACGGCCTGCGCATGCTCACCGAAGCCAGCGCCACGCCGCTGGGATGCGGGTAGGCTTCCTCCCGCACGGCAATGAATCCCTGCCGTTGGTAGAACGGCACCGCATTGAGCGAGGCTGACAGCACCACCTCGCGCTCACGATCGGCCATCGCCAGCAGACGCTGCATCAGCGCCTGGCCGATGCCCGTGCCGCCACGATCCGGATCGACGAACAGCGCATCGACTTCATTGGCGTCGGTATCAAACACGCCGAACCCGAGCAGGACACCCTGCCCGTCCTCGGCCACCACGCAGCCTCCCTGCCCCAGCAGCCGTGCGTACTGCGACGGCGGCGGCGAAGCAGACCACGGATCGATCACCTCCGCCGGGTAGTGGCTGCTGCACGTCTCGCGAACGCAACGCGTGCGCAGTGCCCACAGCATGGCGACATCGTCGATGGTGCCGGTCCTGAACCGCATGACATCTCCCTGTAGAGCCGAGCCCATGCTCGGCTCGGCTGTTCTTCGTTCCAACATCGCGATGAGAGAAGCAGCCGAGCATGGGCTCGGCTCTACAGCAACACATTATCGCGACTTGCTGGCGCGCAGCGCCTGGATCTTCGGCGGCGGCTGGAACGAATCGCTGCGTGCATCGGCCCAGAATGCATGGAACACCGCATGATCCGGCACCTTGTGCAGCAGCTCGCCCGGTTCCAGGTAGCGGTACAGCGACGCCAGCGAGCGGATCTCGACAGGCGAAACACGACGCAGGATGTGCTCCGGCCCCAGTTCGGCCGGATCGTTCAGGCCGGCCGCACACAACAGCTCCTTCAGGGCGTGCAGCGTGTGCTCGTGGTAGCTGTACACGCGGGTGGCCTTGTCCGGTGCATCCAGGTGCTTCCAGCGCGCCGGGTCCTGGGTGGCGATGCCGGTCGGGCACTTGTCGGTATGGCAGCTCAACGACTGGATGCAGCCCAGCGCGAACATGAAGCCACGGCCGGCATTGCACCAGTCGGCACCCAGCGCGATGGTGCGCGCGATGTCGAAGGCGCTGGTGATCTTGCCCGCCGCGCCGATGCGGATCCGCTCGCGAAGGTCCAGGCCGACCAGCGTGTTGTGCACCAGCAGCAGTGCTTCGTGCATCGGCACGCCGACATGGTCGACGAACTCCGCCGGTGCTGCGCCAGTACCGCCTTCGGCACCGTCGACCACGATGAAGTCCGGCAGCAGGCCGGTTTCCTGCATCGCCTTGGCAATGCCGAACCACTCCCACGGGTGGCCGATGGCCAGCTTGAAACCGACCGGCTTGCCACCGGACAGTTCGCGCAGACGGGCGACGAACTGCAGCAGTTCGACCGGCGTCGAGAATGCCGAGTGACGCGACGGCGATACGCAGTCCACGCCCATCGGCACGCCACGGGTGACCGAGATCTCGGCGGTCACCTTTGGCGCCGGCAGCACGCCGCCATGACCGGGCTTGGCGCCCTGCGACAGCTTGATCTCGATCATCCTGACCTGATCATGGGTGGCGTTGGCGACGAAGCGCTCTTCACTGAAACCGCCCTTTTCGTCACGGCAACCGAAGTAGCCCGAGCCGATCTCCCACACCAGATCGCCGCCCATCTCGCGGTGGTATGGCGAAATCGAACCTTCACCGGTGTCGTGGTAGAAGCCACCACGTCGCGCGCCTTCGTTCAGTGCGCGGATCGCGTTGGCCGACAGCGAGCCAAAGCTCATCGCCGAAATATTGAACACGCTCGCCGAATACGGCTTTGTGCAATTGGCGCCGATCAGCACGCGGAAATCGTGCTTGGCGATGGCGGTCGGCGCCAGCGAGTGGTTGATCCACTCGTAATCCACCGCGTAGGTGCTGCGCAGGGTGCCGAACGGCACCGTGTCCATCTCGTTCTTGGCCCGCTGGTAGATCAGTGCACGCTGCTGGCGCGAGAACGGCACGTCCTCCAGGTCGCTCTGCACGAAGTACTGGCGGATTTCCGGACCGATCGATTCCAGGCCGTAGCGGAAGTGCGCCATCACCGGATAGTTGCGGCGCAGCGTGCTGCGCTTCTGCAGCAGGTCCCAGGTCCCCAGTGCCACCATCGCGGCGGTCAGGCCGACGCCCCAGTACCAGGCCGGCCAGATCGTGGCCAACCACAGGCAGATGGGGAACATCAGGATGGCGAGCAGGTAGACGATATACCGGTGCATGGCGTTCCTTGGTTGCAACTGCCTGCGAGTCTACCGTGCTGCCCGCCGCCCGGGTTTACAGGCGATCGTCAACCACGTTGCGTGGCCAGGCCGATTTGACGTCGTAGACCAGGCCGCCCGGCGCCAGCAGCGACCGGATACCGGCCTCGTCCATCGCCTTGAAGCGGGCATGGGCAACCGCCAGCACCACCGCGTCATAGGCCCCTGCCACGGGTTCGGCCAGCCACTGCACGCCCTCATCGGCCAATGCCGCCGGGCCGACCCAGGGATCACTGACCTCGACCTGAGCGCCGGCATCACGCAGGCGCTGCGCCAGCTCCAGCGCGCGGCTGTTGCGCAGGTCCGGGCAATCCTCCTTGAAGGTCACACCGAGCACCAGGATGCGCGACTGCACTGGTTCGCGGCCGCGTTCGGCCAGCATCGCCAGCACCCGCGACGCCACATGCTCACCGACGCGGTTGTTGACCTGCCGCGCGGTGTGGATCAGGTCCGGGTGGTAGCCCACGCTCTCGGACTTGTGCAGCAGGTAATACGGGTCCACGCCGATGCAATGGCCGCCGACCAGGCCCGGCCGGAATGGAAGGAAGTTCCACTTGCTGCCGGCGGCATCGAGCACATCCTGGGTATCGATGCCCAGCCTGTCGAAGATCAGCGCCAACTCATTGACCAGCGCGATGTTCACATCGCGCTGGATGTTCTCGACCACCTTGGCCGCCTCGGCCACGCGCATCGATGGCGCGGGGAACGTGCCGGCGGCAATGATGCGCTGGTACAGGCCATCGATCACCGCAGCCACTTCCGCTGTCGACCCCGAGGTGATCTTGCGGATGTCAGCCAGGCGCCGCTGGCGGTCACCGGGACTGACCCGCTCCGGGCTGTAGCCGCAGTAGAAGTCTTCGTTGAAGCGCAGGCCCGAGCCTTCTTCCAGCAGCGGCACGCAGACTTCTTCAGTGGTGCCGGGGTACACCGTGGATTCGTAGATCACCAGGTCACCCGCGCGCAGATGGCTGGCGATCAGCCGCGTCGCCGAACGCAACGGCTCCAGATCGGGCTGCTCATAGGCATCGATCGGCGTCGGCACGGTGACGATGTAGACGTTGCATGCATCAAGCAAGGCCGGATCGCTGCCGTACTGCAGCTGCCGAGCACTGGCCAGCTCGTCGGCCTCCACCTCCAGCGTATGGTCCTGGCCACCGCGCAGCTCGGCGATGCGATCGGCATCGATGTCGAAGCCCAGCGTCGGCCAGTGACGACCGAAGGCCACCGCCAACGGCAGGCCGACGTAGCCCAGGCCGATCACCGCAAAACGCGGGGTCTCCGCTGCCGCAAGGGACGCGCTCACTGGCATGTCCCGCGCAACGGCATGCATGCCGCCATGGATTCGGCCGACCTGCTCATTCGCTGCACCACTCCGTGTAATTCCACGCCAGAAAGGCGACAGCGTAACGGCCCAGGCGCCTGCCCGCCAAGACGGGATCAGGAGCCCAGTGCGACTGCGGCCGGTTCCAGTTCGCCATCGGCGCCGGTCCAGGCCTGCCGCAGGCGCTCGAAGCCACCGCTGCCAAGCAGGAAGCCCGGCCACGCCGATTCAACGATCTGTGCCAGCAGCTCCGCATCAATGCGCCGGGTTCCCATCGACCAGCGCGGAAACGCCCGCTGCGCCACCGGCGCGCGGCACAGCACCTTCAGCTGGCCGTGGCTGCGCGCATTGACGATGCGCTGGTACACCGAATCGATACCGTCCTCCGGGCCTTCCAGGTACTGCAGGAAACGGCTGCCATCGAACATCAGCACACCGGTGACACCGGCTACACGGTTGAATGCCGTGGCATCGGCCAGCAGGCGGTCAAGATCGGTTGTCTGCAGATCGGCGCGGGCCTCACTGGCATAGGCAATCGCGTGCAGCGACATCGTGCGGCTCCCCCCCTGGGAACGATGGTTGGGACTATGACATGAATGGGAGCGACAGTTAAACACGCTGCCGCTCCACGGCAATCCAGCTGCGATTCTGCAGCTGGGCTACAATCGGCGCCGCGCTGCAGGCCCGGATGGCGAAACTGGTAGACGCATCGGACTTAAAATCCGCCGGGGGCAACCCCATGCCGGTTCGATTCCGGCTCCGGGCACCAACCGCGCTGCGCGAGTACACCTTAGATTGCACGCGAGTAACGCGGCTGTTCATGCGCCGCGCGCAGGTAGGGGTCGAAACACATTGCCAGCAGCCGCAGCAGCGGCCGACCCGGCTCGCTGGCGCGCACTACACCGTCGCGGTATTCGGCCAGGCCGTCTTCCTGCAACCGCTGCACCGAACGCAGGTCCTCGGCGAAGTACTGCTCGAAATCGACGCCATGGCGCTGGCCCAGCACGGCACCGTCCACCTCGCCCTGGCACATCAGCTGCTGGATGAGTTCAGCGCGCAGCTGGTCGTCGGCGCTCAGTGCCACGCCGCGCCAGACCGGCAGCTGGCCCTGGTCCACCGCGTCCTCCCACGACGGCAGGTCACGCGGATTCTGGCTGTAGGTGGCACCGATATGACTGATCGCACTCACGCCCAGGCCGAGCAGGTCGGTATCGGCGTGGGTGGTATAGCCCATGAAGTTGCGATGCAGCTGGCCGGCACGCTGCGCGCGCGACAGGTCCTCTTCCGGCAGCGCGAAGTGATCCATGCCGATGTACTGGTAACCCGCAGCAGAAAGCTTCTCCACCGCCAGGCCCAGCAGCGCCAGCTTGTCTTCCGGTGAAGGCAACCGGCGCTCGTCGATCTGCTTCTGCGCGCGGAACAGGTGTGGCAGGTGTGCGTAGCCATACACCGCCAGGCGATCCGGTCGCAATGCCAGCACTCGTTCCAGGGTGCGGCCGAATCCCTGCAGGCTCTGTCCAGGCAGCCCATAGATCAGGTCGACGTTGACAGAGCGCATGCCGCTGTCGCGGCAGGCATGCAGGATGTCCAGCGTCTGCTGCACGCCCTGTATGCGGTTGATCGATTCCTGCACATGCGGATCGAAATCCTGCACGCCCAGGCTGGCCCGGTTGAAGCCCAGCCGCGCCAGCATGGCGACATCGCGGGTATCGATGAAGCGCGGATCGAGTTCGATCGAGAAATCGCGCTGCGGCGAATCGCTGAAATCGAAGCGCCGGCGCAGCCCCTCCACCAGCGTGGTCATCGCCTCGGCCTCGAGGAAGTTCGGCGTACCACCGCCCAGATGCAGCTGGATGACCTCACGGCCGTCCTCGAACTGCGGCGCCAGCAGGTCGGCCTCGGCCAGCACGCGCGCGACGTAGCTGTGGCCCCGACCGCGGTCGCGGGTGATCACCCGGTTGCAGCCGCAGTAGAAGCAGGGGCTGGAGCAGAACGGCACATGCACGTACAGCGACAGCGCGCGCGCCAGCTGGTTGCTGTCGGCGATCGCCTGGCGCAGCGCCGGCGCGTCGAAGCCATCGTGGAAGTGCGGCGCGGTCGGATACGAGGTGTAGCGCGGCCCCGGCCGGTCATGCCGGCGCAGCAGGTCGGGGTCGAAGGTCCAGGCCAGGCCACCGGCGGCGGGAGAGAACGTGTCCATGCCGCCAGCATCGCGCCGGACGGCCATGACCGCCTTGACCCAGATCAATCGCGGGTGGGGATTCCCAGCACCGGCAGGCCCACCTGCGGCCAGCGCAGCATCTGGTAGCGCTTCCAGAAGGTGTCACCGATGCGCGCGGCGACGTCGTTGGCCAGCTCCTGCATCGGCGGGTTGCCGCACTCGGCGGTGGTGATCCGGAACAGCACCAGCCAGCGATCGAACAAGTCCTTGTCCAGCTCGATGGCCATGTGCTTGGACATCGGCGAGCCCTTGAAGCGGCGCGTGCCGCGCAGCATCGCCGACCAGAAATCGACCAGCTGCGCCAGATGTTCCGGCCAGTCCTGGACATGCGCCTGGAACACCGGCCCCAACCGCTCTTCCTCGCGCACGCGCGCATAGAAGTCGTGGACCAGGCGGGTCACTTCCTGCTCGGTGCACAGCCCGGGCGAGGCGACGGGCAGGACAGGTGGCGGTATTGCGTTCATCGGGGTACCCAAAGCGTGCCGGCAGTGTGCCGCAGCCGGCCGGCACCGCCGTTGATCCAGATCAATGTCGGCGCAGTCCGCTGCACCTAGGCTGCCACGATTGCAGGAAGCATGCCCTGCGGATGCTGCGCCGGCCTCGGCGGAGTATACGCGCCGCCCTCATTCCGATCCGGGACAGCATGAACAGACCCTCTCCCAGCCGCCGCCAGCAGCTGATCCAGCACTGGGGCGCCATCCTCTGGCCCAGCTTCATCGCTGCCGGCCTGGCCAGCGTGGTGTTCTTCGCCTTCGTCGACCCGCTGCGGTTGCAGGCGATCAGCTTCCCGGGCAAGGCGATCAGCCGTGAACTGGGCTATACGGCAGGATTCTTCATGTTCTGGTCGGTGACCGCACTTTCCAGCGCAGTCACCTGGTACCTGCAGCGGCCCCTGCCGAGCGATGACGACGACGAGCTGCCGCTGGGATGAGTACGCCCTGTACCGGAACCGGAACCCCACGCCCCTGGCGTTGGCGCGGCGCGCTCAGCGCGCTCTTGCTGATTCTGTTCTATGCCCTGCCATGGCTGCGCTGGAATGGACACCAGGCCCTGCTGCTGGACATCAACGCACGGCGCTTCGACCTGTTCGGCTGGACGTTGTGGCCCGGCGATGTCGGCGTGCTGATCGGGTTGCTGGCGGTGCTGGCGGTGGGCCTTGCGCTGCTCACCCACCTCGCCGGCCGCATCTGGTGCGGTCATGCCTGCCCGCAGACGCTGTGGCGTCGTGCCTTCGACTGGATCGCGCACGGCATGGCCAAGGTCTTGCCAGTGCCAGCCGTGCGCCCGGCCACCCAGGTCGCCTGGGGGTTGCTGTCGCTGTGGACTGGCATCACCTTCGTCGGCCTGTTCAGCCCGATCGCCGGACTGCTGACCGCCGCTCCGCATGCCGGCTGGAGCGGCTGGGAAACATTCTGGGTGCTGTTCTATGCCGCCGCCACCTGGGGCAATGCCGGCTTCCTGCGCGAGCAGGTGTGCCGTTCGCTGTGCCCGTTCGCGCGCATGCAACCACTGCTGATCGATCCACATACACCACGCATGCTGTACGACGCGCGCCGCGGCGAACCGCGCGGCATGCGCCCTCCGGGCATGGGGGGCGTGCTCGGACGCGGACGCGGCCTGCTCGACCCGACCACCGCACAGGACTACGTGTTCCGCGCCGCACATCCGCTGCTGGCCGGACCGATGCCCACCTTCAGCGCCGATCGCTTGGGCGACTGCACCGACTGCGCCGCGTGTGTCAGCGCCTGCCCGATGCAGCTGGACATCCGCCAGGGACCGCAGGCCGATTGCCTGGCCTGCGGCGCCTGCCTGGACGCCTGCTCGCGGCAGCAGCACCAGGCCGGTTTCGGCCCGGGGCTGGTGCGCTACTGCAGCCCGCAGGCCATGGCCGGGCAACCGCGGCAATGGTGGCGACCGCGGACCCTGGCACTGCTGTCAATGCTGCTGGCGCTGTTGGCCTGTGGCGCCTGGCGCCTGCTTTGAATCAACGGGTCAACGCGGCCCGTTGGCGTGCGGCGGCACCAGCTGTGCACGTCGGACGATGCCGAGCTGTTCGATGATCAGCGCCATTTCATTGGTGACTTCGGTACGCTCGGTCCCTTGCGGGACCAGGCGGTCCAGCACCTGCTGGTAGGTATCCCAGAACGCCGGACCGCATCCGTGTTTGTGATAACTGGCTTCCAGTTCGCGGCGTACCCGTTCAGCCAAGCCATGCATGCCGTATTCCATACGACCTCCGTTGGACTTGTTCTGCATCGTTGACGGTCTACCGACTCACTTGCGAGCTACTGAAAGACTCCCGGGCTTCACGCCCGGTTGATGCCAATTAGTCATAGATTTCACGACAGGTCAATTACATGCAGCGACTTTCGTGATCGAAATTATTAATCGTTCACGAAACCACATACGGGATGACAGGCTTCCCGGATGGGCCGGAGCCGACAACCTACCCGATTCCTCCAGCCTCTGCCCTGGTAGGCCTCATCGATAGCCCGACCCCGTTCCATCGAAGTTTCCTATGTTGCTAAGCATACTTAGCAAATGGCACTTAGAGTGCTATATGCGACAAAAGGCGGCGCAGTTGAGGCTTATTCGCCCTGCGTGGCTTCAGTTGCCGGGAACAGGTTGGGATAGCGCTGATGCAGGATGTATTGGCGTAACGCAGGAATCGGGAAATCCTTGGGCCATTGCGACACTGCAGATCGGCTTATGCCAAAGAAGCGCGCCAGTTCGGCATCGGTGCGGAAACCCAGCCGGGTGCGCACCTGCCCCTTGCTCCAGAATTCGGTCACGGTCGGCCCTTCTGTTAACCAGACTTATTCTTGGAACAAGGGATCTTTGCGATCCACGCGTTAAGCTGGCTTGCATAGATGAATACTCTCGGCCAACGACTCGCCATTGCCATGAAGAAAGCCGGGCACCCTCGCCCGGCCGATCTGGCCCGCGCCGCCGATTCGACGACGGCAACCATCAGCAACTGGCTCAACGACCACGTCAGCCCCGCCCATGTGAAGGCCGAACAGCTGTTCCGCATCGCCGATGCGGCCAAGCTGGACGCGCGTGAACTGCTGTATGGCGTGAGCGGGCTTGGCGTCGGTGAGCGGGGCAATACCTATATCCCCAGCCAGGCCCACCTGGATGTCTGGCAGGACGCCTACGAACTGGTCAGCCATCTGGTGGAAGAGAAGGGCCTGGAGATCGACCACCGCCGCCACGCGGCCCTGGACCTGCTGGCCTTCGAACTGCTGATGGACGGCTTCAGCCGCAGCAAGGTCATCCGGGTGCTGACGACCTCGATGACGTGAATGCACTACCGCTGGTAGCATGGTCGCCGATGGGGATGGGGCTCCCCCGATAACCGCCTGAAAGGGCTGATGGCTCCTGCCAGGACGAACCGGCGTTCGTCGATGGCAGGCCGTGCCTGCCCTCGGCGTTCGCCATCGAATCAGCGAACCCGTACCCGAGGCACGTGATGCACGCATTGAACAACTACTTGCTGGTCTTCATCGGCGGCGGGCTCGGCGCCTGCCTTCGCCATGCCTGCAACCTGATCGGTACGCGGGTGGCAGTCGGCAGCCCGTGGCCATGGTCGACCTTCCTGATCAACATCAGCGGCGCGCTGCTGATGGGCGTGCTGGTCGAAGCCTTCGCCCTGCGCAATGGCGCCTCGCCGCAGCTGCGCCTGCTGCTGGCCACCGGCGTTCTCGGCGGCTACACCACGTTCTCCACCTATGCGCTGGAAATCGGCGTGCTGCTGCAGCGCGGCCAGCACGGCCTGGCAGCGTTGTACGCCGGCGGTTCGGTGGCACTGGGCCTGGTCGGCCTGTTCGGTGGCATGAAACTGGCCCGGCTGGTGCTGGGCTGAGACTCAGGCCGCGCCGGCGCGGGCCTGCCCGCGCCACTCGCGCGGCGACTGCCCGGTGTGCGCCTTGAATGCGCGCGACAGCGCGGCTTCGCTGCCGTACCCCACATCGTCGGCAATCCGCTTGAGCGGTCTGCCCTGGCGCAGTGCCTGCTGCGCCAGGCCCACCCGCCAGCCCTGCAGGTATTGACCGGGCGTGGTGCCCATCGCCTCACGGAAACTGGCAGCAAACACGCTGCGTGACATGCCGGCGACCTCGGCCAGGTCTTCCAGGGTCCAGGACTGTGCGGGCGCCTCATGCATCGCCACCAGCGCCAGCCGCAGCCGCGGATGACCCAGCCCGGCAAACAGGCCACCACGCATTTCGCCACCTTCCATCAGCTGGCGCAGCACCTGGATCATCACCACCTCGAACAGCCGGTTGACCATCGCCGCACGCCCGCAGCGCTGCTCGAAGGCTTCCTCGAACAGCAGTTCCAGCGCTGCGTTGCCGCCGTACAGATCAGCCAGCGGCAGGCAGATGAAATCGGGCAATGCGGCGCTGATCGGGTTGAGCCGTCCACCCTCGAAATGCAGGTTGGCGCAGGCCATGTCGGCGCCGTGCTGCGGATCGGTACTGAACCGATGCGGCATCGGCCGCGGGTACAGCAGGAGGCTCGGCACCTCGACCTGCACGGTCTGCTGGCCGTGGCTGACCTGCAGCGGGCCACGTCGCACCAGGTGCAACTGCCCGGCTTCATCCTCGCCCTCCAGCGTGTTGATGCCGCACAGCGCGCCGGCATGGAACACCGAGGCGGTGACCGAAAAACGTTCCAGCAGAATGGCGAGACGGTCGACCATGACGGGACTCCGGGTCAAGCGAGACTAACTCAATGTGACAGATCGTATCGGAATCGGCGGTTGAGGGGGGCACTGGCTGAGTGATCCGTCTCGAATTCATGCAGCTGCGCCAGCATGACGACGGCCGCCTGGTGCTGCGCTACGCCGGGCCTGCCTCGGTATAGCGCATCACCACGAAGCGCTCTTCCGCGGCCGGTGCAACGAAGTGGCGGGTGATACGTTCGAACTCCTCGTCGCTGGCCTGGAACGGATGTTCGCCGAGAGCATTGCGCGCGCGCATCCGCGCCTTACAGACCTCGTCGGCAACATCCAGGAAATGCAGCTGGTGCGCGGTTCCCTCCGGTTCGAACAGCTCGCGCGCCCATGCCCGCGCGGCCGGCGTGTTGAAAGGGAAATCGAGCACCACCGAAACACCGGCCTGCAGCAATGCGCGCAGATGATCGGCCAGCACATTGCGCAACGTGGCTGCACGCTGCAGATAGTCGGCAATGGAATGGATTTCGCCCGGATACAGCGCCGCCAGCCACGTGTCTTCGCTGATCAATACGTGGCGCGGCTTCAACGCCAACTGCTGCGACAGGGTGGATTTGCCGGCACCGATCTTGCCGCACACCAGGTGCAGGGTCGGCGCAGCGTCGTTCGATGAAAGGTCGTGCATCTGCATTCTCCTTGGTGGATTCATTACCCGGGAGAGCGCTGCATGCAACCCGCCTTCCCGGGCAGGTTGCTTGGCCGTGATGACCGCGCGCTACCCCGCCTTCCCGTGGGGAATGCGGATAATCGACGCGATGCTGTGCAGGGCCATGGCGCCAGCGTAGAGCGCGGCACCGCCGACCGGCAATGCCCTGCGGCAGTGCAGCGCGCGCAAGGTGGTGCAGGGATCTATGCTCGGCGCCATTCCCGCATGGAATGACCCCGATGCGACCCTTGCTTCGATGCGCACTTGCCCTCTGCCTGCTGCCCTGGATGACATCGCTGGCTGCACCGCCGCCAGCAGCGCGTACGCTCAGCGGCGAGCGGCAGGGCGCACCGTGGCGGCTGGATGTGCCTGCCGACTGGAACGGCGACCTGGTAATGCTGGCCCATGGCTATGAACCGGTCGGCGTGCCGCGCACCGCCCCCATGGCGGCCAATGACAGCACCGCACCACTGCTGGCAGCAGGTTACGCCGTCGCGCAGAGCGCCTATGCCAGCCAGGGCTGGGCGGTGGCCGATGCGATCACCGACATGGAACGCCTGCGCCAGCAGGCAGTGGGTGAACTCAAGCATGTCCGCCACACCTGGATGCTGGGATTCTCCATGGGCGGTGCCGTGACCATCGGAAGCCTCGAACGCTTCCCGCAGCACTACACCGGCGGTGTATCGCTGTGCGGTGCCAATCTCGGTGGCGAACAGATCGCGACCGATCTGCTGACCACGCTGGTCGCATTCGATTACTTCTTCCGCAAGGCCGATGGGCTGCCGGCCGCCGGCCTGGTATCGCGCGAAGCCGCCGCGCTGCCACAGGGCGAGTTGTACCAGGGCATCGCCAATGCCCTGCAACGTGATCCGTCGCACGCCGCAGTGCTGGCGCGGCAGCTGCAGGTGTCCCCTGATGCACTGGCCGGCGCCATCAGCCTGCACGCACTGGTGCTGCACGAACTGGCCACGCGCAGCGGCGGCATGCCGGTCGGCAACCTGGGGGTGGTGTACAGCGGATTCGGTGACGACGCCGCATTCAATGCCGGCGTTCAGCGCATCGATCCCGTGCCTGCGGCACAGGCGCATGTCCGCGACACGCTGGCAATGACCGGCGCACTGAAGCGACCGCTGGTGATCCAGTTCAACCACAACGACCCGACCATCGTGCCGCACATGCAGACGGTGTATCCGCAATTGGCCGTACGGGCTGGCGCACGCCCGCTGCCACGCGTGTTGCCGCCGGTGGGCGAAGGACACTGTGGTTTTTCTGGGGCACAGGTGGTCGACGCCTTGAAAGCAGTGCAACGCTGAGTCCATCGCGTGCCGCAACGCATCACCACCGTGCCGGAAGGGGCTGCTCGGGTGGCGTGTCTTGTTCAGCCGCCAAGGCCTCGGCCTGACCAGCATGGTGCTGCACGATGCACGCCGCCCGATCGGCATGCAGGGCCAGGCGCTGACCGTGCGAGCGCAACCATGACGGGCCCAGTCAGCCGCCCAGCGTGCCCATCGTGAAGGTGTAGCCCGAGCTCATCAGGAATTCGCGCATGCGCATTTCCGCGCGCCGCGGTGAGGCCAGGCTGGCCGGCGCATACAGCGCATACACCAGGCCCGATCCCTCGATATGCTCGCGGCGGACCTCGCAGCGGGCGGTTTCCGAGGCAATCACCCATCCGTCCTTCAGCCGCTCCGGCCCGATGGATTGCCCGTTCTTCAACCGAAAGGTCAGCCAACGCACATCTGCCATGACTTTGCTCATTTCCGTTTCGCTCCGTGGCTGAAGCGACGCGTGATGTCCTTGCTCGACATTGCGGCTCCCTGAGACGTGGAACCCGACCATAGCGCCTTTCCATGTCGTGGCCGGCTGAGACTGGCGGCCGCGGCATGCGAGCTGCCGCACGGGTTCCCTCGCGGCGTCGGAAATGGCGACGGCAGGGAGCGTCCTGCCGGCGCAGTTCACAGGCAGGGAACCCGACTCACGCAGCGCGGTCGCTGCCCTGGTTCAAGGCGTGCAGCGCATCGGCCAGCGCCTGGATTTCGGCACGCAGGGCCAGCCGCTGCAACCACCGCCCGGGGATTCCGCGCGCACCATGGAATGCGCCCGCCAGCTGCCCCGCGATGGCGGCCGTGGTGTCGGCGTCCTCGCCAAGATTGGCCGCCTCGAGTACGACGGCTTCAAAGGTGTCGTGGCGAGCAAAGCACCAGAGTGCAGCTTCGACACTGTCGACAACATAGCCATTGCCACGGATCTGCTCACGCGCGGCACCGCGGTAGCCACCCGCCGCGATCTGCTGCAGCCGCGCGCTCTCGACGGGGACATTGCTGAGATCCAGCACCGCGTCACGGGTGCCACCTGCCAACGCCCGCTCCAGCGCGACCGCCAGCAAGCGGCACGCCTCCAGGCACTCCTGCGCAGCGTGCGTCGTTCGCGAACTCAGCTCGGCCATTGCCTGCAGGTCGGGGGTCCCGGCGTAGCGCAATGCTATCGGCGCCAAACGCATGATCGAGCCATTGCCAGCGCTGCGTGGGTCGTCACTACCCGCCAGCGGATGGCCATCCTGCAGGAACCGGTCGATCGCAGCCCGCGTTGCCATACCGATATCGAAGCACTCGCCGGTCGCACTCCAGTACCCATGCCGGTACCAGTTGGCGTAGCGGTTCATCTGATCGTGCACATCGAAGGTGTCACAACGCACCAGGCTCTCGGCCAGGCACATCGCCATGGAGGTATCGTCGGTCCATTGCCCCGGCTGCAGCTGGAACGGCCCACCACCCACCATGTCGGTGATCGGGGTGAAGCTGCCACGAGGCTTGAACTCCAGCGTGGTACCGACGGCATCGCCGCACGCGAGGCCGAGCAAGGCGCCGCGGAAGTGATCAATCTGGTTCATCAGACCAGTGTAGCGCCACCGGATCCGCCATGACTGGCCGCCAGGCCGCACAACGATCGCGCAAGCGGGAAAGCAATCGTAGCCAACAAAAAAGCCCTGACCGGAGTCAGGGCTTTTCAATTGGAGGCCTCAAGCGGAATCGAACCGCTGTAAACGGATTTGCAATCCGGTGCATAGCCACTCTGCCATGAGGCCAACGTACTGCGCGCCAGGAACGGAACCCTGACAAGACAAAACCCCATGATGGGGCCTGTCGGAACATGGAGCGGGAAACGAGACTCGAACTCGCGACCTCAACCTTGGCAAGGTTGCGCTCTACCAACTGAGCTATTCCCGCGTAAGCCGACATGCTACCGGAAATCCGGAAAACACACCAGCGATTTCACCTTTCTGACTGCGCGCAAAGCCTTGCGGCTCAACGTGCCCCGCCTTGCCGTGGCGGGAGAAAAACAAGGCCCCTGCCGGGGCCCTGTAGAATCTGGAGCGGGAAACGAGACTCGAACTCGCGACCTCAACCTTGGCAAGGTTGCGCTCTACCAACTGAGCTATTCCCGCAGATTCCGTTCGACCTGCGTCGAAGGAGCGCTATTGTGTCCAAATTCCTTCACGCCGTCAACAGTCTTCACATCATGCGGTCACGGGCGTCCGCACTGGGGTACGCTGCCCCGCCCAGCCCCATGCGCCCATGTTCCTTCGCGGCAAACCCTTGTTGATCGCCCTGCTGCTGCATCTGCTGGTGGCGCTGCTGTACTGGGCATTGATTCCGCTGGGAATGAACTGGTATCGCGACCATTTTGGCTTCACCTCCCATCGCGACATCGGCCTGGGCATCGCCCAGTTCCATCTGTTCTGGATGTTCATTGGCGCCCAACTGCTGATCGCAGTGTTGCGGCCATTGTTCGCCAAGCTGCTGGTGCTGGCGGCGCCGCTGGCGTTCGCCAGCTGGACGCTGATGCACGACCATCCGCTGCGCCTGGTGTACTTCACCGTTGGACCTGGCCTGCTGGCACTGGCCGCAATCGCCGCAAGCCTGCGCTATTCGTCGCGGGCAACCTCCCGCTACACCACGGACACCACCGATGCCTAGACGTTACATCCGCCTGTTCTGGCTGCTGGTCGCGCTGACCTGGCTGGCGCTGATCGCCGCACTGGTCAATGCCGGCTTCACTCCGGACTACTGGCTGCTGCACCACCTGGAAGGCGCCGAACTGCCCTACCCGACCAGCACCGTCATCGTCTTCGCGTTGCTGGGCACCGTCGAACTGGTGGTAGCCGCCTTGATCGTGCGGCCGTGGAGACTGAAACGCCTGTGGCTGCGCCTGCTGATCGCCTTCGCCCTTCTGCTGCTGTGGTCGGTGCCGTGGATGCTGTCGGCGATGCATCAGCCGCCGGTACAAGGCATGCATCTGCTGTGGCTGCTGCTGTTGGACGTGGGCCTGCTGCTGGCGCTGTGCATGGTGTCGGCGGTGAGCGCGTGGCGGGCGTTCAGGCGTCGAGGGCGCGCGGATGCGCCCCCGTTGCAGCACTAGGCCTACTTCCGGAACTCCACCCGCACATGCTGGCCGAAGCGCGCCTTGGCCTCGCCATCGAACTCCAGCACGCACTCCACCACCTTGGCCACGCCACGCCCCGCGTCTTCAGGCAGGCGAGCCTGCGCGAACACCGGGCTGATGCGTACCACGCGTGCGGGCGGCAGCGTGCTGGCGTTCTCGGCACCATCGCTGTCTGGCACCACGGTGGCCCTCATGCCCACCTGCACGGCATCGGCGTAGGCCGCGCTGAGTTCGGCACGTACCTGCAGCGGGCGCGCCGGCAGCAGTGATATCGCCGGCTTGCCGGCCTGCACGAAGGCGCCGAGGCCCGGCACCTGGCCGACCACGGTGCCGGCTTCCGGCGCGCTCAGCGACATCTGCTGCAGTTTCAGCCTGGCGTGTTCCAGCTTGTGCTGGGCCATGTCGACCTGCGCACCGGCCACGTCGACATCGGCGCGTACGCCAGCCAGCTGCTGCTTGGCCGCATCGGCCTGCTGGTTGGACGACACGCCTTCGCTCGCACCCGTGGACAGGCGGGTGGCATTGCGCTCCAGTTCGCGCAGCTGCGCCTGGCTGCCCTTCAGGCGGTCATTGGCCAGTGCGAGATCAGCGGTGGCCATCGCCACTTCCTGCTGCAGCAGCGCACCGTCCAGCGACAGCAGAAGCTGCCCCTTCTTCACCGTGGCGCCCTCCTTCACCAGCGCGGCGGTGATCGAACCATCCACCGGCGGCGCCAGCGCGATCAGGCCACCCTCGACATCGATGATGCCGCGCGCCACCGCAACCTTGCCGGCGGTGGCAGTGCTGGCTTTACCTGCAGGTGCCTGGGCGGGCGCGTCCCTGGAACAGGCGCAAAGCAGCAGTGCCGCGGACAGTACCAGGCTGAGGGGAAGCAGGTGCGACGTCTTGGTCATGGGGCGGACTCTACGGTTTCGTTCTGGCGGCGGTCATCACGGACCATGCCGTCTTCCATGGCGATCACCCGATCGGCATGCCGGATCAGGCGCGGATCGTGGCTCACGCACAGCACGGTGGCGCCATGCGCACGTGCGTAGCGATGCAGGATGTCGATCACGCGCTGGCCATTCTCGGCGTCCAGCGCGCTGGTGGGTTCGTCGGCGAAGATCAGTGTCGGCGACTTGGCGAAGGCACGGGCCACCGCCACGCGCTGCTTCTCACCGCCGGACAACTGCGCCGGGCGCATGTGGCTGCGGTGGCTGAGGCCCACTTCTTCCAGCGCCTTGCGCGCCAGCGGCTCGCTTTCGCGATTGCGCATGCCGCGGTAGCCCAGCGGCAGCTGCACCTGCTCCAGCGCAGTCAGTGCCGGGAACAGGTTGAAGCCCTGGAACACGAAGCCGACATGGTGCAGGCGGAAGCGCTCCACCTCGCCGCGGGTCATGTGGCCCACGTCCTGGCCCAGCGCGTGCACGCGACCGCCATCCGGCGCGGACAGGCCGGACAGCAGCGACAGCAGCGTGCTCTTGCCGCACCCCGAAGGGCCCGAGACCAGGGTCAACTCGCCCGGATAGATGTCCAGCGACAGGCCGCGCAGCACCGGCACCTGCATATCGCCGGACATGAAGCCTTTTTCCAGTGCGTCGGCCTGCAACGTTGGGGCGACGGCATGTTTGGAGGTCATCGGCCGGTCCTCAACGCAGCAGCAACGATGGATCGGAGCGGACCACACTGCGTACCGCCATGATGCTCGACAGCATGGCCATCACCGCGACCAGCGCCACGCAGCCGATGATGACCATCGGCGTCAGCTGCACCGGCACGCGCTGGGACTGTGCGATCAACAGCACGACGGTACTGAACGCCGCCGCCAGCAACATGCCCACGCCACCGATCAGCAATGCCTGCTCGAATACCACCCGTGCCAGCGCGTAGCGACCTGCGCCGAGCGCGTTGAGCGTGGCGTACTCGCGCACCGAACCAGCCACCACCGAGGCGAACGACTGGTTGGTGATCACCGCGCCGACGAAGCAGACGATGACGGCCATGAACAGCACCGCGATGCCGGCGCCGGTGTCGAACAACCAGTACTGCTGCGAACGGCTGGCGAACGCCGGCGCGGTCCAGAACTCGACCGGCGTGGCCTGGCCCATCGACGCAGCGAGGCGGTCGCGCACGCGGTCGGCCAGGTCCGGCGAGCGCAGGCCCGCCACGAAATAGGTACTACCCTCGTGCGGATCGGTACCGGCGATGGCACGCGCGGTATCCAGCGAGGCCAGCACGTTGACGCCACCGAGGCCACGCAGGCCGGGTTGCGCGGCGACCACGCGCACCGCCTTGCCATTGATCCATGCACGGTTGCTCTGCAGGTCCACGCCCAGCGTATCCAGGTCGGCGCTGTCGACGATCACCGCCCCCGGCTCGCGCAGCTGCGCGCGCAGGTCGGCAGGCAGGATGCGCGCGAACATCATTGCGTCATCGCCGGTGGAGATGCCGGACAGGTACACCGACACGTTGCCGGTACCCTGCGCGCCCGAGCGCCATTCGCCATCGACCCACTCGTAGGATTCGACGCGGGTGACATCCGGGTCCATGCGCAGGTGGCTTTCGACGTCGGCGCTGATCGCATGGCCGTAGTTGACGCTCTGGGTGCCGGGGAAGCCGGCCCAGATGTCGGCCGAGGACGCTTTCACGTAGATCGCAGCGGTACCGAAGATGCCCAGCACCAGTGCCGCCTGCACGATCAACAGCACACCGGCGAAGCACATCGCCAGCACCACCGGCAGGAACCGGCGCCACTCATAGGCCAGGGTCTTGCGGGCCAGCGCGATCATTGCGATTCGCCCTCACCCTCGACAGGCAACGGAGCACCACCGAGGGCGCGGTAGAGCGACGCAAAGGCCAGCACGCGCGCACCCTGTGCACCGATCAGGTCGGCCTGCGCGGCGAGTGCCGCACGCTGCCCGTCAAGCCCGTCGAATTCGCTGGACAGCCCCAGCTGCACCTGCCGCGCCTGCCGCTTGACCTGTTGCCCGGCGGCATCATCGGCCGCGCGCAGCGACTGGATGCTGCTGTCCTGGCGCGCCAGGCTGCCGAGCGCGCCTTCCACTTCGCTCACGCCTTCCAGCACCGCCTTGCGGTAACCCAGCAAGGCGGCATCCAGCTGCTTTTCATCGGCATGGAAGCGTGCGCGGCGCTGGCCCCAGTCCCACAGCGGAATATCGATGTACGGGCCGATCGACGGGCTCGAATCGGAATTGGAGCGGGCGTTCTGGGTGAGGTTGTAGGCGTACAGGATGGAGCCACCGAGGCTGACACGCGGATACATCGCGGCGCGTGCCGAACCCTTGCTGGCAGCAGCCTGCATCACCTCCGATTCGGCCAGCAGGATCTGCGGCCGATGGCGCAGCAGATCGGCCGGGACCTGCTGCAGCGAGAAGGCACCCAGCGTCGGCGGCGTGCGATAGGCACGCCAGGCCAGGTCCGGGCCATCGCGTCCCAGCAGCAAAGCCAACGCACGGGCAGCGTTGTCCGCGTTTTCCCGTGCCTGCGCCGTGGCCGCGCGGGTGGCGGCCTGGCGTGCACGCAGGCGATCAAGTTCGCCGGGCTCATCAAGGCGCAGGCGCTGGCGTACCAGGGCCAACTGTTCGCCGCGATCGTCCACCGCCTGCTGGCGGGCCAACAGGTCCTGCTGGGCCTGCGCCACGGTCAGATCCAGATAGCTGCGCACCACGTCGGCGATCACCGCGACCTGCGCGGCACCACGCAGCGCCTCGGCGTTGCCGGCCGACGCCTGTGCACTCAACTGCGCGCTCTCGGCGGCGCCGAACAGGCCCAGGTCCCAGATCGCTTCGATACCCGCGTGGAAGTAGGTGTCGACCGCAGCGGCATCCTGCACCTGCTTGGCGCTGGCCGTGATTTCCGGCAGGAAGCGCGAATCGGACGTGCCGGCGACAATCCGCACGGCCTGCAGGCGCAGCGTGGCCTGCTGCAGGTCGAGGTTGCCGGCGATGGCCTGATCGACCAGTCCATCCAGCGCTGGGTCGGACAACACTTTCCACCACTGTTTGGCGTCCACCGCCACGCCTTGGCCCTGCGGCACCTGGGTCCAGGTGCTGGGCGTGCGATCAGGCAGATCCGGAACCGGCACCGACATGCAGCCCGCCAATGCGAGACTTGCGAGCAGCGCGCCGGGTCGCAGCACTGCCTGCAGGGAGAGTCCGCGCCCCGTCCTGGGCACTGCCACTGAAGTGATACGCCTGACCACCAGCCCGCCAACGTGTAGAAGGAGCATGAAGGCTACCGTGCGATTGTGGAGCGAACATGGAGAAATGGTCCGAAAAAGGTCACAGCACGCATGCGGTTCAGGCAACGATGGCGTTGGCCTTTCGCCAGCCTTTCAGTGCCTGCAGCAGGCGGAACACTGGTGCGGATTCCAGGTCATTGCGTCTGTTGCAGCCCCTCGTGCCAGGTGCTTCCGATCGTCCCCACGATCGCTGCGCCCCCGTCATGCCGATTGCGACACCAATGTCGGAATCGCACCCAGCTGCAGACTTACCACGCCCACCATGAAAATGTCGTGGCCCGCCTGTAGCGACCCGCCTGGCCAACGTCATGACAAACGAAAAACGCCCCCTTGCGGGAGCGTTTTTCTTGAATCTGGAGCGGGAAACGAGACTCGAACTCGCGACCTCAACCTTGGCAAGGTTGCGCTCTACCAACTGAGCTATTCCCGCAGATTCCGTTCGACCTGCGTCGAAGGAGCGCTATTGTGTCGATATTGCTGCACGGCGTCAACAGGAATTTTCACGTGAACCGAAGGACGGCGTTCAGGCGCCCCCTGCCTGCTCGCTTTACGTGCGCAGGCCACGTCGGTGGAAATAGACCTGCTCGGCGATGCGACGCGTGGCGGCCGTGTGCAGCAGTGCATTGAGCGGCCAATCGGCCTGCAGGTGATCCATCGCCCAGCGCAGCAGGCGCTTGCCACCGAAGGCCGGGGCCGCCTGCCGCGCCACCCGCTCGGCGTCCGGCCCCTGGCCGCGCAGATGCCGCGCGATCGCCTCGCCGACCGTCCAACCGTGCCGCCACGAGGAATGGATGCCGCCGGCCGAGAGCGGCGAGACGATGCCCGCCGCGTCACCGGTCAGGATCAGGCGGGGCCCGCTGATCGGGCCGTCCGGCCGGCCGCAGGGCACCAGACCGGCGCGGGTGGCCGAAGGACGCGCCGAGGCCGGAATGCCGACCACATCGCGCACATGCTCAAGGAAACCATCGATATCTGGCGGCCGCACCCGGTCCGGATCATGGCGCACTGCCAACCCGACCTGCAGCCCGGTCGGATTCTGCGCGACCCAGCCGATGTAGCCCGGTGCGTGGCGCTTGCTGACGAAGCAATGCAGTGCATCGCCCTGCGACACCTGCAGGCCGGCGAACTCACGCTCGACGCCGTAGAGGTTGTCACGCACCTGGCCAAGCCCGGTGCGTTGTGCCACGCGTGAGCGTGCGCCGTCAGCGCCAACCAGATAGGCGCATCGCCCTGCCCCATCCACCTGCCAGCTGTCACCACTGCGATGGGCGTCGGTGAAGGACTGCTGCAGGCGCAGGTCGACGCCGTTCGCATGCAGCTCGCTGGCCAGCCAGCGCATCAGGTTCGGCGTATCGGTGGTGAGGAAGTAATAGCCCGGTGCGGCCAGCAACACGCTGCGAAGGTTCGGCGCATACAGGCGCACGTTTGCGACCCGGTCCACCAGATGTTCGGGCATGCGCCCCAGCCAGGTCTCCTCCATCGCTTCTTTCACCACGATACCGGTGGTGTGCAGGCGCTCGCCGGGGTCGACCTTGCGTTCCAGCACGCAGACGCGCAGACCGTACTGCGCGGCGGCCAAGGCGCAGGCGGCACCGGCGAAACTGGCGCCGACGATGACCACATCGTGGTCGTAAGCAGAGGATTGATGAGGCATCGCGGCATCGCCGGGCTGGAACGGAGATACAGCTTCGCGAGCACGCGTGGTGAGGCGATGGGGTGGCGGTGAAGCAGGGATGAAGTGCCCTGCACACAAACGAAAAAACGCTCCCTTCCGGGAGCGTTCTTCTTGAATCTGGAGCGGGAAACGAGACTCGAACTCGCGACCTCAACCTTGGCAAGGTTGCGCTCTACCAACTGAGCTATTCCCGCTTGGGAGGCGAAATTCTACCTGTTCCAAGGATGGCGTCAAGCGGTTTTTCCGGGGCCTGCGAGGCGCCTTGCACCGCGTATCCATGCATGGCGTGGATCTACCACAGCGTCTCCGCAAACTGATGGATCCGCACCATCCGTGGACGCAGCATTTCCAGTAGGTCCACGCCATGCGGGGATAGGCGCATCGATGGGGTCAGAGCCCTTTCCTTCGGAAAGGGATCCGACCCCGGGGCTCAGACCCCGGGCTCAGTTGCCCAGCTTCTTCTGCCGCGCACGCTCGCGCGCAGCGCGCTCATCGTCGCGCAGGCTCGGCCAGGCGGCGTGCAGGTACTGCAGGCCCGACCACAGGGTCAGCACGGCGGCAATGGCCAGGGTCCAGTCGCCGATATGGAACACCGGCCAGCCCATCCAGATGTCTTCCACCGGCACGTTCGGGGCCACCGAATACAGCAGGCACAACAGCGCGACCATCTGCGCGGTGGTCTTGACCTTGCCGATCATCGCCACGCGCACCTTCGCGCGCTGGCCCAGCTCGGCCATCCATTCGCGCAGCGCCGACACCGCGATCTCGCGGCCGACGATGACCGCCGCCCAGAACGCCATCCACGGCGTCGGATGACCCTGCACGATCAGGAACAGCGCCACCGCCACCATCAGCTTGTCCGCGACCGGGTCGAGGAAGGCGCCAAAGGCCGACTCCAGCTGGTAACGGCGTGCGATCCAGCCATCGAGCCAGTCGGTGATCGCGGCCAGGCCGAAGATCGCCGCCGAAGCGAAGTTGGTCCAGGTGTAGGGCAGGTAGAACACCAGCACCAGCACCGGGATCATCACGATCCGCAACAACGTCAGCCAGGTGGGCAGGGTCAACTTCATGCTTGCGTGCTTCTCTCTCTACTCGGCCGCATCAGGCGTGGCCAACCCGTGCAGGTTAGCGTAGATACGTGCCGCGAGGGCGTCATTGATGCCTTCCACCTTGGCGATCTCGGCTTCGCCAGCGGCTTTCAGGCCCACCAGGCCGCCGAAATGCTTGAGCAGGCTGGCGCGGCGGCGCGGCCCGATGCCGGGGATATCCTCCAGCTTGCTGGTCATCCGCGCCTTCTGGCGGCGCCCCCTGTGGCCGGTGATGGCGAAGCGATGCGCCTCGTCGCGCACCTGCTGGATGAACTGCAGCGCCGGGCTGGCCGCGCCCGGGCGCAGCTCGCGGCCATCGGGCATCACCAGCGCTTCGTGGCCGGCACGGCGCTCCACGCCCTTGGCCACGCCCACCAGCAGCACGCCTTCCACGCCCAGATCGGCCAGTGCGGCCTGGGCCTGCGACAGCTGGCCGGCGCCACCGTCGATCAGCAGCACGTCCGGCAGCACGCCCTGCTCTTCCACTGCGCGGCGGAAACGGCGGTCGATGGCCTGGCGCATGGCGGCGTAGTCGTCGCCCGGCTCGATGCCGCTGATGTTGAAACGGCGGTACTGCGCGCGCACCGGGCCGGCGGCGTCGAACACCACGCACGAGGCTACGGTGGCCTCGCCCAGGGTGTGGCTGATATCAAAACACTCGACACGCTTGACCGGCTCGGCCAGGCCCAGCATCTCGCGCAGCGCATCGCTGCGCGCGTGCTGCGCATTGCGGCTGTTGAGTTCGGTGGCCAGGGTCAGCTGCGCGTTGCGGCTGGCCAATTCCACATAGCCGGCGCGCTCGCCGCGCACGTTCCACTTCAGCTGCACCTTGCGCTCGGCCGAGGCCGACAGCGCGGCGACCAGCAGGTCGGCGTCGGGAATCTCGCGGTCCAGCAGGATCTCGCGCGGCGGCTCGAATTCGATGTAGTACTGCGAGACGAAGGCGGCAAGCACCTCTTCCGGGCTTTCCTCGCCATTGGTGCGCGGGAAGAACGGGCGGGTACCGAGGTTGCGGCCATCACGGAAGGCCAGCAGCAGCACGCAGGCCTGCGAGCCCTGCATGGCCACGGCCAGCACATCGAGGTCCGCGGCGCGGCCATCCACGTACTGGCGGGTCTGCATGCTGCGCAGCGAGGAGATCAGGTCGCGCAGGCGCGCGGCCTGCTCGAACTCCAGCGCCTCGCTGGCGGCCTGCATCTGCTCGCCCAGTTCGCGGGTCAGCTCGTCACTCTTGCCTTCCAGGAACAGGGCGGCGCGGCGCACCGACTCGGCGTACTCCGGCGCCGGGACCAGCTCCACGCACGGCGCGCTGCAACGCCCGATCTGGTATTGCAGGCACGGCCGCGAGCGGTTGCGGAACACGCTGTCCTCGCAGCTGCGCAGCTTGAACAGCTTGTGCATCAGGTTCAGCGTCTCGCGCACGGCGGTGACGCCGGGATACGGCCCGAAGTAGCGCCCGGGAATGGCACGCGGACCACGATGCAGCGCGATGCGTGGCCAGTCCTCGCGGGTCAGCAGCACATGCGGATAGGTCTTGTCATCGCGCAGTGAGACGTTGTAGCGCGGCGACAGCGATTTGATCAGCTGGTTTTCCAGCAGCAACGCCTCGGCTTCCGAGCGCGTCACGGTCACGTCCATGCGCGTGATCTGCGAGATCATCGACATGATCCGCGCGTTCTTCGGGCTGCCGTTGAAATAGCTGCCGACACGGTTGCGCAGCGCGCGCGCCTTGCCCACGTACAGCAGGGTGTCGTCGGCGGCGTACATGCGGTACACGCCAGGGGCGGTGCTGAGCTGGGCCGCGAAGGCCTTGCCGTCGAAGGCCGGGGCGGGAACGTCGGTCATTCGCTGATCGGGACTTCGCTGAGCACGCCGCTGTCGGGGTCGAATCGCAGCACGGCGTGGGCGTCGGTCTCCGCGATCCACACCGCCCCGGCGCCCACCGCCAGCCCGGCCGGGCCATGCAGGCGGCGCGGCAGCGGCTGGGTGGTCAACTCACCGCCGCCCAGGCGCAGCGTGCGCAGGCGGCCATTGCCGCTATCGGCAATCCACAGCAGCGGCGCCTCCGGGCTCAGCGCAATGGCCTGCGGGAACTGCAGGCTGGCCTGCGCGCGCGGGCCGTCTTCGCTGCCGAAGCGCCAGGGCCCCTGTCCGACCAGCGTCTGCACCAGGTCGCCGCGCAGTTGCAGTGCACGGATCGAGGATCCCAAGGCGTCGGCGACGTACAACACCTGCTGCACCACGGCCAGCGCAGTCGGTTGGGCAAAGGCAGCCAGGTGGCCGCTGCCGTCGCGCTCGTCGATGGAACCACTGCCGGCGCGCCATTGCAGGCTGCGCTGGCCCAGGTGGTAGCTCCAGATGCGGTTGTCGCCGGCCATCGCGATGTGCAGCTGGTTGTCGGCGATGGCCAGGCCGACAGGATGGTCCAGCGAGACCTGCCGCGCCTGCGCCACCGGACCTTCCATCGGCGCACCGGGACGTCCGTTGCCACACAGCGTGTCGACGATGCCGGTCAGCAGGTTGATGCGGCGCACCGCATGGTTGCCGGTGTCGGCGACGTACAGCGAATCGCGCTCCAGCACCAGCGCCTGCGGGCGGTGGAACGCCGCTTCGGCCAGGTTGCCGTCCATGAAATCGGCGGTACCGAGGCCGAACTGGCGCAGGATGCGGCCGCCATGGCTGCATTCGAGAATGCGGTGGTGGCCACTGTCGGCGATGTACAGGCGTTCGGTGCTGACCGCCAGGCCCAGCGGGAACCGCAGCGCCTGGCGTGGTTCCGGATGCAGTTCGCTGCCGCCGCGCGGCGGCGCCGAAGGCGCGCCCTGGCACAGCGTGTTCAGGGCGCGCTCCAGTTCACCGGGTGCTCCCTGCCCGACCAGCCGCTGCTGCTCGCGACCCTGCGCGTCCAGCAGCACCACGGTCGGCCAGGCGGTAACGCCGAAGCGGCGCCAGCCATCCCAATCGGCATCGAGCAGTACGGGCATGGCCAGACCCTGGCGGCGCAGCAGCTTCAGTGCGGCACTGGCGTCGCGCTCGAAATCGAAGCGCGGCACCTGCAGCACCAGCGGCTGCAGCTTGCCGGGGTGGCGCGACAGCCATTGGCCGAACTCGGCCAGGCGTTGCGCACTCCAGGCCGAGGCCGCATTGACGAACAGCAGCGCGACCGGCCGGCCGCGCAGTTCGGTCAGGGTGCAAGGGGTGGCATTGAGCCAGGTGGCGAACTCGGGCAGGTCCGGGACGGGCTGGACGTTCATGACCCGATTATGCCGGAGTCGGCGTCATGCAACAGTCGTGCCACCGCACGTTTTGCCGCATCGTCGACCAGCGACCAGACCTGTTCGAAATGATCGCTGCCGCCGGTGTAGGGGTCGGGGATGGCTACCTGCCCCTGAACGCCCGACCAGGGCAGGTACAACGCCAGCCGTTCACGCTGGGCCGCCGATGCCAGGCGCCCGGCATCACGCAGGTTGGCCTCGTCGGCACACAGGATCCAGTCGAAACGGTCGAAATCCACGTCCTGCAGCTGGCGTGCGCGCAGGCCGCCGATGTCCACGCCGTGCCCGGCCGCGCAGGCGATCGCGCGGCGGTCCGGCGGCTCGCCCACGTGCCAGTCGCCGGTGCCAGCCGAATCGACCTGCACCCGCCCGGCCAGCGGCGAGGCGTCCAGGCGTGCGCGCAGCGCCCCTTCGGCCATCGGCGAACGGCAGATGTTGCCCAGGCAGACGAGCAGCAGCCTCATCGCGCGGTCGTCGCCTGCAGCAACGCCTCGGCCCGTTCCAGGTCCTCGGGCGTGTCGATGCCCGGCGGGAACGGTTCGGGCGAGATCGCCACGCTGATCGGGTAGCCTGCCTCCAGCACGCGCAGCTGCTCCAGCGATTCGACCTGCTCCAGCTGGCCCGGCGGCATCGCCGCAAACTGCTGCAGGAAACCTGCACGGTAACCGTAGATGCCGATGTGGCGCAGCCAGGCATGGCCTTCCGGCAGCGTGTCGCGGCTGCGTGCGAAGCCGTCGCGGTGCCAGGCGATCGGCGCGCGGCTGAAGTACATCGCCTCGTTGCGCACGTTGCGCACCAGCTTCACCACGTTCGGGTCGAACAGGGTGTGCGCGTCCTCGACGGTCGTGGCGAGAGTCGACATCGTCGCAGTGCCTGCGACCAGCGCATCGGCCACCGCACGGATACCGGCCGCCGGTGCGAACGGTTCGTCGCCCTGCAGGTTGACCACCACCGTGTCATCGGCCCAGCCGGCAATGCGTGCGCATTCGGCCAGGCGATCAGTGCCGGAGGCGTGCGTGGTCGCGGTCATCGCCACCTTCACTTCGGCCAGCCCGGACAGCGCATCGGCAATGCGCTGATCGTCGGTCGCTACCCAGACTTCACGGGCACCGGCCTGCAGCGCGCGGCGCGCCACATGCAGCACCAGCGGCTCGCCGCCCAGCGGGCGCAACGGCTTGCCCGGCAGCCGCGAGGCGGCATAGCGGGCCGGAATGGCGACGACGAATTCAGTCATGCAGGCGGTACTCGGCAGGCTCGTTACAACGGGAATGCGGGCAGCAGCGCGTGAATGCAAGCGCCGCCGCGCCACTCAGTTCGGCCGCAGCTTGTCCAGGCGATCGGTCAGCGCCACCCAGAACGCCGCGGGCAACTCGGCGCGCAACGGAACCGCGTAGTGCCAGTCGTTGCCGAACGCACGGCATTTCACCGCGTCCTTCTCGGTCATCAATACCGGCAGCTGGCTGCCGAAGGACAGGTCCTGCGGCTGGTAGGCCTGGTGGTCGGCGAACGCATGCGGCACCACGCCGATCCCGCGCGCGCGCAACATGTCGAAGAAGCGCTGGGGATGGGCAATGCCGGCCACCGCATGCACGCGCTGGCCCTTGAAGTACGCCAGCGGGCGAGCGCGGCCACCGGCCAGCGGCTGTGCACTGTCGATGTGCAGCGCCATCGGCCACTGGCCGAAGCCACAGGCCTGCGCTGCGGTTTCCTCATCGGCCTGGCCGAGGTTGACCACCCGGAAATCGCATTCGCTGGCGCGGCTGACCGGCTCGCGCAACGGCCCGGCCGGAATCATCCGGCCATTGCCGTAGCGACGCTGCGCATCGACCACTTCGATCTCGATGTCGCGCGCCAGGCGGTAATGCTGCAGGCCATCGTCGCAGACGATCACATCGCAGCCGGCCTCGATCAGCGCCTTGCCGGCGGCGACACGGTCGCGGTCCACGCGCACCGGCACACCGGTCTTCCAGGCGATCAGCACCGGCTCGTCACCGCCCTTGGCAGTTGGCGTATCGGCCTGCACCCACAGCGGCTTGTCGGCGTCTTCGCGACCATAACCACGGCTGGCCACGCCCGGCTTCCAGCCGGCCGCGCGCAGGCGCTCGACCAGGGCAATGGTCAGCGGCGTCTTGCCGGTACCACCGGCGGTGATGTTGCCGACCACGATGACCGGCACCGGCAGCGAGTGGCGCTTGCGCCAGCCACGCCGATAGGCGCGCCGGCGCAGCGCGGTGACACCTGCGTACAGCGGCGCCAGCAGGCGCATCGTCCACGGAACGGGGCTGCCGTCGTACCAGTACGCCGGGGTCTGGGTACCCTTGCCGGCCATCAGTCCTGCCTTTCGCGGAACTGCATGCTGTGCAGATGCTGGTAAAGGCCGCCCAGTTCGAGCAGCTCCTTGTGGGTGCCACGTTCAACGATGCGGCCATGGTCCATCACCAGCACCTGGTCGGCATGCTCGATGGTCGACAGGCGGTGCGCGATGACCAGCGTGGTGCGTTCCGGCATCAGGCGCTGCAGCGCATCCTGCACCAGGCGCTCGGATTCGTTGTCCAGCGCCGCAGTGGCTTCGTCGAGGATCAGGATCGGCGCGTCGCGCAGGATCGCGCGGGCAATCGCCAGGCGCTGGCGCTGGCCACCGGACAGCAGCGCGCCATTCTCGCCGACCGGGGTCTGCAGCTGCTGCGGCATGCGTGCGATGAACTCCCAGGCATTGGCCGCTTCGGCCGCCGCACGGATCTGCTCATCGGTCGCCTCCATGCCGTAGGCGATGTTGGCCGCGATGGTGTCATCGAACAGCATCACCTTCTGCCCGACGATCGCCACCTGCCGGCGCAGGTCGGCCAGCGGATAGTCATCCAGGGCCACGCCATCGAGGGTGATGACGCCGCCACTGGGCTCGTAGAAGCGCGGAACCAGCCGGATCAGGCTGGTCTTGCCGCTGCCGGAACGGCCGACGATGGCCGTCACCGTGCCCGGCCTGGCAACGAAACTGATGTCGTCCAGGGCAATGCCGCTGTCTTCGCGGTAGCGCAGCATGACGTGGTCGAACGCCAGTTCGCCGCGCACGCGCTGCACGCGGTGCTGGCCCTCATCACGCTCCACCGGCATGTCGAGGATGCCGAACAGGCGCTCGGCGGCGGAGACGCCGCGCGAAATCGAGGTCTGTACGCTGGTCAGTCGGCGCAGCGAGGGAATGATGGCCATCATCGAGGTCATCAGGCCCATGAACTGGCCGGCATTGAGGCGGCCGGCCAGGGCTTCGCGGGTCGACACCCAGACGATCACCGCCAGCGCCAGTGCGGCCAGGAACTGCACCACGCTGGACGCGGCGGCGCGGGTGACCTCGACCTTCATGTTCAGCGCCAGCATGCGGTTGGCCAGGCGCGAGTAGCGCGAGATCTCATGCTGCTGGGTGCCGTGCACCTTCACTTCCTGCTGCGCGGCCAGCGACTGCTCGGCAGTCTGCGCCATCGTGCCCATGCCGTCCTGGATGCCGCGGCTGATGCGACGGTAGCGCTTGCCCACGTAGGACACGATGCCGCCGATCAGCGGCACCACCAGCAGCATCGCCAGGGTCACCTTGACGCTCATCTGCAGCATCACTGCCAGCATCGCGATGATGGTGAGGGTATCGGCGACCACGGTCTTCAGCGCGTCGGCACTGGCCTGGGTGACCTGTTCCGTATCGAAGTTGAGGCGGCTGACCATTACCGGCGTCGCTTCGGTATCGAAGTGCGACGACGGCAGGTGCAGGTACTTCTGCAGCACCTGCTCACGCAGGTCGCGGACCACGCTGCGGCCGGTCTTGGCCAGCGTGTAGTCGCTGACCCAGGTGGCCAGGCTGCGCATCAGGAACAGGCCGAGGATGGTCAGCGGCAGCACCACGGCCGCGCGCGGCTGCGGATCGACGAAACCTTCGTTGACCAGCGGCTCCATCAGCTTGGTGAAGTGGTAGCCGGCGAGGGCTTCGACCACCATGGCGATGACCGCGCCGACCATGAACACCCAGTAGGTGCGGGTGTAGCCCAGCAGACGTTTGTAGATCGGCCACACCGGCGCGTGATGGGAACTCATGGACGCACCTCTGGCGCAGTTGCAATGGCGATACGACGGAAACCGAGCTGACCGAGCGCGTCCTGCGCAGTCACCACGGCCTGGTAGGGAGTACGCGCGTCGGCGCGCAGCAGCACGGGCTGGCTGCGATCACTGCCGGCGACGGCGGCGATGGTCTGCTTGACGGACTCGACATCGCTGCGCAGCACTTCCTGGTCATTGATGAAATAACGGCCTTCGGCGTTGATCAGCACGCTGAGCGAACGCGGCGGTTCGTTGTTGGGCTGCTGGCTGGCGGTGGGCAGCTGCACCTGCAACGTCGAGCGCGCATCGAAGGTGGTGGTGACCACGAAGAAGATGATCAGCACCAGGATGACGTCGATCAGCGGGACCAGATCGATATGCGGCTCATCCTGGGCTCGGTCATTGCCGATACGCATCGATCAGGCCTTCGCCGCAGCGGCGTTGGCCGGGCGCGCCGACGGGGACGGGTTCATCACCCCCGGGCGGCCGTCGAGCGTATCCAGCAGGGCGCTGGCCTCCTGTTCCATCTCCACCACGTAGCCGTGGATGCGGCCCTTGAAGTAGCGATGGAACATCAGTGCCGGGATGGCCACGATCATGCCGGTGGCGGTGCACACCAGGGCCTTGCCGATGCCACCGGCCAGCTGGTTCACATCACCCACGCCATGGTCGAGGATGCCCAGGAACATCTGGATCATGCCGATCACGGTGCCGAGCAGGCCCAGCAGCGGGCCAGCCGAAGCGATGGTGCCCAGCGCGTTGAGGAACCGCTCCATGCGGTGCACCAGGTGACGGCCGGTATCCTCGATGCGCTCGCGGATCTGGTCGCGCGGGCGGTTGCGGGCTTCCAGCGCGGCCGCCAGCAGCGCGCCCAGCGGCGAGTTGGCACGCAGGGTCTGCAGGTGCGCCGGGTCAAGCTTGCCGCGCGCGGCCCAGTTGCGCACTTCCTGGCCGAGGCCGGGCGGCAGCACCTCCGTTCGCCGCAGAGACCAGAAACGCTCCAGGATGATCGCCAAAGCCAGTACGCCCAACAGCAGCAGCGGCACCATCGGCCAGCCACCGGCCTTGACCAGTTCCCACACGTTTCAACCCTCCGGCCCAACGGCCGCTTGTTCGATCGGCGATAGGATAGCAGCCGACCGCGCCCGCCCAGCGGCATCCCACCACCGGGATGCATGGATGCGCTGTTCACGCAGCTGCAGCCCTTGTGCGCCAAGCCATACGCGGATCGCCCCGGACTCCGCAGTGGACACCACCTCGGCGCCCTGCGCCTGCCAGCGCCGGACCACGTCCTTGCGCGGGTGGCCGAAACGGTTCTGGTGGCCGGCCGAGACCAATGCCAGCCGGGCTGACACCGCCGCCACCCAGGGCGCGCTGGAGCTGCCGCCACTGCCATGGTGCGGCACCAGCACCACATCCGCCTTCAGCGCCGCCGCAGACGCCCGCAACAGCGCCTGTTCGGCCGGACGGCCGATGTCCCCCGGCAACAGGACCACGCCATGGGCACCGGCCACGCGCAGCACGCAGCTGTCTTCGTTTTCGGCCCGCTGGCTGCCGGCATCCGGGTGCAGCACCTGGAAATCGACGCCATCCCAGTGCCAGCGCAGGCCGCGCTGGCAACGGCCGGCCCCGGCGATCGTACTTCCCGGCGGCGCCAGCAATGGCAGCCCCGGCAGCTGAAGACGCAGGCTCGGCAGGTTGCCGGCATGATCGAGATCGTCGTGGCTGAGCAGCACCCGCTCGGGCGGCGCCTGGCCCAGGGCCCGCAGTGACGGAACCAGGACCCGCTCGCTGCCCTCGCCCCCGTTCGGCGGCCCCACGTCGTACCAGAGGGCATGCCGCGCAGTACGCAGCAACACCGCCGTGCCCTGGCCGACGTCATGCACCAGCAGCTCCAGCTCCCCCTCGGCCGGGCGCTCACGCGCCGGCCACAGCAGCGGCAGGCACAGCAGCAGGCCAGCCAGCCAGCCCCCGGCCCCCCGTGGCAGCAGCCACCAGAACACCCCCAGCAGCGCCGCCGGCACCGCCCAGGCCGGCGCCTCGGCCAGCCACCACATCGCCTGCGGGTGCGCCGCCAGTGGCTGCAGGGCCTGCCAGCTGATCTCGAACAGCCACGCCGCCGCGCGCCACGCCCAGCACCCAGCGCCGTCGTGCAGCGCCTGCAGGGCGGTACCCAGCAGCGACAGGGGCACCACCAGCAATGTCCACCACGGGATGACCGGCAGGTTCACCAGCGGCCCCAGCCAGGCGGTGCCACCGAACAAGGCGATGCCCAGCGGCAACAGGCCGACGCTGGCCACCCCTTGTGCGGCCAGGAACCCGCGCAGGTTGGCGGCCACCCCGCGCGGACGTCCCTGCGGCAAGCACCACACCAGCCACAGTACGCCGCCGAAGCTGAGCCAGAAGCCCGCTGACAGCACCGACAGGGGCGCCGGCAGCAGCAGCGCCAGCGCCGCCAGCGCAAGCCCCTGCACGAGACCGAGCGGGCGCCGCCCGCTGCGCGCCAGGGCCACCAGCCCGATCATCAGTGCCGTGCGCACAGTCGGCAACTCACCACCGGCCAGCACCGCATAGCCCGCTGCGGACAGCGCCGCGGCGCAGGCCGCCGCCTGTGGACGTGGCCAATGCCGGGCCAGCAGGGGGCACAGCCACCACAGCCCTCGGCACAGCAACGCCCCCAGCCCCGCCACCACCCCGACATGAAATCCGGAAATGGCCACCAGATGGGTCAGCCCCAGCGCCCGCAGCTGATCCCAATCGGTGTCGGACAGGCCACGCGTGTCGCCCAGGGCGAGCGCCTGCACGAAGCGGGCGGCCGGATGGGCCACTTGCATCGCGATGGCGGCGCTGGTGCGCTCACGCCATGCCGGCAGGCCATGTCCGGCCTGCAGCTCACGCGCGCTGGCCGGCGCCCTCACCGTTCCAGTGCCGGCTACGCCACGCAGCAGCGCATGACGCTCACTGTCAAAACCCCCGGGATTGATCCGCGAGCGAGGGGCCCGCACACGCAGCGCCAGCTGCCACTGCGCACCGGCCAGGACCTGCCTGCGCCGCCTCTCGGCAGCGGCGCTGGACCTGCCTTGCCAGCCGTCGTTCCAGGTGACCTGCAGGCGCTTGCCGCGCAGCGATGGCAGTTCGCGGCTCTCGCTGACCTGCAGCAGGAAGCGGGTGTGCGCGGCCCGATGATCCGGCAGATCGATGACCCGGCCACTGACCACTACATCCCGAGCCGGTTGGCCCGGTGGCAGCTGGTCCTGCATTGCCCAGTGCGCGTGCATCGACGTCCATCCGGCACCGAGCAGCATGACCGCCGGCAGGCGCCCCCGCCATCGCAGGCCCCACCCGGCCATGCCAAGCACGATCATCACCGTGCAGACCCACAGCGGCGGCAGCTGCGACAGCTGCACGCAGCCCAACGCCCCCAGTGTGAGCGCCCCAGCGGTGCCACTGCCCAGCAAGGGAGACGGGGAGCGCTCGATGGCCATGAGGCCAGCCTGCCGCTGCCGGCGGCAGGTTGCCTATCGGGACTTGCCCCGCAAACGCGTCAGCGCCGCGCGCTGCCGCGATGGAAATTGACCCGGAAGCTTGCGCCGCCGCCCGCGGCCTCACCGACACTGACCGAGCCGCCATGGTGCTGCACGATCTCCTTCACCAGGTGCAGGCCAAGGCCACTGCCGCTGCCCGCCGCGCGCAGGCGATGGAACGGCTCGAAGATCGCCTCGCGGTCGCCTACTGGAATGCCCGCGCCCTGGTCGCTGACTTCCAGCAACCCGCGCGTGTCCAACCGCACACAGATGGTGCCACGGCCACCACCATGCACGATCGCGTTGTGTACCAGATTGGCAATCACCCGCCCCAGCGCCAGGCTGTCACCGTGGATCCACACCGGCGCTTCCGGCGCGTTCACTTCGAATCCATAGCCGGCGCCCACCACCAACGGCGCCAGGTCCGCGGCTGCCTCACGCACCAGCAGGGCCAGGTCCAGCCGCTGCAATGCGCCGACATTGCGGTCAAGCCGCTGCAGATCAAGCAGGTGCTCGGCAACATTGCCCAGCCGCGCCACGTCGGTCAGCAACTGCGATTTCAGCTCGCCCTGCGGCAGCTGCGACAGGCGCGCCTGCACCACGGCGATCGGCACGCGCAGCTCGTGCGCTGCGTCGGCAAGGAACTTGTCGCGCGCGGCGTAGCCCTGCTGCACCTTGTCGATGGCATCGTTGAACGCTTCCACCAGCGGCGCCACTTCCGTGGAGACCAGCCGCGCATCCAGCCGCGCACCGGGCTGGCCGATGTCCAGCTCCTTGGCCTGCTGCGCGGAACGGCGCACACCGCGCATGGCACGGTGGATCACGGTCGGCATCACCAGCAGGGTGACCACGATCAGTGGCAGGAAGAACCACAGGCCGATCAGGCGCAGCACCATCAGCGCACCGTCCAGCAGCCCGCCCTTGGGTGCTCCACCGACCATCACGGTGATGCGGCGCCCATCCTCGTTGCGGATCATCACCCGCGCCACGTCCAGGTAGGGCGGTACCAGCGAACCCAGCTCGGTGGCACCCACGGTCGGCAGCCGCGCGAGCATCGGCGCGTGGATCGCGGGGATGGTGCCGCGCTCGAGCCACATGCCCTTGTCGTCCACCGCGGCGAACCAGAGATTTCCCCCGGCGTTGGCATCGAGCTTGTCCCAGCGCGCCTGGTCCAGCACCAGGCGGCCGTCTTCGCTGTGCACCGCCTTGGCCACCGCCTCGGCAACGAACATGTCCATGCCCCAGGAGTCCTTGTCTCCCCAGGTCAGGATCAGCGCGACCACCGCGAACAGTACGGTGAAGGCCTGCGCCAGGAACAGGCGCCAGGCCAGGCCAAGGGTGATCGAACGGATCGGACGGGCCATCTCAGGCCTCCGCCAGCAGGTAGCCGACGCCCCGTATCACGTGGATCTCGACGCCGGCACCGGCCTGCTGCAGCGCCTTGCGCAGCTTGGAGATGTGCGCGTCGAGCGCATTGGACTGGATCTCATCGTCGAAGCCGTACACCGCAGCCTCCAACGCACTGCGGGTGACCGTGCGCCCCTGCCGCATCGCCAATGCCTGCAGCACCAGTACCTGCCGACGTGGCAGCGCCAGAGGCTGGCCCTCCACCTGCGCCTGCAGCGATTCGAAATCGAACTCGAGCCGCCCCAGCCGCAGGCTCGGTGTCACCATCGCCGAAGGCCTGCGCGATACCGCGCGGATGCGCGCCATCAGTTCCTCGATCGCCACCGGCTTGACCAGATAGTCGTCGGCACCGACGTCCAGGCCTTCGACCTTGTCCGACAGCGTGCCCTTGGCGGTCAGCATGATCACCGCCAGGTTCGGCCGCAGCGCACGCGCCGTCGCGACGAATCCGGCGCCATCGCCATCGGGCAGCTGGCGATCGAGCAGCAGCAGCTGGTGCACCGGTTCGCGCAACGCGAGCGCGGCCTCGGCCAGGCTGCCGACCACGTCGGCGACCACGCCCTGCCGCTCCAGGCCCGATTGCAGGGCGCGGGACAGATCAGGATCGTCTTCGACCAGGAGGATGCGCATCAGGAACTCGTCTGCCGGAAACGCTGCCGATCATAGTGCCTGGCGCCAGGGTTTTGCGCCCATGCGTGCCGATCACGCGGGCGCAATGTTCTGACAATGTTGCCCCCTCACCATGCGCAGCCATCCTCCGCAACGTGGCTGATCGATGCCTTCGCTGTCCCCGACCCTGCTGCGCCCGCTGCTGTTCACCGCTGCCCTCGGCGCGCCGTTGCTCGCCCACGCTGCCGAGCAGAACCCGGGCGTACAGGCCGGCATCAGCGCTGGCGCGACCTCCGGTGCGTACGCGCACTACGACGTCAAACCGCTGGTGGTACCGGCCATTGCCTGGCAGGGCGAGCGCTTCTTCGCCAGCCCCGGCTCGCTGGGCATGTACCTCTACAAGGGCCAGGGACTGCGCCTGTCGGCGGCGGTCACGCCCTACACGCTGCGCTTCAAGACCGACGACGTGAACGATGCTCAGCTGCGCCGCCTGCACAGCCGGCAGATGTCGGCCATGGCCGGCATCAACGGCGAGTACAGCGCCGACTGGGGCATGGTCGAGGCCAGCGTGATGCGCGAAGTGACCGGCCATGGCGGCGGTTTCGAGTCGCGCCTGCATTACAGCTACCCGATCCAGGCGGGTCGCTTCACCTGGGTGCCGCGGGCGGGCGTGGTGCACTCCAGTGCACGGCTGCTCGACTACTACTACGGCATCAGCGATGAAGAAGCCCTGCGCTCGGGCCTTGCCGCCTACCGCCCCGGCAGCACCACGTCGCCGAGCCTGCAGATCGCGGTCAGCACGCCACTGGGCACGAAATGGCGCGCCACCGGCGTGGTGGCCAACCAGTGGTTCGGTGATGCAGTGAAGGACAGCCCGATGGCACGACGTGGCACGCAGACGTCGGCCTTCGTTTCCCTGATGCGCTCGTTCTGAGCGAGCGCCCCCTACGGACAAGGACCCCCATGGCCTCCGTCTCCTCCGCCACCGAAGCCCACGCGATCCTGCGCGCGCCCGACCTGGACAGCGCCGAGCGCGTCTATCTGGGACTGATGCCCGACCTCGAACATGTGAATGCACTGGCACGCCGTGCAGTGGGCCTGTCACGCGTTGCGGACGCGGCACGCGGCTATGCGTTGTCGATGACCCTGGTTGGACTGCGCCTGCAGGAACTGGAGATGGGCGAGCCGACGGCCAGGGAACACCGCCAGGCAACCCTGCGCAGCCTGCGCCAGGCCTTCAGCGCCTGACGGCACATGCACGGACACTGCCGCCGCACCCTTGCCGCGGCACCCGTATTCACTGCATCAGCAGCCACGCCCACGCGGTAGCGTCGCTCAGCGCAGCGTGGTCCAGGCCAGCAGCGCGCACAGGATCGCCACCCAGATCACTGCCTTGAACGTGCCTTCCAGCATGTTGCCGCCGAACAGGCGTTCCAGGAACGGATTGGGCCTGGACACCGGGACGTGATCGCTCATGCGGCAGCTCTTTGAAGTGACGGCGCGGTTGCGCGGTAGCGCCGAGTCTACGCCTGCGCGTCCCGGATTCATCGCCGCCTGCCCGCCTTTGGCGGCGCAATCCCCGTCTTCGTCGCAGGCCGGCTGCGGTGCCCGGCCGGCCATGCCAGCCTGCACGCACTTTCCCGCTGGAGCACCGTGCCATGCCGATGCTTGCCCTGGTCCTGCTGTTCTCCAGCCTGTTCGGCGACGGCAGCGGGCCCACCGAGGATGCCCTGCGCAGCCAGATCCTGCGCACCGAAGGACCGCAGGACACGCATGAAGCGCTGCCCCTGCAGCTCTATCACCTGCGCCAGGACCGCGTGCTGCGCCTGGGCAGCCAGCAACTGGCAGGCGACCATGGCGGCAGCCCGCATGCTGCGCTGGCCCGGGCAGGTGTAGCGCAGCTGTGGGAACGCGTCGATGGCCACTGGCGGATCCAGCGTTCGATCACCATCACCCACTGATTTCACGCCACTGAACCTGCAGGAATGTGGCTTCGCGGGAACGCCGGGATCCTGCCCCCTGGAACGAAAAAAGCCGACCCCAGGGCCGGCTTTCATCGTTTCCACCGCTTCACCGGCAACGCCGGGAACAGGTGGTGGGCGGTACAGGGTTCGAACTGTGACCTCTACCATGTCAAGGAAGTTTAAACAACTGTAGTTTCAACATGTTGCGAATAAAATGGCAATTATTGGGACAATTATGGGACAGTGGCGTAGGGACCATCTCGAAGCGCGGCGACAAGCAATGGCAAGCAAAGGTTCGGGTCAAGGGCTATCCATCAATGTCCAGGACGTTTGACTACGAAGCCGACGCTGAAAAGTGGGTCCAGGCGACCGAGCGGGAACTACAGACATCTGGCTTTGTGGATCGGCGCGAGGCCGAGAAGACCACTCTTGCCACTGTCTTGACGCGCTACGCGAGGGAAGTCACCCCAACCAAGAAGAGCATGGCAATGGAAGCCGTCAAGATCGGCATCTTCCTCAAAGACCCAGTTCTCCCATTCCTCAAAATGTCGGCGATCACAAGCGCAGCGCTGGCCGAATGGCGTGATCGCCGATCCAAGAAGGTTGGGCCGGCTTCGATCCTGCGCGAGCTCGGCATCTTGTCTGCAGTCCTGAACCATGCGCGTCGTGAATGGGGCATCCACATCGAGAACCCGATCCGCTACGTGAAACGCCCCACGGCGCCGCGGACGCGAGAGCGACGCTTGAGTACCGATGAAGAACGCTATCTGATTGATGCGCTCCAAACTACTGAGCGCTCCCAGGGGAACAGCTACGGCAAAGGAATTGCCAGAAAAATCCTTGGCTTGCTCCTCTAGTCCGCTTGGCGATCGAGACCGCCATGCGACGGGGCGAGCTGCTTTCGCTTGCCTGGGAGCACGTCGACCTCAAGCGACAGGTTGCACATCTACCTGACACCAAGAATGGGGATCCCCGTGATGTGCCGCTATCGAAAGAGGCTCTGAAGATCCTTCAGGGGCTTCCTCGAAACCTCGCTGGGTCAGTGTTCCCAACCACCGCGGAGGCGATCAAGCAAGGCTTTTCGTGGGCACTGAAGCACGCCCGTGCAAGCTACTTCCAAGATTGCGAGGAAGCTCAGCGGAGGCCATCTCCGAATTTCCTAGAGGATGTGCACTTCCACGACCTTCGCCACGAAGCTGCCTCACGCCTCGCAGAAAAACTCCCCAACCTCATCGAGCTTTCATCTGCCACTGGACACAGGGACCTGCGGATGCTCAAGCGTTATTACCATCCCAGAGCCGAGGATCTGGCGAAGAAGCTCGGCTGATAGCCGATGCGATCAAGGAAGGCGGTCATCAGGTCGCGGGCATGCTAACGAGCGTGTACTCGCTAACGACCGCGCCCAGCAAGTTAGCCGCCGGGAGTGCAAGGAAGGGCCATAGCGGGCCACTGAAGCGCCCCAGTCGCCGGCGGGAGTTCCCCCGCCACCCCCGCACGCCTGGAAACTCAGGCGCTAAGCGCTGCACGAGCTTGTCGCTATACCGCCGGCGCTATTTCTACTACCTCGGGCACCACCGCCTGCGCTAGCGCGATTCCTTCGTTCGGATACACCTGCGGGAAGCGATCGTTCTCGCGACACCATTTCGAAGCTGGCGGCGACAACCACTCAGTCAGCTCCAAGATCTCATTGTGGCGCTTGCGCAGGTTCCAGCCAAGAATCGGTTCGTGATGCGCGATGCGGTTGCGCAGGAGGCGGATTCGCGTCAGCGGCCCAGAAAAGCTTTTCCTCTTTAGCCCCTTGGGCGCAGTAGGATCAGCGATTCGATGGAGGGTCTGCTGCCACAGCGTTTCGTAGTCCTTGTTGAACATTGTCGTCCAGAAGCTGAAAGTGAGGCTCGCGACCACGCGGCCCGCCGTCACGGGCTTGTCCGCTCCGACTAGTTCTTGGATGGCCTTGGAGATCTGCTCGGACTGATGGGAAGCGAGAAGGATGCCAGCCTCGTCGCTATACCACTCCTCGCCCTTGGCATCGGCGAGGACGGTGTGAATGCGGTTGCGCAACGCCACCTCAAGCGTCTGCAAGGGTGTGTACAGGCTTTCGGATAGGCGAGTATTGTGCCCGTACAGGGCGATGGCCCGGCCACGGTCGCCCGCCGCCCAAGCCAAGTAGCGGCCAAAGCGTTCCAGGGACAGTGCTTCCTCAAAATTCTCGTGACTCATCTTCCTGAACCCCTCCGCCTAGACCGATTGCAAACCCCTAGCCCGTGGGGTAAGGTACTTCCGTACACCCCGGTACCGTCTCTGCCCACAAGGCACGCGGCCGGGGTATTTTTTTACTTTGATTTCGACTTCGCCTTCAGGCCGCCTGGCTTTTGGAGTTGGGTCTTCCGCTCAGCCCGCTCCTGCCTTTCTTGCGCAAACTCGGGTTCCAGTGCCTGCACTTTGGCGACCAAGCCACTCAGGTCGTAGATGTTGCTGTTCCAGTCGCCTGCAGCGGTCCTGCGTTGCTGGCGCTGTACGAGCTTGGCTTCCTCAAGCTCCCGGATGTTGTTCTGAATGGTTTTCTCGGTGCAGCCGATGCGCTGCGCCAGCTCCTTTTTGGTCGGGAAGGGCTTACGCGCTGGCTCAAACCAGTAGTCAAGCAACTGGATGCAGATGTTCATCTGCATGGGGTTCAGGCCCAGCCGACGTTGGCCTCGGATCAAAATGGAAGGGATGCCAGCGTAGCCATGGCTATATACGGCCTTGCCCCAGATCTTCTCCGTGGACGAGAGCTGTTTACCCGGCTTGGGGAACTCGATGATTTCGGCTTCAGACTTTTGGTTAGGCATGGCGGCCACCTCAATGCAGTTGAGACGAAGGTACGGCCGCCGGCTACCTGCTTCAATAGGTCCGGGCGATGGGGGTGGGGAAAACGGAGCCCCCACCCGTATACACGGTGTTCCGCTCGTTCCGCCATGACGCTACACGGTCAACGGTTCTTCTGTGGTCGTGTCTCGCCCCCACCTGGGTATTCCAGCTTCCCTACCGGTAGGGCACTGAACTTCCATACCAAGCGATAACCGTGCCCCGCAACGACATGCATGACGCTTTCAGGGCCCTGGCTGCGGCGCTACATGCGAGGCAAACACGGGGAAGATCTTCGCTTGCGCCGCGTAGCGCAAGACGAACGCTTGTGGTGCAGCGAGGACGATATCGAAGTCTTCGTACACGCCATACCGTTGGTCACGATCCAGTGGGCAGCCCAAGCCCACTACTCGCGGCGAGGAGGGCTTAGGAGCCTTCGTGTTCGTGCGCACCGACGGGCGAAATGTTCGAGCCTGAAGCTCAACTTGAGTACGCGGACTTAGGAGTAGCCTTCTAGAATTCTCCAAGCCTTCTGATATGTAGCTCCCGCAGGGCCTACCGCGCGCCTCCAGTCCGCACCGGTCAGACCATTGAGAGTGGTGCGAATAGACTTGAGCCCACCTTCGACGCGCTGCCTCGACAAATAGTCTGAAAGGGGCTGGGCAGCATTTCTCGGAACGCCCAAGAGGCGGAGGTCGATCGCCATATCCGAGTTCACGCCGTAGAAGATGCGTGACGGAAGGTTCCGGAAGTGCTTCTGCTCAGCCTCGCTCATCCCATCGAGCGCGTCGCCAATCGTCAGGCTCTGGATCGCGGAGAGACCCCAGGATGCCGTTGAGGTAAGGCGGCCGTAGACCAGCCGGCAAGCCTTGGAGATCGCTGCAGTCGGGTCATCGTCATCGCCCGAGAAATAGGCCTCTGCCAGATCAGGAAGCGACGCGCCTTTCACCCAGTCTTTTACGATACGGGCCAGCATGTCGCCATTGCCGCGGCCGCCGCCCGTAACCTCAGCAAGGTCTTGACGCAGCTCCGGGATTCTGAACAGGACGCCGAACGTACGCTCAAGAGTCGTGTCGTTGTCGGTGAATAGACGCTCTGCGTCCCACGAATCTGCACGGATCCCCGCATCCCGCACACCAGCCAACGCCAAGCTGACGCTCTCCCAAGAGAACCCCGTGCTGTCGACGAGGGCCAACGGCTTGCCGCGGATGATGGCGGCATAATCGTTGACGGCGGCGACTAAGCGATTGGCAAGGGCATGATCCTCGCGCCGGAGCGCCTGAAAACCGAAACTTCCGCGGAGAACCTGTTCGATCTGGCTGGCGAACGCAGTGTGATTGCCGATCTGACGGTAGGTGTGGGCGAGATACTGAAGGAAAGCGGACCATTCCTTAATTTGATAGAGGGCGTGCAACTCCAGCTGGGGAGCCTGTTCAACCGCACGCCGCACCATAGCGACCAGCGTGGAGTTGAGGTGAGACACGTTCCGTCGAACGTACTCACTTAGGACTTCGGCCCTCTCAGCGTTGGTGGCGGCAAGCGCCACGATCCCGGTTCCGGCCTGATCCGAGCGCCCTGCGCGGCCTGCCAGATTCCAGAAGTCCTCAGCCGGCATATTCTCGCCATAGGGGTACTGATGCGACGCCATCACGACGCCCGTGACGGGGAAGTTCAGGCCCTGAGCGATAGTGGTCGTCGCTACCAACGTATCGAGCTCTCCCTTCTCCATCAGCCATTCCATCAGGACTCGTGTATCGTCCGACAGTCCGCTGTGATGCAGGCCGATGCGTTTCTTAAGCAGTCCAATGAGTTCGAACTCTTCGCCGAACTCCTGCGCGACGAAGTCAGCGACGAACTGAATGTTAGCGTCGCCTCTGGCGCCGAGTCGGCGGTCTCGCTCGACAGCCTTTTCCGACAGGGCCGGGTCATCGGCCAGCAAGCGAGCGATTGGCCATGTGTGCGGGACCTTTCCCGCAACCACGATTATTGGCCCCCTGCGGTTTAGGCAGGCCGCAGTGACCGCCGCGACGTTTGACTGAGAGGAGTGGACACCAGACCAGGTCAATCCGAGTTCCCGTCCCTCGCAAAGCGACAGCACACCATCGACCTCGATCGTCGAACGTGAGGTACTTACTGTCTTGAGAGACAGCGTGAACGCGCCGCGGCCCTCGGCCCTCTCCGGCTGAGCTATGACAATGGCGCGGTCGTTGGGCTGCCAGTCGAAATGCACTGACATGTCGGCGTGACTGTCTGGCGACAGCCAACGCGCGACCTCGTCGCCGTTCTCGATGAAGGGTGTCATCAGAAGGAACTGCGAGTTTCGGCACTCGCGGTTAATCGTCGCCAGTAGTAGTTCAAGCTTCAGACCACGATCGCCGCTGGAAATATTATGGGCCTCGTCGACCACCACCAGTGTGAGGGGGCGGCCAATCTTAGTTTCCCAGCCGCCCCGCAACAGAAGATCGACCTTTTCTGGTGTTCCGACAAGAATGCGGAACGCCGCCGCCGGGTCGGCTTCCACGAGCAGTTCGGCTTCCACACCGTCGATGTCGAGCGCGGGGCTGACACGCTCGACTACGATGCCAAGCGGGGCGAAGTCGCGGCGCAGGCGTGCGCAGATCTGATTCACAAGTGCGCGCGTGGGGGCGACATAAGCAACCCATCCACGATCCGCATCGAATTGATTCAGGGCCTGCAGAATGCGGAACTGAGCGATGAAGGTCTTGCCGCTAGACGTCGGCAAACTAAGCACGATCGCGCGGGCACCCGTCGTCAGCAGTCCCTGATCGCGAAGCGTGATCCGCTGAGGCGGCAGCATCTCAAACACCGGCCGGTCCCGGCTTCGGTTGACGAACCCTTCGACAAAGCGACTGATCCGGCTGCTGGTCCCTCTTGTGACTGTCCAGATGCTATTGGCGACCATGCGCTCAGCGGTCGCGGCTAGCAGACGAACGGTGGCGTGGAGCTGCACGAGCTCGGCTCGTTCGCAGGCGGTCAGACTGCGATCGAACTGAGCTTGGAGCTGCTCGCGGACATCGAAGCCGCCGGCCACTGAGCCTTGCGCGGAGTACATAGCAAGGATCTCGGCCGCCTTGGAGAGGTGATAGGACGCGATCAGGCGCCATGCCTCGAGCCTCGGGCTTTCCGACGCTTCCAGATAAGTCGTCTCCGCGATCCGCTGCGCCTCACGCAGCACAACTACCTCCGCGAGGAGAGCATCCAAGTCGGCCCAGCCATCCTTGCGCATCAGCAACAGCCACAGACGATTGACATTCACGCGAACGCGTTCACCCCAATCCGCCTCCGCATCGAGTGTTTCGGGGAGCGGCGAAGCACGCAGGAACCGCGCGACATCGGGGGTGCGGTCGCCAAGAATTCCGTAGCAGGCTGTATGGAGGAGGTGTAGCGTTTCGTCGTCGGCTGCGGCGATGTCAGTCGCTCTCAGAGTTTCGAATGCGAGTTCAGACGCCTTGCGCAACTCATCGGACGCATTTGGGGTTTCCAGCAATGTGTGTACGGCCAATGCGTACGCATTGGCGATGAAGTGATATTCGGGAGACGGCTGCGGTCGCTCGAAACCCAGATCAGAAAGAAGATGCGCTCCGACAGCCTGCTCGGCTAGTCGCCGTCGATTGTCCCCCAGCGCCTCGTAGAACCAAGCGCTCATGCTGCGGTGGACGCAATATCGACCCAGTCCGCGATCGGGCGCGGCGTGTACCAGGCGTCGAGGCGAATTCGAGGCTGAATCGGTCCAGCGCCAAACGCTTGTCCACGGGTTCGAAGATCATCCTGGTGGGCGACGGTGTCGCGAAGGAGTACGCCGATTATCGCGAAATCCTTTCCCCCGGAGTTGAGATAGCGCTCGGTGGCAGTAAGAAAGCGAGCGCGCAAGTCGTCGGTTGTGCAGCGTGCGTTGAGCCACTTCATAAGGGTGAAATGATGGCTCTGGGCCGTGGCAAGCGTATCGATCTGATGAGCCAGCCCGCTGCGCCCGTTCATGACGCCGGGAGGCGTTGCAGCATGAGACGATGTTTTGACCTCTCCGAACAGGAAGGTGGTTTCATCGCCCTCGCCGAGAAAGCCGACGATGTCGGCACCAGGCAGGGAGGCCTTAGGCGTCTTTCGATCTCGGTTCTCGTTCCACGGCCATACCGCGCCCACTTCGTCACTAAGAAGGCACTCCGCCATAGCCTCACCGACCTCCCAGTCTTGAGGCGTGACGACTGAATTGAGCAACGATTCTAGTGTCTGCGTCGCCATGTCAGTCGTCGCGAGCGCCTGAAGATCCTGGACCAGGTCGACCTCGAACTCGGCGTCGTTGACCCGTTCCCACACCGGCCCACGCAAATAGACGTCGAATTCGTCCGCGTCGTCAATCTTCACCCCGCGCCAGCATTGGGTGACGCCAGCGGCAGGATAGGCCTGAGTGATACCAAAAGCGAGTGGCATGCCCCCCCCCCTATCGCGCGACGGACATGCATTGTATAACATCACGGCTGCAACAATGGGCTGAGGGAGCGAAAATGGCCAGAAGCATACCGGTCTCGATCGGAGGGATCGATTTTCCGCGCAAGGGAGACGCCCTTGAGTATTTGCGCGTGATGCTCTGGCATTACTCCCCCGGCGATCGCGTGTCGGAAGACCACACGGCTTTTCTGAAGGCCGCACTTCCACGTCATCCAGAGGCAGACGAGAAGATCGGAGCAGGAATAGATCACTTCTTGGTACGTAGTGATGAATACGGGAAGCAGTGCTTTTGGGTGGTGCGGACTGATAATACAACCGACCGTTTCTCGTACAAAAGTTTGGTCTGACAGGGTGCGCGTACTGAATCGCGTAGGGTGACACCTCGCAGCCATAAACTATGGCTTAGGCGGAAATTGTGCGTGTCCAATTAGTGCGTCATGTCCAGCTGGGCGAGCGTGGGTAATCGACGGTTCTTCGGCCCACGAGGGCAAGTGCGCCTTCATGGCACGAGGACGATTGGAGGGCGGCTCATTGGCCGCCTAAGGAAACTCGTCCTAGCGCCGCGATAAGGGCTGTCAACGCGTTTCCGAAGACGAGTGCCGCGACGATAGGGAGGATGAGCCCCGGCCAAGGTCTTGGCCGCTTGCCCCCGCGTGCCCATGCTACAAGCTGTTCAACTCGCAGGCCGACGTAGAACCCAAGTATGGTGAACAGGAACCAGCCGACGTAACTCGCCAAAGGGATCTGAAGCTTAGTTCCGGCAACCTGGATGGCGGCAACGACGATTGCCCATTCAATGATCTGAAATACCTCCTTAGTAAAGACTCTGAATTGCCAGATCAAGGGCGCAGCCCGACCAGCGGCCTGTACTCACTACGGAGGTTGTACGGCCTACGCCCTACAACCTCCTCGTTCGCCCTGCGGGGCTGGCGACCTCTACGAGGCCACCAGGATCACAAGCAAACAAAGGCCGACCGAGATCGGATGGGAGGTGTCGGCAACCTGAAAAAGCACCGATCAGGTGCGATAGCCGAGCGTGGCCATAGCCGCAGCCGATACCGCCCTGCGGCGCGCCAGCTCCTCGGGGTCCTCCATCCGAGCCTTCTGTCGTTCAACCTCCACCGCTCTCAGTTGCCGCTCAGCCGCGTCCTTAGAACGCCGGTCCCGCTCGTTCGCGACCGCCTTCCCAGCATCAGGGATAAATTGGTCGGCAGCGGCAAGCTCAATGACGCGGAACATCCAACTCATTGGCTGCTTGGGCGGGGCGGGACCAGTCATCTTGCCGGCCAGCTCGTCGAGTACCTCCTGCCGCACGAAGTCGGGCAAGCCGCTCTTCATAAATTTCTTTGTTACTACTACTACTTCACGCGGTCCAAGCGCGCTCGGCCAGACCAGGCGAAGGTCGGCAGTGGTAGTACTGGTCGTATTGGTGCTTGTATTAGTGCTCTTTAGAGCCGGATCACCGGCCGTCGGCTGGCCGGCTTCCGGTGATTGCCCCCCCGGTGACCGGAGTGCATTTTTCGTAACCCGGTTTGTTGGTCGACGGAGTTGGTGGCGCCAAAGGCGCCGGCGTCTCGGACAACGGGGGCGAGTCATACATCGTGGTGGTCGTAGACCACCTACCTCGGCCGTCCTGCCTTTTTAATTGCACGAGGTATCCGACCTGCCGCAGCTCTCTGAGCGCTCCCAGAATCCTGTGCCGTCCTTCACTCGGAGATTCGGCAGCGAGATCGTCCTCAGTCATCCTGTACCCATCGACGTTGGCGAGCAGTCGGACTGCCACCCCTCTTGCGAGGATCGACAAGCGCTTGTCTCTGATGAGATCCCTAGGCACTACCTCAAAGCGTTCGTGCCGCACGGAGCGCGTGATGATCATGGTCGGCACCCCACCTGAGCCATCTGGCGCTCTACATCGCGCCGAGCACGCGAAGTAGCTCCAAGCGGACGTCCAGGACGACGAGGCGCCGACTCCGGATCCGGCGCCTGCTTGCCGCTAGCCAGCCAAGCCAAGACGTCACCTAGCCACCAGCACCACTTTTTGCTGCCCGGTCGCTTGAACGCCCCAGGCGGCGCGAGATGCCGCCATTTGGGCTGACACATGTACAGTCTTATGGACTGGCAGCTCAGGCCAGTTACGGTGCTTAGCTCTTTGACGCCAATGGCGCGGGGAAGCTGGCCCAGAGCGGCTTGCTCCAGCGCGCTCGCACCCGGTATTCGTTCTGATTTCATGCGCGAACTCCGACAATCGCCGCATTTGCATGCAGCAGTCGAATAGGTCCGCGACAGCCATGGCTTGCTTGACTCACTGTACAGGCTGGCGGCCTGCCGGAGTGCATAAAACGACCCTCAAGGGGCCGTCTGAGCCGATGGCGGGGTTGTGCCCCGTTCTAGCCTGCTCTCCCCCCGGCGTAGCATTTAGATTCCCGACCCCATTCAGGTTCGGGCGCTAGCCTTTCGCTCGGTATTTGCCGAGTCTGGTCGGGCGATTACCGCGAACTGCACGGCATCCTTTCATACCCGCGAAGTGGGTCGCTTACTCCTCGCGGGCTGCTGGACTCGTTCTGCCGCCGAACATCAAAAAGAGGTGCCTGCCAAGCCGCCTCCCCCGATACAACGATCGACAACAGTCCTACCAGCGCATTGCCGAGGATTGTTGATCGCGTTGGATCATGCTGTCAAGCCGAGCTTAGGACAGCCTAGCCCTGGGACAAATTCGGGACAGCGCCTCGTCAAAAGTAGTTCAACACGCTTGTATTCATCGGCGTTGAATGGTTTTACGCCGGCCACAAAAAAACCCGGAAAGTCCGGGCCTTTTTTAGCGCCTTACGTTGTGTCCAACCCCTTAGGAGTTGGTGGGCGGTACAGGGTTCGAACCTGTGACCCCTACCATGTCAAGGTAGTGCTCTACCGCTGAGCTAACCGCCCATCTTGTTCTTGCCGCCCGAAGGCTGGCCTTGTTACGTAAAAACCCGGCGCCAGGGCCGGGCTTTGCAGTTCACGAGAGCCCTTTTGCGAGGACTTCGTGGTGGGCGGTACAGGGTTCGAACCTGTGACCCCTACCATGTCAAGGTAGTGCTCTACCGCTGAGCTAACCGCCCGTTTTGCTTCTGCATTTCCGCGATTGCGTCGGTGCAGGCCGCGTATATTACGGATGCCGGCAGGGAAGCGCAACACTTTTGTGAAGATGATGCTGCACTGCCGCGTTCAGCCCAGGCTGGCTTCCTTCAGCTGGCGGATCTGGTCACGCACGCGCGCGGCATCCTCGAATTCCAGATCCTTGGCGTGCTGGTACATCTGCTGTTCCAGCGCCTTGAGACGGACAGCCAGCTGCGCCGGCGACAGCGAACGATAGTCGGTCGCCTCTTCGGCCACGCCCGCCCGGCCCTTGCCCTTGCCCTTGCCCTTCTTGGCTTCCTTCTCCGCGGCATCCGAACGCGCGCCCTCGAGGACGTCGACGATCGGGCGCGCCACCGAACGCGGCACGATGCCATGTTCTTCGTTGTACTCGACCTGCTTGGCGCGGCGGCGGTCGGTTTCATCGATCGCCGCCTGCATCGAACGGGTGATCCGGTCGGCATACAGGATCGCCTTGCCGCGCACGTTGCGCGCGGCGCGGCCGATGGTCTGGATCAGCGAGCCGGTGGAGCGCAGGAAACCCTCCTTGTCGGCATCGAGGATCGCCACCAGCGATACCTCGGGCATGTCCAGGCCTTCGCGCAGCAGGTTGATGCCGACCAGAACGTCGAACTTGCCCAGGCGCAGGTCGCGGATGATCTCCACACGCTCGACAGTGTCCACGTCCGAGTGCAGGTAACGCACGCGGATGCCATGCTCGGTGAGGTATTCAGTCAGGTTTTCAGCCATGCGCTTGGTCAGCGTGGTGACCAGCACGCGGTCGCCCGCCTTGATGCGTGCGTTGGCCTCGCTCATCAGGTCGTCGACCTGGGTACCCACCGGCCGGATCTCCACCACCGGGTCGATCAGGCCGGTCGGGCGCACCACCAGTTCGGTGATCTCGTCTCCGGCCTCGCGGTATTCATACGGACCCGGCGTGGCCGACACGTAGATGCTGCGCGGGCAACGCTCCTCCCATTCCTCGAAACGCAGCGGACGATTGTCCAGCGCGGACGGCAGGCGGAAGCCGAACTCGACCAGGGTTTCCTTGCGCGAGCGATCGCCCTTGAACATGGCGCCGATCTGCGGAATGGTCACATGCGATTCGTCGATGACCAGCAGCGCATCGGCCGGCAGGTAGTCGAACAGGGTCGGCGGCGGCTCGCCGGCGGCCTTGCCGGTCAGGTGCCGGGAGTAGTTCTCGATGCCGTTGCAGTAACCGACCTCGGCCATCATCTCCAGGTCGAACTGGGTGCGCTGCGCCAAACGCTGCGCCTCCACCAGCTTGTTCTGCGCGTACAGCTGCTCCAGCCGCTCCTTCAGCTCCACCTTGATCGTCTCGATCGCCGCCAGCACGCGTTCGCGCGTGGTCGCATAGTGGGTCTTCGGATACACGGTGAAGCGCTGCATGTTGCGCAGCGTCTCGCCGGTCAGCGGATCGAACAGGGTGATCTTCTCGACCTCGCCATCGAACAGCTCGAGGCGCAGCGCTTCACTGTCCGACTCGGCCGGGAACACGTCGATCACTTCGCCGCGCACGCGGAAGGTGCCGCGCTGCAGTTCGTACTCATTGCGCGTGTACTGCAGCTGGGTCAGGTGGTTGATCAGGTCGCGTTGGTCGATGCGCTCGCCCTTGGACAGGATCAGGCGCAGCGACAGGTAGTCTTCCGGCGCGCCCAGGCCATAGATCGCCGACACCGTCGCCACCACGATCGCGTCCGGGCGCGACAGCAGGGTCTTGGTCGCGGCCAGCCGCATCTGCTCGATATGTTCATTGATCGAACTGTCCTTCTCGATGAAGGTGTCCGACGACGGCACGTAGGCTTCCGGCTGGTAGTAGTCGTAATAGCTGACGAAATACTCCACCGCGTTGTGCGGGAAGAACGCCTTGAATTCGCCATACAGCTGCGCCGCCAGCGTCTTGTTCGGCGCCATGATCAGCGTCGGCTTCTGAATGTTCTGGATGACGTTGGCGATGGTGTAGGTCTTGCCCGAGCCGGTCACGCCCAGCAGGGTCTGCTTGGCGATGCCGGCCTCGAAGTTGCTGGTCAGCTTCGCGATGGCATCGGGCTGGTCGCCCGCCGGCGAATACGGCGAGACAAGTTCAAAACTGTCGCTCATGGTGTTGCCAGTTCCCGGGAAGGATGAGTATACGGGGCGAGGGGTGACGGCTGGCTGAGGGGTGGCCGGGCAGCCCGCCACGGGGATTCCCGATGGCGGCCGCGCAGCCGGGCGCGGAGGCTGGATGCATGCACCCGACCCATGCCCCCTGCCCCCTCGGCCCCCGCTCTGCGCGGGGCGTGCACCTGACCGAACTGCTGGTGGTCATCGCCGTGCTGGCGGTGCTGCTGGCGGCGTCCTGGCCGGCGCTGCAGCCTTTGCTGCTGCGGCAACGCGCCGATGCACTACAACTGACCCTGCACGCCAGCCTGGCCGGCGCGCGCAGCGAGGCATTGCGCAGACGCGAGCTGATCGGCCTCTGCGCCAGTATCGACGGCCTGCACTGCAGCGACGACTGGAGCGCCGGCTGGATCATCTACCGCAGTGGCGACCAGCGCGGGGAGCCAACGTCGCCGGAGGCGATCCTGAACCATCACACCGGGCGCTCGGACATATCGATCCTTGCCCAGGCCAGCAGCGGGCGGCCCCAGCTGTTCTTCCAGGCAGACGGACGCAGCCCGGGGGCCAACCTGACCCTGCGCATCTGCGCGGGCAACCGGCTGCACGGTGCGTTGATCGTCAACAATGGCGGCCGCGTGCGAAGTGAACGCGTGGACCGCGATACGCCCTGCTGACTGCCTGCGCAGAAAAGCAAAAGCCGCGATTTCTCGCGGCTTTTGCAGTGTCTGGCGCCCGAAGTTGGACTCGAACCAACGACCCCCTGATTAACAGTCAAGTGCTCTAACCGGCTGAGCTATTCGGGCGGGGAGGCGCATTGTACTGGTCGATTACAGGAAGATCAACACCTGTTTCACCAGCAACTGGCAACGCCACCGTCGGCCGTCTTGCGGTTGGCCTGGTCCACGCTCATCGTGCCGCAGCTGTCCTTGGCCTGCGTGCCCTGCGGGGTGGCGGTGATGGTGAAGCTGGTGCCATCCCCCTTGTAGTCCAGGTTGTAGCGCACGGTACCGCCATCACGGGGCGACACCTTGGTCGGCAGCGCGTAGCCGGTGTAGGAGTTGTTGCTGGTGTGGTAGCGCTCGGCGCGCTGTGCGTACTCAGCCAGGTCCGCCTTCACCACGGCACGATGCGATCGGCGCACGTATTCCTGATAGGACGGAATGGCGATCGCCGCCAGGATGCCGATGACGATCACCACGATCATCAATTCGATCAGCGTAAAGCCAGCCGCGCGGCGAGGCATGTGAGTGTGCAGCATGAGCGTGGATCCTCGCACTGGGGTTACTGGAGCTGGCGCCAGGACTGGCGACCGCAAGGGTAAGGCAGATACAGCGACTGGCTGCCCGCCGCGCCGACGGCCATCCAGCAGGAGCTGCCTCCGGGCGGCGCCTTGTTGTCCGTCGGACGCGGCAGCACCGACAGCGAAACGTCACGGACCGGCGCAGTTCCTCCGGTCTTCAACGCGATGGCGGCGGTCGCTGCCCCGGGCCGGCTGCCGGTCGGCGAGCCATAGCGCACGTTCTCCAACATCGGCAAGCCGCTGATCGACGACAGCCCGAACAGCCAGTTCGAACCGCTGGTCGAACAGCCCACCGACTGCATGTTGGGCACGTAGGTCGGCATGAAGACGATGCCACTGACCAGGATCGGGTTGCCCACCGCACGCTCGCCATTGCCGGCAGGCAGCTGGATCATCCAGCCCCGGGCATTTGCCGGGGCCGTCCCCGCCGTGATCTTGCGTTCATCAACGCCTGCAGTGGCGGCCGCGGCCGTGTACGGAACCAGGTTGGCAGCGGTCACCGTCGAGGTCACTGTCTTCCCCGACAGATCGTTCACGGCGTACAGCGCCTGCTGCGCCTTGTCATCCTTGTCGCTGGTGAAGGAGAAGCTGCCGGTGCCGAAATAGAGCATCACGCCGCCCGAAGGACCGGTGGCAGCAGTCATGCCACCGGTGATCGGCTGGCGGTAGGTCTTGGTGGAGGAGTCCTGGGCAACCTGGCTGGTGAACATCGGCACGGTCAGCGTGGTGTTCGCACTGCTGGTCAGGTCGAACTTCCACACGGCGCCACGCTGATCGGCGGCATAGACGGTGTCGGCCAGTCCATCACGGCCGCGCGCATCCTGGTTGGTACCGGTCCAGCGATCGACAACCACAACATTGCCCAGTCCGTTACTCCCGGAGATGCCGGCGCCTGACGTACCCTCGACGGCTTCGATCATCCGGATGTCGCCACTGGCCATGTCGACCACGAACAGCACCGCCTTGCCATTGGCGCTGCCGTACCCATTGCCGAAGATCGCCTTCCAGGCGACGCCGGTGCCGCTCTTCACCGGCACGATCACCGGCTTGCCCAGCACGAATCCGATGTTGTTGCGCACCTCGTCCCTCAGCGACGCGTTGATGTCGCTGATTTCCCACAGCACGTTGCCGGTGCCGAAGCTGCCCGGCGTGGTGACGTCCAGCGCGAACACCGAACGGCCACCTGCACCCGTGGTGCCCACCAGGCTGGTCTGCCACGCGGTGCCGTTGTAGGTATCGGCCACGGCAATCGGGCCATCGACGTAATAGCGGTGGCGGAAGGTCTGGTCGGCCGTATCGGACTTGTAGGGGAACAGCAGGTTGGCCATGTGCCCCAGCGCGGTGGCCGGGATGTAGGCAAAGCTCTCCGTGCCGCCGGTGCCGTCCTGCTTGGCATCGGCCTTCATGCCGCCATCGAAGGCGTGCAGCATGCCGTCATTGGCACCGACATAGACCATGTACCGCTGGGACTTGGCCTTGGTCGCCAGGTAGTCGGTGTAGCTCTTGGCGTAGGTGCCGCCGAGCTGGCGGTACCCGTAGTCGTCCAGCGGCGAGCTGACCACCGGCGCCGAATTGACGATGTCACCCAGCGGCGTGGTCCGGTCACGATACTTGCCGCCGTTGCGGACCTCGGTGGAGCTGTCGGCACTGAGATAGTTGATGGCACTGGCCAGATCGGCCTTGATCGTCGTCAGCTTGTCGGTGGAGCAGACCAGCATCGACGCGTACTTGCCGTCGGGTTTGCTGCACAGATCCTGCAGGCTGATACGGGCACTGTTGAAGTCCACCGGCGAACCCAGCTTGTTGGCCACGATCCGGCGGCCGGACGACGTCAGGCGGCTGGAGGCTTCCCACACCTCGGTGAGCTCCGCGACCTGGTCGGCGTTGACCTTGACGCTGGCCGCAGTCAGCTTGCTCGACCAGTCGGTGCCGCTGTTGGTGATGTCATAGCGTGGGGTGACCGCCAGTGAGCCGGTGCCGATGCGCGCACCACTGATACCGATCGTGCCTGAAGGCGACGCGCCACCACTGATCGAGGACAGCACCCGACGCATGGCCTCGGTGACGTCCGCCGGGGTCTGCGCGTTGATGAATTCGCCACGGCTGTTGACGGCCGCATGCCACAGCTCATCGATGACGGTACCGTCATCGACGTCCAGCGGATTGCCATTGCCGGCCCAGTTCGGCGCCGTCTTGTACGGATCGGCGGTTGCGGCCTGGTTGACGCCGTAGATCTTGCCCTGCGCGCCCAGGGTCACGCCGTAGAAGTTCATGTGCAGGTCGGTCTGGCAGTCCAGGCGCTTCCAGTCCGGGCTGCTCTTGTCCAGGGAGCTGCACTTGTCACTGACCGGCACCTGCCCCGCCGGGAAGCTGGTCCCGGTGCGCAGGGGGGTCCGGGCGCCTGCATAAGCCGCCGCGGCGATGTCGGCGATGGTATTGCTGTAGCCGTCGGAGAACGGAATGGACGGCAGGTGGGTCGAGTTCACCGAGTCGGCGTCACCGAAGGACGCGCTCGGTGCATTGCCGGAGTTGGTGTAGCCATCGGTGAACAGCATGCCGCCATTACGCTGGCAGGCCAGCTGCACGGGGGCATCGGCGTCGGTACGACGGAACTGGTCGACCAGATACTCCACCGCGCGACGGTTGGGCGTGCCGCCGTTGGCCGTCAGCGCATAAATCTGCTTGTAGAGGTCAGCTCGGTTGGTGACCATGTCATACATGGTCGCGTTGCTGAGCTTGTTGATGGTGAAGTAGCCCACCCGCATCGTATCCACGCTCACCAGGGCGGCGGTCGACGAACCGACGATGGCCAGCACGCGGTTGCGGTGATACTGGAACCAGTTGGCGAAATTCTGGATCGCGGCGTTGTAGGCGGCCGGACTCGAGTAATTGCCCGGCTTGATCTGGTAGCGACGCAGGTTGCAGCCCGGACCACAGGCACCGGTAATCACCGGGCGACTGGCGTCGTCGGTCTTGTATCCGTCCGGTGCAGGCGCTGCAGCCGGCAGGTAGAAGGTCGCCGGAAAATAACTGATGGAGTATGTGGTATTGCCGGTGTTGCTGATCGCGGCGGTCTTCCATCCACCATCCCACCAGCTGTCGACATAGTATTCATTGCCGGTACCGGAAAGGTCGGGAATCCGCATACCGTTGACGAACTGGAACTTTTCCGACGTGTCGGCCCGATTGACGGTCATGTTGTACACGGCGTTGTAGCCGCGCTGGCCGGACCGGGGATCGGCGCGGGTCTGGGTGATGGAGGCATCTGCCCACAGCGTGCCATCGGCATTGGTCCACGGCCGATAGGTCACTGCCGGGTTGAAGTAACTGGCGTTGTAGACATGCGAACGCGCGAAGCCGTAGATATCCAGCGGCGGAATGGCGCGGCCTGGCGAGTATTCCTTGTTGAACTCCGCGTGCGGATACAGGTAGAGGTAACAGTCCACCGAGTTGCTGGCGCACGCCGAGCCCACGCTGAAGAAGCTTCCATCGTTGTTGAAGAAGCTGTTGGTGTTGCTGTTCCAGCGCATGCGGCCGTCACCACCGGGGAACATGCGTTCGAAGTTCATCGAACCCGAATCGTCCACCGCCATGATGAACGCCGGTGTCGCGCGCGTCTGCACGTTCATCGGCTCCTGTGCCAGCACGCCCTGCGCCTGTGCGGCAAACAAGGTATGCGCCAGATAGCCGCCAGCGGCCAAGACGGCAAGGCCAACGCCTGCCAGGATCCTGCGGTTGCGAGTGTTCATGGGCTCCCCACCCTCACAGCTTGAATACGGTATCGATCGCCGCACGCGACGTCGCATCACTGGTGGTATCACCGGCATAGGTCGTGATCTGGTAGACCGGCGTCGGCTTCTCCACCGACTTGCCCATGTCCAGCGCACCCTCCCCCTGGATGCAGCCCTGGATCTCACGGACATAGATGGCCGGCTTGCTGCCCAGCTTGGTTTTCGCGACCCAGGCCGAGGGGTCGAAGCCGTCATCGCACTGCTGGTTGATGTCGGAGGAGGCCACGGCCGGATTGGCGCCGGCATCCTTGCGGTTGGCGATGTTCTCCACGGCGTTCTCGGCGCTGCGTGCCGCGCCTTCCGCGTTCTGGAGCGCCATGTTGGTCGCCCGGTAGCCGGCCGCCATGCGTTCCTGCATGCCGGCCACCTGCATGCCGATCACGCCCAGCAGGGCCAGCAGCACCAGCATGATCAGCGCGACATAGAGAACGGCACCCTGCTGTCGTGCCTGGGCAACGAAGGGACGGCGTCGGGAGGAAGGATGAGTGCGCATGGTCGTCAGTTCCCGAACAAGCGGTTGCGCAGCGCAACGGACGCTTCATAGGCGCCACGATGGCGCTGGTCGTAAGGATCGGCCGGGGCAAAGCCCACCCCGAGGATGGCCGGATACGTGGCCGCACTGCCCGGCGCTTCGGCCGACGCACGCTGCGGACTGCGCGCCAGCAGGCCGACCTGCACCATGCCGACGCGGCGCCACTGCCCTGCGGCGGTGGCATCGGTACCGGTACTGACCGCACTGGCCACGCGCTGGTCGACGATGCGACCGGTCGGCGGCGTGGGCAGGGCGATATCCGGGGTGGCATCCAGTCCGTACAGGAACTGCATGTTCTCGATGCCTTCCACCAGCTCCTCGCCATCGGCGTAGCCGCCGGCGCCATTCGCGCGTGCCCGGTAAAGCGCCGGCTCGCCATTGGGATTGGTCGCGATGTAGTACGCCATGCCATCGGCGCGATACAGCATGGTCATCGCGTTGTTGATCGAATAGTTGCTCAGGTCGACCTTGTCCACCTTCAAGGTCGAACCGCTGATGGTGGCGGGGAAGACGTCGGCACGGGTGCAGTCGGCTATGCCGAAGACCGTCGGCGTACCTGCGGCGTTGGCCTTCAGTCGGGCCATGCCATCACTGGAGACGGTCAGCGTGGTCGCACCCGCGGCCACGGAGATGCCGGTCACCACGGCCCCTTCCGGACTCATCAGGCGCAGCACAAGGATGTCGCTGCCAGGCAACGGCGCCGGCTTGAGGTTGGTGATGCTCTTCGGTACCGACTGCGCCGCGCTCCACGCACGGCCCAGCGTCAGCGTGGCGCCCGGCGCCGTACCTGCTGCCTCATACCCCTGCACCGGAACCGAGAAATCCTGCGGGTCGCCACTGCCCGAGCTGATGCCCAGGTGATAGCCGATATCGCCGGTGTTCTTGACCACGTGGGCCTGGTCGTTGACGCAGCCGAAGTGGCCGGCCATGCGCAGGTCACGCTGCAGGAAATCCAGCGCGAAGCGCGCGTTCTCCTGGGTACGGGCCGCGCCTTCGGACAGCCGCGACGCCGCACGCGAGGCGATGAAGATCTGGGTGACGCCCAGCATCAGGACCAGGCCGATGACCATGGCGATCATCAGTTCGATCAGCGACAGGCCTCGGGCTCGCGAAATTGGACTCATGGGCGCGTTCACAGGAAGGTCGTCAGGCCGAAGGTGGTAAGGCTGTCGGGATCCTTCGGATCCCAGCGCTGGTCACCCCAGCTGATGGCCACGGTGACCTGGCCGGTGCTCTGCACGAAGGTCACCTGCGCGCTGGCCTTCTCGCCCAGCGTGCGCGCGACCTCGCACTGCCAGCGCGCCACGTTCGTCTTCGGCGTCACGGCAGCGCCGGTCGGCCAGGCGCAGACGCCGCTGGGCTTCACCGAGCCGGCCGAGAACGAGGCCGAGGAGTAGGCGCCACCGGCCAGGGTATCGGTGCGCTGGGCGCGCATCAGTTCGATCAGGTCGTTGGCCAGGTTGGTCGCCTGGGTGCGGTAGTTTGCGCTCTGCACGAAGCGGACGTTGGTGGTCTGCAGCAAGGCAAAGCCCAGCAGCCCGAACGCCAGGATCAGCACTGCCACCATCACTTCGATCAGGCTGAAGCCACCCTGCGACGAGCGCGGGCGGGCCAGGTTGCGGCGGCTCATGAGCAGGCTCCCTTGGTCACCCGGACCTGGCCGGATTGGTTGATCGTCAACGTGCTTTTCGATTCACCGGCCTTGCACGCATCCGGCGACAGCACCAGGGTCTGATCAGCGACCGCCCTGCGCCGGCCGCGCCCGTCGAAGGCGATGACCGCGCCCGGTGGGCCGACTACGCTCAGCTGCGGATTGCCCTGAGAAAAGCGCAGCGCGACGTCATTGCTGCCCATCTGGCCGTCGCCATCCAGGTCCGACCAGGCCAGCACACCCTTGGACCAGTCGCCATCACAGGCCTTGCCATCGGCGCTGCCACAGACACCGCCACCGTTGCTGTTGCGGATGCCTTCGCTGCGGGCCAGGTTGGCCAGCGCGATCAGTTCATTGTTGGCGGTCGCCAGCCGGTTCGAGCGGATCATCCCGCGGAAGCTCGGATAGGCGATCGACGCCAGGATCACGAAGACGGCCAGCGTGACCATCAGTTCAACCAGCGTGAAACCGTTTTGCCGGCGCAAAGACATTGGACGCTCCCCAGCGTGTTGGTGGCCACGATGGGCCATCGTCCCGCCACCGGCAAGCGGCGGCAGGATGAACGGTCAATCCGGGGCGACGGGCGTCAAAGGCTTGACGACCCGCCCTCCCCTGCCAGTGCCGGCGCGATCCCCATCGCGCCGGCACGGGTTCAGGCCAGCACCTGGTAGCAGGGCTGGTATTCGCCGGAGATCTTCATCCGGCGCTGCTCGACGAAGGCGCGCAGCAGCGCATCCAGCGCCTGCATCATGTCCGGATCCCCGTGGATCTGGAACGGCCCGAACTGCTCGATGCGGCGCATGCCGTCCTCCTTCACGTTGCCGGCGACGATGCCCGAGAACGCCCGGCGCAGATCGGCCGCCAGCGCGTGCGGCGCACGCCCGTGGTGCAGGTCCAGCGCGGCCATCGCCTCGTGGGTCGGCACGAACGGCTGCTGGTACTCCCACGGGATCTCGATCGACCAGTTGAAGAAGAACGAGTCCTTCTGCGCCAGGCGGTGCTCGCGCACGCGCTTGATGCCGTTGGCCATCTTCTTGGCCACCGCGACTGGGTCACCGATGATGATCTCGTAGCGCTCGGCAGCCTCATCACCCAGGGTCAGGCGGATGAAGCGGTCGATCTGCTCGAAGTACGGCGCCGCCACGGTCGGGCCGGTAAGGATCAGCGGGAACGGCAGGTCCTTGTTCTCCTCGCGCAGCAGGATGCCGAGCAGGTACAGGATCTCTTCGGCAGTGCCGACGCCACCGGCGAACACGATGATGCCGTGGCCGATGCGGACGAAGGCCTCAAGGCGCTTCTCGATGTCCGGCATGATCACCAGGTGGTTGACGATCGGGTTCGGCGACTCGGCCGCGATGATGCCCGGCTCGGTGAGGCCGATGTAGCGCGTCACGGTACGGCGCTGCTTGGCATGGGCGATGGTGGCGCCCTTCATCGGGCCCTTCATCGCACCCGGACCGCAGCCGGTGCAGATGTCCAGGCCGCGCAGGCCCAGCTCGTAACCCACCTGCTTGGTGTACAGGTACTCGTCGCGCGAGATCGAATGGCCGCCCCAGCACACCACCAGGTTCGGATCGCCCGGGTTGAGGATGCGCGCATTGCGCAGCAGGCCGAACACCGCGTTGGTGATGCCCTCGGACGACTCCAGCTCGGCCGCGTAGGCCGGGCCCATCTCGATGGCCATGTAGGCCAGGTCGCGCACGACGGCGAACAGCAGTTCGGCGACACCGCGGATGATCTCGCCGTCGACGAAGGCCATCGCCGGTGCGTTGACCAGGTCGATGCGCACGCCGCGATCCTGCTGCGCCACCTGGATGTCGAAATCAGGGTAGAGGTCGCGCGCCGCGCGCGGATCGTCCGAAGCGCTGCCGCTGGTCAGCACAGCCAGCGCGCAGCGGCGCAGCAGCTCATGCATGCCGCCGGCGGAGGCATCGCGCAGGCGTGCGACCTCGGCGCGCGACAGCACATCCAGCCCACCGCGCGGGTAGATCCGCGCATCCTGCACCGGCAGTGCACGGGCTGATTTTTCGTTCGTGGTCATATCCAATTTTTCGCTTCCTTCAAGGTTTCCGACTGTACTGCCGCCCCCTTAAAAAGCAAAACGGCCGGGAAGCCCGACCGTTGGATGTGTGCTGCCCGCGTTCGCCTGTCCGGGACCGCATCGGTGGCATTGGCACCGCGCACATTTCCAGATGCTACGCCGTTGCCCAGCACCCCGCAAGGACTTTCGCCTGAACGGGAAACGGCCGGGTTTCCCCGGCCGTTTCCGTTTACAGCAGCGCTACGTCAGTGCATCAGAACTGGTAGCGGAAGCCCAGCTGCAGCGACCACTGCGAGACACCGACGTCGAAGCCGTCTGCGTCGTTGTTGGCCACCGTCGGCAGGTCAGCACCGCGGAAGTTGTAGACGTACTTGCCGTCCTTCATGCCCTGCAGGGTAGCCACACGCGCATCGGCGAAGAAGCCGTAGTCGTAGATGTTGCCCCACTTCTTGTTGAGCATGTTGCCGACGTTCTGGATGTCCAGCCACACTTCCGACTTGTGACCCTTCATGAAGCCCGGCAGCTGCTGGCTGATGCGGATATCGAAGGTGTTGATCCAGCCGGTACGGAACTGGTTCGCCGGAGCGTAGCCACCTGCGTACTTGGCCAGCTGCGGGTTGGCGGCCAGCCATGCGTAGAACGACTTCTCCATTTCCGCATCCGGGGTGAAGGTGCTGCCCGCCAGATTGCCGAACAGAACCTCGCCCGGGTTCGGCACGTAGAACAGGTCATTCGCGGAGCGGCCGTCGCCGTTGGCATCGTTCGAGTACACGTAGCTGTACGGACGGCCGCTACGGCCCTCATACACCAGACCGACCTTGGTTTCGTAGTCGCCGAAGAACTTGTGCTTCCAGTTCAGCGAGCCCGACAGGCGGTCACGGATCTGGTAGCGCGAGGTGTTCTCGGTTTCGCTGTTGGCGTTGAAGGCGTACTGGTAGTTCCAACCCGAGCTTGCGGTGGAGCTGGTCAGCGAGCCCACTTCGGTCGCGTCGGTGTAGGTGTAACCGATGTTCCAGGACCAGTCACTGGCGTCCGACCACGGCTTGCTCAGCGACACGGTGAACTGCGAGGTGCGGCCCTTGTCGGTGTTGGCGATTTCGTAGACGGCGTCGTAGCCGCGGTTCCGCCCGAAGCGGGCATCGTTGTTGGTCCACAGGTTGCCGTTGCGCGACGCAGCGTAATAGAGCTCACGACCGTCCGGACCCAGCTGCTGCACCGGGCCCAGGTTCAGGTTCCTGTAGTACAGGGCATCCTTGACCTTGGTGACCAGCAGCTCTGCCGAAGCCACGATGCCGTACCACGGCGTTTCATGATCGAAGGCCAGGTTGGCCTTGTACACCGACGGCATCTTGAAGTCGCTGCCGACGAAGTTGACGTTCTGACGGTTCGAGCCCGGGGTGGTCGGGACCGGCTGGCTGTCCTTGTTCGGGTTGAACGGCAGCGTGCGATCGTAGGCAGTGTAGGCGTACACCGAATTGTTGAAGCCGGTGGCCGAGTAGCTGTTGCTCAGCCACACCTGCGGCGCATCACCCTGGAACAGGCCCACGCCGCCGCGCAGCTGCGTCGGACGCTCGCTGTCGAAGGTGTAGTTGAAACCGACGCGCGGCTGGATCAGGAACTTGTTGCTCAGCACTTCGCTGTTATCGCGACCGAAGAAGGTCGACGCCGCAGCGTTGTAGGCCGGGGCCGGGCTGGTGTCGGCACGGTCGGCACGCACACCCAGGGTCAGGGTCAGATTGTTGTTGACATACCAGGTGTCCTGCACGAACAGGGCCAGGTTGCTGTACTTGTAGTCAGCCGGAATCGAGCCCGGGGTGCGCTCCGGATTGTAGTTGTAGCTGCTCCAGCGGCCAGCGGCGAAGTTGTCCAGGCCGTAGAAGGTGTAGGCACCCCACGAGTTGGCGCCGAAGTAGTTGTAGATGTCGTTGGTGTCGTACGACGCACCGAACTTGACGTCATGGTCACCCAGGGTCCAGGTAGCTGCGGCGTAGTAGTTCCACGCCTTGGTTTCCAGGATGTTGTTCTGCGAGTTGACTTCGGTACCCAGGTACAGCGAGTCACCCGACGGTGCAGCCTCGTTGCCGCCGAAGAAGATGCGGATGCTCGGTGCGTCGGTGGACACGTTGCGGATCGCCGAGTACTCGCGGTACGACGCCTTCAATTCGGTCGAGAAGTTCGGGGTCCAGTCGCTGAACAGCTGGGCGACGTAGCTCTCGTTGGTCTTGTCATGCTGGTACCAGTACGAGCTCAGCGAGGCCGAACTGGTGGCCATGCCGTTGATGCGCAGCTTGCTCTGGTCGATCTTGCTGTAGCGGATGTTGGCACGGTGGTTCTCGCTGATGTTCCAGTCCAGCTTCAGCGCGTACTCTTCCATCTCCGTGTCGCCGTTGCTTTCCAGGCCACCGGCGTTGATGCCGTAGCCCTGCGCGATCTGCTGCGCGCGGGTCACGTCGGCCAGGGTGAACTGCGGGTTGGCCTTGCCCAGCGCGGTGCCGCTCAGGTCGGCGCCCGGGGCGGCCTGCTTGAACTTTTCGTAGTTGGCGAAGAAGAACAGCTTGTCCTTGACGATCGGGCCGCCCAGGGTCATGCCGTAGGTTTCTTCCTTGGTGAAGCCCTTGAACGGCTGGCCTTCCGGGTTGTCGCCGAACCAGTCGCCATCACGGTAGGTGCCGTACACCGAGCCGTGGAATTCATTGGTACCCGACTTGGTCACCGCGTTGACGGTGGCACCGGCGGCGGCAGCGATGCTGACGTCGTAGTTGGACAGGTTGATGTCCAGCGCTTCGATGGCTTCCATCGCGACCGGCTGGCGGCGGGTCGGCATGTTGTTGCCTTCCAGGCCGAAGGTGTCGCTGGCCGAGACGCCGTCGATGTTGATCGAGTTGAAGCGCGGGTTCTGGCCGCCGGCCGAGATCGAGCCCGAGGCGCGATCGATGAAGGTGACGCGCGGATCCAGGCGCATCAGATCCTGGATGTTGCCGCCGACGGACGGCGCAACTTCGATCTGCTGCTGGCTGATGTTGGTGCCCGAGCCCATCTTGGTGGCGCTGAACACTTCCGAGCCGCCGCCGACGGCGGTGACCTGCACGGTGTCCAGATTGGTCGCGCCGGCCAGATCGCCGGTCAGCGTCGCGTTGATGGTGCCGGTCTGGTTCACGCCCAGGTAGACGCCATCTTCGGTCTTGGTGCCTTCACCCGGCTTGGTGATGGTGATGCTGTACGGGCCACCCACGCGCAGGCCGCGTGCGTTGTAGCGACCGGCCGCATCGGTGGTAGCACGCGAAACCGTGCCCGACTCGGTGTGGGTGATGGTGACTTCAGCACCAGCGACGGGCTGGCCGCCGCGGGTCACGACCTGGCCACCGACACCAGCGGAGGTGCTCTGGGCGAAGGCGGGAGCGGCAGCAAGTGCAGCCACGAGACCAAGGGTAAGCTTGGACATCCGGAGTGGGTGGGTCATTTTTCGGTAGCCTCGATGCGAGTTGGCGATGGCGGAAAAAAAGCGCATCCAAACAGCCCTGCGGGTGGCTGGTCGGAGAGTTATCTGGGGTTCCCTACCGCTTGGCTGAAGGCAGCCATAACGGTTAACACTAGATTAACACGCTACGCCATCAATGTGACGGTTGTGCGACAAACGGCACCGGTTCGCAACGCAATCGTGACGGGTTCTTCACTCCGCCTTTCCCCGGGGCTCACTCGCGGGGAACTGCCTCGCTGGCATCGAGAATCGTTCCCCGCCAGGCATGGCCGGCCCGGGACAACAGGGTGACGGCCGCAGCGGCGGCCGCTTCGGGCCCTTGCGCGGCCGGGTCCTGGTCGACGGAATAGGCGCGGGCGCGCAGGGCCGTGCGCAGGGGCCCCGGGTACAGGCCACTGACCCGGACCGGGCTGCGGCCCAGCTCATCGTGCAGGCTCGCGATCAGGCCACGCAGGCCGTGCTGGGCCACGCCATACCCGCCCCAGTAGGCCTGCCCCACCCGTTCGGGGGCATCGACCGCGAAGACCAGGGCAGCATCCTCGCGCTGCCGCAGCAGCGGCAGGCAGGCCTGGGCCAGCCAGGCCGGGGCGGTCAGGGTGACATGGACCGCACGGGCGAAACTGGCCGGGTCGGCCAGCTCGAACGGGGTCAGGCCGGGGAAATGCGCGGCGCAGACCAGCAGGCCATCCAGCCGCCCCAGCTCACGCTGCAGGGCCTGGGCCAGTTCGGCATAGTCATCGGGGCCGGCACCCTCCAGGTCCATCGGGTACAGCAGGGGTTCCGGGCCGACCGCCTGGACCTGGGCATAGACCCGGTCCAGCCGGCGCGGCTTGCGCCCCAGCAGGACCACGGTAGCCCCGGCCGCCGCAGCGGCAATCGCCGCCGCACTGCCCAGCCCGCCGCCGGCACCGGCAACCAGCACCACGCGGTCCTGCAACGGGCGGCCATCGAGCGCCCCGTCAGTCGGTGACGTCGACGGCCAGGCACTCATCCTTGGGTCGCCTCTTCGACGATGCGCTTGAGTTCGCCGGATTCAAACAGTTCCATGACGATGTCGCAGCCGCCGATCAACTCGCCGTTGATGAACAGCTGCGGGAAGGTCGGCAGGTTGGAGAAGCGCGGCAGGTTGGCGCGGATCTCCGGTTCTTCGAGCACGTTGACGGTGCGCAGGGTGACGGCGCCGGCAGCCATCAACGCCTGCACGGCGCGGCTGGAAAAGCCGCACATCGGGTACTGCGGGGTGCCCTTCATGAACAGCACGAGCGGGTAACGATCGACCTCGGCCTGGATTTGCTGCATCACCGCCACAACCACACTCCTTGCTTCGCCGGACAACCCGACCGTGATGGTCGGCTAGACTGCCCACGGTAGCCGCCATTGTAAGCGGATGGAACAGGCTGCCGCCGTCCCCTGGCCACGAACCTGCACATGCCCGTCGAATTGCCCGCCCTGCCCTACCTCTCCGGCTCCCTGCAGCCCCACCTGTCCGCGCAGACCGTGGAACTGCATCACGGCCGCCACCACCGCGCCTATGTCGACGCGGTCAACGCCGGCACCCTCGGCACCGAGTGGGAGGAGGCGTCACTGGAAGAGATCGTGCGCCATGCCCAGGGCACGCTGTTCGATGCGGCCGCCCAGGCCTGGAACCACGGCTTCTACTGGCAGTGCCTGCGCCCGCGCGGCGGCGGCGAACCACAGGGCCGGCTGGGCGAGCTGGTCAAGCGCCAGTTCGGTGACGCGCAGCGCCTGCGCGAGGAATTCAACCGCACTGCACTGGGCCTGTTCGGCTCGGGCTGGGTGTGGCTGGTGCAGCACCCGGGGGGCCAGCTGGGCATCCAGGCCACCCGCAACGCCGGCACGCCCCTGACCGGCGACAGCACCCCGCTGCTGTGCTGCGACGTGTGGGAGCACGCGTACTACACCGACTACCAGAATGACCGCGCGCGTTACCTGGACGCGTTCTGGCAGATGGTCAACTGGGAATTCGCCGAGAGCCAGCTGCGCTGACCCCCTGTAGAGCCGAGCCCATGCTCGGCTGGCCGGACAGCAGCCGAGCATGGGCTCGGCTCTACAGATGAAGCTTCACGCGCTCTCGTGCGCGGCCACCGCATCCATCACCCGCGCCGAGTACACCAGCGCGGCCCCGGCGTTGAGCGAGACCGCCACGCCCAGCGCCTCGGCGATTTCCTCGCGGCTGGCGCCATGCTTCAGCGCCGCGTCCACGTGCACGGTGATGCAGCCGTCACAGCGGGTGGTTACCGCCACCGCCAGCGCGATCAACTCCCGGGTCTTGGCATCCAGGTGGTTGGTCTGGGCACCGGCATTGGCCAGGGTGGCGTAGCCCTTGACCGTATCCGGCGAGAGCTTGCCGATCTCGCCGATGCGGCCCTTCAGTTCCTTGCGGTAGGCATTCCAGTCGAGCATGGTCGTGACTCCTGTGAAAGGAGCTCCACGCTACCACCGGGAATGTTGTGCCGATGGCTGCACCGGTGCGCCACACCGTTGCACTGCCGGCCAGCGGCCGGCACTACCGGACTCAGCGGTTGCGCAGCGCGTGCACCGCCGGTGCCACCTGGGCCTGGCGGTCCAGTTCCAGGCCCACCTGGTCCAACGCGTCGGCCAGTGCTGCGGCATCGTCATCGCGCAACGTGGCATGGCCGACCTTGCGGCCTTCGCGCGACTCCTTGCCATAGTCATGCCAGTGGCCACTGGCCTGGGCCAGCACCGGCAACGGGTCGGGCATCCGGCCCAGCCAATTCAGCATGCAGGCATGGCCGAGCATGCGGGTGCTGCCCAGCGGCAGGCCCAGCACGGCGCGCAGGTGGTTCTCGAACTGCGAGGTCTCGCTGCCTTCGATGGTCCAGTGCCCGGAGTTGTGCACGCGTGGCGCCATCTCGTTGGCCAGCAGCTCGCCATCGCGGCAGAACAGTTCCAGCGCGAACACGCCGACGTACTGCAGGTGTTCGGCGACACGGCGTGCATAGCCGATGGCTGCCTGCTGCTCGGCGGCGGACAGCACGGCCGGGGCCACGCTGGCCGACAGCACACCGTCGACATGCCAGTTGCCGGTGATCGGCCAGGCTTCGAAACTGCCATCGCGGCCACGCACGGCCACCACGCTGACCTCGCGCTGGAAGGCCACGAAGCCCTCCAGGATCAGTCCGGTGCGCTCGACCTGTGCACCCAGCGCATCCCAGGCGGCATCAATGTCGGCTTCGCTGCGCAGGCGGAACTGGCCCTTGCCGTCGTAGCCCAGGCGGCGGGTCTTGAGGATGCACGGCAGGCCGAATTCGGCGGCCTTCGCCGCCAGCTCGTCGCGGCTGCGGATATCAGCGAAGGCCGGCAGCGGGATGCCCAGCTGCTGGAACAGGGTCTTCTCGCTCAACCGGTCCTGGGCCACCGCCAGCGCGGCCGGCGGCGGGTAGACCGGCACGCGGTCGGCCAGGAACTGTGCACTGTCGGCGGGCACGTTCTCGAAATCGAAGGTGACCACATCGACCTTGGCAGCGAAGTCCGCCAGCGCCCGGCGGTCGTCGAAGGCACCGACGGTGAGCGGCGCCAGCGGGCCGCTGCAGGCGTCGGCCGCCGGGTCATACAGTTCGAAGCGCAGCCCCAGCGGCGCACCAGCCAGGACCATCATGCGGGCGAGCTGGCCGCCGCCCAGGATGCCGACGGTCAGGCTCATTGGCGCGGATCGTCGTGGGCCATCACGTCTTCGGTCTGGCGTGCACGGAAGGCGTCGAGCGCCTGGCCGATCGCCGGCTGGTCGCTGGCCAGCATCGCGGCGGCGAACAGCGCCGCGTTGGACGCGCCGGCATTGCCGATGGCGAAGGTGGCGACCGGGATACCGGCCGGCATCTGCACGATCGACAGCAGCGAATCCATGCCGTTGAGGGCCTTGGACTGCACCGGCACGCCCAGCACCGGCACGGCGGTCTTGGCGGCGATCATGCCCGGCAGGTGGGCGGCTCCGCCGGCACCGGCGATGATCGCGCGCAGGCCACGCGGGCCCGCCTGCTCGGCGTAACTGAACAACACATCCGGCGTCCGATGCGCGGACACCACCTTCACTTCGAACGGAACACCCAGGGCTTCAAGCTTCTGGGCGGCGTGCTGCATGGTTTCCCAGTCGGAACGGGAACCCATGACGATGCCGACAAGCGGCGCGATCGGGTTGGGGGTCATTGGCCGTCACCTGCCTTAAAGACGTATTCTAGCCATCTTCCACGCAAGACGAAGAACCATGGATCGCAAGCTGCTCGACCTGCTGGTGTCGCCTGACACCCGCCAGCCCCTGTCCCTGCTGGATGGCAAGGGCCTGGAAGCCCTCAACAAGGCCATTTCCGCCGGCGCGGTGAACAAGGCCGATGGCAACCCGCTGGCGCAGCCGCTGCGCGAAGCGCTGGTCACCCGCGACCGCAAGCAGGTCTTCCGCGTCGACGACGGCATCCCGGTGCTGCTGGCCGAGGAAGCCATCCCGACCGCCCAGATCGCCGATTTCCCGACCGCATGAGCACGCTGCCGACGCCGGATGCGGCCGTTGTCGCCGCCGATGTCGCGCGTGCACTGGCCGAGGACCTGGGCAGCGGTGATGTCACCGCCGCCCTGCTGCCCGACCAGGCCGACAGCGCCTACCTGCTGTGCAAGCAGGACGGGGTGATCGCCGGCCGCCCCTGGTTCGACGCCACCCACCGCGCGCTCGACCCGGACGTACGCATCGAATGGCAGGTTTCCGACGGCGACGCGGTCACCGCAGGCACCGTGCTGGCCCTGCTGCATGGGCGCAGCCGCAGCCTGGTCAGCGCCGAACGCACCTCGCTCAACTTCCTGCAGACGCTGTCCGGTACGGCAACCACCACCGCCCGCTACGTGGCGGCGGTGGCCGGTACCGGCACGCGCATCCTTGACACCCGCAAGACCCTGCCCGGCCTGCGCCTGGCGCAGAAGTACGCGGTGCGCTGCGGCGGTGGCGAGAACCATCGTTTCGGCCTGTACGACACGGTGATGCTGAAGGAAAACCACATCCGCGCCGCCGGTTCACTGGCCGACGCCGTGGCGGGCGCACGCCGGCAGTGGCCTGCGCTGCCGCTGGTGGTCGAGGTCGAGGATCTGGCGCAGCTGCGCCAGGCGCTCGACGCTGGTTGCGAACGCATCCTGCTGGACGACTTCAGCCCCGACCTGCGCCGCGAGGCGGTACGCATCACGGCCGGCCGCATTCCGCTGGAAGTGTCCGGCAGCGTCGGCCTGGGTGGCCTGCGCTCGATCGCCGAGGATGGCGTCGACTGCATCTCCATCGGCGGCCTGACCAAGCACGTGCAGGCCATCGATCTGTCGTTGAAGCTCGGCCCACCGCCGGGCTGAGGCCTGCAGGACTTGTAGAGCCGAGCCTACGCTCGGCTGCTTGTCGATTTGCGGCACGCCCTGCGCGCGCTTCGCGCGATGAGCCGAGCATGGGTTCGGCTCTACACGACCCGGGACGCCTTCACGGCTCGGCTACGGCCGCCTCTGCGACGCTGCCGGCATCCCCCACAGGAGCCGCGCATGCGCCGGATGCTCTTGCCTGCCTGTCTGCTGCTGGCCGCGCCCCCCCTGTCCGCAGCGGCGGCCGAAGCCTGCGATGTGCCACCGCGTTTCGGCCTGAGCCCATTGGCGGTGGCCATCCGCAATACTGCCTGCAATGAACACCGGCTCTGGTTCCGGCCTTTCATCGATCGCGATGGCCGCGCGGCGAGCCTGAGTGTCACCGAGGCCGAGAACGAACATCTGGCCGACAACGGGCTGATTGCCTGGCAACGCGTGGCCGGCTACTGGCGCAACAGCGGCACGCTCAACGCGATGGGCAGCATCGCCGGCGCCAGCAGCTGTCTGGCACCACTGGGCACGCGCTACACCGACAGCGACTGCCGCACCTTCCTGATCGACAACCCGTGGTCGGCCGCGTTCATTTCCTGGGTGATGGTGCAGTCCGGCGTCCCCGGCTTCAACGCGTCGCCACGCCACATCGACTACATCCGTGCCGCGTACCAGGGCGGACCCTCGGGCGTGCCGTACCGGCTGGTCGATCCCGCGACCGCAAAGCCCGCACCGGGCGACCTGCTGTGCTTCCTGCGCGATCGCAGCACCACGCTCAGCTACAGTGGGCTGGTGCAGGCACTGGGCAACGGTTCGGTGGGCCACTGGAAATCACATTGCGAAGTAGTGGTGGCCGCCAACCTGGGGGGCGACCAGACCCTGTACCTGGTGGGCGGCAACGTGATGAACACGGTGGCGATGCGACTGCTGCCGCTGGACCGCACCGGGTTGATCAAGCTGCCGCCGGCGCGCGAACGCAACAGCACCGGCATCGAGCCCAGCTGCACGCCGGGCCGCGAGGACGAATGCAGCTTCAACCGCCAGGACTGGGCAGCGCTGCTGCAGCTGACGGCGACCGCGCCATTGGTAATGCCTTCGCCCTCCGCCGCGCCGATGCAGACGGTGCCGGCGACGGCGCCGTCTACCGTGCCCGCATCACCGATGTCCAGCGAACCGCAGCCACGGCGGTGAGTGCAGCGCTTGATCCAGCGCGCGTTCGCCGCCATCTTTGCGGGATCGACCTCTGACGGCTGACGCCATGCCCACCCTGCTGTTGTTGCTGATTGCCGGCGGAATCATCTATTTCTTCTGGAATGCGGCGCGTTCGGCCGCCGAGCGCGCGGTCGAGTTGGGCCGCAATGCCTGCCGCGCTGCCGACGTGCAATGGCTGGATCAGGCGGTACATGCCACCGGCCTGCGACTGTCGCGTGGCGAGGATGGACGGCTCGGTTTCGAGCGCACCTTCAAGTTCGAGTATTCCTACGATGGCATCGATCGCCACGTGGGCCGCATGGTGCTGCGCGGCGACCAGCTGATCTCGTTCACCGGCCCCGGTGCCGCGCGGATCAGCCAGATCCGGCCGGATGTGGAGGATGCCGAGGATGTGTAAGAACTGAAGGTGTGCCGACCAACGGTCGGCACCCACACAATTCCGGCACCCACCGGTAAAACCTGCAAAGGAAGACGCCGCCCATCGGGGCGGCGTCGGAATGGTTACTTGACCACGCGCAGGTTCGGGCGGCCCTTGGGCGGCGGACTGGCCGGTGGCGTATCGTCCGGCGGCGTGCCGTCCTCGTGCAGCAGTTCGTCACTGGTCGGCGCGGTCTCGCTGCCCGGAATGTCATCCGGCAGCGCCATGCCCTGCCCGGTCTCGCGGGCATAGACCGCCAGCACGGCGCTGATCGGTACCTGCACCGGGTAGCTGGTGCCGGAGAAGCGGGCCGAGAAGCTCACCATTTCGTTGTCGATCATCAGCCGCACGACGGCGCGTTCGGCGATGTTGAGCACGACCCGGCCATCCTTGACCGCCGAAGGCGGCACCTGCACGCCGGGGACGCCGGCGTCGACCAGGATGTGCGGGGTCAGCTGGTTGTCGTTGATCCATTCCACCAGCGCCCGCAGCAGGTACGGGCGGTGGCTGGTCATGTGGAAGAAGTCTTCGGTCATGCGTGAAGTGTACGCGCCCGGCGCCCCGCCGGGGCGGATCGCCTGCACGCCGGTCGGCGTGCAGACGGGTTACGCAAGGTCGGATCAGACCGGCAGATCGCGCAGCTTCTTTTCCTGGTCGGTCAGGCTGCGGACGAAACCCGGGTGACGGAAGATGCGGTTGCCATAGTCCTCGATCGCCTTGCCGTCCTTCGGCAGCGGCACGTCCAGCGACTGCAGGCGCCAGATGATCGGTGCCATTGCACAGTCGGCCAGGCTCATTTCCGGATTGAGGAAGAACTTGCTGGCCTTGAACAGCGGCAGCGAGGCGGTCAGCAGTTCCTTCAGGCGCTTGCGGCCGGCCTCGGCCTGGGTCTTGTTGCCCAGCTGGATGGCCTGCACCTGCGGTACCCAGTCGTGCTCGATGCGCAGCATGGCCAAGCGGATACGCGCACGCGAGAGCGGATCGACCGGCATCAGCGGAGGATGCGGGTAGCGTTCGTCCAGGTATTCGCTGACCACCGACGCGGCGTACAGCACCAGCTCGCGCTCGACCAGGGTCGGCACCGAGTGGTACGGATTGAGATCGATCAGGTCTTCAGGCGGGTTCTGCGGATCGACCGGGACAAAGTCGAAGGTGACCCCCTTGGCCGCCAGCACCAGGCGTACCCGGTGGCACAGTACGTCGTCGTTCGAGGAAAACAGCGTCAGTGTATTGCGCATGCGTACGCTCGCCGCCATCAAAGGCTCTCCCACGACAGGAGACCGCCTGCCGCATCGGCGCCGCCGGCACCGTGCCAGCGGTCGACTCCACCCCGAGTGTGCAACCGACCATCACAAAAGCCAATAGGCCCGGGCGATGGCCGGCGGCAGAATCAGTGGACGTCCTTCCAGTATTCCTTCTTCAGCAGGTACAGCAGGAAAGTCAGCAGGGCCAGGAACAGGATCACCCATACGCCCAGCTGCTGCCGCTTGAGCGCGGCCGGTTCACCGGCGTATTCGAGGAAGTTGGTGATGTCCCGAACGGCCTGATCGTACTGGCCGGCATCGACCGACCCGGGCGTTTCGATTTTCAGGCCGGTCACCGGCGGGTCCATGCCGGGCGCTTCCGCCTTGCCGTGCACCGCATGCTGCAGGCCCTGCATCTCCCACAGCGGGTTGGGCATGGAGGCATTGGCGAACAGCGCGTTGTTCCAGCCCAGCGGGCGGCTGCTGTCCAGATAGAACGACTTGAGATAGGTGTAGACCCAGTCACTGCCCCGCACGCGCGAGATCAGGCTGAGATCGGGCGGCATCTTGCCGAACCACTTCTCCGCGTTCTCCTTGGGCATCGCCACCGGGATCGGGTCGCCGATCGCCGAGCCGGTGAAGTTGAGGTTGTTCATCACCTCTTCCTCGGTCAGGCCGAGGTCCTGCGCCATCCGCGAATAGCGCAGGTACTTCAATGCGTGGCAGCCGGAGCAGTAGTTCATGTACAACTGCGCGCCGCGCTGCAGCGAGGCGCGGTCACCGAGGTCGTTGCCGGCCTGCAGCAGCGGGGTGCCGCCTTCGGCGGCGGAGGCCAGGAAACTGCCCAGCATCAGGGTGGCCGCCAGGGCCAGCCGGACCATCCAGCGCTCAGTCATGCGTGGTCACCCTCTCCGGTACCGGCTTGGTCCTGTCCAACCTTGTCCATAGCGGCATGGTGATGAAGAACGCGAAGTACAGGAAGGTCAACACCCGCCCGATGTAGGTCTCGTGCACGTCGGTGCCTGGGCCGGAACCAATCACGCCCAGCCACACGAAGCACACCGCCAGCACGCCCAGCATCACCTTCGAGATCCAGCCGCGGTAGCGCACCGATTTCACCTTCGCCTTGTCCAGCCACGGCACCAGGAACAGGATCGCGATGGCCGAGAACATCACCAGCACGCCGCCCAGCTTGTTCGGCACCACGCGCAACATCGCGTAGTACGGCGTGTAGTACCAGACCGGCTTGATGTGTTCCGGGGTCACCAGGCGGTTGGCTTCGGTGAAGTTGTCGTGCTCCAGGAACAGGCCGCCGAAACCGGGGGCGAAGAAGATGATGAAGGCGGCGATGATCAGCAGGAAGCCGGCACCGACGCCATCCTTGAGCGTGTAGTACGGATGGAACGGAATGCCGTCGGCCGGGGCGTTCGGCGACCAGCGGTTGCCCTTGGGCCCCTTCTTGATCTCCACGCCATCGGGGTTGTTCGACCCCACCTCGTGCAGCGCGCCCAGGTGCAGCACCACCAGCAACAGCAGCACCAGCGGCAGTGCGATGACGTGCAGCGCGAAGAAGCGGTTGAGCGTGGCGTCACTGGGCAGGTAGTCGCCCATGATCCACTCGGTCAGGCCGTTGCCGATCACCGGTATCGCGCCGAACAGCGAAATGATCACCTTGGCGCCCCAGAACGACATCTGCCCCCACGGGAGCACGTAGCCCATGAAGGCTTCGGCCATCAGCACCAGGTAGATCAGCATGCCCAGGATCCACACCAGCTCGCGCGGCTTCTGGTAACTGCCGTACAGCAGGCCGCGGAACATGTGCAGGTAGACCACGATGAAGAACAGCGAGGCCCCGGTGGAGTGCATGTAGCGGATCAGCCAGCCCCACTCCACATCACGCATGATGTATTCGATGGAGCCGAACGCCTCGGCGGCGTTGGTCTTGTAGTGCATCGTCAGGAAGATGCCGGTGACGATCTGGTTGACCAGCACCAGCAGCGCCAGCGAACCGAAGTAGTACCAGATGTTGAAGTTCTTCGGCGCGTAGTACTCGGTGACATGCTTGCGGTAGACCGGCATCAGGCCCGGCGCGCGGGCATTGACCCAGTCGGCCACGCCGCTGGCGGTACGAGCGAGGATATTGGCCATCAGGCTGCCCCCTGCGGATCGACACCGATGATGATGGTGTTGTCGTCCTGGTAATGGTGCGCGGGCACCTTCAGGTTGATCGGCGCCGGCACGTCCTTGAAGACGCGGCCGGACATGTCGAAGCGCGACTTGTGGCAGGGGCAGAAGTAGCCGCCCTTCCACTGCGGGTCATAGGGTTCAGGCCGGATCTCGGCGACCATTTCCGGCGAACAGCCCAGGTGCGTGCACAGGCCGACCAGCACGGAAATGTCCGGCTTGATCGAGCGCAGCTCGGGGTTCTGCTTCAGCACGTAGTCCGGCTGCTGGTCCTTCTCGCCGGACTCGGGGTCCTTGAGGCGGCCATCGAGCCCGTGCAGTGCATCGAGGATCGCCTTGGACCGCTTGACGATCCAGATCGGCTGGCCACGCCATTCCACGATCAGGCGTTGGCCTTCCTGCAGGGCGCTGATGTCGGCCACCACCGGTGCGCCGGCAAGCTTGGCACGGGCACTGGGGTTCCAGGATTTGATGAAAGGAACAGCGGTGAATCCGACGCCGACGGCGCCCACCACGGCTGTGGTGGCAGAAAGAAAACGCCGACGTCCGGTGTTGACTGGATCGTGTACCCCATCGTTGGCCATCCGGCACTCCGATATTGATTAGGTAGCTTTAAGGCTGCCAGCGGATCCGGTGGGGGCCAGAGCCGCATTGAATCATGGGCGAGTGTAGCGGAACCGTCGAGCGCCACACAACGCATTGCAACAACATTGATTACGGGGCTGCCAGCCAGTGGCCGGTCGGTACCGGCCATTGCCCAAGGTTGCCGGCCAGCGGCCGGCACTACTGGTGCGTCAATGCGGTGCGGTAACGCTCGGCCAGCTGCCCGACCCGGCGCACGTAGTACTGGGTCTCGCTGTAGGGCGGCACGCCACCGTGGCGGTCAACCGCGCCTTCGCCCGCGTTGTAGCCAGCCGCGGCCAGGGTCAGGTCGCCATTGAAACGCTTCAACAACCACGCAAGATACTGCACGCCACCGCGGATGTTCTGCCCGGCATCGTAGGAATCGCTGACTCCGAAACGGGCCGCGGTTGGCGGCATCAGCTGCATCAGGCCCTGCGCGCCGGCGCGGCTGAGCGCGGTCGGGTTGTAGGCCGACTCGGCGTGGATGATGGCGCGCACCACGGCTTCGTCGACGCCGAACTCGCGCGCGGCCGAGCTGATCTCGGTCTGGAACGCGGTGGTGTTCAACCGCACCGAACCGAAGTCCACGCGCGGGTTGACGCCACAGGCGTAGCAGCGCTCCATGAAACTGTAGCGGATGGTGCGCACCGGGCCGAGGTTGGCGACCTGGGTCGGGCGCGCACTGGTGTAGTGGCGCACGCCGTCCTTCATGAAGGAATAGACCTGGCCGCTGACCATGCGCCCGCTGCGCGAGGCGACCGGGGGCGCGGGTACGGCGGCTGGCGCAGCCGCCGGCGCCGCAGTGCTGGCCGCCACCGCCACCGGGTTGCGCTCGATGCTGGCCACGGTGGTCGGCGCCGGCTTCGGCGCGGCCACCACCGGGCGCGGTGCCGGGCGGAGGTCGCGGCTGTAGCTGATGGCGCTGCAGCGGGCCCCGGCCAGGCGCTTGCTGACATAGCTGGTGACCCCGTCGGCGCCCTGGCACTTGAACAGGGTGCCCGCGCTGGCCGGCGCAGCGGTCAGCGCAGCGATGATGATCGCCGTTGTCCCCAGTATCCCCTTCATGCCGGCGAGTGTCCCAGCTTCGCCGGGGCTTGCCAAGCGACGCGGCTCAGCCTGTGACCGGCGGCACAGCCAGCACCTGCCCCAATCCGGCCAGGCGCTGTGCCAGTTCATCGCGCAGGCCCGGCGGCGTGGTCCACACCGCCACCGGCACCCGGTCCAGACTGAGGATCTGCGCCAGCATCATGCCGCGGCTCTCGGCGCCCATGCGCAGCAGGCAATGGTCGGGCCCATCGTCCTCCAGCACACCACACCAGGGCGGGATGCAGCCTTCCAGCTCGGCGCGGCTGCCGGCCAGGCGGACGATGGCCTGCAGGGCGAACGGGGCCTGGCTGACCGCCTGCCGCACCATCACATCCGGCGGTGCGGGCGTACGGCGGTGCATGCCCGGCTCGGCGCATTCGCGCACCGCGCCCATCCGGTCCACGCGCAGGGTGCGCCAGTCCTGCCGGCCCAGGTCCCAGGCCAGCAGGTACCAGCGCCGCCCGTAGTTGACCAGGTGCTGCGCCTCGACCTCGCGCTGGGTCACCGCTTCCTGGGCACTGCGGTATTCGAAGGCCAGCCGTGACGCCTGCCGGCAGTGCTGGGCCAGCTGCCCGAGCAGGCGTGCGTCGGTGGACGGAAGGTCGGACAGGGTGGCGGTGGCGGCATGCACCTCGCCGGCCTGCTGGCGGCGACGGGTCGGCACCAGCGGATCGAGCTTGGACAACAGGCCGCGCGCGGTGTCGTCGATGCCGGCGACGGTCGCAGAGGCCGCGCGCAGGGCGATGGCCAGGGTAGTCGCCTCCTCCTCGTCCAGCAGCATCGGCAGCACCGGCGCCCCTGCCCCCAGCTGGTAGCCGCCGCCAACCCCGGACGAGGCCCGGACCGGATAACCCAGCTCGCGCAGGCGCTCGACGTCACGGCGGATGCTGCGCCGGTCCACGCCCATGCGCTCGGCGAGCTCGGCCCCGGACCACTGGCGACGGGCCTGCAGCAGGGCGATCAGGCGCAGCAATCGATGGGCGGTATGGCGCATGAAGGATCGAGGACAGAAGTCGTCCGCAATAGTGCCCCAGGATGGCCTCCAGTTCACCACCCACCGCAAGGAGCAATGCCATGAATTCACGCCAGATCACCCTGTACCACGCCGCCCGTTCCCGCTCGAGCGGCGCCGTGGCCCTGCTCGAAGCACTGGGTGCCGACTACCGCATGCAGGTGCTGGACCTGAAGGCGGGCGCCAACCTGGCCCCGGCCTACCTGGCCATCAACCCGATGGGCAAGGTGCCGGCGATCGTCCACAACGGTGCGCTGGTGACCGAGCAGGTGGCGATCTATCTGTACCTGGCCGACCTGTATCCGGAGGCCGGCCTGGCACCGCCGATCGGCGACGCCCTGCGCGGGCCCTACCTGCGCTGGATGGCCTTCTATGGCGCCTGTTTCGAGCCGGCGATGATCGACAAGGCGATGCACCGCGAGCCGCCGCCGCGCCTGATGTCGCCGTACAACGACGCCGAGACCGTGCTGCAGGTGATCGAGGCCCAGCTGGCGCAGGGCCCCTACCTGCTTGGCGAGACGATGAGCGCCGCCGACGTGCTGTGGGGCAATGCGCTGGCCTGGACCACGGCCTTCGGCCTGGTGCAGCCTGCACCGGCCACGGCTGATTACATTGCACGGATGAGCGCGATGACCGCCTTCGACCGTTCGCGGCAGATCGATGCGGAACTGGCGGCGTAAGCAGCGCCCCCTTGTAGAGCCGAGCCCACGCTCGGCTGCTCCTCCGCCTTGCAAAGGCAGCCGAGCACGGGCTCGGCTCTACAGTGATGGCCACGCTGGGCATGGGCTCGGTTGCACGGGCGCGGCGGCTGGCGCGGGATGCGGGTAGAATTACCCGCTTTCCCGCCACCCGAATGGATTAAGCGCCATGACCGGGACGCCAGACGTCTTTCCGCCCACCACACCGGGCGGTACCCCCCTCGTTGCCCTGCCCGCTGGTCCGCGCAAGCCCGACCAGGTGAAAGGCAAGCTGTACATCAAGACCCACGGTTGCCAGATGAACGAGTACGACTCGGCCAAGATGGCCGACGTGCTTGCCGCCAGCGATGGCCTGGAACTGACCGACAGCCCGGACGACGCCGACGTCATCCTGGTCAACACCTGCTCCATCCGCGAGAAGGCGCAGGAGAAGGTGTTCAGCCAGCTGGGCGTGTGGAAGGGGCTGAAGAACAAGGGCCGTGAAGTCATCATCGGCGTCGGCGGCTGCGTCGCCTCGCAGGAAGGCGAAGCGATCATCAAGCGTGCGCCGTTCGTCGACCTGGTGTTCGGCCCGCAGACCCTGCACCGGCTGCCGGAGCTGATCCGCGCACGCCGCGAACAGAAGCGCCCGCAGGTCGACATCAGCTTCCCCGAGATCGAGAAATTCGATCGCCTGCCCGAGCCGCGCGCCGAAGGACCCTCGGCATTCGTGTCGATCATGGAAGGCTGTTCCAAGTACTGTTCGTTCTGCGTGGTGCCCTACACCCGCGGCACCGAAGTCAGCCGCCCGTTCGAGGACGTGGTGGTGGAGGTGGCGCAGCTGGCCGCACAGGGCGTGCGCGAGATTAACCTGCTCGGGCAGAACGTCAACGCGTATCGCGGGCCGTACGGTGACGGCGAGTTCGCCGACCTCGGCCTGCTGATCCGCACCATCGCCGAGATCGATGGCGTCGGCCGCATCCGCTTCACCACCTCGCATCCGCTGGAGTTCAGCGATTCGCTGATCGATGCGTTCCGTGACGTGCCACAGCTGGCCAACTTCCTGCACCTGCCGGTACAGGCTGGCAGCGACCGCGTGCTGTCAGCGATGAAGCGCGGCTACACCGCGCTGGAATTCAAGTCGAAGATCCGCAAGCTGCGTGCGGTGCGCCCGGACATCTCGATCAGCTCGGACTTCATCGTCGGCTTCCCCGGCGAGACCGATGCCGACTTCGAGAAGACCATGAAGCTGATCGAGGACATCGGCTTCGACCACAGCTTCTCCTTCATCTATTCGCGGCGCCCGGGCACGCCAGCCGCGGACCTGGAGGACACGATCAGCGATGCCGAAAAGCACGCGCGCCTGTCGCGCCTGCAGGAGCGCATCAATGCGCATGCCGCCGGCATTTCCGAGAAGATGGTCGGCACCGTGCAGACCGTGCTGGTGGAAGGGCCCTCGCGCAAGAACCCGAACGAGCTGACCGGCAAGACCGAGAACATGCGTTCGGTGAACTTCCCGGCGCCGGCGCGCCTGATCGGCCAGTTCGTGGATGTGGTGATCACCGAAGCGCTGACCAATTCGCTGCGCGCGCGGGTGGTGGCGGAATGAATCTTCGGGTCGGAGCCCCAAAGGGGCTCCGACCCGCCGGCCCGATAAATTGGGGTCGGAGCCCCTGCGGGGATCCGACCCCCTGCCTTCAATCCAGGCGCTTGCGGAAGCGCAGGATCGCCAGGGTCATCATCACCACGATGAAGGCCAGCAGCGCCAGCGCGTCGTGCCACAGCTCCCACAATGAGGCGCCGCGCAGCATGATGCCGCGCACCAGGCGCAGGAAGTGGGTCAGCGGCAGCACCTCGGCCAGCCACTGCACCGGCCGCGGCATGCCTGCGAACGGGAACATGAAGCCCGACAGCAGGATCGACGGCAGGAACAGGAACAGGGTCATCTGCATCGCCTGGAACTGCGAGCGCGCACGCGTGGAGATCAGCAGGCCCAGCGCCAGGTTGGCCAGCACCAGCAGCACCGCGGCCAGATAGATGTCCAGCAGGCTGCCGCGAATGGGTACCTGGAACAGCCAGGTGCCCAGCACCAGCACCAGCGTGGTCTGCAGCAGGCCGATGGCCGCATAGGGCAGCACCTTGCCGACCATCAGCTCGCTGCGCGACACCGGCGTGGCGATCAGCAGTTCCATGTTGCCGCGCTCGCGTTCGCGCACCACCGCTACCGCCGTGAACATCACCAGGGTCATGGTCAGGATCACCCCGATCAGGCCCGGTACGATGTTCACCGCCGAGCGCCGCTGCGGGTTGTAGAAGCTGGTCACGCCGACCGGACCACTGGCGATGCTGCCTTCGCGCAGGGGACGGGTGTTGCTGGTCGGGCGCGTGTCCAGCGGCACCTGCGCCAGCTGGATCGCCGCGCTCTGCACCACGGTGTCACTGCCATCGACCAGCACCTGCACCGCCTCGCGTCCATCGAAGCGGCGACGCTCGAAGTCGGCCGGCACCACGATGCCGACACTGATCTCGCCACGGCGCAGCGCCTGCATCAGCTGGGCAGGCGTGTAGGCTTCGCTGCGCGGCGTGATCACGCCGGTGGCCACCATGTCCTGCACCAGCGCGCGCGAAGCGGCGCTGTTGGCCTGATCGGCGACACCCGCATCGAGATGACGCAGGTTGAGGTTGATCGCATAGCCGAACAGCAACAGCTGCATCACCGGAATGCCAACGATCATCGCCAGCGTGATGCGGTCGCGGCGCAGCTGCCGCAGCTCCTTGAGCATGATCGCCGACAGCCGGCGCAGGTTCATGCCGCCGGCTCCCGGCCGCGGCCACGGGTGGCGGCCACGAACACATCTTCCAGGTTTGGCGCCACCGTCTGGATGCGGGCCTGCGGGTCAGCGTTGGCAAGTGCACGGGCCAGCACTGCGACGTCCGCTGCGCCCTCATTGCACAGCACGCGCAGCTGGGTGCCGATCTGCGCCACGCTCAGCACACCGGGCAGCTCAGACAGTGCGCGGCTGGCCTGCCGCGGCTGCGACGACGTGACCTGCAACGTGCGGCCGTCCAATCGTGCGCACAGCTCAGCCGGCGTGCCATCGGCAACCAGTGCACCACGATCCAGGATTGCCATCCGGTGGCAGCGCTCGGCCTCGTCCATGTAGTGGGTCGACACCAGCACGGTGGTACCGGCGTCGGCAAGTTCAAACAGGGCTTCCCAGAAATCACGGCGCGATTCCGGATCGACCGCGCTGGTCGGCTCGTCCAGGAACAGCAGCTCGGGCGCGTGCACGACGGCGCCGGCCAGGGCGAGGCGCTGCTTCTGGCCACCGCTGAGGGTTCCGGCCAGCTGCGGCTGCCGGTCCAGCAGACGGTACTGCTGCAGCAGCTCGTCGACCCGCCGCCGGGCCTGCGCGCGTGGCAGATCCTGGATGGCGGCGAGGAATTCCAGGTTCTCGCGCACCGACAGGTCCTCATACAACGAGAAGCGCTGGGTCATGTAGCCGATGCGCCGGCGCAGTGCTTCGGCCTGCTCGGGAACCGCCAGCCCCAGCACCTGGATCTGCCCAGCGCTCGGCTCCAGCAGGCCGCACAGCATGCGGATGGTGGTCGACTTTCCGGATCCATTCGGCCCCAGGAAGCCGTACACCTGCCCGCGCGGCACGGTCAGGTCGACATTGTCCACAGCCAGAAGATCGCCGAAGCGGCGGGTCAAGCCCTGCGCATGCACCGCGATGTCGTCGCCGGTGTTCAGAAGCGCACCTGCACCGGCAGTCCGGCCGGAAGCTTCTGCATGTCGGTGGCCGTGTCCACTTCGATCTCGGCCAGATAGCTCAGGCGCTCGACGTCATCACCGGTCAGTGCGTAGTACGGGGTGAACGAGGGCTCGCTGCGGATTGAGCGCACGTGCCCCTTCAGCACGGTGCTGCCGTCTTCCAGCTGCACCTGCGCAGCCTGCCCGACCTTGACCTGCAGGCGCAGCGGCTGCGGCAGGTAGACGCGTGCATAGGGGCGCTCGCCGACCAGCATCACCGCCAGTGGCGCCCCGATCGGCGCCTGGTCACCCTGCCGGTAAGGCAGGGCATCGACAACACCATCGCGCGGCGCGCGCAGCTGCAACTTCTGCAGGTTGACGCCCTGCACCACCTGCTGCGCCTGTGCGGCGTCGGCGGCCGCCTGGCCCTGGGCGATGTCCTGCGCGCGACTGCCGTGCACCCGCTCCAGCCAAACCTGCTCGGCGGCCCGCACGCTGGCCTCGGCATTGCCGGCAGCCGCCCGTGCACGGTCCAGCTCGGCGGCGGCGATCAGGCGCTGGCGTGCCAGCGGTTGCACCCGACGGTAGTAGGCACTGGCTTCGGCGGACTGCGCGCGCAACGCGGCCAGCTGCGCCTGGGCCTGTGCGATCTGTTCCTGGCGCGGGCCGATCTTCAGCTCTTCCAACTGGGCCTGCGCGCGCACCGTGTCGGCCTGCGCCGCGGCGAACTGCGCGTCGCCGCGGGCGGGGTCGAGCTGCATCAGCACTGCTCCGGCCTTGACCTGCTGCCCCTCGCGCACCTCCACCGTGGCGATCACTTCGGCCGCCGGCGCCGGCACCGTGATCCGGTCCCACTCCAGCGTGCCGAGCGCTGCAGGCGGCGCCTGCCCACACCCGGCCAGCAGGCCGATACCCACCAATCCGATTCCACGCATCCCATTGCCGATGCCCATGCCATCCCCTCCTGCGACGGCGCCACGGTGCCATCCGCCCCGTGCACCCTCTATGATTCCGATCAGCCCTGACGGTTTTTTCACCACGCGTTGGCGAGCCTTTGGCTGCAAGGCTCCGCGCCACCTATCCACAGGTTGATTCGGCATCATTCCACAACCGGTGTGGAAAACCGGCAACACGGGATCCTGTTGCTCGCCTGGCAGCGGAACCTGCGCTGCGATCACGAAGAACGCCGGCGTGCCCGGGAAGTTCTCGGCCACGCGCTGCGACGTGCCCTCCCTCCCGGTCCGCCCGTCCTGCGGGTGCCGGCACGCCCGGGTCCGTGACGATTTTTTCACCACCCCCTCATGACGCTTGTGGCACAAGCACTGTAGAGGTCTACCCACAGGTTTCCGCAGCCCCCGTCCACACCGGGTGTGGAAAAGCATGTATCGACCCCGTGCTGGCCGCGCGCCCGCTGCGCGCGCTACCCTTGTCCTCCCTGAATACACTGCGGTGGAAGGCTTCCGCCCCACCCAAGGCAATGAAAAGCATCGAACATCGAGACTTCACCCTGTCGCCGGAAGACACCGAGCGGCTGGCCAACCTGTGCGGCCCCTTCGATGGGCACCTGCGCCAGATCGAGCTGAAGCTCGGCGTGGAGATCGCCAACCGCGGTTTCGTGTTCCGCATCAGCGGGCCCAACGAAGCCATCGTCGAGGCGCAGAAGCTGGTTGAAGCGCTGTACGCCGAAGCCGGCGAAACCACCTTCGACAACCACGCCATCCACCTGCGCCTGGCGCAGGCCAACGTCGAGCAGATCGCCGAACGCTCCTACGAAGCGCAGGAGGTGGCGATCAAGGTCAAGCGCGGCACGGTGCGCGGCCGCGGTGCCAACCAGGGCCGCTACCTGCACCAGATCGCCACGCATGACATCAACTTCGGCATCGGCCCGGCCGGCACCGGCAAGACCTTCCTGGCCGTGGCCAGCGCGGTCGAAGCGCTGAACGAATCACGGGTGCAGCGCCTGATCCTGGTGCGCCCGGCGGTGGAGGCCGGCGAGAAGCTGGGCTTCCTGCCCGGTGACCTGAGCCAGAAGGTCGACCCCTACCTGCGACCGCTGTACGACGCCCTCTACGAGATGATGGGCGTGGAGAAGGTGGTCAAGCTGCTGGAAAAGAACGTCATCGAAATCGCGCCGCTGGCCTACATGCGTGGCCGCACGCTCAACGATGCCTTCGTGATCCTGGACGAAGCACAGAACACCACCATCGAGCAGATGAAGATGTTCCTGACCCGCCTCGGCTACGGTTCCACCGCCGTGGTCACCGGCGACCTGACCCAGACCGATCTCCCCAAGCACGTGAAGTCCGGCCTGCGCGATGCCATCGACGTGCTGCGCGAGGTCGAGGGCGTCAGCTTCACCTTCTTCGAGTCGCGCGACGTAGTCCGCCACCCGCTGGTGGCGCGCATCGTCAGCGCCTACGATCGCCGTGACCTGCATCAGATCCAACCTGGAGCAACTCCATGACCCGTGGTCCCGTGCGACTGGACGTCGCCGTCAGTTATGCCCTGCCGCGCACCGGCCTGCCGGCGGCGGTCAGCTTCCGCAAGTGGGTGGCTGCTGCGCTGAAAGGCCGCATCCGCGAGGCCGACCTGGCCATCCGCGTGGTCGATGCCAAGGAAGGGCAGTCACTGAACCGCCATTATCGCGGCAAGGATTACGCGACCAACGTGCTCAGCTTCCCGGCCGAAGTGCCCGAAGGGCTGCCCAAGGGCGTGAAGTTTCCGCTGCTGGGCGACTTGGTGATCTGCGCACCGGTGGTGGCCCGCGAGGCCGATGAACAGGGCAAGGCGCTCAACGCCCACTACGCACACCTGACCGTGCACGGCGTGCTGCACCTGCTCGGCTGGGACCACGAGGACGACAAGGAAGCCGACGCCATGGAACAGCTGGAGCGCGAGATCCTGGCCGAGCTCGGCATCGCCGACCCCTACGCCGGCGAGCGCTGAGGCCCACGCACACCGGGATCTTCACGGAGGACGCGCCCATCGCGCTGCTGCCCGCACTCATCGCCGCTCTTCTGCAGGTGACCACTGCCCCGGGCATCGACCCCGGCCGGGAACGACCGTCGCCGTTCCCGGCCAGCGACAGCGCCGCCGACATTGCCGCCAAGGTCGCCGAGGTGCAGGCGTTCTTTGACGTCAGCCAACAGACGGCGCGTCAGGCGGTCGCCGAGGCGCAGCAGCACGCATTGATGGAACGTTTGAAAGCGCGCCACGCGGCACGCCTCGCCGGAATCTGGGTGGACAACGCGGCAGGTTGGAACGTCGTCGTTCGACTGACTGGCCCAGCACCCGCGGCCGATGAGACACATCCAGGGGCGGATGGCCCGCAACGCGTGCGCTACATCACCGGCGCCGCGATGACCGAAGCGGAGATGCAGCGCCGCCTGCACGCACAGCGGGACTGGCTGCTGGCCCAGCTGCCCGACCTGTTCGGCTATAGCCTGGATGTCACGACCGGGGAACTGGAGGTTGAGCTGCGGGATACCCCGGCCAACCGCGCGACGGCGGCGGCCGTGCGCGATCACCTGCAGGTGCAACTGGGCTACCCGGTCAGGCTGCGCTGGTACCCAGCGACCACGCGCAGGCATCCGCCCTGATTGCCTTGGGGCGCTCGCGATGGCTGGCCGGGACCGGTACGATCACCGGCCTGCCTTCCGTTGCGGATCCCGTGCCCGTGCTGCGTATTGCCCTGCCCCTGCTGCTCGCCGTGTCCGCCCCGGCCGCTGCCCTGGACCTGCCGGCCCTGATTGAATGCCGCCAAGGCGTGGCCGAGCAGGCCGCGTTGGCGCCCCTGCTGGCTGATCCGCTGAAAGCCGTCGCCCACGGCCTGCAGCCGCTGCCGCAGGGCAACCAGTTCATGAGCGAGTACCGGCTGGCCCAGCCGATCAGCGTGTTCGGCGCCCGCACCGAACGGGTCGCCGTGGCCGGGTCCAGCGTCATGGCGATCCTCGACCAGGCCGATCCGCGGCCGCTGGCCAGGCAGCTGGGGCTGGAGACCGGCTACGACCAGGACGGCAAGTTCATGGCCGGCCGCGAGCTGGTCAGCCGCGACGTGACCGATCCGAAGACCGGCGAGGCCCGGATCGAGTCGATCATCCTCAGCGTCTCCACCGTGGCCTCCCATCCCGGCAAAACCCTGGCCGGCTGCACCTACAGCCTGGACCTGCCCGAGGAAGAAGCCCCCGCCCGGCCTGAACTGGCCCCGCCGCCGATCACCGGACCGGGCAGCGACGGTCACTGACAGGCCGCCACATCCTGCTAGACTTGGGCCAACGCCCGGCTTGCCGGGTGCCCTTTTTCCAGAGATGTCAGAAGACGACAGTAGTAGCTCCGCACAGGAGCCCAGTGAAAAGAAGCGCGGCTGGCTTGAACGCCTGACCTCCGCCTTCTCCGGCGAACCCCATACCCGCGACGAGCTGGTCGCTGTCCTGCACACCGCGCAGGAAGAGGGCCTGATCGCCGCCGATACCCTGAAGATGATGGAAGGCGCCATTTCGGTGGCCGAGCTGACCGTGGGCGACGTGATGATCTCGCGCTCGCAGATGGTTTCGCTGCCGGTCGAAGCGCCCTTCCTGGAACTGATGAAGCAGGTGGTCGAATCCGGCCATTCGCGCTTCCCGGTGCACGGCGAGAACAAGGACGACATCCTTGGCATCCTGCTGGCCAAGGACCTGCTGCGCGGCGTGGTCGCCGACAACGGCCCGGCCAACGTGCGCGAGCTGCTGCGCCCGGCAGTGCTGATCCCGGAGGCGAAGAAGCTCAACGTGCTGCTGAAGGAATTCCGCCTGTCACGCAACCACATGGCCATCGTGGTCGACGAGTACGGCGGTGTCGCCGGCCTGGTCACCATCGAGGACGTGCTGGAACAGATCGTCGGCGAGATCGACGACGAGCATGACGAGGCCGAGGATCCGTCGGCGCAGATCGCCATCCAGTCCGACGGCCAGTACGTGGTCGACGCGCTGACCCCGATCGGCGACTTCAACGAACGCTTCGGCGCTACCTTCTCCGACGAGGACTACGACACCATCGGTGGCCTGGTCACCGAGGCCGTGGGCCACCTGCCGGAAGTCGGTGACGAGCTGGCGCTGGACCGCTTCATGTTCCGCGTGGCCCGCGCCGATGCGCGCCGGGTCCAGGCCTTCCACGTGACCGTGCTGCCGCCGGACGCGCAGGACGACGCTTGAAGCGCGGCGCCCTCCTGGCACTGCGCCTGAGGCTGTGGCTGGCACTGTGCGTGCTGGCCACGGCCCTGCCGCTGGCCGCCTTCGCGCAGCCGGCGGCACCCGAACCTGCTGCACCCGCCACCAGCGCCGAGGCTCCCGCCCCGCGCATCGGGGTGGTGACCATGCAGCCGGGCACCGTGTTCTTCGAGCGCTTCGGCCACGACGCCATCGTCGTGATCGATCCGCTCAGCGGCGAAGCGACCTCGTACAACTTCGGCTACTTCGATCCGTCCGAGGACGATTTCATCAGCCGCTTCGTGCGCGGCGACATGATGTACTACCTGGTGGCGCTGCCGCTGCAGCAGGACCTGTCGTACTACGACGAGACCGGCCGCGGCGCCAGCGTGCAGTGGCTGGACCTGCGCCCCGACCAGGCACGCGCCCTGGCCGCTGACCTGGCCGAGCGCGCCAAGCCGGAAAACGCGCGCTACCACTACGACTACTACACCGCCAACTGCGCCACGATGGTACGCGACACGGTGAACAAGGCGCTGGATGGCGGCCTGCAGTCGCAGCTGTCGGGGCGCTCGCGCGGCAATACCTACCGCAGTGAATCGGTGCGCCTGGCCTCGCCGGCACCGTGGATGTGGCTGGGCTTCGATGTCGGCCTCGGTCCGTTCGCCGACCAGCCGCTGTCGCGCTGGCAGGAAGCCTTCGTGCCGATGCGCCTGGCCGACGCGCTGCGCCAGGCGCGCAACAGCGACGGCCGGCCGCTGGTGCAGTCCGAACAGGAACTGCTGCCGCACCGCATCGACCCGGAGCCGAAGGAGTTCGCGCGCCGCTGGTGGCCGTGGCTGCTGTGTGGCCTGGTGATCGCCGCCGGCATACTGGCGCTGCGCAACCGCCCGCGCCTGCTGGCCGGGCTGGCCCTGCCGTTCTGGCTGCTGTGCGCCATCGCCGGCAGCCTGCTGGTGTTCCTGTGGGGCTTCAGCACCCACTACGCCGCCTGGGCCAACCGCAACCTGCTGCTGCTTTCGCCACTGGCCGTGCTGCTGCTGCCAGGCGCGATCGCGCTGCTGCGCCGGCGCGCGCCGGGCCGCATGTTCAGGGTCGTGCTGTGGCTGCTGGCGGTGCAGGCCGTGGCGGCGCTGGTGCTGCACTGGCTGAGCCTGCAGGCGCAGTACAACGTGCAGTGGATCGTGCTGCTGCTGCCCGTCCACGTCGCGCTGGCGTGGGTACTGGGGCGCCGTCCTCACTTGTCCGAAACACGGCACTGACGCACGATGGCGGGCATGTCATTGCCCGCCTCCGCTTCCGCCCCTGCCTCGGCCAACCCCGCCTGCGTCATCAACTGCGTCCACTACGATGACGACGGCAAACGCCACGACATCAGCCTGGATGCCATCAGCGATGTCATTGCCAGTGGCAACGGCTTCGTCTGGGTCGGCCTGTACGACCCCAACGACGATGTGCTGCTGAAACTGCAGGAAGAGTTCTGCCTGCACGACCTGGCCATCGAGGACGCGCGCAATGCGCACCAGCGGCCCAAGGTCGAGACCTACGGCAATTCGCTGTTCGTGGTGGTGACCACCGCGCAGATGGTGGACGAACGCATCCAGTACGGCGAAACCCACGCCTTCCTCGGCCCGCGTTTCCTGGTGACGGTGCGCCACGGCGCCTCGCTGTCCTACGCCCCGGTGCGTGCACGGGTCGAGCGTGAACCGCAGCTGCTGAAGATGGGCCCGTCGTACTGCCTGTACGCGGTGACCGACTTCGTGGTCGACAACTACCTGCCGATCGTGCACCGCTTCCGCGACACCCTGGACCTGCTGGAAAAGGACATCTTTGCCGACAGCTACAAGCGCAGCACGGTGGTACGGCTTTACGAGCTCAAGCGCGAACTGAACAAGATGCGGATGGCGGTGGCACCGCTGCAGGATGTGCTGGCGCAGCTGCGCCGCTACCAGGGTGACCTGATTCCCGATGAAGTGAAGCTCTACGTGCGCGACGTGCATGACCACGCGGTACGCATCAGCGATGTGATCGACACCCTGCGCGAGATGCTGGGCACCGCACTGAGCGTGAACCTGTCGCTGGTGACGCTGGCGCAGGGCGAGACGGTCAAGCGCCTGGGTGCATGGGCCGCACTGCTGGCAGCGCCGACGCTGATCACCAGCTGGTACGGCATGAACTTCAGCCACATGCCCGAGCTGAGCCAGCCGTGGTCGTATCCGCTGATGATTGTCGGCGTGGGCGGTGTGTGCGTGGGCCTGTACCGGTTGTTCAAGCGCGCGAAGTGGCTGTAGCGCGAATCGACCAACGGTCGATACCCACCATGCACGGGGGCGTCGATACCCACCATGCACGGGGGCGTCGATACCCGGCAATCCGGTAGGCCGCGACCGTTGGTCGTGGCACATGCCCCGCTTCTGGTAGTGCCGGCCGCTGGCCGGCAACCAGGGCAATGCCGCCCAGCGGCCGGCACTACCCTTCGGCATCAAGCCACGTAGACGGTCTTGATGTTCATGAACTCGTGGATGCCGTGGTCGGCCAGCTCCCGGCCGAATCCGGACTGCTTGCTGCCACCGAACGGCAGCCGAGCGTCGCTCTTGACGATGGCGTTGACGAACGCGGCGCCGCATTCCATGCGCTGCGCGAAGGCTTCGCCGCGCACCGGGTCGCGCGTCCACACGCTGCCGCCCAGGCCGAAGCGGGTGTCGTTGGCCACGCGCAGCGCCTCGGCCTCATCCTTGACCCGGATCACCGCAGCCACCGGCCCGAACAGCTCCTCGTCGTAGGCAGGCATGCCTGGGCCGACCTGATCGAGCACGGTCGCCGGATAGCCCGCATGGGTGCCGGCAATGGGCTCGCCGCCGACCAGAACGCGCGCGCCCTTGGCGACGCTGGCCTGCACCTGCTTGTGCAGTTCGTCGCGCAGATCGGCACGGGCCATCGGCGCCAGCGTGGTGCCACGCTCACTGGGATCGCCATACTGGCGCTGGCCCGCGGCTTCAACGAAGCGTCGGGTGAAGTCATCGGCGACCGCATCGACCACGATGAAGCGCTTGGCCGCAATGCAGGTCTGCCCGCTGTTGTCGAAACGCGACTTCACCGCCGCCGCCACGGCCTTGTCGAGGTCGGCATCGTCGAGTACCACGAAGGCATCGCTGCCACCCAGCTCCATCACCGACTTCTTCAGCTGGCTGCCTGCAGTGGACGCGATCGAGCGCCCTGCCCGTTCGCTGCCGGTCAGCGTCACCGCCTTCACGCGTGCGTCGCGCAGCACCTCGGCAGCCTGGTCGTTGTCGATGTGCAGCACGTCGAACACGCCCTCAGGCAGGCCTCCGTCACGACACACCGCCAGGATCAGGTCGGCGCACTGCGGCACGTTGCTGGCGTGCTTGAGCAGGGCCACGTTGCCGGCCATGAACGCCGGTGCCAGGAAGCGGAACACCTGCCAGACCGGGAAATTCCACGGCATCACCGCGAACACGCAGCCGATCGGCTCGTAGCGCACATAGCTGCGCTGGGCTTCGGTGTCGATCAGCTGCGGCTTGAGATAGTCGGCCGCGTGGTCGGCGTAGTACTCGCAGGCGGCAGCGCACTTGTCGACCTCGGCCAGCGCCTCGGCCTTGAGCTTGCCCATCTCATGGGTCATCGCCTGCTGCAGGTCGTCGCGACGCGTGCGCAGCTGCGCGGCGATCTGGCGAAGGACGGCACCGCGATCCTGCAGCGAGCGATCGGCCCAGCCGGGGAAGGCATCGGCGGCAGCCTGCAGGCGCTGCTCGATGTCAGCAGCGCCCATCAGTTCATGGCGGTAGGTCACCTGGCCGGTGGCCGGGTCGATGATCTCGACGGTCATGGGGGATCTCCATCTGGAAGACCCCCATTGTGCGCCGCTGTCCGTGAGCCGGATGTTGCCGGCGCTGTCGACAGGCCGTGTACTCAGCCGTTGTCCTGCCGCGCCAGCTGCAGGTCGCGCTGGCGCCGCTTCTCGGCGCGGGCGTTGATGTACCAGCCGATCACCGCAGCGATCGACACCGCCGACACCAACAGCGTGGCCAACGCGTTGATCTTCGGACTGATGCCCATGCGCACCGAAGCGAACACCTTCATCGGCAGCGTGGTCGAGCCCGGCGTGGCCACGAAGCTGGCCACCACCACGTCATCCAGCGACAGGGTGAAGGCCAGCAGCCAACCCGCCACCAGCGCCGGCGCGATGATGGGCAGGGTGATGCGGGTGAACACGGTCAACCGGCTGGCGCCCAGGTCCATCGCCGCTTCTTCCAGCGACAGGTCCATTTCCTGCAGGCGCGAGGACACCACCACGGTGACGAAGCAGAGGGTGAAGGTCACGTGCGCGATCCAGATGGTGGCCAGGCCACGCGCCGGGAAGCCGGGAATCGCGCCCATCGATGCCAGCAGCGCCATCAGCGAGAAGCCCAGGATCACGTCCGGCATCACCAGCGGCGCGGTCACCAGCGCGCCGAACAGTGGCTTGCCACGGAATCGCTTGAAGCGGGTCATCACCATCGCCGCCAGCGTACCCAGCACGGTGGCGGTACAGGCGGTCCAGAACGCCACCACCAGGCTGGTCCACATCGCGTCCATCAGCGCGCGGTCGGCGAACAGGTCGCTGTAGGCGCGGGTGGAGAACCCGGCCCAGACCATCGCCAGCCGCGAGCTGTTGAACGAGTAGAACATCAACAACAGGATCGGCAGGTACAGGAAGGCGAAGCCGAGCAGCAGCACGCCCAGCCCCAGGCCCTTGGCGGTACGCGGGCTCATGCCTGCTTCCCTTCCAGCAGGCGCTGCTGGGAACGGTTGAACAGCAGGATCGGCACCAGCAGCAACAGGATCATCGCCACCGCCATCGCCGAAGCGCCCGGCCAGTTGCGGTTGTTGAAGAACTCGTTCCACAGCTGGCGGCCGACCATCAGCGTCTCCGAACCACCGAGCATTTCCGGGATCACGAACTCACCCACCGCCGGGATCATCACCAGCATGCAGCCGGCGATGATGCCGGCCTTCGACAGCGGCAACGTGATGCGCAGGAACGCCTGCCACGGCTTGGCGCCGAGGTCGTAGGCCGCTTCCAGCAGGCGGTGGTCATGCTTGACCAGGTTGGCGTACAGCGGCAGCACCATGAACGGCAGGTAGCAGTAGACGATGCCGATATAGGCGGCGGTCGGCGTATCGATCAGCTGCAGTTTCGGCAGCCCCATCGACGTCATCAGCGTCTGCAGGCCGGTGAACTGCAGGAACTGGTCGAGCAGGCCATTGCGGTCCAGGATTGCCTTCCACGCATACACGCGGATCAGGAACGAGGTCCACGACGGCAGCACCACCAGCATCATCGCCACATTGCGTGCGGCCGGCGACAGGCGCGCGATGGCATAGGCCATCGGATAGCCGATCAGCAGGGTGAAGAAGGTGGAGATCGCCGCGATCTTGATCGAGCTCAGGAACGCCTGCGCATAGATCGAATCGCGGAACAGCGCCAGGTAGTTCTCCAGGTTCAGCTTCAGCGAGAAGCCGCCGTCGGCGTACTGCAGCAGCCAGGTATACGGCGGCGAGCCGACCCGGCTGAGCGAGAAGCTGATCATCAGCACGATCAGGAACGGCACTGCGAAGAACAGCAGCAGCCACAGGTACGGAATGCCGATCACCGTGGCACGCAGCCCCGGCAGCCAGCGCTTCAGGCCGGCGACGCTCATGAGGTCAGCACCACGCCGTCGTTGTCGCGCCAGTGCACCCACACGCTGTCACCCCAGGTCAGGCCGTCGCTGGCCCAGCGCTGCGAGTTGGCGAAGTTGGCCAGCACCTTGGCGCCGCTGGGCAGCCGCACGTGGTAGACCGAATGGCTGCCGAAATAGGCGATGTCCTCGATCACGCCCTGCGCTTTGTTGGTGTGCCCTTCCGGCTCGTCCTTGCCGATCATCACCTTTTCCGGGCGCAGCGCGAATGCGACCGGCTGCCCTTCGTAACAGGTGATGCCATGGGCGATGTAGATCGGTGCCGGGAACAGCGGCGAGCGCACGGTCACGTACTCGGGCAGGTCCTCGTCGATCACCCCGTCAAACAGGTTGACCGAACCGATGAACTCGGCGACGAAGCGGTTGGCCGGCTGCTCGTAGACCTCGTCCGGCTTGCCGACCTGCTGGATCCAGCCGGCATCCATCACCGCGATGCGGGTGGCCATGGTCATCGCTTCTTCCTGGTCGTGGGTGACCATCACGCAGGTCACGCCCGACGACTCGATGATGCTGACCAGTTCCAGCTGCATCTGCGAGCGCAGCTTCTTGTCCAGCGCGCCCATCGGCTCGTCCAGCAGCAGCAGCTTCGGCCCCTTGGCCAGCGACCGCGCCAGCGCCACGCGCTGCTGCTGGCCACCGGACAGCTGGTGCGGCTTGCGCTTGCCCAGGTGGCCCATCTGCACCAGGTCGAGCATCTCGCCGACGCGCTTGCTGATCGCGTCCTTGCCCAGGCCATCCTGCTTCAGGCCGAAGGCAATGTTCTGCTCCACCGTCATGTGCGGGAACAGCGCATAGGACTGGAACATCATGTTGACCGGCCGCTGGTACGGCGGCAGCGCGTCCAGGCGCTGGCCATCGACGGTGATGCTGCCCTTGGTGGGCGTCTCGAAGCCGCCCAGGCAGCGCAGCAGGGTCGATTTGCCGCTGCCGGAGCCTCCGAGCAGGGCAAAGATCTCGCCCTTGCGCACGTCCAGATTGACGTCGTCGACGGCGACGAAACCGTCGAATTCCTTGCGCAGGTCACGAATGGAGAGATAGCCGGGCGCACCGGTCGTGTCGACGACGGCGGCTACCGGCTGGGCTTCAACGGGCATGGGGGCTCCGGGAGCGGGCGGTGGACAGCGGCCGCCATTCTAACGGCCGGGGGCTGCAGGGGATATGACGGCAACGGGTGGCACCCACCGGGCCGGGGGGATCTGCAGATCTGGTGGGGGCCGACCGTTGGTCGGCCCTGCCGGAAAAGCATGCCGACCAACGGTCGGCACCCACCTGCCAGCCAGCCCTTAGCGCCCGGTCTTCACCTCGGTCCACAGCCGGGTGTAGAGCTTGTCGGTCTCCGGCGTGTTGATCGAGTAGGTGAACATCTTCTCGGCCACGTCGGCCGGCGGGTAGATGGTCGGGTCGGTACGGATCGCCTCGTCCACCAGCGGGGTCGCGGTCGGCACCGGGTTGGCGTAGTGGATGAAGTTGGTGTTGGCCGCGGCAACCTTCGGCTGCAGCAGGTAGTTGATGAAGGCGTACGCGGCTTCCGGATGCTTGGCGTCCTTCGGGATCGCCAGCATGTCGAACCACTGCGGTGCGCCTTCCTTCGGGATCGAATAGGCCACGTGCACGCCATTGCTGGCTTCCTCGGCGCGGTCGCGGGCCTGGATGATGTCACCCGACCAGCCGACCACCAGGCAGGTACCGCCGTTGGCCAGCGAACCCACGTACTGCGAGGAGTGGAAGTTCTGCACGTACGGGCGGATCGACTTCAGCAGGTCGGCGGCCTTCTGCAGCTCGGCCGGGTCGCCGCTGTGCGGGTCCAGGCCCAGGTAATGCAGTGCGATCGGGATCATGTCCGCTGGCGTGTCCAGGATGGTCACGCCGCAGTCCTTCATCTTGCTGATGTTCTCCGGCTTGAACACCAGGTCCCAGCTGTTGGCGATGTCGGCGCTGCCGCCGAAGCGCTGCTTCAGCATGTCCACGTTGTAGCCGATGCCGGTGGTGCCGATCATGTACGGCACGCCGTACTGGTTGCCCGGGTCCTGGGTGGCGATGCGCTTCATCACCGCCGGATCGAGGTTGGCCAGGTTCGGGATCTTGCTCTTGTCCAGCGGCAGGAACACACCGGCCTGGATCTGGCGACCGAAGAAGTTCAGGGTCGGCACCACCACGTCATAGCCGCTGTTGCCGGCCAGCAGTTTGGTCTCGACCATCTCGTCACTGTCGAACACATCGTAGGTCACCTTGATCCCGCTCTCCTTCTCGAAGGTCGGAATGGTGTCCTCGGCGATGTAATCGCTGTAGTTGTAGACGTTCAGGACCTGGCTGTCCTGCGCGCCGCCATTGCCACCGCCACAGGCGGCGAGCATGGCGGAGGCCAGGCCGAGCGTGAGGATACGCAGCTTCATCGGGTGCTCCAGAATGCGGGAAGGGGGGGCCGGCGGGGCCGGCGACGGGTGCCAGCCTACCCCCCGGCGGCGGATTTTTCTATTCCGGATGCTCAGACGTTCAGCAGCAGGAACTCGCGCTCCCACGAGCTGATGACGCGGAAAAAGGTCTCGTATTCCTTGCGCTTGACCGAGATGTAGGCCCGGCAGAAGCGCTCACCCAGCAGGGCCTGCAGCTCGCTGCACCGCTCCAGCCCGTCCAGCGCCTCGCCCAGCGAGCGCGGCAGGTCGTAGCCCAGTTCCTTGGCGCTGCCGGTCACCGGCGCATCCGGTGCCAGCCGCTCGCGGATGCCCAACAGGCCGCAGGCCAGGGTCGCGGCCATCGCCAGGTAGGGATTGGCATCGGACCCGGCGAAACGGCTTTCCACGCGCATGTTCTCCGGCGTATCCAGCGGCACGCGCAAGCCGCAGGTGCGGTTGTCGAAACCCCAGTGGACGTTGCTCGGCGAGACTTCGCCGAACACCAGCCGGCGGTAGGAGTTCACGTTCGGCGCGAAGAACGCCATCGCCTGCGGTGCGTACTTCTGCAGGCCGCCCAGGTAGTGGCCGAACACCGGGCTGAACTCGCCCTCGGCATCGGTCTCGCCAGCGAACACGTTGCTGCCATCGCTCACCCGCACCAGGCTCTGGTGGATGTGCATGGCACTGCCCGGCTCGTTTTCCATCGGCTTGGCCAGGAACGTGGCATACACCCCGTGGCGCATCGCCGCTTCGCGCATGGTGCGCTTGAACAGGAACACCTGGTCGGCCAGGTCCATCGCATCGGCATGGGTGAAGTTGACCTCCAGCTGCGCCGCGCCGGACTCGTGGATCAGCGTGTCCACGTCCAGCTTCATCGCATCGGCGTAGTCGTACATCAGGTCGAGGATCGGGTCGAACTCGTTGACCGCATCGATCGAGTACGACTGCCGCGCGGTCTCCGGGCGCCCGGAGCGGCCGGCCGGTGGCAACAGCGGGAAGTCCGGGTCGGTGTTCTTCTGCACCAGGAAGAACTCCAGTTCCGGCGCCACCACCGGGCGCAGGCCCAGCTCGGCGTAGGCTGCCAGCACGCGGCGCAGCACGTTGCGCGGCGCCAGTTCGTGCGGCTCACCGCTCTTGGTGTAGCAATCGTGGATGACCTGCGCGGTGGCGTCGGCCGCCCACGGCACCATGCGCACAGTGTCCGGATCGGGGCGCAGCATCATGTCCGAGTCGGATGGCGAGGTCAGCTCGTAATAATCGTCAGGGAACTCGCCGGTGACGGTGGTGGCGAAGATGCCCTCAGGCAGGCGCGTGCCGTAGTCGTGCGAGAACTTGTCGGCGGGAATGATCTTGCCGCGCGCGTTGCCGGTGATGTCCGGCACCAGGCATTCCACCTCGGTGATGCGCCGCTCCTTCAGCCAGCGCAGCAGCGTGCTTTCCTGCGGTGCGGGGGGCGTGGCCGTCTTGCGCGGGCGCGTTCGGGAACTCATCGGGAATCCAGTCGGTTCTGTTGGTGCTGCCGGCAAGCCTGGCCGAACGCACGGAAAATAGCGTGATAGAACGGCGCCTGCATGACACGCCACTCCGGGTGCCACTGTACGCCGAGCACGAAACGATGGTGCAGGCTGCGTGCCGCTTCGACCAGCCCATCGTCGGCCACGGCCTCGACCTGCAGCCCCTGCGCCAGGCGGGCGACACCCTGCCCGTGTACCGAATTGACCTGCGCGCGGCCACTGCCGTGCCACTGCGCCAGCCAGCCATCGGCGGCCAGCGTGACCGCGTGCGCCGGCCCATACTGCACCTCCACCGGCGCCTGCGGTTCTTCGCGATGGTCGGCCAGGCCAGGCACCGCGTGCACCTGCGGATGCAGGCTGCCGCCCAGCGCGACGTTCAACTCCTGGAAGCCGCGGCAGATCGCCAGCACCGGCAGGTCCAGCGCCAGTGCCTCGTGCAGCAACGCGAAGGCATTGGCATCGCGGGCCGGGTCATGTGGATTGCCTGGCCAGCTGCGGCCACCTTCGTAGTGCTGCGGTTCGATATTGCTGACCGCGCCGGTCAGCAGCAGGCCATCCAGCCCCTGCAGCCAGTTACCGGCCGGCAGCGGTGGCTGCAGGCTGGGCAACGCTACCGGAGTCACCTCGGCCGCCTCGGCCAGCGCGCGCACGTACTTCTCGCCGGCCATCGCGAAACGGTGATGGCCGAGCACGGTGCTGTCGGTGGGCAGGCCCACCCAGGGCAGGCGGCGCATGGGGACACTCCTTGGCGTGCCGACACGTTACCTGCCGTCCGGCGAAGGCGGCAAGTCGGTGCCGTCACACCATGGCTGTCACGCATCGGCGAAACTAGAGGGGTGAATGCTGATCGTCCTCCTCCGCTTCGCCTTCCCGCACTGCGCCCGCGAGGCCTGCGGTGAGTGCCGCGTTCCCGCCCAGCTGGTACGCCGCCAGCCTGCCCGAACCGCCCGCACTGCCCCCGCTGCAGGGTAATGTGCAGGCCGACGTTGCGGTGCTGGGCGCCGGCTATACCGGCCTGACCGCAGCCCTGGAACTGGCGGCACGTGGCCGGCGCGTGGTAGTGCTGGAAGCGCAGCGGATCGGCTGGGGCGCGTCCGGCCGCAATGGTGGCCAGGCGCTGGTCGGCTACGGCTGCGAGGTGGATGAGCTGGAGCGTCAGCTCGGTCGTGATGATGCGCGCCACCTGTTCGACTGGTCGCGCGACGCGGTGCAGGCGATGCGCGCCCGCATCAATCGCCACGGCATTGACTGCCATTGGGTGGAAGGCCACGCCAGCGTCGCCATCGGCGAACGCCATGAGCGCGAGCTGCGGGCCAACTGCGAGCACCTGCAACGCCATTACGACTACCCCATGCAGTGGTGGGACCGTGACGCCCTGCGCGCGCAGCTGGACAGCCCGCGCTATCGTGCCGCGATGTTCGATCCGCTCAGCGCGCACCTGCACCCGCTGGCCTATGCGCGCGGTCTGGCCGATGCGGCGCGCGCGGCCGGCGTGGTGATCCACGAGCATTCGGCGGTAACCCGCGTGCAGCGCGGACCGCAGCCGACCCTGCACACCGCCCACGGCAGCGTACGCGCCGCGCATCTGGTGGTGGCCGGAAATGCCTGGCTGCAGGGCCTGCTGCCCGAGCTGGAACGGCGGATCATGCCGGTCGGCACCTATATCGGCTCCAGCGCGCCGCTGGGGGCCGAGCGCGCCCGCGCCCTGATCGGCAACGACATGGCCGTGGCCGACACCGCCTGGGCATTGGACTATTTCCGCCTCAGCCACGACCATCGCCTGCTGTTCGGGGGGCGCGCCAGCTACTCGGCGCTGCCCCCACCCGGCCTGCGTGGGGTGATGCAACGGCGCATGCACCAGGTGTTCCCGCAGCTGGCCGACGTGGCACTGGACCAGGTATGGGGCGGCTACGTGGACATCACCCGCAACCGCGCCCCGCATTGGGGCCGGCTGGACGGCGACCTGTACTTCGCGCAGGGCTTCTCCGGCCACGGGGTGGCCGCCGCCGGGCTGGCCGGCGAGGTGATCGCCGCCGCCATTGCCGGCCAGAGCGAGCGCCTGGACGTGTTCCAGCGCCTGCGGCATGCGCCCTTCCCCGGCGGCCGGCTGCTGCGCACGCCGCTGCTGGTGGCGGCGATGTCCTGGTACAAGCTGCGGGATGCGTTGTGGTGAAGATTCTGCATCTCCACCTGTATTGAACGTTCTGACAAACGTACCGCAGCGCTGATCGTGCTGCACACGTCACAGATTTTCACGCGACATCTGTGATGGATGGCTGGACAATTTCCTAAATGCGCAGCTATGCAATTGCATAATCGTTCGCAGACCGATACCGTCCTCAGAAACCGGGCCCCGCGGCGAATGGATGCTGACAGGGGACACGTAGGAGAGGGGGACGTGCGATTGGACTGGTGGAAAGAAGGATTGTTGCTGAAGGTGCGCATTCGTCCGGCTGGCCTGATGATTGCCTTGCTTTATGCAGTTGCCTATTGGGCAACCCGACAGCTGTCGCTGGATCAGTTCTATTTGCCAGCCGGCATCCGGGTGGCAGCCGTGCTGTTGTGCCCGCCGCGCCTGTGGCCCTACCTGCTGCTGGGCGAATATGCATACTTTGCACAGTCCCGCGTGCCGATGATCGAGAAGTACGGCCTGACATGGGTCATTGTTGCCTCCGCATTCCTCATGCCAGCGGTGATGCTGATTGTGAAGCTGCAACGGCGACTGATGGCGGAGTCGCAGACGATCGGCCTCTTGTTGATTGCCGCCGCTTCCAGCGTCGTTATTACTCTGCTCAACCTCAGCTTTTCCCATCTGCTCTGGCCAACACCTCCTTCCACACCCTTCCTGACCAATGCCGCGCGCTTCAGCGTGGGTGATTTCATCGGCATTCTGACGGTGGCCCCCATCGCCATGCTGTGGGCGCGGCAGGACGTGGGGCAGGAGTGGAACGCTCGACGAAAGACCCCGATGCTGGCAGCACTTTCATCGATGCTGCTGATCGGGATAGCAGCGACTCAACTGCCCGCAGACTGGATTGCATTGAAGGCAACGTTCCTGCTGCTGTTGGCACTCCCCGCGGCCGCGCTTACCTGCCTGTATGGCTGGAAGGGGGCTGCCCTTGCAGTGCCGGTGCTCAACATGGTCATCGGCCTGACCACGCCCAACACCCATCCCACCGCATTCGATCCAGCGGCCTTCATCACCCAGCAGATCATGGCGATCAGCGGCATCGTATTGCTGCTGCTCGGATCACGCATCACCCACTTCTACCACCGTTACAGGCTGCGCGAGATGGGGGAAAGGGACGCCATCCATCTGGCGAGGAGCTCGCAATTGGCCAGCGAGATGGAGCTGCGTGAACGTGCCCTGCACCTTCGCAAGCTCGGCGACGGCATTGATACGTCGCTGGTTGAGCTGGCCGAATGGCTCAAGGCCCAGGGACATCACGCAGTGGCCAACAGCCTTCTGCATACCTCGAATGTACATTCGCGGCTCTTTCGCGAACAGACAAGCATGGTCTATCCCTCGGGCCTGGAGCATCTTGGGCTTTACGTGGCCCTGCAGGCGGGTGGCATCCGTGAGTCGTGGAAGCTGACGGAGCGCGTTCTCCGCCCGGATCTGAAAGGCGACCCCTGCAACCTGAGCGTGGAACTGCAATTGGCCGCTTACCGGACACTGATTGACGCGGTCTCCATTCTTCTCAAGCATGAAGGTGGTCAGATTCGCATTCGTGCAAGGTGCGGCAGAATGGGCTCCAGGCGCGGAATCCTCATGGTCGTGTCACTGCTGGAACAGCGCAGACGCCTTTCCAAGCAGACAACGATGGCAGCGTTCGAGCGACTGACCGGGCGAACCCTCCCCTATGACGGGACCGTTGACTGCTATCGCAACCGGGTCAGGATTCTGTTCCTCGACCGCGAAACCAGACTGGAGGCAGTAGCCAGTACTCCATCGCGGTACGGCTGCCCCGCACCCTCTGCGCTGCAGTAGTGCATTTCACAGTCAAGCGACCGGATCGAACCAACACAGCAGAATCGCATAACGTCCCGCTCGTCCCCCTGGCCCAGGGCGTCATGGGCACCCGGCGAACACCGGGTGCCCATGCAGTCTGATACTGAAGCTGGCCGATATCCCGGCAACTGTCAGTATCAGGGTGCCTCTACTGCCCACAACACATCAGCTCCGCTTGCATATCTGACCAGCGTGAATGCGGGGGCCCGATAGACAACCGTTCTGGTGGCCTTGGCGGGAACAGGCAGGCGCTGCTCCGGCAACGACACCTTCGCAGACGGGTCACCTGCCGGCAGCACCCAGAACGTGCCGGCAGCATTGCCGATCACGATGTGCACGTGCCCTGCGAGATCGTTTACCTGGAAATAATCCATGCCATCGCGCTCGAACCCATAGACCAACCAGCCGGGATCCACGCTGAGGTCTTGTGCCTGCGGAATCGACTGGCCGAGTCCTTGGCCGGCCAACTTGATTCCATGGTCGTCACTCGGGGCAAAAGCAAAAACGGATACCGGCACCAACATCAATGCACCAGCAAATGCATGAATTCGGAAACTTCTCACACTGACCTCCAGGTTGGATGCAATACGGATCAAGAAGGATGCTACCGCCAATCGCATCAGCATATACCGGGCGGACTCCGCAGTGCCTGTCGGAGATAATCCACTGGATCGATGCAAACCCATGCCACGCCGAATCTGCCTCCGAAATCGCCAATACCCGCGGCGAAACCCGCGCACGGTGCGGGTCAGCGGCATCTGCGACAAGGCCCTGGACAGGCGCGTGCAACAGCAGGATGTCGTCGATTGTGTGACGGCGAACACAGCGGACAGCATCAACCGCCGAATGTGGCGGGTGCAACGGCTGAAACGCGATCGACACATGGGCGCACTGATTGTGGATGATTCACCGTCCTCTGGTGGCTATGCCGCCGCACTGCCGGGCATGTAGGGCCTCGAAGCATGGGAAGCCGCCGATTGCAGCGCAAAGGGAGGCCAGACACCTCGATTGCACCCATCTCCAACTGTCGATAGTGTCTGCGGAAGTGGTCAGTCATCATTGGCCGGGAGACGAGAGGCGCGGGCTTGGACCGATTCAAAGAAGCAATTGAACTGAGCTTCCGGATCCGACCCGTCGGAATCGCACTCGCGGCCGTCTACGCCTTGGGCTGCCTTGCCTCGCGTCAGTTCTCGCTGGATCAGTTCTTCCTGCCCGCGGGCATCCGGGCAGCGGCACTACTGATCGTCCCGACCCGCCTGTGGCCCTACCTGCTGCTTGGCGAGTACGCGTACTTCGCAACCTTGCGCATTCCCATGATCGACAGCTACGGCCTGGCCTGGGTCATCCTGGCCTCGACGCTGCTGATGCCGGTGGCGATGCTGGTGGTCTACCTGCATCGCATGAGAATGCCATCGGAGTCCGCCACCGGCCTCTGGTTGCTGTCGTTGACCTTCTGCATGGCGTTGTTCGTCCCGGCTCTCAATATGGGCATTTCATTTGCTCTGTGGTCGAACCCACCGCCGAGCAACCTGCTTAGCGCAGTTGATCGCACGATCTTTGGCCACTTCGCCGCCATCATCACCCTCGTGCCGTTGGCATTCCTCTGGTCGCGACGACACGCGGCCCCCAATTGGACGCGCCGCTTTGCTGCGCCTACGGTCACGGCCATCCTGGTGATGCTGGTCCTGGGCCTGTGCATGCAGCTTACGGCCATCAGCGCCCACACCACACGCACCCACCTGGTACTGCTGTCCTCCCTCCCAGCGATCGCCCTGACCTTCATGCATGGGTGGCGTGGCGCTGCCATCGCGATTCCGCTGTTGAACCTTCCACTCCATTTCGCCACACCCAGCACCGGCCTACCGTCCTCGTTCGACCTGGGCACCTTCGCCACCCAGCAGAACATGGCCGTGATGAGTGTCGCACTGCTCGCCCTGGGGTCCAGCATCAGCTATCACCATGAGCGTGCACGGTGCCGTGGACTGGCAGAGGAAACCACGTTGCGCCTGGCACGTAGTTCGCACCAGACCCGTGAGCGTGAGCTTCGCGAGCGCGCCTCCCATCTCAAGCAACTCGGCGAAGGCATGGACAGCTCGCTCGGCGAGATGGTCAGCTGGCTGAAGGCGCAGGGGCATCATGCGGTGGCCAACAGCCTGCAGCACGCCTCATCCGTGCACTCGCGGCTGTTCCGTGAACAGGCCAGTCTGGTCTACCCCACGGGGCTGGAGCAGGTTGGGCTGTATATCGCGCTGCGGGTTGGCGGCGCATGCGAAAGCTGGGACAACTCTCATCGCGTGATTCCGCCCCGGCTGGAGGGCAACCCCTGCCTGCTGACTGTCGACCTGCAGCTCGCCATCTATCGCTCGCTGATCGAGGCGGTGTCGCTGCTGCTGGAACTGGAGTCGGGACAGGTCAGCGTGCGCGCCCGGAGCGGCCAGGCGGGCGACCGGCGCGGCATCGTGGTGGTCGTTGGCCTGCTTGACCGCGGTCGCACGCTGTCGAACCGGACCGTTCAGCAGGCCATCGAGCGTCTGGCCGGCCGGATAATGGCCTACGGCGGCACGGTGCATTGCCGTGGCAACCGGCTCCGGCTCGTCCTGCACGAATCGCTTGCGGGTACAGCGGCGGCATTCGCATCGCCTGCCTGATCGGTGAACGACGCGCAGGGCACGCTGCTCCGGCTAAAGTTGCACCCGAAACCGCCGCTATCCGTGCCGAGTCCCTCCCTCGTGAGCCACCGCATCATGCCCGTCCTGCCGCAGGCCGCCGTCGATGGCGACCTGGCCGATCCGCTGCCGCAGCGGATCCTGCTGGTCGAAAACTCCCGTGCGTTCACCGGCATGCTGCGCGAGGCCATCGAGCAGCGCCTGGAACTGCCGGTGGTGATCGCTTCCACCCTGGCCGAGGCCGATCGCCTGCTGAGCGAGGATGGGGGCTGGTTCCTGGTACTGACCGGGCTGGTGCTGGCCGACGGCGACCGCGACGCGGTGGTCGAGTTCTTCCTCAGGCGCGGCCTGCCCACCGTGGTGGTCAGCAGCGTCTACGACGAGGATCTGCGCAAGCGCGTACTGCAGCAGCAGATCATCGACTACGTGCTGAAGAACACGCCGGGCAGCATCGACTACCTGGTGTGGCTGGTGCAGCGCCTGGAGCGCAACCGGCGCATTGCGGCACTGGTGGTGGACGACTCGCCGTCCGCGCGCGGCTATGCCGCCGCCCTGCTGCGCATGTACGGCCACGAGGTGCACGAGGCCGCTGACGGCAACGAGGGCCTGGCCGCGATCGACGCGCATCCTGCGATCCGCCTGGCCGTGGTCGACCAGGAAATGCCCGGCATGCAGGGCGTGGAGTTCACCCGCCGCCTGCGCACCCTGCGCTCGCGCGACAAGGTGGCGGTGATCGGCATTTCCGGTAACACCGACGCTTCGCTGATCCCGCGCTTCCTGAAGAACGGCGCCAACGACTTCCTGCGCAAGCCGTTCTCGCGCGAGGAGTTCTTCTGCCGCGTCTCGCAGAATGTGGACCAGCTGGAGCTGATCGGCACGCTGCAGGACCTGGCCACCCGCGACTTCCTCACCGGCCTGCCCAACCGTCGCTGCTTCCTGGAACAGAGCCAGCGCCAGCTGCCGCAACTGCAGCTGCATGGCCAGTGCGTGGCGGTGGCAATGATCGACATCGACCACTTCAAGCACATCAACGACACCTACGGTCACGAAGCCGGCGATGACGCGCTGCGCGCGGTGGCCGGTGCGGTGGCCGCGCATGCCCGCAGCCACGACCTGACCGCCCGCTTCGGCGGCGAGGAGTTCTGCCTGCTGGTGCCGGACATGGAGCAGGACGAGGCCCTGCTGTACTTCGAGGAACTGCGCCAGCGCATCGCCGCGCTGGAAGTGGACATCGGCACCGCCAGCCTGCGCATGACGGTGAGCATCGGCCTGTGCTGCCTGCGCCCGCAGCGCGATGCACTGCACCGGCTGATCTCCGAAGCCGACCGCCAGCTGTACCTGGCCAAGGCCGGCGGCCGCAACCGGGTCAGCTGCACCACGGTGGCCAGCCCGCTGCGCCCGCGCGAGCCCGCGCTGACCTGACCGGGCAGCCTTGATCCAGATCAACGCCGCGCCAGCGCGGCAGCTCTACAGTCAGCCCCGACATACGCATGAAGGGGAGCCGGGGATGGCACTACTGGTCTGGCAGGACGATCTGAACATCGGCATCGATGTGATCGACCAACAACACCGCCGCATCATCGAGATGCTCAACCATTTGCACGTGGCCCAGGCCAGCATGCAGCGTGCGGCAGTGGGCGAGGTGATCGACGAAGTGGTGGACTACACCATGTCGCACTTCGCGTTCGAGGAAGAACTGATGGAGGAAGCGGGCTATCCGTTCTGTGCCGCGCACAAGCGCGTGCATGAAGTCTTCATCAAGCGGGTATCGGAGTACCGCATGCGCTTCCAGGCCGGCGAGGACATCAGCGATGAACTGCGCACCATGCTCTCGCGCTGGTTGTTCAACCACATCCGCGGCGATGACCAGGCCTACGCCGAACAGGTCAAGGCGCACTTGAACCAGTTCGCCCGCGAACACCAGGGCGGCGGTTGGCTGGGGCGCACGCTCAAGCGTTTCTTTGGCTGAGCCGCAGCGCGCGCCGGTGCAGGGCCACCAGCGCGCACAGGGTCGCTGCCGCAGTCAGGCACAGGTAGTAGCCGACCGCGACCAGGCCGAAGCGTTCCGCCAGCCAGGTGGCCAGGTACGGCGCCGGCGCCGCACCCAGAATGCCGGCCAGGTTGAATGACAGCGAGGCGCCGGTGTAGCGCACTTCCACCGGGTAGATCTCGGCCAGGAAGGTGCCGCAGGGGCCGTAGGTCAGCCCCATCAGGAACAGGCCCAGGCACAGGAACGCCGTGACCAGCCAGGGACTGTGCGGCTGGAACAGCGGAGCGAACAGCACGCCGAAGCCGATGATCAGCACGCTGGCCACGATCATCGTGCGACGCGTGCCCCAGCGGTCGCCATAGCGCGCCGACAACGGGATGCCCAGCGCGAAGAACAGCATGCCGGCCATCTGCATCAGCAGGAACTGCTCGCGGCTGTAGCCCAGCACGGCGGTGCCATGGCCGAGGCTGAACACGGTCATCAGGTAGAACAGCACGAAGGTGGCGAACGCCCCCAGCGTGCCCAGCAGCATCGCCACCGGATGGTCACGCAGCACCGTCCACATCGGCAGCCGCACCGGCGCCTTGCGCTCCAGTGCCTGCTTGAAGTCGGGCGTCTCATGGATGTTCAGGCGCACCCACAGGCCCAGGCCGACCAGCAGCGCGCTGGCCACGAACGGAATACGCCAGCCCCACTGCAGGAAGTCGTCCTGGCTCAGGCAGCGGCCGAGCGCCAGGAAAATGCCCGCCGACAACAGGAAACCGATCGGCGCGCCCAGCTGCGGGAACATGCCGTACCAGGCGCGCTTGCCCGGCGGCGCGTTCTCGGTGGCCAGCAGCACCGCCCCACCCCACTCGCCGCCCAGCCCCAGGCCCTGGCCGAAGCGGCACAGCGCCAGCAGCGCGGGCGCCCACAGGCCAATCTGCGCGTGGGTCGGCAGCAGACCGATCAGCACCGTGGACAGGCCCATGGTCAGCAACGCAGCGACCAGGGTGGCCTTGCGGCCGATGCGGTCGCCGAAATGGCCGAACACCGCCGAGCCGACCGGCCGTGCGATGAACGCCACCGCGAAGGTCGCCAGTGACTGCAACAGCGCCGCCTGTTCGCTGCTGTCCGGGAAGAACAGGTGCGGGAACACCAGCACTGCGGCCGTGGCGTAGATGTAGAAATCGAAGAATTCGATGGTGGTGCCGATCAGGCTGGCCAACAGGACGCGGCGGGGAGAGTTCACGGGCGGTGCGGCAGCGGTGATCGTCGACATCGGCAACACGGGTAACGGCGGATCGCCCGATTCTGCCACGGGCCGGTGGTCGCACGGGACGATGGTTTCAGCCGACACCGATGCCAACGAGGGTGGCAGGCGCCATTGTTCTGCAGGTTCTCGCCCCTGCTCGACCACATTCCACGAAATGCAGCCGAGGATCGGCTCGGCTCTACATGTGGGCGCAAGCCCCGACGCCGTTACAGCTGGATCCAGGTGGCCTTGATCTCGCTGTACTTGTCGAACGCATGCAGCGATTTGTCGCGCCCATTGCCGGACTGCTTGTAGCCACCGAACGGGGCGGTCATGTCACCGCCATCCCAGCCGTTCACCCAGACGCTGCCGGCGCGCAGCTGGCGTGCGACGCGGTGGGCGCGGCCCAGATCGCGCGTCCACAGGCCGGCGGCGAGGCCGTAACGGCTGTCATTGGCCAGGCGCACCGCTTCGGCTTCGTCGTCAAAGCCGAGCACCGCCAGCACCGGCCCGAATACTTCCTCGCGCGCCAATGCTTGGTCGGGGCTCACCTGATCGAACACCGTGGGCTGCACATAACAACCGCCCGCCTCGACATCGGCGCGATGACCGCCCAGCAGCAGGCGGGCGCCCTCGCTTTCGGCACGCACGATATCCCCCATCACCTTGTCCAGATGCGCGGCATCCACCAGCGCGCCCATCGGTGCGTCGGCGTCAAGCGGGTGGCGCGGCTGCATGTGCTGGCCGTAGGCAACCACCTGGTGCACGAAATCCTCGCGGATCGAGCGCTGCACCAGCAGCCGTGACCCGGCAGTACAGACCTCGCCCTGGTTGAAGAAGATGCCCCGTGCCACCGCCTTCGCAGCGACATCCAGATCGGGGGCATCGGCAAACACCACGTGCGGGCTCTTGCCACCACACTCCAGCCAGACCCGCTTGAGGTTGGACCGCCCTGAATACTGCAGCAGCCGCGCGCCGGTGGCCGTGGAGCCGGTGAACGCCAGCACGTCCACATCCATGTGCAGGGCCAACGGCTCACCGACGCGCGCACCGTGGCCCGGCAGCACGTTCAGCACGCCCTCCGGCAGGCCCGCTTCGGCGGCCAGCGCCGCCAGCCGCAACGCACTCAGGGGCGAGCGCTCGGAAGGCTTGAGCACCACCGAGTTGCCCATGGCCAATGCAGGCGCGATCTTCCAGCACGCCATCAGCAACGGGAAATTCCACGGCACGATCGCCGCCACCACGCCGGCGGGCTCGCGCGTGACCAGGCCCAGCTCATGCGGGCCGGTGGGCGCGACCTCACCGTACAGCTTGTCCACCGCTTCGGCCGTCCAGCGCAGGCAGCGCACCGCGCCGGGCAGGTCGATACGACGCGCATCACGCACCGGCTTGCCCATGTCCAGGGTTTCCAGCAGGGCCAGCTCGTCCGCGTGTTTTTCCACCAACGCCGCCAACGCCAGCAGCACGCGCTTGCGATGGGCCGGGCTGGCCTGTGACCAGTGGCCCGCATCGAAGGCACGCCGCGCCGCGCCCACTGCGCGCTCCACGTCCTGTGCATCGCAGTCGGCGACCACCCCCAGCACGCGACCATCAATCGGGCTGATGCAGTCGAAGCGCGCGCCGCTGGCAGCGTCGGTGTAACGACCCTCGATAAAGGCCTGTCCGGGTATCGAAAGCTGCTGGGCCAGCGCCTGCCAGTGGCTGCGGTCGGGAAAGTCGGCCATGTCGGGCTCCTCGGAACAGTTTCCCCGGTTATACCGGCGCGGCCGCGACTCCACCGTGACGTGGCTGCGCTACATTTCCCCCATCGGACCCGATGGAGCTGGCATGAAGCGTTCCGCGAGCGACCTGCACGATCTGGCCACCCGACGCCCGGAGTCATTGGAGGCGTACTGGATGCCGTTCACCGCCAACCGCCAGTTCAAGGCCGCGCCGCGTGTGCTGGTGCGTGCCGAGGGCATGCACTACGAGGATGTCGACGGCCGCCAGATCCTCGATGGCACCGCCGGCCTCTGGTGCTGCAACGCGGGCCATGCACGGCCGCGCATCGTCGAGGCCATCGTCGAGCAGGCGCGCACGCTCGACTATTCGCCGGCCTTCCAGATGGGCTCGCCGCCGGCCTTCGCGCTGGCGCAGCGGCTGGCCGCCTTGGCGCCGGGCCCGCTCAACCATGTGTTCTTCACCAGCTCCGGTTCCGAGGCGGTGGATACCGCGATGAAGATCGTGCTGGCCTACCACCGCCAGCGCGGCGAGGGCCAGCGCACGCGCTTCATCAGCCGCGAGAAGGCCTACCACGGGGTGGGTTTCGGCGGCATGGCGCTGGGCGGGCTGCCCAACAACCGCAAGCCGTTCGGCCTGCAGCTGGGCGGCGTCGACTACCTGCGCCACACCCTGGACCTGCCGCGCAATGCGTTCAGCAGGGGCCTGCCACGCCAGGGCGCGGAGCTGGCCGATGACCTGGAACGGCTGATCGCGCTGCATGATGCCTCGACGATTGCCGCCGTATTCGTTGAACCCATTGCCGGCTCAGCCGGGGTGATCCTGCCCGCACCGGGTTACCTGCAGCGCCTGCGCGAACTGTGCGACCAGCACGGCATCCTGCTGGTGTTCGACGAGGTCATCACCGGTTTCGGCCGGGTTGGGATGCCCTTCGCCGCGCAGCGCTTCGGGGTCACCCCGGACCTGCTGACCTTCGCCAAGGCGGTCAGCAACGGCGCGGTACCGCTGGGTGGCGTGCTGGCCAGCGACGCCGTGCATGCAACCCTGATGCAGGCACCGCCACAGGCCATCGAGCTTTTCCATGGCTATACCTGTTCGGGGCACCCGCTGGCCTGCGCCGCGGCGCTGGCGACGCTGGAGGTCTATGCCGAGGAGCGTCTGTTCGAGCGCGCCATCGAGCTGGGCGAGTACTGGCAGGAACGACTGCATGCGCTGCAGGGCCTGCCCAACGTGATCGACATCCGCAACTTCGGCCTGGTCGGCGCGGTTGAGCTGGCGCCTCGCCGCGATGCGCCGGGCAGCCGGGGCTACGAGGTCTACCGGCGCTGCTTCCACGACGGCCGACTGCTGGTGCGCTGCACCGGCGACATCATCGCGCTGTCGCCGCCGCTGATCGTGGACAAGGCGCAGATCGACCAGATCACCGGCACCCTGGGCGAGATGATCCGGGCCACCGCCTGAGCCGGGCCGATGGTGGCGAGCGGGTACAATGGGCGGTTCCGCTCCTGCTCGCTGCCGTGCCCATGGATATCGTCGTCAAAGAAGAACTCAAGGCCTACATCGACCCGCTGACCGCGGACGAACATGACGCGCTGGAGCGCAGCATCCTGGCCGAAGGCTGCCGCGATGCGCTGGTGCTGTGGGGGAATGTACTGGTCGATGGCCATAACCGTTTCGGCATCTGCCAGAAGCATGGCCTGCCCTTCAATACCGTGCAGAACACCCGCTTCCAGAGCATGGAAGACGTGCACCTGTGGATGATCGAACAGCATCTGGGCCGCCGCAGCGTGTCCGACTTCCAGCGCGGCGTGCTGGCGCTGCGCAAGCGCGACATCCTGGCCGCCCGCAAGCAGGTCGAGCAGGCGCAGCTGCAGCGCGAGAGCGATGGCACCGCCGACGTCGCCGATGAGACCGGTGAAGACAGTCCGCCGTGGGAACCGGCACCGAAGATCAGCCGCGCCGAGCTGGCGCGCGAAGCCAAGCTGAGCACCAGCCAGGTCGGCATGATCGAGCGCATCCACGCCCAGGCCGCCGCCGAGGTGGTGGAAGCGGTCAAGGCCGGCGTGATCTCGATCAGCGCCGCCGCCGCCGTGGCCGACCTGCCGGAAGAAGAGCAGCGCGCCGCCGCCGCCGGTGGCAAGGACGAGCTGAAGCAGGCCGCCAAGCGCGTGCGCGAGTCCAAGCGCAAGCCGCGCGCACCGAAGCCGGAAGCGGCCGAGATGGACTTCGAGGAACCGGACGAGGAGCAGATCGCCAGCCGCGACGCCGAGGTGCTGTCGGCGCTGGAACAACTGGGCGAGGATGCCCCGGCACTGCGCCGCCGCGTCGTCGCGCTGACCCGCGAGAACGACACCCTGCGGGCGCAGCTGGCTGCGTTGCGCAAGCAACTGGAAGCGCTGTAAGCGCTCTCGACGCGCTTCTGTGGAGCCGAGCCCATGCTCGGCTGCTCTTTGCCACGCGCAAGGCAGCCGAGCATGGGCTCGGCTCTACAGACAGGCGTCACCGGGCTGCGGTTAGACTTCCGGCATGACGCCTGCCCACGATCCGCGCCGCGCTCAGCTGCGACGCCTGAAAGCCCTCGCACTGGGCCTGCTGCTGTTGATGCTGGCCGGATTCGCGGTCAGCCACTGGCAGGGCGAACGCGGCATCTGGGCCTGGGTCTCGGCGTTCTGCGAGGCCGCAGCCGTGGGCGCACTGGCCGACTGGTTCGCCGTCGTCGCGCTGTTCCGGCGCCCGATGGGCCTGCCGATTCCGCACACTGCGATCATCCCGCGCAGCAAGGAACGCATCGGCGACAGCCTCGCCCTGTTCGTGCGTGACCAGTTCCTGGAACCGCAGGTGCTGCTGGCCAAGCTGCAGGTGTTCGATCCGGCCAGCCGCCTCGGCAGTTGGCTGGCCGACCCGGCGCGCTCGCGGATGCTGGCCGACATGGCACGCGGCTGGGCCCTGCAGGCACTGGACTTCTTCGACGAGACAGCGGTGCGCCGGCAGCTGCATGCGTTCGTGGTGCAGCAGCTGCGGCAGTGGAATGCCGCCGCCACCGCCGGTGAGCTGCTGGCCCTGCTGACCGCCGACGGGCGCCACCAGCGCGTGCTGGACGAGGGCCTGCAGCGGCTCGGCCGCTGGCTGGAACAGCCAGAAGTGAAGGAACGCGCCTCGCAGCTGATCGTGCGCTACATCCAGCGCGAATGGCCGACGCTCTCGAGCACGGTGAACTGGGTGAAGCCGATCGATGAGATCGGCGACAGCCTGGCCGAGCGCCTGGCGCGGGCGGTGCTGGAAGAACTGCAGCAGGTATTGGCCGAGCCGCAGCATCCGCTGCGCCAGGACTACGAGACCTGGCTGCAGAACTACGTGCAGCGCCTGCGCGAGGACCCGGCCCTGGCCGAGCGCATCGAACAGCTCAAGCAGGAAATGATCGACCATCCGGCCCTGCAGGACTACGTGCAAGGGCTGTGGGCGCGCATCCACGCCAGCCTGCGCGACGACCTGCAGCGCGAGGACTCGGCGCTGGTCGGACACCTGCAGCGCAGCCTCGCCTCGCTGGGCGCCAGCCTGCAGGCCGACCCGGCCCTGCGCGAGGCCCTCAACCAGCACCTGCTGGAAGGTGCGCAACGCCTGACCGGCCGCCTGCGCGAGGGTGTGACCACGCATATCGCGCAGACCGTGAAGGGCTGGGACGAGCGCCATCTGGTCGAACAGCTGGAACTGAGCGTGGGCCGCGACCTGCAGTTCATCCGCTTCAACGGCACGCTGGTGGGTGGGCTGATCGGCCTGTTGCTGCATGCGGCGACAGTGGTGTTCAGGTTCTAGGCCTCGGTGCGCCCCCGGATCATCATGCTTGATTCATAAAATGCGAATGCCTATCATTTACTGATCGGTTGTACGCTTAGCCAAGCGGGCGCGGAAGACGCGCCCATCGCCCGTGTACATCCCCGACCTCTGGATTGCCCGCCTGCGCGGGCAGTGCTTCGTCGATGGGACACGCTGGGCGACATGCGCAGGGCGCAAGGGGGCCGCGGACGCGTTCCATCCCCTCCCCTACCTGCAGGAACGCCGTGGACCGCTCGCCCGCAACCGCCAGCCCCCGCACCTTCTTCTCCAATCCACGCTGGGGCGTGCTGTCACGCTCGCTGGCCGCGATCTTCGGCGGCTACGCGCTGGCTTCGGCCACCAGCGTGTTCTGCGCGGTGGCGCTGCCCGGTGCGCGCGGCCAGGCCGTGCTGACCGGCATGCTGCTGGCCATCCTGGTGGCCGCCTGCGCAGCGCTGTGGGCGTTCGCGACCCGCAGCGCGCTGCGCGCCTGGGTCGGCATTCTCGCTCCCACCCTGCTGATGGTGGCCATTGCGCGCCTGATGGGAGCCTGGGCATGAAGAACGGGTTCCGCCAATCGATGGCCTGGCTGCACACCTGGACCGGCCTGCTGGTCGGCTGGTTGCTGCTGCTGATCTTCATGGCGGGCACCGCCAGCTACTATCGCGAGGAAATCAGCCGCTGGATGCGACCGGAACTTCCGTCCAGCCAGGTCAGCATCGATGTCGCCGCGCAGCGCGCCGTGGATTACCTGCAGGCCAATGCGGCGCAGGCCGGGAACTGGTTCGTCACCCTGCCGCAGCCGCGCAACCCGGCCATGCAGATGTTCTGGCGGTTGCCACCGGAGCTGGCCGATCCCAGTCGCGGCCGTCGCGGTGGCTTCGGCGAAGCCACGCTGGACCCGAATACCGGCCAGGCACTGAAGGCACGCGAAACGCGGGGCGGTGATTTCTTCTACCGCCTGCATTTCGACCTGCACTACATCCCGGTGCTGTGGGCGCGCTACCTGGTCGGCTTCTGCGCGATGTTCATGCTGGTGGCGATCATCACCGGCGTCATCACCCACAAGAAAATCTTCAAGGACTTCTTCACGTTCCGCAAGGACAAGGGCCTGCGTTCCTGGCTCGATTTCCACAACGTCAGCGCGGTGATGGCCCTGCCCTACCACGCGATGATCACCTACACCGGCATCGTCACCCTGATGGTCATGTACCTGCCGTGGGGGGTGAAAGTCGCCTACCCGCAGGACGAAGACAAGTTCTTCAGCGAAGCCTTCGGCGGCATGCCGGAGGTGACCGCGCCGGCCGAAGGACGCGCCACGCCGCTGCCGATCGCGCAGCTGCTGGACAGCGCACGTGCGCACTGGCACGGCGTGGAAGTGGCCGGCTTCACCGTGTCCAACCCGGGGGCGGCCAATGCGGTGATCGACATCCGCCAACGCGACGGCAAGCGCCTGTCCACCGACACTCCCGCCGTTCGCTACGACATGGTCAACGGCACGTTGCTGGAAGAAACGCCTCCATCCGGCGGCGCTACCGCCACCCGTGGCGTGCTGTACGGCCTGCACCTGGCACGCTTCGCCGATTGGGGCCTGCGTGCACTGTTCTTCCTGTCCGGCCTGGTCGGCTGCCTGATGGTGGCCAGCGGCGTGGTGCTGTGGGCGGTGAAGGAACGGCCCAGGCATGCCAAGAGCGGCCGCACCGGCTTCGGCCTGCGCCTGGTCGATGCGCTGAACATCGGCACCGTGGCCGGCCTGCCGATCGCCTTTGCGGCCTACTTCTGGGGCAACCGCCTGCTGCCGCTGGACATCGCCGAGCGCGCGAGTGCGGAAGCCAACGTGTTCTTCTACGCCTGGGGCGGCGCGCTGCTGGCCGCCTTCATCTGGCCGAAGCGGATGATGTGGGCGTGGCAGCTGTACCTGGGTGCGGCTGCGTTCGCGCTGGTACCGGTGGTCAACGCGCTGACCACGCACGCGCATCTTGGCATCACACTGCGCAGCGGTGACTGGGTACTGGCTGGCGTCGATCTGTCGATGATCGCGTTCGGTGCGATGCTGGCGCTGTGCGGCTGGCGCATGCAGCGCTGGACGCCACCGCTGAGCGCGGCCGAGAAGAAGAAGCGCGCCGCCGCAGCAGCACCCAGGGCCCCGGTGGACGCTGCGGAAACCGCCGAAGCGGAGGCCAGCGCATGATGCTGCTGGCACTGGCCCTGTCGTTCTCCGCGTTCACCGCGTTGTCGCTGGCGATGGAAAAGCACCAGCACGACCTGCACGGCAGGGCCGCAGCCACGCCCGCACGGCGCACCCAGTGGCGCGTGCTGGGCTGGGCCCTGCTGACGGTGGCGTTCGCGCTGTGCGTGATCGACCACGGCTGGGCGATGGGCCCGGTGCTGTGGCTGGGCACGATGACACTGGGCGGTCTGGCGCTGTCGTTCGGGCTGTACCCGTACCGGCCGAAGTGGATCGCGGCGTTGGCGATCGTGCTGCCGGTGCTGGGGCTGGTGGTGGCGGTGCTGTAGCCGGGCCACCGGGGTCGGATCCCTTTCGCGAAGCGCAAGGGCTCTGACCCCTGGTGCGTAGATCCGGATGGGGTCAGAGCCCCTGCCCTTCGCGCAGGGGATCCGACCCCGGGCGTCGCGTTACCCCAACCGCTTCAATTCCCACGCGCGGTGGATGCGCGCGTTGCGCTCGAAGTCCGGGCCGATGGTGCGCGCGGTGATCTCGCGGCACTGGGCGAATTCGGCGATGGCGTTCTCTTCCAGCTTGAAGCGGCGGAAATTGTTGGAGAAGTACAGCACGCCGCCCGGCGCCAGCCGCGCCACGGCTGCACGCAGCAGCTTGATCTGCTCGCGCTGCACGTCGAAGTCATCGGCGCGCGCGGAGTTGGAGAAGGTCGGCGGGTCACAGAAGATCACGTCGTACTGGCCACGGTCGCCCTCCAGCCACGCCATCGCGTCGGCCTGCACCAGCAGGTGCTGGTTGCCGCCCTGCCCGTTCAACGCCAGGTTGTCGTAGCACCACTGCAGGTAGGTCGCCGACAGATCGACGCTGGTGGTGCTGGCGGCACCGGCCACCGCCGCCTGCACGCTGGCCACGCCGGTGTAGCAGAACAGGTTGAGGAAGCGCTTGCCACGTACCTGCTCGGCCATCATCCGGCGCAGCGGGCGGTGGTCGAGGAACAGGCCGGTGTCCAGGTAGTCGAACAGATTCACCTGCAGCAGTGCATTGTTCTCGCGCACCACGATGAATTCGTCACGCTGCTCAAAGCGGCCGTACTTGCTGCCGCCCTTGCCGCGCTCGCGCGACTTCATCGAGACCTGCTCGGGCGGCACGCCGAACACTTCGCGCGCAGCGGCCAGCAGCTCGTTGCGGCGGCGGCGCACGTCGTTCTCGGGAATGGCAGCCGGTGCGGCGTATTCCTGCACGTGCAGGAAGGTACGGCGCTTGCCGCCGTCTTCCTCGTAGACGTCGATGGCGGCCGCGTACTCCGGCAGGTCGGCGTCATAGGCACGGAAGCAGGTGATGTCTTCGCGGGCACGCCAGCTCTTGAACTTCTTCAGGTTCTTGCGCAGGCGGTTGGCCACCATCTGCGCGCCTACGCTCAGCTCGCGCGGCTGTGCCGGATCACGGCCCGGCACGGCGATCGGGTCGCAGACGATCAGCGCACACTCCAGCGCACCATTGAACATCTGGTACTTCTTGCCGGCGCGCAGGCCGGTGGCGAAGGCCAGTTCGTCGTTGCCGCACAGCAGGCTGGCGCGCCACTGCGGCACCGCCTTCTGCAGGGCGTTGCCCAGCGCGCGGTACAGCGCCGGATCGGCGGCCAGGCGTTCGTCGTACGGCGGGTTGCAGACCACCGCACCGATCTCCTGTTCCGGCGCGGCCAGGTCGGCCACGTCGGCGCGCGTGAAGCGGATCGCGTGGGCGACGCCCGCGACCTCGGCGTTCTCGCGTGCCGCCTGGATCGCGGTCGGATCGATGTCGCTGCCGTGGATGACTGGCTTCAGCGCGGCCAGGCCGGCCGCTTCGCGCTCACGTGCTTCGCTCTGGATGGACTTCCAGGCGGCCTTGTCGAAGCCCAGCCAGCGGCTCGGCGGCAGGCTGCCATGACGCATCAGGCCGGGAGCGACGTCGGCGGCCATCAGCGCACCTTCGATCAGCAGGGTACCGCTGCCGCACATCGGATCCAGCAGGCCACCACCGGCAGCGTGCAGGCGCGGCCATTGCGCGCGCAGCAGCAGCGCGGCGGCCAGGTTTTCCTTCAGCGGTGCCTCGTGGGCAGCACCACGCCAGCCACGGCGATGCAGCGGGCCGCCGCCGAGATCGATCGACAACGAGGCACGGCCCTTGCGCAGCGACAGGTTGACGCGCACGTCGGGCAGATCGGTGTTGACCGAGGGGCGTTCCAGGCCTTCATCGCGCATGCGGTCGACGATGGCGTCCTTGATCCGCTGCGCGGCGAAGCGGGCGTGGGTGATCTTGTCGCCGGACACGTGCGCGTCCACCGCCAGGGTCATCTCCGGCGTGATGTGCTCGTGCCACGGCAGCGCACGCACGCCGTCATACAGGGCCTGCTCATCCGGGCACTCGAACTCGTCGATGGGCCACAGCACGCGGCTGGCCAGGCGCGACCACATCACGATCCGCAGCGCCTGCGCCAGTTCGCCCTCGGCGTTGACGCCGGCAATGGTGGCAGTGGCCTTGCCAAGGCCCAGGGCCGACAGTTCATCGGCAAGCAGGTATTCCAGGCCCTTGGCGCAGGAGACGAAGAATTTCACGGGATCGGTTCGCAGGTGGTCGGGCGCGGCACAGGGGCCGGGCCGGTCGGAAAGGAGGGCCGTAGGCACGGCCGGCAGGCCCGCGCCGGGGGCGGCGGGGCTGCCATTGTAGTCAATGCGGGCGGGCGCGCCGTGCGCCCGGGCTTCACAGTTGCCGCAGCAAGCGTTCGAAGGCCTGCGCGGAAGCCTCCACGTGGCGCTCGAGGCGGTGGCCGTCGTCGACCAGCAGCAGCTGCGCCGAGCGCGCCTGCGCCCACGCGATCACTCCCGCTGCTGGCACCACGTCGTCATGCCAGGCCTGAACCACGGTGGTCGGCACGGCGGCGGCGTCCAGCGCCGGCATCGGGCCCATCGTGGTCGGCGGCACCATCAGGAACAGGCCGGCCACCGGTACCTGCAACGAGGCGATGGCGGAAATGTAGGCGCCCAGGCTGGAGCCGGCCAGCACCACCGGCCCTTGCCGGGCCGCGATGGCGGCGCGCTCGACCAGGCGGCGCAGGCGGGTCGGCACGTCGCCTACCCGGCTGACCTCGCTCATCGCGTCCAGGTCGGTGTAGTCCGGGCGCTCATGGGTCCAGCCCAGGCGCTGCGCCACGTCGGCCAGCGCGGTGACCTTGGTCGCTTCCGGGCCGCTCTCGAAGCCATGCGACAGGATGCAGTGGCCGCGGCTCATGCACGTGCTCCGTGCGAGCGGGCCAACGAGGAAAGAGAAGGCAGGTTCATGCCGCAATGCTAGCATCGCCGGATGCCCAACCCGCTCCTGCCCGGCCTGCAGCTGCAGCCCCTGCCCTACCACGACCGACTGCCGCTGCGCGACCCGGCCACGCTGGAGATGGTGGTGATCCACTGCACCGAGCTGCCCGATCTGGCGACGGCCCGCGAGTACGGCGAGCGCGTGCTGTACGACAGCGGCGCCGGCAACAGCGGGCACTTCTACATCGACCGCGATGGCAGCGTGGTGCAGTACGTGGCACCGGAACGCGTGGCCCATCACGTGCGCGGCATGAACGCGCATACGCTGGGCATCGAGCTGGTCAATACCGGGCGCTATCCGGACTGGTTCGACAGCCGCCACCAGGCGATGGACGAGGCGTACACCGAGGCACAGCTGCAGGCGCTGGAACAGCTGCTGATGGCGCTGGTGGCGCACTACCCGTCGCTGCGACGGATTGCCGGGCATGACCAGCTGGACCTGGAACGGGTGCCGGCCAGCGACGATGCGACGTTGACGGTGGCGCGCAAGCGCGATCCGGGGCCGCTGTTCCCGTGGGCGCGGGTGCTGGCGAAGGTGCCGTTGCAGCCGGTTGGGTAAGCGGCAGGGCTGCGCCCTGCACCCGCAGAGGCAACGTCAACGTCAAGAGCTGGCATTCCGAGGGATGGCGGGGTGGGTCCGGTTGCAGACACCCCCGCAACCGGCCCCACCCCGCCTTCGACAGTTCTCCGCGATCCTTCGAATCGACACGGGGTCGGATCCCGTTGCTACGCAACGGGCTCTGACCCGATTTTCGGTTGATGGGGTCAGAACCGTTCTCCGTTGGAAAACGGATCCGACCCCGCGCGGCTCAGGCGCCGGTCGCGACCGGGCGGCTGCTGTCGCTGACCCACCCGCTCCAGGAGTCGGCGTAGATGCGCGCGCCGGACAGGCCCGCCGTTTCCATCGCCAGCAGCAGATGGCAGGCGGTCACGCCGGAGCCGCACATCAGCACCACCTGCTGCGGATCGCGGTTGCCGATCACGCCCTGCAGTTCGGCGCGCAGCGCCTGTGGGTCGCGCAGGTGGCCATCGAGTACGTTCAAGGCGAACGGGCGGTTGACCGCGCCCGGCACGTGGCCGGCGACCGGGTCCAGCGGCTCGACGTCACCGCGGAAGCGCTCACCCGCGCGCGCGTCGACCAACCAGCCCGGCGCGTGCTTCAGCCGTGCGCTGATTTCATCGGCGTTGGCGATCTGGGTGGTGTCGAAACGGCCCGGGTAGGCAGGTAACGCCGTCACTTCAGTCGGCCCGCTCGCCAGCGCGTGACCGGCGGCCTGCCAGGCGGCAATACCGCCGTCGAGCACGGCCACCCGGGTGTGCCCGATCAGCCGCAGCAGCCACCACAGGCGCGAGGCGGCCATGCTGCCGTCGCTGCCGTCGTAGACCACCACCTGGGTTTCGGGACCGATGCCCCACGTACCGAGCTTCGCGGCGAACGCATCGCTGTCCGGCAGCGGGTGCCGGCCGTGGCCGCTTCGGGTCAGATCCGACAGATCACGGTTGAGATCGGCATGCACCGCAGTCGGTAGGTGCCCTGCCAGATACTGGCCGCCCGCCGCCTGCGGATCGGCCAGCGAAGCACGCGCATCGACCACGCGCACGGCGGTGCTGGCGGTGGCACGCGCGTCGACGACGCGCACGCCTGCGCCCAGCGCAGCGGCAAGGGTGGTGACATCGACCAGGGTGGTCCACGGCGGATCGATCGGCTTCATTGCACTTGCTCCAGGCGACGACGCAGGTTGTAGAGAATGGCGGCGGTCGCGCCCCAGATGCGCTGCCCCGGCCAGCCATACTCCAGGACGTGGCGGACCCGGCCGCGATGAGTGATTTCGACCTGGCGCAGGCTGTCGGGCGCCATCAGATAATCCAGCGGCACCTCGAACACTTCGGCCACTTCGCTGGGCTGCGGCACCGGCACGAAGTCCGGATCCACCACCGCCACCACCGGCGTGACCCGGTAGCCGGTGATGGTGACGAAGGGATCGAGATACCCCAGCGCCTGCACCTGGCCGGGCGCCAATGCGATTTCTTCCTGGCTCTCGCGCAGCGCGGCCGCCAATGCGTCGCGGTCATCGGGTTCGGTGCGGCCGCCGGGGAATCCGACCTGGCCCCCGTGCGTGCGCAGGGTTTCGGTGCGGCGGGTCAGGATCACCTGTGCGCCGTTGGCGCGCGGGACGATGCCGGCCAGCACCGCAGCCTCCACCGGAGGCCCGGGCGGCAGCAGGTCGATCAGCTCACTGCGGTTCCAGCCGTCGCCGGCCGGCGGTTGGGCCAAGGGGTGCAGCGCGCGCATCAGTCGCTCGTGGTCGGCCAGCGAGCCACGCAGCGATTGCTGCAGTTGTTCGCGCAGGGGCTGCACGCGGCGCAGGATGCGGCTGCGTTCCTCGTTGCTCATCGACGACCACCGCGCGATCTCATCGATATGCCGCGCGCAGCCGGTGCATTGCCGGTGCGGATCCAGCGTGCACACTCCGATGCAGGGACTTGCGACAACACGCGCCGTTTCTTCCATTGTTTGCACCCGGCAACAGTAGCGCGATCGGGCTGAATTTGCGCGGGTGGCCCGGCCCAACGGTAGAGTCGACTGTCAGTCGACGCTCGCGCGCAGCGCGGGCGTTTCACCGCCAGGGGCTGCACAAACAGAAACGCGCCGGTGGGATCACCGGCGCGTTTCGTTTGCTGTTTCGATTTACTTGACGCTGACCAGCTTGATCTCGAACTGCACAGCCACGTTCGGCGGGAACGGGGTGCGCGGGTCGGCACCGTAGGCCTGGTCCGGCGGCAGGGTGACTTCCCACTTCGAGCCGGCCGGCATCTGCAGCAGGGTCTCGCGCATGGCCTTCATTTCAACTTCGCTGACCTTGATCGACGGGATCTGCTGGGCCGGGCGGGCTTCGGTCGGGCGCTGGCCGTACGGGAACGGACCGGCCACTTCCAGCTGCACGGTGCTGGCCTGGGTCGGCTTGGCGCCCTTGCCGGCTTCGATCACGCGGTACTGGACGCCGCTCGGCAGGGACTGCACGCCGGCCTTGGCCTTGTTCGCCGCGATGAACTGATCGCTCTTGGTCTTGTTTTCGGCAGCCGCCTTTTCGTACTCGGCCTTGGCAGCCTGGGCACGGCCCTGCTCGCGCTTCTGGAACGCTTCAACGGCCGGCTTCAGCTGCTCGGCGGTGATCGCCGGCTGCTTCTTGGCGTAGGCATCCTGCAGGCCCTTCACCACCGAGTTGATGTCCAGCTGCTCACCGCGACCGGTCAGCTCCGCCAGGTTGTTGCCGTAGTCGTAACCGAAGTAATAACTCAGCTTGCCCTTCTCGGACGCGATGTCCTGGGCGAAGGCATTGCCCGTCAGGGCCAGGGCCGCGACGGCGACCGCGATAGAACGCAACTTCATCAAACAGTTCTCCAGGGGTGGTAACTCAGGGACGTTCTTCGCCGCCCTGAGGCGACGGGTTAGGATAACGGGCGCAACGTGTAACCGCTACTCACGATGCAGGCTATGACCCGTCTGCGTTTGCAGAGTTCAATATCACTTTTTTTTAACGTTCCAGGAGTTTCCCCGTGGCCGATGCCCTGATCGCTGTTGCCGACGAAGGCGCCATCCGCACCGTGACCGTCCAGCGCCCGGACAAGCTCAATGCCCTGAACGCCGCGACCCTGCAGGCGCTGGCCGATGCCTTCAGGGACGCCGCTGCCGATCCGGAGGTGCGCGTGGTGGTGTTGACCGGGGCGGGCCCGAAGGCCTTCGTAGCCGGTGCCGACATCGCGGAAATGAACACCCTCAGCGCCGTTCAGGGACGTGATTTCTCGCTGCTGGGCCAGGCCCTGATGCGCCAGATCGAACGCATGCCCAAGCCGGTCATCGCGCGCGTGAACGGTTTCGCGCTGGGCGGCGGGCTTGAGCTGGCGATGGCGTGCCACCTGCGCATCGCCGCCGATACCGCCAAGGTCGGCCAACCGGAAATCAATCTCGGCCTGATTCCCGGCTTCGGCGGCAGCCAGCGCCTGCTGCGCCTGTGTGGCCGCGCCGCCACCCTGGAGCTGTGCCTGCTGGGGGCGCCGATCAACGCCGCGCGTGCGCTGGAACTGGGCATCGTCAACGAAGTCGTGCCGGCCGACGCGCTGGACAACCGTGTACAGGACGTCGCCCGCCAGCTGGCACGCTCAGCGCCGCTGGCCCTGCGTGGCCTGCTCGACGCGGTGCACGTGGGCGGCGAGTGCAGCCTGGAGGCCGGGCTGGAATACGAAAGTGCGCAGTTCGGCCTGCTGTTCGCCACCGAGGACATGCGTGAAGGCACCAGTGCCTTCCTGCAGCGCCGCCCGCCGGCCTTCCAGAACCGCTGACGCCATGGCATCCCGACCCAACCCCGCGCAGTTGTTCGCCCGGGTCCAGGCAGACGATCTCGATGGCGCCCTGCAGGCGGGGCTGATGGACTACGTCGCCCGAGCCGGCGACGAACAGCTGCTGCCTGGCCACCCGGACCTTCCGCAGCGGCTGCAGCAGGCCCAGCAGCAACTGCGTACGGCCTGGGCCGCACGCGAACGCTATCGCGCCCGCGCGGTGCGCCTGGCCCGCCGCGAAGCCGAGCGCGATGCACGTCGCACCCCGCCCCCGGCGCCGGACGTGAAGCCCCCCCTGCCCGCCGCGGCGGCCGCGATTCTCGCCCGGGCCAAGGCCCGCGTCACCGGCAAGGAGCCGTAATGGCCACCGCGAAGAAGACTGCCCGCGCACCGGCGCGGCGCGGCGGCCGCATGCCGCGCGCCGACGTGGTGGAAATGTTCACCCGCCTGCGCGAGCTCAATCCGCACCCGAAGACCGAGCTTGAGTACAGCTCGCCGTTCGAACTGCTGGTGGCCGTGGCGCTGTCTGCCCAGGCCACCGACGTCGGCGTCAACAAGGCCACCCGCCGCCTGTTCCCGGTCGCCAACACGCCGGCGAAGATCCTCGCGCTCGGTGAGGATGGCCTGAAGCCGTACATCGCCACCATCGGGCTGTTCAACGCCAAGGCGAAGAACGTGATCGCCACCTGCGCGATCCTGCTGCAGAAGTACGGCGGCGAAGTGCCGCGCGACCGCGAAGCGCTGGAAGCGCTGCCCGGTGTGGGCCGCAAGACCGCCAACGTGGTGCTCAACACCGCCTTCGGCGAGCCGGTGATGGCGGTGGATACGCATATCTTCCGCGTCTCCAACCGTACCGGCCTGGCCCCCGGCAAGAACGTGCGCGAAGTGGAGGACACGCTGGTGAAGGTGATTCCGGCCGAGTTCCTGCTCGACGCGCACCATTGGCTGATCCTGCATGGCCGCTACGTGTGCAAGGCGCGCAAGCCGGATTGCCCGGGCTGCGTGATCGCCGACCTGTGCCGGTTCAAGGAAAAGACCACAGCCGAGACGTGACGCGGATCGTGTTGTGACGAAACGAAGACGGCGGGCACCAGGCCCGCCGTCCGCGTGTATGGACAAGGGTGCTTCAGGAGATCAGAACGACAGGTCGCCCCAGACGCCGAATTCCTTGGTCTTGTCGTTCTTCTTGTCGCTGGCGTTGGCCAGGTGCGTGTACTTGTACACGGTCGACAGCTTGAGGTTCTTCATGACCGGGAACTCGACGCCGACGTTCCAGTACTTGTCGCTCAGGGTCGGGTCCAGGGTCTTGCTGACGTCGGTGTCATCGTAACGACCGAACACGTTGATGCCGCCGTCGGTCACGCGCACGCTGCCCCACACCGACCAGCCACTGGTCTTGTCGGTGGCAACGGTCAGCACGTTGTTGAGGTTCTTGGCCTGGAAGTACTCGCCGCCGACGCGGAAGTTGCTGTCGGCGTAGGCCACCATCGCGTTGGCGCGGGTGTAGGTGTTCTCGGCGCTCTGGATGTCGGTTTCCTTGCCCAGCTTGCCGCTGTAGCCGCCGACGGCGACCACGAAGTTCTCGTTCGGGGTGTAGGCCACGCGGCCTTCCACGTCCATGCCCTTGCTGCGGGTCGGGTTCTTGTAGCCGGCGCCGGACACGACCGAGACGGCGTAGTTGAAGTTGTTGCCCAGGTTGCCGAAGCCATGCAGGCCCCAGTCGGACGAGTTGCCGTACTTCAGGCGGTCGGTCAGGGTGTTCTCGACATAGCGCATGCCGTAGAACTTCTCGACGTACGGGATCCACGGCATGTCGGCGGCACCGACGCGCAGGTTGAAGGCCGGGTCGAAGCTGCCCTGCACGTAGGCCTTCTTGACGAACAGTTCGGTGTTGCCGATGGCCGAGCTGTACTGGAAGTCGGTGGTCAGGTTGGCCGACCAGATGTCGTTGAACTTGTGGTCGACGGTCAGGTAGAAGCGCTTGACGTCCAGGCCGGTGCCGCTGGCGGCGGTGTCCTTGCCGTTGCTGGTCTTGTCGATGTTGGTCAGGTCGAAGAACATGCGACCGCCAATCTTGTTGTCATTGACCAGCTTGGCCAGCTTGTCGACGCTGGTCTGGGTCTTCTGCGCACCTTCCAGGGCCTGCGCCTGGGTGATGTTCACTTCGGACTGCGCGTCGGACTGCGCCTGCAGCGCCTGCGAATCGTTCTGCAACTGCTGGACCTGGGCCTGCAGCGCAGCGATCTGTGCCTGCAGCTGCTGCAACTGTGCCTGGGACACGCCCGAGCTGGCGGGGGCTGCGAAGGCGTCGGCGGAAACCAGACCGAGGCTTGCAACGACCGCGGCGGCGAGCAAATGGGAACGCATTTTGGATTTCTCCAGAGGGTTGGAATGGCTTGGGCAGAACGCCACGCCGGCAGGCCGGTCAAGCGTTTTGCGAACGTTCCGTTAAAACCATGACAGCCGAATGACAGATTGAGCACCAACCCCAGATTTCTTCGTGCGGTCATGCGTACGACTCATTTGCGCGCACATGCTTATCGATCCCTTGCGCCCCATGGCGTGGTGTATCGGCACCGACACGCGGGCAAGCCGCCGGGTCACCCTGGTCCGCACCGCCCGGCTTCGCGCGGATGACGCGGAATCCCTGCGGAACGCCAGGCGCAGACCGCGCGAAGGGAGGCAGCCGTCACCTCATCGGCCACCTATGCAAGGTGACCGCAGCCGGCGCCGGCGCACCTCCCTTGTGCCCGCACGACCGCCTCAGCCGCTGCGCGAAACCTTCACGGCCCGCGCTGCGCAAGCGTCAGCCAGCGCTGTAACGGATGCGTCATACAACGGTCCCCGCGCTGTCATCGAACCGTTATGGAATGTGCGCCGGGCGGGTAACCCCGCATTCCAATCAACCCAGGAGCCACCCCGTGATCCACGCCTTCAAGTCGCGCGTTGCCGTTGCCGTCTTCGCAGCGTCGTCCGTGTTCGCCGCCAACGCCGCTGAAATCACCGGCGCGGGCGCCTCGTTCATCTACCCGGTGATGTCGAAGTGGTCGGCCGACTACAACGCTGCCACCAGCAACAAGGTCAACTACCAGTCGATCGGTTCCGGCGGCGGCATTGCGCAGATCAAGGCCAAGACCGTTGATTTCGGCTCTTCCGATGCACCGCTGAAGCCGGAAGAACTGGCCGCCTCGGGCCTGGCCCAGTTCCCGTCGGTGATCGGCGGCGTGGTGCCGGTGGTCAACGTGGCCGGCATCGCCCCGGGCGCACTCAAGCTGGACGGCACCGTGCTGGCCAACATCTTCCTGGGCAAGATCAAGACCTGGAACGACCCGGCCATCGCCGCGCTGAACCCGGGCGTGACCCTGCCGAACGCCAAGATCACCGTCGTGCACCGCTCGGATGGTTCGGGCACCACCTTCAACTTCGTCAACTACCTGTCCAAGGTCAGCCCGGAGTGGAAGAGCTCGGTCGGTGAAGGCACCTCGGTCCAGTGGCCGGCCGGCATCGGCGGCAAGGGCAACGAAGGCGTTGCTGCCTACGTGAAGCAGATCAAGGGCGGCATCGGCTACGTCGAACTGTCCTACGCACTGCAGAACAAGCTGTCGTACACGGCGATGAAGAACGCTGCCGGCAGGTTCGTGCAGCCGAGCGATGCATCGTTCGCCGCCGCTGCCGCCAGCGCCGACTGGGCCAGCGCCAAGGACTTCTACCTGGTGATGACCAACGCCCCGGGCGCCGAGTCCTGGCCGATCACCGCCACCAACTTCATCCTGGTGCACAAGAAGCCGAAGAACGCTGCCAACGGCAAGGCCACCCAGGAGTTCTTCCGCTGGGTCTACAAGAGCGGCGACGCCCAGGCCCGCCAGCTGGACTACGTGCCGCTGCCGGACAGCCTGGTCCGCCAGATCGAGACCTACTGGTCGCAGAACCTGAAGTAAGCACGTTCCCCCGCAGGAACGGGGCCGGCGGGTCCTCTCTCCCCCGCCGGCCCCAACCGGGCGCGAGATCCTCGAGATCTCGCGCTCTTCTTGTTTTCGGGGATGCATGCATCTGCCTCTGCAGCGCCGAGCCCACGCTCGGCTGGGTGCTGGAGCGTGCGGACCGACGGTCCGCACCTACCGAGGGCAGGGAGCCGTCGAACATGGCTTGACTCCACAAGGGCCAACCGGCCGCCATACCGGTGCGCAGATCCGGGGTCTCCGGGGCTATGCCGGATGGGGGCCAACCCGGTGAAACCCTTGTCAGAACGTGATCCAGGACACCTCTGTCATGGTCGTAATACGGCTGTAACAAAAACATCATTTCATAGCCGCATCCGCCGACCACGTCGGCTCTTCCCCGCTATGGAGTGACCATGAAACTGCACTCGGCCGGCCTTGCCGCCCTTTCCCTGGCCATCGCCCTGGGCCTGTCGGCCTGCGGTGGCGACAAGCAGGCCGCGCAGCAGCCGGCGGCCGACGGTGCCGCTGCCCCGGCCGCTGCCGGTGCCAAGGTGACCGCCGAAGTGTCCGGCGCGGGCGCGTCCTTCATCTTCCCGCTGGTCTCCAAGTGGTCGGCCGACTACAACGCCACCACCGGGGCCAAGATCAACTACCAGTCGATCGGCTCCGGCGGCGGCATCGCCCAGATCAAGGCCGGCACCGTCGACTTCGGCTCCTCCGACAAGCCGCTGAGCAGCGAAGAGCTGGCACAGGCCGGCCTGGCCCAGTTCCCGTCGGCCATCGGCGGCGTGGTGCCGGTGGTCAACATCGAAGGCCTGGAAGCCGGCAAGCTGCGCCTGAGCGGCGCCCTGCTGGCCGACATCTTCCTGGGCAAGGTCAAGACCTGGAACGATCCGGCCATCGTCGCCGCCAACCCGGGCGTGAAGCTGCCGGACGGCAAGATCACCCTGGTCCACCGTTCGGACGGTTCGGGCACCACCTTCAACTTCTCCAACTACCTGTCCAAGGTCAGCCCGGAGTGGAAGAGCAAGGTCGGCGAAGGCACCTCGGTGCAGTGGCCGGACGGCGTCGGTGGCAAGGGCAATGAAGGCGTCGCTTCGTACGTGAAGCAGATCAAGGGCTCCATCGGCTACGTCGAGCTGGCCTACGCGCTGCAGAACGGCATGCCGTACACCGCCATGCAGAACGCCGCCGGCAACTGGGTCGAGCCCAGCGCGGAAACCTTCGCCGCGGCGGCCGCCAGCGCCGACTGGGCCAGCGCCAAGGACTTCAACCTGGTCATCACCAACGCCCCGGGCGAGCAGGCGTGGCCGATCACCGCCACCAACTTCATGCTGATGCAGAAGCAGCCGAAGGACGCCAAGCGCAACCAGGACACCCTGGCCTTCTTCAAGTGGGCCTTCGAGAACGGCCAGGCCCAGGCCAACGAGCTGCACTACGTGCCGCTGCCGGCCGAACTGGTCAAGCAGATCGAGGCCTACTGGGCGACCGACCTGAAGTGACGGACTCGACGGTGCCCGCCCCGCGCGGGCACCGCTTCCACGCCGTGCCGCCCCGCCCCTTCCTGGCCCTGCCGTCCCCATGAATGCCATCGCCCAGCCTGTAGCCGCCCCGTCCACGCGTGATGCGCGTGATGCCCGCAACGACAAACTGTTCCGATGGGTGCTGGTCGGCACCGTCATCTTCGTCCTGATCGCCCTGGCCTGCGCCGCGCTGTCGATGCTGTGGGGCGGCCGCCATGCCCTGCAGATGCAGGGCCTGAGCTTCTTCTTCTCCGCCGACTGGAATCCGGTCGAAAACAAGTTCGGCGCGCTCGCCCCGATCTACGGCACCCTGGTCACCGCCGTCATCGCGATGGTCATCGCCGTGCCGGTCAGCTTCGGCATCGCCTTCTTCCTCACCGAAGTCGCACCACGCTGGCTGCGTGGCCCGGTCGGCACAGCCATCGAACTGCTGGCCGGCATTCCCTCGATCATCTACGGCATGTGGGGCCTGTTCGTGCTGGTGCCGGTGATGACCGAGTACGTCACGCCGTTCCTCAACGAGACCCTGGGCGAATGGCCGATCATCGGCCCGATGTTCCAGGGCCCGCCGCTGGGCATCGGCATGCTCACCGCCGGTTTCGTGCTGGCGATCATGGTCATTCCGTTCATCTCCTCGGTGATGCGCGAAGTGTTCCTGACCGTGCCGACCCGCCTGAAGGAATCGGCCTATGCGCTGGGCTCCACCAAGTGGGAAGTGAGCTGGGACATCGTGCTGCCCTACACCCGCTCGGCGGTGATCGGCGGCATCTTCCTCGGCCTCGGCCGCGCCCTCGGCGAGACGATGGCGGTGGCCTTCGTGATCGGCAACAGCGTGCGCCTGTCGCCGTCGCTGCTGGAACCGGGCACCACCATTGCTGCGCTGATCGCCAACGATTTCGGTGAAGCCACTGAAACCTACCGTTCGGCCCTGCTGCTGCTCGGCTTCGTCCTCTTCATCGTCACCTTCGTGGTGCTCGCCATCGCCCGCCTGATGCTGATGCGCCTGTCCCGCAAGGAGGGCAACTGATGTCCAGCACCGCTGACTCCCTGTACCTGCGCCGCCGCATCGGCAATGTCGTTGCGATCACCGCCTCCTGCGCCACCGCGCTGTTCGGTTTGTTCTTCCTGGGCTGGATCCTGTTCACCCTGGCCTCCAAGGGCCTGGCCGGCATCAACCTGGATCTGTTCACCAAGATGACGCCGCCGCCGATGCAGGAAGGCGGCCTCGCCAACGCGTTCTTCGGCAGCGCCGTGATGTGTGCGCTGGCGATCGGCATCGGCACCCCGCTGGGCGTATTGGCGGGCACCTGGCTGGCCGAGTACGGCAACGCCCGCAAGGCCGGCACCGTGGTCCGCTTCGTCAACGACATCCTGCTGTCGGCCCCGTCCATCGTGCTCGGCCTGTTCGTCTACACCCTGTACGTGATGCAGACCGGCGGCAACTTCTCGGCGTTCGCCGGTGCGCTGTCGCTGGCCTTCATCGTGCTGCCGGTGGTGGTACGCACCACCGACGAGATGCTGCGCCTGGTGCCCTCGCAGATGCGCGAAGCGGCCCTGTCGCTGGGCATCCCGCAGTGGAAGGTGATCGTGCAGGTGCTGTACCGCAGTGCCTCGGCCGGCATCATCACCGGCATCCTGCTGGCACTGGCCCGCATCTCCGGCGAGACCGCACCGCTGCTGTTCACCGCCTTCGGCAACCAGTACTGGAACAACAACATCTTCCAGCCGATGGCCTCGGTGCCGGTGGTGATGAACCAGTTCGCCGGCAGCCCGTATGAATCCTGGCAGGTGCTGGCCTGGGCCGGTGCCCTGGTGCTGACTGTCTTCGTATTGCTGGTCAGCCTTGCCGCCCGCGGCATCCTGCTGCGCAACCGTATCTCCCATGACTGACCTTTCCGTGGATAACGCCATGAACGACCTTTCCAACGCCGTGCCGATGCAGCGCATCGCCGTGCCGTCCTCGCACGAGAGCCTGCACACGCCGTCGCCGGTGAAGCTGGCTGCGCGTGGACTGGACTTCTACTACGACAAGTTCCACGCCCTGAAGGGCATCAACCTGGAAATCCCGGAAAAGCGCGTGACCGCGCTGATCGGTCCTTCCGGTTGCGGCAAGTCGACCCTGCTGCGCATCTTCAACCGCATCTACGCGCTGTACCCGAAGCTGGAAGCGCGCGGTGAAGTGCTGCTGGACGGCGAGAACATCCTGTCGCCGAAGTACCCGATGAACCGCCTGCGCAGCAAGGTCGGCATGGTGTTCCAGAAGCCGGTGCCGTTCCCGATGACCATCTTCGAGAACGTGGCCTACGGCATCCGCCACCACGAGAAGCTGAGCAAGGCCGACATGGCCGACCGCGTCGAGCAGGCGCTGCGCCAGGGCGCGCTGTGGGACGAAGTGAAGGACAAGCTGGGGCAGAGCGCACTGGGCCTGTCCGGCGGCCAGCAGCAGCGCCTGTGCATCGCCCGTGCCGTGGCCCTGCGCCCGTCGGTGCTGCTGCTGGACGAGCCGACCTCGGCGCTGGATCCGATCTCGACCAGCCGCATCGAGCAGCTGGTGGAAGAACTCAAGCACGAGTACACCATCGTGATCGTCACCCACAACATGCAGCAGGCCGCTCGCGTGTCCGACTACACCGCCTTCATGTACCTGGGCGACCTGATCGAGCACGACCGCACCGAAGTGATCTTCTCGCAGCCGTCGCAGCGGCAGACCGAGGACTACATCACCGGCCGCTTCGGCTGAAACGTCAGTCGAGCACGGCTCGACCCTGCAGACACCATCAGTCGAGCGTGGCTCGACTCTACAGAGTGGAACAACCATGAACCTTCCCAACGACCACATCGTCAAGAGCTACGACGAAGAGCAGCAGCGCCTGGTGGCCGAGATCGTGCGCATGGGCGAGATGGCCGTCGCCCAGCTCGAAGCGTCGATGGACGTGATCGAGAAGCGCGACGAGAACGCTGCCCATCGCATCATCGCCAACGACGAGGCGATCGATGCGCTGGAACAGCAGATCAGCCACGACGTGATGCGCCTGGCGCTGCGTGGCCCGATGGCGCGCGACCTGCGCGAGATCCTTGCCGGCCTGCGCATTCCGGCCGACATCGAGCGCATCGGTGACTACGCTGCCAACGTCGCCAAGCGCTCGATCGCGCTGGGCAAGGTGCCGCCGCTGCCGCAGATCCAGGGCCTGCGTGCACTGGGCCGCCTGGCCGCGCAGCAGGTCCGGCGTGCCATTGCCGCCTACCGCGACAACGATGCTGATGCCGCGCTGGAACTGCGTGAGGACGACGCCCGCCTGGACGCGCAGTACACCGCGCTGTTCCGCGAGCTGCTGACCTACATGATGGAAGACCCGCGCAACATCACCCCGTGCACGCACCTGCTGTTCATGGCCAAGAACCTGGAGCGCGTGGGCGACCACGCCACCAACATCGCCGAGAACGTATGGTTCCTGGTGCATGGCGAGCAGCCGCTGCCACCGCGTGAAAAGCGCGACGAGACCTCCAGCACCGGCCAGCCCTGACGCTGCACTGCAACACCGGAGTCGACTCCAAGGTGGCCGCTGTCCTGGTGACAGCGGCCTTCTTTTTTGGGGTGTTTCATCCGCATTGTGGGCGCCACGCGTGCCCGGTGCGGACCTGCCGGATGCTTCTGTAACAGATCTCACGAAAATTTGAGTTCTTGGCGAGGATTCGTTGAGTAGGATCGCTGCACCATCGATTCACCCCGGGCACCTGCCCACCACCCAGGAGTAAGACCGATGAGCAGTTCCAACAAGACCCTGTCCCTGCTGACCGCTACCGCCCTGGCCGCCGGCCTGGGCATGACCGCCAGCGCCTCGGCGCTGAGCATGAGCGACCTCGCCCAGGGCTACCTGGTGGCCGGCCAGGCAGCCAAGGCCAGCACCGATGCCAAGGCCGCCGATACCAAGATGGCAGCCGACGCGACCAAGCACGCCGAAGGCAAGTGTGGTGCCGACGGCAAGACCGGCGAAGGCAAGTGCGGTGCCGACAAGGGCAAGGCTGCCGGCGCAGCGGGCGCCAAGGCCAAGACCGGCGACACGAAGTCGGCTGAAGGCAAGTGCGGCGAAGGCAAGTGCGGTGGCAAGCACTGACGTCCGCGCCAGCCTCGTCCACCCGCAGTCGCCGCTTCGCGCGGCGGCTGCAGGGTTGGGCCTGCGCCGGGCGCTGCTGCAGGATCTGCGTGACGCTCCGGCAGGCGACTTCGACTTCCTGGAATGCGCGCCGGAGAACTGGATCCATGTCGGCGGCCCGGCCGGTGATGCCCTGGCCGAACTGGCACACCGCCATCCGCTGAGCTGCCACGGCCTGTCGCTGTCGCTGGGCGGCAGTGCCGCCCTGGACACCCCGCTGCTGGAGCAGGTCGGCCGGTTCCTCGAAAAGCACCGCGTGCCGCTGTACAGCGAGCACCTGAGCTACTGCAGCGACGACGGCCACCTGTACGACCTGCTGCCGATCCCCTTCACCGACGAAGCCGTGCGCCATACCGCGCAGCGCATCCGCCGCGTGCAGGACCTGCTCGGCCGCCGCATCGCGGTGGAGAACGTGTCCTACTACCTGGCGCCGGAACCGGCGATGGACGAGCTGGCGTTCACCAATGCGGTGCTCGCCGAAGCCGACTGCGACCTGCTGCTGGACGTCAACAACGTCTACGTCAACGCCTGCAACCACGGCTACGATGCCGATGCCTTCATCGCCGGCCTGCCCGCGCAGCGTATCGTCTGCCTGCACGTGGCCGGGCACCTGGACGAGGCACCCGACCTGAAGATCGATACCCATGGCAGCGCGGTGATTGATCCGGTCTGGGAGTTGCTGGCGCGTACCTATGCTCGCATCGGCCCACGCCCCACCCTGCTCGAACGCGATTTCAATTTCCCGCCCTATGCGGAACTGCAGGGCGAACTGCAGACCATCCGCCGCCTGCAGGCCGCACACGCCGGGGCTGCACATGGCTGACGCTATCGACACCCTGCGCGCGCAGCAGCACGCGTTCACCGCGCACCTGCGCGATCCACAGGCGGTGCCGGCACCAGCCGGCCTGGATGCACGCCGGTTGGCGGTGTACCAGCACCTGCTGTTCAACAACCTGCTCGGGCTCCTGAGCAACGGTTTCCCGGTCTGCGTCCGCCTGCTCGGCGAACCGGCATGGAGCGCGCTGGTGCGCCACTACTTCGCCACCCATCGCTGCCAGACCCCCCTGTTCACCGAGCTGGCCGCCGAGTTCGTGCAGTGGCTGCAGGCACAGCCGCAGCTGCCGCACCCGGCGCTGACCGAACTGGCCCACTACGAGTGGGTGGAAACCGCGCTGTACCAGTTGCAGGCCGAGCCACTTCCTGCGCCTGGCGATGTCGATCCGCTGCGGGTGCCGCTGCAGCGTTCGCCGCTGGCGTGGCCGCTGCTGTACCAGTGGCCGGTGCACCGTCTCGGTGCAGAGGATGCGCCGACCCAGCCCCTCCCAGAACCCACCGGCCTGCTGGTCCGCCGCGAAGCCGACGGTGAAGTGCGATTCGCCGCGCTCAGCCCCTTGGCGGTGCACCTGCTGTCCAGCATCGGTGAACAGCCTGGGCTGGAAGGCCGTACGTACCTGCAACGCCTCGCCACCACGCATGGGCTGGCCGAAGACGCGCTGGCCGGCCCCGGTGCCGCGCTGCTGCGGCAGTTCCTGCAGGCCGGCGTGATCGGCCCGCTCACCGCCCCGCCCTGACACCCCATTTGCGGAGATCCCCTGATGAACCTTCCGACCCTGGCCGCCGCGCGTGACCAGCTGGACCGTCTCGCCCCCTGGTTGGCCCCGCTCGGCCTGCGCCTGCTGCTGGCCTGGGAATTCTTCGAATCCGGCCGCGAGAAGCTGCGCGGCCAGAACTGGTTCGCCGACCTGCAGGACGCCTTTCCATTCCCGTTCGACCAGTTGCCGGCCACCCTGAACTGGCAACTGGCGACCTGGTTCGAACTGCTCGGGGCGGCCTGCCTGCTGTTCGGTTTCGGCACCCGTTTCGCCGCCGCGAGCCTGCTGGTGCTGACCGTGGTGGCCACCTATGCGGTGCATTGGCCGATGGAGTGGAACTCGCTGGCCGACCTGGCCATGGGCTATGCGATCAGCGACCAGGGCTTCGGCAACTTCAAGCTGCCGGTGCTGTTCATGGCCATGCTGCTGCCGCTGATCTTCACCGGCGCCGGCAAGCTGAGCGTGGACGCCTGGTTGGCGCGGTGGTCTCCCTCGGCCACACCTGCGCGGCCAGCGGTTCGGTAGATGCCGACCTTGGTCGGCGCGTCATGTGCCAACCAAGGTTGGCACCTACCGGGTTCTGCGTTCGTGCCACCACGGTGGCTGGCATGGGCTGCGTGGCCGGGCGCTCAGGGCTGCTCTGATAGAATTCACGCATGACTGACCCCATCCCCGCACCTGCCGCCGTTCCCGATTCCGCAGTTCCCCAGGCGCAGCGCGCGATGTCACAACGCTTCCGCGGCTTCCTGCCGGTGGTGGTGGATGTGGAAACCGGCGGCTTCGACAGCCAGCGCAACGCGCTGCTGGAAATCGCTGCGGTGCCGCTCGAGATGGACGAGAACGGCCTGCTCTACCCCGGCCAGACCGCCAGTGCCCACGTGGTCCCGGCCGAGGGCCTGGAGATCGACCCGAAGTCGCTGGAAGTGACCGGCATCATCCTCGACCATCCGTTCCGGCTGGCCAAGGAAGAAAAAGCGGCGTTGGACCACATCTTCACTCCGGTGCGTGCGGCGATGAAGAAGTACGGCTGCCAGCGCGCGATCCTGGTTGGCCACAATGCCCATTTCGACCTCGGCTTCGTCAACGCGGCCGTGGCGCGGACCGGCCACAAGCGCAACCCGTTCCATCCGTTCAGCGTGTTCGACACGGTCACCCTGGCCGGTATCGCCTACGGCCAGACCGTGCTGGCGCGTGCGGCCACTGCCGCCGGGCTGGGTTGGGATGCGAATGAAGCGCACAGCGCGGTATATGACACCGAGCAGACCGCGCGGCTGTTCTGCACCATCGCCAACGCCTGGCCGCGGTAAGAAAGCGCTTTCTGTAGAGCCGAGCCATGCTCGGCTGCACCTTTTTCCGCGCTGCCGCGCGGTGGTCGAGCACGGCTCGACTCTACAGGCCGACGTCGTTCCATCGATGCATGGTGGCGAATCAATCGCCGCACAGTAGATCCACGCCATGCGTGGATGCGATCAACCAATGCTCGTGCGATCGCGGCCGTCGCTCTTGGCGCGGTACAGCGCGCGGTCGGCGCGCTGGTACAGCAGCGCCGGGGTGCGGTCGTCGGCATCCAGCTCCACCAGCCCCGCACTGAAGGTCACGCGCAGGCCTTCCACACCGGCCCAGTCGGGGTGGTCATGGAACAGGCCGCGCAGGCGCGCGCACAGCTGCGCGGCTTCCTCCAGGCGGGTGTCGTTGAGCAGCAGCGCGAACTCTTCGCCGCCGGTGCGCGCCGGCAGGTCGGAGTCGCGGCTGGCGGCTGCGATCAGCGTCGCCACCTGCACCAGCACGGCATCGCCGATGCTGTGGCTGTGGCGGTCGTTGACGTCCTTGAAATGGTCGATGTCCAGCACCACCAGGCACAGTGGATGACCACTGCGCTGCGAACGGGCGAAGTCACGCGCCAGCGTCTCGTCGAAGCCGCGGCGGTTGGCCAGCCCGGTCAGCGCATCCTCACGGGCCTGGCGCTCGAAGGCTTCGGCCTGGCGCGCCAGGCGTTCGGCCAGCTCGGTCTTTTCCTGGTTCAGCGCCTGCAGGTGCACGGTCTTGGCCTGCAGGTCGAAGGTCGCGTCGTCCACCCGCCGCGCCAGGCGCAGGTTGCTGGCCTTCAGCTGCTGCAGCAGCAGGCGGTACAGTGCCACCAGGCCGGCCAGCAGCAACAGCCCGCCCAGCGCCTGCACGCTGCGCCGCTGCCACCAGAACGGCTCGACGCTGAAGCTCCACACCGCCTCCTGTTGGCCCCAGCTGCCGCCCGGATGCGCCGCAGCCACATGCAGGGTGTAGTCGCCCGGCGGCAGGCCAACGAACTCGACGCTGCGCTGCGGGCCACGCTCGACCCAGCCGGCATCGAGGCCATCCAGCCGCGTGCGGTAGCGGATCCGGTCGGACATCAGGTAGCTCAGGCCGACATAGCTCACCGCCAACCGGCGGCCACCGGGAATGTAATTGCGATCCGGTCCCTCCCAGTGCACCGGCGCACCATCCACCTGCACGCTCTCGATCGCCGCCGGCGGCGATGGCCGCTCGCGGAAACGCTGCAGGCGTTGCGGGTCGACCGTGCTCAGGCCACCGGCGGTGACCACCCAGAACGTGCCATCCTGGCGCAGGATCGCCGATGGACTGGAGCTGCCATTGGCCTGTGCATTGGCCATGCCGTCGATCTCGTTGTAGCGCTCCAGCACCACCCGCGGCGTGCGGCCATCGGCCACCGCATTGAGGGTGGCCATGTCGGTGCGCAGCACACCACGGTTGCTGCTGATCCAGACATTGCCGAGGCGGTCCGGCACCAGCTGGAACACCGCGTCCACCGGCATGCCCTGCTCCAGGCCGACCCGCGCCAGCGCACCGTTGCGCCAGCGGTACAGGCCACGATCACTGCTGATCCACATCGCATCGCCCAGCTGGTGGAAACCGAACACGCTGCGGCCGCCCCCCAGCGGGGCCAGGTCGATCGACTGCACGTGGTCGCCACGCAGCACGCGGATGCCTTCGATGGTGCCGATCCACAGGTTGCCCTGGTGGTCATGCTCGAGCGCGGTGATCAGGCCGCCGGGCATGCCCGGCACGTTCGAGACCTGCACCCGGTCGCCGTCGATGCGCACCACGCCCTTCTGCGTGCCGGCCCAGACCACGCCCTGCGGGTCAACGGTGATCGCACGGATGTTGCCGCCCGGCATGCCGTCAGCCGCCGCATAGTTGTGGCGCAGGCCCCCATCGCGACCCAGCCGGTAAACGCCGTCGCCGAAGGTTCCCACCCACAGGTCACCGTCCGGCCCCTGTGCCAGGCTGAGTACCGAGGGCGCCTTGCCGCCGCGGTTGTGCAGCGGCACCGCGCGGAAACGACCGTCGCGGGTCTGGAGGTCAAGGCCGCTGGCGCTGCCGACCCACAGCTGGCGGTCGCGATCCTCGAACACCGTGCGCACGTAGTCGCCACTGAGCCCATCGCGCTCGGTGAAGCTGCTGAACAGTGTTTCGCGCAGGCGGTACAGGCCCCCATTGGCTCCCACCCAGATGCTGCCTTCGGCATCCTCGCGCAGGCTGACCACGCGTCCGCCCGGCAGGTTCAGGCCGGCCGGCAGCCGCTCCAGGCCATGGGCGGAAATGCGCAGCAGGCCCTGGTTCTCGGTACCCAGCCACAGATCGCCATGCCGGTCCTGCAGCATCGAGGTCATGTGCAGCTGGCCCGGCAGGCGGTGCACCAGCACCAGCTGGTCGTCCTCCACCCGGTACAGGCGCTCGCCGGCGACGATCCACAGCGCGCCATCCGGTGCCCGGTACGGCCACGACAGGCCGCTGCCGGCGCCCAGCCCCCACGCGGCGGGCGCGCGCTTGAGCACGCCGTCGTTGTCGCGCAGCACCAGCCCGTCGAGCGTGCCGACCCATACCCGGTCCTGTGCATCGACCACCAGCTTGGTGAAGCTCATCGCCATCGGCAGGTCCGCCGCCGGTGCCTGGTAGACGATGCCGGCATCCGGCGTCAGGTAGCCGATGCCCTTGCCTTCGTACAGCAGCCACAGCCGGCCCTGGCTGTCCATCTGCATGGACTGGATCAGCACCTGCGGTGTACCGGCCTGGTGCTCCCAGACCCGCCATTGGCCGTCGCTGCCGCGGTGGCTGACGTTGCCGCGCGAATCGCTGATCCACAGCCCGCCCTGGCGGTCGACGAACAGTGCGCCGATGCCGTTGTCGCGCAGGCCCGGGCGCGTACTGCGGTCGAACACGGTGAAGTCCAGTCCGTTGTAGCGCACCAGCCCTTCCCAGGTGGCGAACCACAGATGGCCCTCCGGCGTCTGTGCGATGTCGCGCAGCGAGTTGTGCGGCAGGCCGTTGCGCGAGGTCCATACATCGATGGCGTAGTCGCGCAGCGGGGGCGCGCCCTCCTGTGCCGCCAGCGGCAGCGCGAGGGCCAGCAGCAACCACAGCAGGCCCTGCCGCAGTGCCCGCCTGAATCCTGATGCGCGGCGCTCCACCCAGCGCCCCTCGTCCCCCTGCCCGCCCATCACCGCAGCAGCGGCGGCCAGGTGCGGCTGCAGGGCGCGGCAGCGTGCGGGAACAGCCGGGCAGCGCGCACTGGCATGCCGGCGGGAACGGGCTGGCTCATCGAGGGGAGACTGGGGAGATGGGCAGATGATAGGCCAAACCCCGGCCCCGGCGTCACCGTCCGCGGCCCGCCGGCTCAGCCGGCGCGGCCGGGCGCCACCACCTGGGCACTGGCCGGCCACTGCACCACCGCCTCCAGGCCACCTTCGGCCCGGTTGCGCAGCCACAGCCGCGCGCCGTCCTTCTCGGCCAGGGCGCGGGCGATGGTCAGGCCCAGGCCGGCCCCGCCGGTCTGGCGCGAACGCGAGGTTTCCACCCGCACGAACGGATCGAACACCGCCTCCAGCTGCTCTTCGGCCAGGCCGGGGCCGTCATCGGCCACCACTACGGTGATCGCACCGCCGCTGCGCTCGACCCGTACCCGCGCCCGTTGCGCGTACATCACCGCGTTGTCCACCAGGTTGGAGAACAGGCGGTGCATGGCCAGCGGACGCAGCATCAGCACCGAACCACTGCCCCCCTCGAAGACCACGTCGGCGCCGCCTTCGGCGGTGTCCTCGACGATGCTCTCCAGCAGTGAATCCAGGTCGAGTGCGGCGCGCTGCTCGGCACTCTCGGCACTGCGGGCCAGTTCCAGGCCCTCGCGCACCAGCGCCTGCATCGCCGCCAGGTCACCGATCAGGCGCTCGCGCAGGGCTTCGTCGCTGACATTCTCCAGGCGCAGGCGCAACCGGGTCAGCGGCGTCTGCAGGTCATGGGTGATCGCCGCCAGCATCTGCGTGCGTTCGGCCAGGTGCCGCTGCAGGCGGTGCTGCATGGCGTTGAAGGCTTCGGCGGCGCGCTGCACTTCACGCGGCCCGCGCAATGGCAACGGGTCGCGCTGCAGATCGTCGCCGAGATCCTCGGCAGCGGCGGCCAGTTCCTGCAGTGGCGCACTGGCCATGCGCGCAACGATATAGGCCAGCACGGCAATCGCCAGCACCAGCAGGGTCAGGAACCACGGGTCCACGGCGAGGATGCCGTTGTGCGCCACCGCCGGCGAGTCCAGCGCCAGTTTCAGCAGCGTGCCGTCGTTGAGGGTCACGTCCACCGCGCGGCACTTGGGCGGGATGAACGCCGGGTCGCGTTCGCGCGGCGGCCGCCGGTGACCCGGCGGTGGCGGCGGCAGCAGGTCCTGCAGCTTGGGAATGCAGGAGCGGAACGAAGCGAAGTGCACATGCGCGCGCGACACCGGTCCGGGGCGGTCTTCCAGCACTTCCATCAGCGCCGTGTCGGCACGCCCGAGGCGGGCTCCGGGCTGCAGCGCGCGCACGCTCGGCCCGCCGATCGCCAGCAGGCGCTCGCGCAGCTCCGGATTGCCGTCCAGCAGGTTGACGTAGCCCTGCAGGCGGTCGGCGATGCGGTTCAGGTTCTGCCGCTCGAACTCCTGCTGGCGCTTGGAAGTGGCCAGCATGGTCGCGCCGATCGCAGCCACCGCCATGCCCAGCAACAGGATCACGAACAACCGCCCGACCATCGAGGACAGGAAATGGCGCAGGCGCTTCATCGCGGCTTATTCCAGGTTGACCGCGGAGGCCAGCACGTAGCCCTCGTTGCGCACGGTCTTGATCAGTCCGTCCGGGCCACCGTCGTCGCCCAGCTTGTTGCGCAGGCGGCTGACCTGCAGGTCGATCGCGCGGTCCTGTGCCTCGTAGTTGCGGCCACTGCTGAGCGCGACCAGCTGCTCGCGCGACAGCACCTTGTTGGCGTGCGCGATGAACACCCGCAGCAGGCGGAACTCGGCGCCGGACAGCACCACCACGCGGTCATCCGGATCGACCAGGTGGCGATGTTCCAGGTCGAACACCCAGCGCGAGAAGCGCGCACGGCGCACCGCCAGCGGCTCCAGGTTGGCCGGCAGCGCCTCGGTCCGGCGCAGCACGTTGCGGATGCGTGCCAGCAGCTCGCGCGGTTCGAACGGCTTGGCCAGGTAGTCATCGGCGCCCATTTCCAGGCCCAGCACGCGATCGATCGGCTCGGCGCGTGCGGTCAGCATGATCACCGGCGTGTTCGAACGCGCACGCAGGTCACGGCACAGGGTCAGGCCATCCTCGCGCGGCAGGTTGAGGTCGAGCACGATCAGGTCCACGTGCTCGCGGTCCAGCAGCTGGCGCATGGCGGTGCCATCGGCCGCCGTGCTCACCAGGTAACCGGCGCGGCCGAGCTGCTCGGCCAGCAGCGTGCGGATGTCGTTGTCGTCGTCGACGATCAGCAGTCGATGCATCGGGTTTTCAGTCTCCATGTCGCGATCATCCCGTGTCGGCAGCTGAACCGCATCCGGGGCAATGCGTACCAGTGTATCCACCCACGGGCGGGATACCTGTGGTTACGCGTATTCACCGACAGTGTTACATACAGACATACCCCGAGGATTGAGCCGTCCATCGCCCGGTCTTCACAATGCCCGCCAACGCCGCACGCGCGGCCCCGAGAGTGAAGCCACGACGTGACGTTCCGCCTGCTGCCCGCGACCCGCCGGAGTCGCCTGATACTGATCGCCCTGCTTGCCCTGATCGTCGCCGCGACCGCCTGGTGGCTGCTGCGCAAGCCCGCCGCGCCGGCGGTGGCCACCTCGCCGGTCAGCCGCGGTGACATCGAGCAGACGGTGGACGCCACCGGCGTGATCGATGCCTACAAGCTGGTCAGCGTCGGTGCGCAGGCCTCGGGCCAGATCAAGTCGCTGAAGGTGCAGCTGGGCGACACCGTGAAGGAAGGCGACCTGATTGCCGAGATCGACGCCACCACCCAGCAGAACCAGGTGCTCAACGCGCAGGCCTCGCTGGACCAGGTCACCGCCCAGCGCGCCGTCCAGCAGGCCACCCTGCGCCAGGCCGAACTGGAATTCGCGCGCCAGCAGCAGATGCTGGCTGCCGAGGCCACCTCGCGCCAGGAATACGATGCCGCCGAGGCGCAGCTGAAGACCGCCCGTGCCCAGCTGCAGTCCTACGAGGCGCAGATCAAGGGCCGCGAAACCGAGCTGGGCACCGCCCGCGCCAACCTGGCCTACACCCGCATCACCGCGCCGATGGACGGCACCGTGGTGGCGGTGGTGGCCGAGGAAGGCCGCACGGTGAACGCCAACCAGACCGCGCCGACCATCGTCATGCTGGCGCGGCTGGACGTGGTCACCGTCAATGCGGAGATCTCCGAGGCCGACGTGGTCAAGATCAAGGCCGGCATGCCGGTGTACTTCACCACGCTCGGCGACCCGGACCGCAAGTACCACGCCACGCTGCGCCAGATCAATCCGGCGCCAGCCTCGATCGCCAACGAGAATTCATCCAGCTCCAGCAGCTCCTCCAGTTCCAGTTCCAGCAGCGCGGTCTACTACAACGCGCTGTTCGACGTGGAGAACCCGGATGGCACGCTGCGCATCGACATGACCGCGCAGGTCTCGGTGCTGCTCAAGCAGGCCAAGGGCGTGCTGATGGTGCCGGCAGTGGCGCTGGGGCCAAAGCGCCGTGGCGACGAGCGCATGGTGCGGGTGCTGGACGACAAGGGCCAACCGCAGCCGCGCAAGGTCACGGTGGGCATCAACAATGGCGCCTTGGCCGAGATCCTGTCCGGGCTGAAGGAAGGCGAGCGCGTGGTGGTTGGCGAAGCGGGTGCGGCCGGTGCCAGCGCCGGCGGCGGCAACCGCGGCGGCATGCAGATGCGGGTTGGCGGCCCGGGCATGGGGCGCCGATGAGCACGACGGCGCCGCTGCTGCGCCTGCGCGACCTGCGACGTGAATTCCCGGCCGGCGATGATGTGATCGCCGTGCTGCGCGACGTCAATCTCGACATCCACGCCGGTGAGATGGTGGCCATCGTCGGCCAGTCCGGCTCGGGCAAGTCGACGCTGATGAACATCCTCGGCTGCCTCGATCGTCCCACCCGTGGCAGCTACCAGGTGGCCAGCCGCGAAACCGGGAAGATGCAACCGGACGAACTGGCCGAACTGCGCCGCGAGCATTTCGGTTTCATCTTCCAGCGCTACCACCTGCTCGGCGACCTGGATGCGCGCGGCAACGTGGAAGTGCCGGCGGTGTACGCCGGCAGCCCCGGCCCGGTGCGCAACGCGCGTGCCGAGCAACTGCTGCAGCGGCTGGGCCTGAGCGACCGCATGCATCACAAGCCGGGCCAGCTGTCCGGTGGCCAGCAGCAGCGCGTGTCGATCGCACGCGCCCTGATGAACGGCGGCGAGGTGATCCTGGCCGACGAACCGACCGGCGCGCTGGACACGAAATCCGGCGAGGAAGTGATGGCGATCCTCGGCGAACTGCATGCCGAAGGCCACACCATCATCATCGTCACCCACGACATGAGCGTGGCCGAGCACGCGCAGCGCATCATCGAAATCCGCGATGGCGAGATCATCGCCGACCGCGCCAACCCGAATGCGCCGACCTACCGTGCGCAGCGCGAGGCCAGTACCGGCGTCGCCCGCGGCAACAGCTGGCGGGCCGCGCGCGACCGCTTCACCGAAGCGTTCCGCATGGCGCTGCTGGCGATGAACGCACATCGGCTGCGAACCTTCCTGACCATGCTCGGCATCATCATCGGCATCGCCTCGGTGGTCTCGGTGGTGGCGCTGGGCAATGGCTCCCAGCAGCAGATCCTGCAGAACATCAGCGCGCTCGGCACCAATACCATCGACGTCTATCCCGGCCGCGGTTTCGGCGACATGCGCTCGGCGCGCGTACAGACGCTCAAGGCCAGCGATGCCGATGCACTGGCAAGGCAGAGCTACGTGGACAGCGCCACCCCCAGCGTATCGACTTCGGTCACCGCGCGTTACCGCAACCAGTCGTCCACCGCCCAGGTCAGCGGCGTTGGCGAGCAGTTCTTCCGGGTCAAGGGCGTGACCCTGCTCAGCGGCAGCTTCTTCGATGCCGATGCGGTCAAGGGCCTGGGCCAGGTGGCGGTGATCGACGAGAACACCCAGGCCCAGTTCTTTCCCGATGTCGACCCGGTCGGCCAGGTGATCCTGCTCGGCAACGTGCCGGCGCGCGTGGTCGGCGTGGCCAAGCGGCAGAGTTTCGGCTTCGGCGGCAGCACCAGCCTCAGCGTGTGGGTGCCGTACACCACGGTGATGTCGCGCATGCTCGGCCAGAGCCACGTGTCCAGCATCACCGTGCGCGTGGACGATGACACGCCGATGGACGCCGCGCAGGAAGCGATCACCCGCCTGCTGACCCTGCGCCATGGCACCGAGGATTTCTTCCTCAGCAACAGCGCCGAGATCCGCGAGACCATCGAGCAGACCACGCGCACGATGACCCTGCTGATCGGTGCCATCGCCGCCATCGCGTTGCTGGTCGGTGGCATCGGCGTGATGAACATCATGCTGGTATCGGTGACCGAGCGCACCCGCGAGATCGGGGTGCGCATGGCCGTCGGTGCACGGCAGAGTGATATCCGCCAGCAGTTCCTGATTGAAGCGGTGCTGGTCTGCCTGCTCGGCGGCGTGCTCGGTATCGGCCTGGCCCTGCTGCTGGGCTCGATGATCGGCCGCTTCGCCAGCGACTTCCAGGTGCTGTTCTCCACCGCCTCGATCGTCGCCGCGTTTGCCTGCTCGACCCTGATCGGCGTTGCGTTCGGCTTCCTGCCAGCGCGCAACGCCGCGCAGCTCGACCCGGTGGAGGCCCTGGCCCGCGAATGAAGATGATGACCCGACTGCCCTTCCCCGCTCCCCGGCACCTGCTGCTGGCCGGTGCCGTTCTACTCGCCCTGTCCGGCTGCGCGTCGGTCGGCCGCTACCCGGTGCACGACCCGGCCGTGGCGGCGCAGTATGGACGTGGCGATGCCACCCTCAACGCGCCAGCCGATGACCCGCGCAGCAGCCTGGATACACCGGGCCGCGACATCCGCCAGGACACCTGGTGGACCGGCTTCGGCGATGAACGCCTGGACCGCCTGGTGGCGCAGGCGCTGGCCGCCAACAGCGATCTGGCCGCCGCCGGCCTGGCCGTGCAGCGTTCGCGCCTGCAGGCCGGCCTGGCCAGCAACGCACTGTGGCCGCAGCCCTCGTCATCCGGCGTGAGCGGCAGCGCCAGCCGCGCCACCGACCAGTCTGATGATTGGCGCCGCAGCTATTCCACCGGCGTCTCGCTGGGTTGGGAAGTGGACCTGTGGGGCCGCCTGCGCACCCAGCGCGACATCGCCCGCTGGGAAGCCGAGGCCAGCGAGGAAGATCGGCAGAACACCGCGCTGCTGGTGATCAGCGACACCATCACCCAGTACTGGAACCTGGCCTACCTCAACCAGTCGATCGCCACCGGCCAGGCCAACCTGGAGCGCCTGGAACGCACCCGCGAACTGGTGCAGGCCCGCTTCGACGCCGGTGCGGTATCGCGCCTGGAAGTGCGCCAGGCACTGCAGAACCTGCAGTCGCAGCGGTCCTCGCAGAGCGCGCTGGAACAGCAGCGGGTGGAGGTGCGCAACGCGCTGACCGTGCTGCTGGACGGCACGCCCTGGCCCCAGCAGGACGAACCACAGGACCTGCTGGGCGCACGCAGCCCAGCCATCAGCGAAGGCCTGCCGACCGATCTGCTCGGCCGCCGCCCCGATCTGCGCGCGGCCGAACTTCGCCTGCGCAACAGCCTGAAGACCATCAAGGTCACCGCCACCCAGTACTACCCTGCGCTGAGCCTGACCGGCAGCCTCGGTTCCAGCGCGACCTCGCTGGGCGATGTACTGCGCAACCCGGTGGCCACGCTGGGCGCCGGCCTGTCGCTGCCGTTCCTCAACCTGCAGCGTGCGCAGCTGGATACCGATATCGCCGGCACCGCCTACCAGATCGCCGCCAGCAACTTCCGCAAGACGCTGTATACCGCGCTCTCGGAAGTGGACAACGCACTGTCGGCGCGCGAGCAGCTGGCGCGCCAGGTGGCGGCCTCGCAGGCTTCATACGACGAAGCGGTGGAAGTGGAACGCGCGCAGGAAGTGCGTTACCGCGTGGGTGCCACCGATCTGCGCACCTGGCTGGAAGCGCAGCAGACCCGGCGTGATGCCGAACTGTCGCTGGCACGTGCGCGCCAGGGCCAGCTCAACAACGACGTGACGCTGTTCAAGGCGTTGGGCGGCAGCGCGGGGTGAGGCGGGACATGAAACGGGGTCAGATCCCTTTTCCCATTGGAAAAGGGATCTGACCCCGATCACATCGCGCTGGCCGATCAACCGCGCTGGCGCACGGCCTCGAACAGGCTGACGCCGGCGGCGACGGAGACGTTCAGGCTCTCGATCTCGCCCGGCATCGGGATCTTGACCAGGCCATCGCAGTTCTCCCGGGTCAGGCGGCGCAGGCCATCGGCTTCGCCGCCCAGCACCAGCGCGATGTTGCCCTTCAGGTCCAGCTGGTACAGCGAGGCCGTGGCTTCACCGGCCAGGCCGTAGATCCACACGCCCTGCTTCTGCAGGTCCTTCAGGCAGCGCGAGAGGTTGGTCACCGCCACCACCGGGATCAGGTCGGCGGCACCGGCCGAAGTCTTGCGCACAGTGGCATTGACCGTGGCCGACTTGTCCTTCGGGATGATCACCGCGGTCGCCCCGGCGGCAGCGGCCGAGCGCAGGCAGGCGCCGAGGTTGTGCGGGTCCTGCACCTCGTCGAGCACCAGCAGCAGGGCCTTGCCCTCGGCCGCGGTGACCAGCCCTTCCAGCTCGTTCTCGCTGTAGGTACGGGCGGCGGCGTAGCGCGCGGCCACGCCCTGGTGGCGCACCGAACCGCCAACACCGTCCAGCGCCTGGCTGTTCACCTTGCGCACATCGATGCCCTTGCGGCGGGCGTTCTCTTCGATCTCGGTCAGGCGCGGGTTCTTCGCACCGGCCTCGACCAGCACTTCGCGGACGTTCTCGGCGTCGTTCTCGATGGAGGAGGCGACGGCGTTGACGCCGACAATCCACTGGCTGTTCTTGCTCATGCGGGCGGGGACCGGAAAGGGGGTGGCTATGGTAGAGCATCGGCAGGCCGGGCGCTGCGACCGGCCGCCCCTCTGTAGCGCCGAGCCCGTGCTCGGCTGGCGGCGGGCCGATGAAGCCTGAACCCGGAGCAGCCGAGCGTGGGCTCGGCGCTAGAGGGGCGTTACCGACTGCGCGGCGGCCAGTGCGGGGTGTCGTGGTCGGGGTGCTGGTGGGAGACGATGGTGGCCAGGAACTCCAGCGCGGCGACGTCGTCCTCGGTGCGCCGCGCCGGCAGGCCGGACAGGCTGTCGACGAACGGCAGCTTGCGCTCCACCCCGTACTGGATCGTCGGTGGCAGGCGTTCCGGCTCATCGAAGGCGCCGGCAGCCACGGCCACGCCATCCGGGGCTTCATAGGTCAGGGGTGTACCGCAGTCGGCGCAGAAACCACGCCGCACCACGTTGGACGACTGGAAATAGCGCGGCTGGCCGCGGGTCCAGCTGAACTGCACGCCGCGCACGGATACCAGCGGCGCGTAATAGGCACCGAACGCCTTCTGGCACATCCGGCAATGGCAGATCGAGCTGTCGATGAGCTCGCCACGCGCCTGGAAGCGGACCGCGCCGCACTGGCAGCCGCCACTGTATTCGGGTTGGCCTTGCATGCTGGGGTTCCTCCGGAACGTCGTGCCAACCAAGGTTGGCACCTACCAGTTGCGGTAGGTGCCGACCGTTGGTCGGCACACCTTTCAATACTTCTTCTTGGTGCGCTTGGCCGGCTTGCCCCGCTCGGGCGGCGGCGGCAGGCCATCGCCCTCGTCCTCGCCCTTGTGCTCGACCAGGCGGAAGTCGATCTTGCGCTCTTCCATGCTGGCCTTCAGCACCAGGATCCGCACGCGGTCACCCAGCCGGTAGCTGCTGCCGCGGCGTTCGCCGGTCAGCGTTTTGCGGGTGGCGTCGAACTTGTAATAGTCCTGCGGCAGCTGGGTCACATGCACCAGGCCCTGCACCTTGGACTCGTCCAGTTCCACGAACAGGCCGAAGCTGGTCACGCCGCTGATCACGCCGTCGAACTGGCCGCCCACGTGCTTTTCCATCCACGCCGCGCGGTAACGCTCGTCGACCTCGCGCTCGGCTTCGTCGGCACGGCGCTCGCGCTCGGAACACTGCAGCGCCAGGGCCGCCATTTCGCGCGCGTTGTAGGTGAACTTGTCCAGCGGCTTGCCGGACAACGCATGCTTGATCGCACGGTGCACCAGCAGGTCGGGGTAACGGCGGATCGGCGAGGTGAAGTGCGCGTACGCCTCCAGCGCCAGGCCGAAGTGGCCGTGATTCTCCGGGCTGTAGATCGCCAGGCTCTGGCTGCGCAGCAACACCGATTCCAGCAGCGTGGCATCGGGGCGGTCGCGGATCTTCTTCAGCAGCTTGGTGTAATCGCCCGGGCGCACCTTCGACCACGGCGGCAGGCTCAGCTTGAACTCCTTGAGGAATTCCAGCAGGTCGGCGTACTTGGTTTCCGGCGGCTTCTCGTGGATGCGGTACGGCGCCGGCACATGGCGCGACAGCAGGTACCTGGCGGCCTCAACGTTGGCCGCGATCATGCACTCCTCGATCAGCTTGTGCGCGTCGTTGCGCACCAGCATGCCGGCCTGGGTCACTTCACCACGGTTGTCCAGCACGAAGCGCACTTCACTGCTTTCGAATTCGATGGCACCGCGCTTGGCGCGTGCCTTGGACAGCACCTTGTACAGCTGGTGCAGGCGCTGCACCTGCGGCAGCAGGTCGCCCATCCAGGCCTTGGTATCGGCATCGTCCTCGCCCACCGCCTTCCACACCTGGGTGTAGGTCAGGCGCGCATGCGAGTTCATCACCGCCTCGTAGAAGCGCGAATGCGTGACCAGGCCATCGCGGTCGATCTGCATGTCGCAGACAAAGCACATGCGGTCGACCTTCGGCATCAGCGAGCAGATGCCGTTGGACAGTGTCTCCGGCAGCATCGGCACCACGAAGCCCGGGAAGTACACCGACGTCGCACGCTTCTGCGCCTCTTCATCCAGCGGCGTACCAGGGCGAACGTAATTCGAGACGTCGGCAATCGCCACCACCAGGCGGAAACCCTCGGCATTCGGCTCGCAGTACACCGCGTCGTCGAAGTCCTTGGCATCCTCGCCATCGATGGTGACCAGCGGCGTGCTGCGCAGGTCGACACGGTCGCCAATCATCGCCGGCTCGACCACCAGCGGCACCGAGGCCGCTTCGTCCAGCACCTCCTGCGGGAACTCGAACGGCAGCTCGTGGCCATGGATGGCGGTCTCCACCACCAGCGACGCGGTCAGCTTGTCGCCGAGCACCGCGATGATGCGGCCGATCGGCGGGCGGCGGCTGTCCGGCGCCTGGGTCAGTTCACAGACCACCAGCTGGCCGTCGCGCGCACCACCGGTCTGGTCCGGCGGCACCTGCACGTTGCGCTGCACGCGCTTGTCGTCGGGCACCACGTAGTTGATGCCCATCTCGATGCTGAAGCGGCCGATCAGGCGGGTCATGCCGCGCTCCAGCACGCGGGCGATGCTGCCTTCGCGACGGCCACGGTGATCGATGCCGGTCACGCGGGCCAGCACCTTGTCGCCGTGCATGACCTTGCGCATTTCATAAGGCGGCAGGAACAGGTCGTCGCCGCCCTCGACCGGGCGCAGGAAGCCGAACCCTTCCGGGTTGGCGATCACCACACCGGTGACCAGGTTCAGGGTCTGGATCGGGGCGAAACCGCCGCGACGGTTCTGCACCAGCTGGCCGTCGCGGACCATCGCACCGAGCCGGCGCGACAGCGCTTCGGCCCGGTCCGGAGCGGTCAGGCCCAGGCGCGCGCCCAGTTCCTCGGCGGTCTGCGGCCCTTCGCAGCGCTCCAGCAGGGCCAGGATGGCCTCGCGGCTGGCGATGGGCTGTTCGTACTTCTCCGCTTCGCGGGCGGCATAGGGATCGTCGATCACCTTGCCGGCCGGCGGCAGCTTGCGGCCCGGGGCCGGGCCCGGTGCATCGGTACTGCGGACCTTGCGGCCGCGTGGCGGTGCACCGCCTTCATTCAATTCGGGGAACCAGCCCGGCAGCGGCTTGCCCGGCTTGGTGGTGCGGGCTGCACCCGCCTTGGCGCCCTTGTTCGGGGCTTGGCTGCGGGACTTGCTCCCGCCCTTGCTTGGTTTTTTGGTAGTCATCGCCCTACATGGTAGCCGCTGGCGGCGTGCAGAACGGGTCAGCGGTCGCCTTCAAGCGATCGCGTCAAAAATATTCAGGAAGTCGTTGACAGCCTGCGGATTCATCTTCACAATTGCGCCTCTGGAACGCCCAGGTGGCGGAATTGGTAGACGCACTAGTTTCAGGTACTAGCGGGTAAAACCGTGGAGGTTCGAGTCCTCTCCTGGGCACCAACGAAAAGACTCCTCGCTTCGGCGGGGATTTTTTTTGCCTGTGATCCGGCAGCCGGGGTCGGATTCCTTTCCAGAGGAAAGGGCTCTGGCCCCAAGCGAGTGAGATGGGGGGCAGAGCCCGTTTCGCATGCGCAACGGCAACCGACCCGGGATCAGCAAAAAGTGTTGACACCCCCGTCACGGCACCCCATAATCTCGCTCCTCGACGCCCAGGTGGCGGAATTGGTAGACGCACTAGTTTCAGGTACTAGCGGGTAAAACCGTGGAGGTTCGAGTCCTCTCCTGGGCACCACGTCGAGAATGAGAAAAACCCGCGAAAGCGGGTTTTTTCATGCCCCGGATCCGGCATCAGAACAACGGCCGCAGCACCAGTTCCAGCCCGAGCAGCAGCAGGAACCCCAGGAAGCAGGCGCGGAACACGCGGGCACTGATGCGCTGCCGGATCACCTGGCCCAGCCACATGCCCAGCAGCGCCGGCAGCACCGCCAGCGCACTCAGCCCCAGCTGCTGGATGCCGAACGCACCGTGCAGCACCAGACCGGTGGTCAGCGAAATCGTCGACACGGTGAACGCCAGCCCGAGCGCCTGCACCAGCTCCTCGCGCTGCAATCCCAGCGACTGCAGGTACGGCACCGCCGGCATCACGAACACACCCGTCGCCCCCGTCACCACGCCGGACAGCGCACCCACCAGCGGCCCCAGCCAGCGCTCGCGCCGCTGCGGCACGCGGAACACCGGCGCGAGCAACGCATAGGCGGCATAGACCACCAATGCCACGCCCAGCGCAACGCGCGACCAGGTGCGATCGACCCGCACCAGCAGTGCGGCCGAACCCAGCGTCACCACCACCACGGCAAGCATCATCGGCCACAAACGCCGCACGATGTGGCCCAGCGACGGCCCGGACAGCAGTTGCCACGCATTGGTGACGAAGGTTGGAATGAACAGCATCGACGCCGCCGCCACCGGTGACAGGGTGCTGCCCAGCAGGCCCATCGCCACCGTCGGCAACCCCATCCCTGTCACGCCCTTGACCACGCCGGCCAGCACGAACACCACCACCAGCAGCAAATAGAAGTATGTCGATTCATGCATGGCTTCATTGGACCGGGCCCTCGCCAGGCGCACAATGCGGTCTTCCCGGCCCAGCCTTCGGCTGACCCGAAGGCGCCGGATCAGCAATGAGGCACGACATGCGGATGGACATCGCCGACCTGCGCCTGTTCCTGGCAATCGCCGAAGCCGGCAGCATCACCGCCGGCGCGGCACAGGCAAACCTGGCATTGGGTTCAGCCAGCGAGCGCCTGCGCACGATCGAAGCCGATGCCGGCACCGCGCTGTTGCACCGGCACCCACGCGGCGTCAGCCTGACCGAGGCCGGCGCCGCCCTCGCCCACCACGCACGCCTGATCCTGCAGCAGCAGGCACAGCTGCGTGGCGAACTACAGGCGTTCGCGCAGGGTGCGCGCGGCACCCTGCACCTGTATGCCAACACCGCCGCGCTGACCAACTACCTGCCCTCGCGGCTCGCGCCGTGGCTGGCCGAACGCCCACGCCTGCATGTCGAACTGCTGGAGCGCACCAGCCCCGAAGTCGTACGCGCGATCAGTGCCGGCCAGGCCGAAGCCGGCATCATCAGCGATGCGGTCGACGCTGCCGGCCTGCAGCAGCATGTGGTCGCCGAAGATCCCCTGGTGATGCTGCTGCCGGCCGACCACCGCTTCGCGACCCGGCGCAGCCTGGCTTTTGCCGAGGCTGCCGGAGAGACCTTCGTTGCCCTGGCCGACGGCAATGCACTGCAGACCTACATCGAGGCCCAGGCGCGCGACATCGGGCGCCGCCTGGATGTACGCATCCGCATGAAGACCTTCGAAGGCGTGTGCATCATGGTCGGCCACGGCATCGGCGTCGGCATCGTGCCGCGGACCATCGCGCGCCAGCATCGGCGCAGCACGCACACCGTCGCCGTACCGCTCGCCGATGCGTGGGCGCAACGACGCCTGTGCGCCTGCTTTGCCGAGTGGACACGACTGTCACCGGCGATGCGCAGCCTGCTGCATCACCTGGGCGTGCAGCCCCAGAAAAAAGTGTGAAATGTTGTTGACACATCTTCTGTGGCTCCCCATAATTCATCTCCTGAGTCGCCCAGGTGGCGGAATTGGTAGACGCACTAGTTTCAGGTACTAGCGGGTAAAACCGTGGAGGTTCGAGTCCTCTCCTGGGCACCACGACTCAAGATGATCAAACCCGCGAAAGCGGGTTTTTTCGTTTCCGGGGTCTGGGAATTCACGCCCCGAGATCCATCCATGCGTGGCGTGGATCCATCAAAAGAAAAACCCCGCCTTGCGGCGGGGTTTCTGCGTTTCAACAGCAATGAACGGTCAGTGCCCGCCGCCGGCGGCAGCACCTGCACCCGCGCCGAACGGCGGCTTGGCCAGCCACAGGAACGTGATGATCGCCAGGAAGATCCAGCCCAGCAGGAAGAAGATGTCGTTGAAGCCCATCTGCGATGCCTGGTGGTTGATCATGTTGTTCAGTACCGCTGCACCGTGTTGCAGGTCGCCCTGCCCCATCGCCGTCACCTGGTCCTGCATGCCGGGCTGATAGGCCGAGATGTGCTCGGTCAGGTCGGCATGGTGCACCTGGGTACGCCGCGCCCACAGCCACGTCGTCAGTGACGCCGCGAAGCTGCCACCCAGCGTACGCAGGAACGTGGCCAGGCCGGAGCCCGCCGCGATCTCGCGCCCATCCAGGTCCGACAGCAGGATCTGCAGCACCGGCATGAAGAACAGCGCGACGCCGATGCCCATGATCAGCTGCACGCCGGCCACGTGCATGTAGTCCACCTGCAGGTTGAAGTTCGAACGCAGGAAGCTGGTCATCGACAGCACGATGAAGGCCACCGTGGCCAGCATGCGCATGTCGAAGCGCGATGCGTACTTGCCGACGAATGGCGTCATGATCACCGGCAGGATGCCGATCGGCGCGGTCGCCAGGCCTGCCCAGATCGCGGTGTAGCCCATGTCACGCTGCAGCCACTGCGGGATCAGCAGCGCCACGCTGAAGAACGCCGCGTAGGCCACCACCATCGCCAGCGTGCCGGCGCGGAAGTTGCGGTGCCGGAACAGCTTCAGGTCGACGATCGGATCCTTGTCGGTCAGCTCCCAGATCAGGAACACCGTCAGCGTCACCACCGCCACGCAGGCCAGCACCACGATCTTCATCGACGAGAACCAGTCCTCGTCGTTGCCCAGGTCGAGCACCAGCTGCAGGGCACCGACACCGATCACCAGGGTGACCAGGCCGACGTAGTCCATCTTCGGCTTCTCGATCTGCTCCGGGCGTCCCTTCAGCTGGTTGCCCACCACCAGCGCGGCGAAGATGCCCAGTGGCACGTTGATCAGGAAGATCCATTCCCAGCTGTAGTTGTCGGTGATCCAACCACCGAGGATCGGACCGCAGATGGGCGCCACCACCGTGATCATCGCCAGCAGCGCCAATGCCTGTCCGCGTTTCTCGCGCGGATAGATCGAGACCAGCAGCGACTGCGTGATCGGGTACATCGGGCCGGCCACGAAACCCTGCAGCGCACGCGACAGCACCAGCATGCCCATGCTCTGCGCCAGGCCGCACAGCAGCGAGGTGATGACGAAGGCCAGCGTGGCCCAGACGAACAGCTTGCGCTCGCCGAAGCGACGGCTGAGCCAGCCGGTCAGCGGCAGCGCGATGGCCGTGCTGACCGCGAACGAAGTGATGACCCAGGTCGCCTGCTGCGAGCTGGCGCCGAGATTACCGGCGATGGTCGGCAGTGAAACGTTGGCGATGGTGGTGTCGAGCACCTGCATGAACGACGCCATCGCCAGGCCCACGGTGCACAGGGCGACGCTGGGTGGCAGGAACCCGGAGGCCGCACCCGGCGCCGCCGGTGCACCCGGAGCGCCGGGTGCGGCTGGAGCTTGTGCGGACATGGCGACCTCAGCCCACCTTTGCCTGTTGCTGCGGCAGGTTGCCCTGGATGATCGTGTGGATCACCTCATCGGCATCATGCAGCTGCTTGGCATATACGTCGGTGTCGAACACGGTGCCCTTGGCCGGGGTGCTCGGCAGTACTTCACCCTTCTGGTCGCGCAGGCTCACTTCGGCCTTCATCGACAGGCCGATGCGCAGCGGGTGTTCGGCCAGCTGCTTGGCATCGATGGCGATGCGCACCGGCACGCGCTGCACGATCTTGATCCAGTTGCCGCTGGCGTTCTGCGCCGGCAACAGCGAGAACGCCGAGCCGGTACCCAGGCCCAGGCTCTGGATGCGGCCCTTGTACTTCACGTCACCGGCATACAGGTCCGACTTCAGCTCCACTTCCTGGCCCAGGCGCATATGGCGCAGCTGGGTTTCCTTGAAGTTGGCCTCGACCCACATCTGCTCGGTCGGCACCACGGCCATCAGTGCATTGCCCGGCTGCACGCGCTGGCCCACCTGCACCGAACGACGGGCAACGTAGCCGGTGACCGGCGCGACGATGCCGGCGCGGGCGTTGTTGAGGAAGGCCTGGCGCAGCTGCGCGGCGGCGGCCTGCACGTCCGGCTGGGTGGCGATCACGGTGTCGTCGACCAGCGCGCGGTTGCGCTCGACGGTCTCGCGCGAACCGGCAACGGCCGCTTCGGCCGCAGCCAGCTCGTCGCGGGCGTGGGCCAGTTCTTCGTTGGAAATGGCGCCAGTGGCGGCCAGATCCTTGCGGCGGGCGAAGTCCTCGCGCACGCGCTTCAGGGTCACCTGGCGGGCGTTCAGGTCCGCCTGCGCGCCTTCCACGCTGCGGTACAGGCCACGGGTCTGGCGCACGGTCTTGGCCAGGTTGGCTTCGGCCTGCTGCAGCGCCACCGAAGTGTCGGACGGGTCCAGCTGCACCAGCAGCTGGCCGCGCTCCACGCGCATGCCGTCATCGGCATTGATGGCGACCACGGTACCGGCCACCAGCGGGGTGATCTGCACCTGGTTGCCCTGCACGTAGGCATCGTCGGTCTCTTCGAACCAACGGCCGAACATGAAGTACCACAGCGCCAGGGCGGCAAGCAGCAGCACGACGATCACGAACAGGCCGCGCAGCAGGTTGCCGCGGCGGTTGGGGGCGGCCGGGGCCGCGGTGTCTTGGGTCTGGCTCATGGCGGGCGTCTTCAGGAATGCGAGGAATCGGAATGGGAGGCGATCGGTGCGCGGTCGGTGTCGGCGGGCTGGAAACCACCGCCCAGCGCCTTGCTCAGGCGCACCGAGGTCTGCACCTGCTGCGACTGCAGGCCGGCCAGCTGCTGCTGCGACTGCAGCAGGGTGGACTGCGCGGTCAGCACGTCCAGGTAGCTGCCGATGCCGGCGCGGTAGCGCTGCTGGGCCAGGTCGAAGGCCGAGCGTGCGGTGTCCACTGCCTGCTGCTGCGCGTGCGCCTGCTGCGCCAGCGAGCGCACCGCGTTGACCTGGTCGGCGACGTCGCGCAGTGCATCGAGCACGGCCTGGTTGTAGTTGGCCACCGCCAGGTCGTACTGCGCGTCGGTGTTGGCCAGGTTGGCGCGCAGCTTGCCGCCTTCGAAGATCGGCAGGCTCAACGCCGGGCCGATGTAGGCGAAGGTCGAGCTGCTCTTCAGCAGGTCACCCACGTTCGGGGCGACCACGCCGGCCAGCGCGGTCAGGTTGAAGCTCGGGTAGAACTTGGTCTTGGCGACCTTGATCTGCTTGTCGGCCGCTTCCACGCGCCAGCGCGCAGCCACGATGTCGGGGCGACGGCCGAGCAGTTCGCTGGGCAGTACGCCCGGCAGCTGCAGTGCCATCGGGTTCAACGGCTGCGGGCGCTGGATCGACAGGCCACGGTCCGGCCCCTTGCCGACCAGTGCAGCCAGCGCGGTGCGGGCGGCGTCGATGCGCTGCTGCGCGGCCAGCACCTGCTGCTGCGCGGCCGGCACGCGGGCCTCGGCCTGGCGCACCTGCAGATCGCTGTCGATGCCGGCGCTGCGGCGCTGGCGGGTCAGCTGCAGCGATTTCTGCGAGCGGGTCAGTTCTTCCTCGGCCACGTCGTTGAGCTGCCACGCGTAGGCCAGGTCGGCATAGGCCTGGGCAATGCCGGTGGACAGGTTCAGGCGTGCGGCCTGGGCTTCAACGGTGGCGGCATGCGCGCCATCCACGGCGGCTTCCCAGGCAGCGCGCTTGCCGCCCCACAGGTCCACGCCGTAGCTGAAATCGAAGGCGACCTGGCTGCTGCCGCCATAGCGGCCGCCCATCTCGCTGCCGACCATCGACTCGGGCAGGCGCAGGCCGGTGTAGCCGCCGGACACCGACAGGCTGGGCAGCTCGTCGGCGCGCGCGGTACCGACCTGGGCCTGGGCCTGGCGCAGGCGCGCGTCGGCGGCGTCCAGGCTCGGGTGGCCGGCCAGGCCCTCGGCGACCAGTGCGTCCAGCTGCGCATCGCCCAGTGCCTTCCACCAGTCCTGCGCCGGGAAGCCGGCGGCGCTCAGGTCGGTGTCAGCCAGGGTGCGTTCGCTGTGCAGGCTGTCCACGTCAAGCACGTGGCCCTGCGGGTTGAGGCCACGACTGCTGGCGCAGGCGGCCAGGGCCAGCGCCAGCGCTGACACCAGCAGCGCGCGCCCGGACCGGCGGAGAGTGGAATGCGGGATCGGGTTCATGGGGTCGTCAGTGAATCGCGGATTCGGGTAAGGAGGGACAGCAGCAGCGTGCGCTCGTCGGCGGAAAGATCACGCAGCGCGTAATCCATCACCGCGTCGCCGCGCAGCTTCAGCCGCGCCCACAACGCACGGCCTTCGTCGGTCAGCACGATCTGCAGTGCCCGCCGGTCCTGCGCATGCGCCTCGCGGCGGACGCAGCCCAGCGCCTCCAGCTTGTCCAGCAGGCGGGTGACCGCGCTGGGCACCTGGTCGATGGCCTGGGCCAGTTCGTTGGCGGTGCAGGGCGCCATGTGGGAAAGCACCTTCAACCCGATGTAATGGGTGAAGCCGATTCCCAGATCTTCTTCCGCCATGGACGCGTCGAGTTGGCGCACCAGGCCGTCGCGCACCTGGCGCAGCAGCAGGCCGAAGCTGGGGGGAGTGGTTGCAGGACAGATCATGGGGGAGCATTCTCTTCCAAAAAAAATATTTCTCAATGGAAATATTCGATCTGGCATCGAATGCTGTGTTGCAGCAGCGGGCTCGATCAGTGAAGGCGCCTACCTTAATGATCTGGTCAGGTGGCCCGGTAGTACAATCCAGCCAATGGATGTCACATTTCAGCCAGCGGACATGATGAACAAGGCAGAAATTCAGGTTCCCAAACGCCTACTCAGAGATGAGGCACTGGACTGGTTCGAGCGCAACGACGGCCCGCCGGTCATCGCCTTCCGCTTCGACAGCCAGCAGGGCCTGGCCCGCGAGGTCGACTGGCACCACCACCAGCGTGCCCAGTTGATCTGCGTCGAACGCGGCCTGCTGACCACCCGCACCTCGCATGGCACGTGGTCGCTGGCGCCGGGCTCGGCCGGCTGGATGCCGCCGCTGGAACCGCACACCGTCACCCTCGACGGCCCGTTGCGCGGCTGGGGCATGGCACTGGCTGCACCGGCCTGCGCCACCCTGCCCGCCGACCCCTGCGTGCTGGGCCTGTCCAAGCTGGCGCAGGCGCTGGCCGACCGCATCTGCGAATGGCCGCTCGGCCATGACACCACGCCCGAGCGCCAGCACATCATCGACGTGCTGCTGGACGAGATCCGCACCGCGCCGCGGCAGCGCATGCACCTGCCGATGCCGCACGACCGGCGCCTGCTGAAGATCGCCTCGCAGTTGCTGGCCGACCCCTCCGACGAACGCAGCCTGGCCGAATGGGCGCATTGGGCCGGTCTGTCACCGCGCAGCCTGACCCGTCACTTCCGCGACGAGACCACGCTCAGCTTCGCCCAGTGGCGGCAGCAGGCGCGCCTGTCAGAGGCCCTGCGCCAGCTGACCGACGGCCGCAGCGTGGCCGACATCGCCCACGCGCTGGGCTTCAGCAGCGCCAGCGCGTTCGTTACCGTGTTCCGCCGCCACTTCGGGCTGCCGCCCGGTCGCTACCTGGCACGGGCCGGGCACGGCCTGGAAACCGGGCTGGACCCTGCGCGCGGCTTGGCATCCCCCGCCGCATCCGGATAATCACAGGATTGCGAGCGGCGACCGCCGTCGCCGCCTCCCGACAACAGGTAACAACGCCGCATGACCGAACTTGCCCGCCCCGTGTTCCACGGATTCGAACAACTGCCGCTGCGCGAGTACGCCGAACGCGCCTACCTCGACTACTCGATGTATGTGGTCCTGGACCGCGCCCTGCCGTTCATCGGCGACGGCCTGAAGCCGGTGCAGCGCCGCATCATCTATTCGATGAGCGAGCTGGGCCTGAATGCCGCGTCCAAACCGAAGAAGTCCGCGCGCACCGTCGGTGACGTCATCGGTAAGTACCACCCGCACGGCGACAGCGCGTGCTACGAGGCCCTGGTGCTGATGGCACAGCCGTTCTCGTACCGCTATCCGCTGATCGAGGGCCAGGGCAACTTCGGCTCCAGCGACGACCCGAAGTCGTTCGCGGCGATGCGTTACACCGAATCCAAGCTGACCCCGATCGCCGAAGTGCTGCTGGGCGAACTGGGCCAGGGCACCACCGACTGGGCACCGAACTTCGACGGCACCCTGCAGGAGCCGACCTGGATGCCGGCACGGCTGCCGCACCTGCTGCTCAACGGCACCACCGGCATCGCCGTGGGCATGGCCACCGACGTGCCGCCGCACAATCTCAACGAGATCGTCAGCGCACTGCTGCACCTGCTGGACCACCCCGATGCCAGCGTGCGCGACCTGTGCGAGCACGTGCAGGGCCCGGACTATCCGTCCAGCGCCGAGATCATCACATCGGCCAACGACCTGCGGAACATCTACGAGACCGGCAACGGCAGCGTGCGTGCACGTGCGACCTTCACCAAGGAGGCCAGCAACATCGTGGTGACGGCGCTGCCGTTCCAGGTGTCGCCGTCGAAGGTGATCGAGCAGATCGCCGCGCAGATGCGCGCCAAGAAGCTGCCGTGGCTGGAGGACATCCGCGACGAATCCGACCACGCCAACCCGGTGCGCGTGGTGCTGGTGCCACGTTCCAACCGCGTCGACGCCGACCAGCTGATGGGCCACCTGTTCGCGACCACGGACCTGGAGCGCAGCTACCGCGTCAACCTCAACGTGATCGGGCTGGACGGCCGTCCGCAGGTGAAGAACCTGAAGATGCTGCTCAGCGAATGGCTGACCTTCCGCAGCAACACCGTCACCCGCCGCCTGCAGCACCGCCTGCAGAAGGTCGAGCGCCGCCTGCACCTGCTGGAAGGCCTGCTGGTCGCCTTCCTCAACCTGGACGAGGTGATCCACATCATCCGTACCGAGGACGAACCGAAGGGCGCGCTGATCGCGCGCTTCGGCCTGTCCGAGGAACAGGCCGAGTACATCCTGGAAACCAAGCTGAAGCAGCTGGCCCGCCTGGAAGAGATGAAGATCCGTGGCGAGCAGGACGAGCTGGCCAAGGAGCGCGAGAAGATCCTCGGCATCCTCGACAGCAAGGCCAAGCTGAAGAAGCTGATCCGCGACGAACTGACCGCCGACGCCAGGAAGTTCGGCGACGCACGCCGCTCGCCGCTGGTGCAGCGCCAGGCCGCGCAGGCCATCGACGAGACCGAGCTGGTGCCGAGCGAGCCGATGACCGTGGTGCTGTCGGAGAAGGGCTGGATCCGAGCGGCCAAGGGCCACGACGTCGATGCGTCCGCCCTGTCCTACCGCGACGGCGACGCCCTGCAGGGCGCAGTGCGTGCGCGCAGCACCCAGCAGGTCGCGTTCCTCGACAGCGAAGGCCGCGCCTACTCGACGCCGGTGCATACCCTGCCCTCCGCGCGTGGCAATGGCGAACCGCTGACCGGCCGCTTCTCGCCGGCTCCCGGTACCAGCTTCGTGACCTTGGCCAGTGCCGAGCCGGATGCCCGCTTCGTGCTGGCCTCCAGTCATGGCTATGGCTTCGTCACCCGCTTCGAGAACCTGATCGGCCGCAACAAGGCCGGCAAGGCGATGCTGAACCTGTCGTCCGGCTCGTCGGTGCTCACCCCGTCGATGGTCGCCAACGTGGCCACCGACCGCATCGTGGCGGTGACCAGCTCCGGCAACCTGCTGGCGATCGCCGCCAACGACCTGCCGGAACTGGACAAGGGCAAGGGCAACAAGATCATCGAGATCCCGAAGGCCAAGCTCGCCACCGAACGCGTGGTCGCCATCGTGGCGATCAGTCCGGGGCAGACCCTGCAAGTGCGCAGCGGCCAGCGCACCATGGGCCTGAAGTTCAACGAGCTCGACGCCTACCTCGGCGCCCGCGCCACCCGCGGCCACCTGCTGCCGCGCGGCTGGCAGAAGGTGGAAGGGCTGTCGGTGGAATAAGAGGTACGGGGTCGGATCCCTTTCCATGGGAAAGGGCTCTGACCCCAGGCACGAAAAAGCCGGGGCATTCCCCGGCTTTTTCGTTGTCGGCTGGCGGGCGGTGGAGCGGCTGGCGGGCGAAGGCTGGCTGGCGGTGCTCCGGTGCTGGCGGGCGACAGAACGCTGTGCTGCTGGTGGAGCCGACCGCTGGTCGGCTGCTTTTGGCTCCTGGTAGAGCCGACCGCTGGTCGGCTGCTTTCTGCAGAGCAGCCGACCAGCGGTCGGCTCTACCGGAAGGCAGCCGAGCATTGGCTCGGCTCTACAAAAACGATGCCCGCTCAGTGCGCCGGGGCGCCGTTGCCGTCGATCTTGCTCAGCTGGTACAGCTCCAGGCCGATGCGCTTGATCAGGCCCAGCTGCTGCTCCAGCCACCAGGCGTGGTCTTCCTCGGTGTCCTTCAGCTGCGCCAGCAGGATGTCGCGGCTCACGTAATCGCCCTTCTCCTCGCACAGCTTCATGCCGGCGGCGAGATTGTTCCGAACGGCGTATTCAGTATCGAGATCCTTCTGCAGCATCTCCTCCACGGTCTTGCCCGGCTCGGTGGCATGCGGGCGCATGTCCGGGTCGCCACCCAGGAACAGGATCCGGCGCAGCAGCGCATCGGCATGCTGGGTTTCCTCTTCCATCTCGTGGTTCAGGCGCTCGTACAGCGCGAACAGGCCCTGGTCCTCGTAGCGGCGGGAATGGATGAAGTACTGGTCGCGCGCAGCAAGCTCGCCGCGCAGCAGTTCCTTCAGGCAGGCGATGACGTCCGGGTTGCCTTTCATGGGGGGCTCCTGTGAATCGATGCGGCATAGGGTGCCGCATTTCAAAATACGGTGATCTAATCGGAATCAGTCGCAGTTGCGCCTGCGGCTACAATCGGCCCACGAGTTCGGAAAGGACGTGCGATGCGACGTACATGGCGTTGGGTGCTGGGCGTGTTGATCGCCATCGTGCTGGTCACCGCACTGGTGCTGTGGCTGCTGCTGCGCGGCAGCCTGGCCGACCTGGACGGCGAGCATGCGCTGCCGGGGCTGGCCAAGCCGGTCACCATCGAGCGCGATGGGCTGGGCGTGGTCACCATCACTGCCGGCAGCCAGGCCGACGCGATGCGTGCGCTCGGCCGCGTACACGCGCAGGAACGTTATTTCGAGATGGACCTGATGCGCCGCAGTGCCGCTGGCGAGCTGTCGGCGCTGTTCGGGCCGAAGGCCATCGACGCCGACAAGCGCATGCGCGTGCACCGGCTGCGTGCACGCACCGAGGCGAATCTGCAGGCCGCACTGGGCGACAACGGCACGGCCGTGCGCGCCTACGTGGATGGCGTCAACGAAGGCCTGGCCGATCTCTCCGTGCGCCCGTGGGCCTACCTGCTGCTGCGGCAATCACCACAACCGTGGCAGGCCAGCGACAGCGTGCTGACCGGGCTGGCCATGTATGCCGACCTGCAGGACCCCGGCAACCAGACCGAGCTTGCGCTCAGCCGCATCCGCGCAGTGGTGCCGCCGGCGCTGTACGCGCTGATCGCCCATGACGGCACCGAATGGGATGCGCCGCTGTTTGGCGAACCCACCGGCAACGCCGCCCTGCCCGATGCCAGCCAGCTGGACCTGCGCACATTGAAGGGAAAAACGGGCACTGAGCAGGAAGAGGGCGACGTCATCGGCAGCAACAACTTCGCGGTGGCCGGCGCGCTTACCGCCGACGGCCGCGCCATCGTTGCCGACGACATGCACCTGGGCCTGCGTGCACCCGGCCTGTGGTTCCGCGTGCGCCTGCGCTACCCCGACCCGCAGGCCGCCGGCGGCCAGGTCGATGTCACCGGCTTCTCCCTGCCGGGCCTGCCGGCGGTGATCGTCGGCAGCAACGGGCACGTCGCCTGGGGCTTCACCAACAGCTACATCGACACGGCGGACTATCGCACGGAACCGGCCAGCGCCGCCGTGACCGTGCACGAAGAGCGCATCGCCGTGGCCGGCCAGGCCGACGTGCTGTTCGCGGTGCGCGAAACCGACTGGGGGCCGATCCTGCATACCCATGCCGATGGCAGTGGCGACGCCCTGCGCTGGGTCGCACACCTGCCCGGTGCCGTACGCCTGGATTTCGCTGACCTGGCCCGCGCCGGTGACCTCGACGGTGCACTGCACTTCGCCGACCGTGCCGGCATCCCCGCACAGAACCTGGTGGTCGGTGATCGCAGCGGGCGCATTGCCTGGCGCCTGATCGGCGCTCGCCCGGACCGCGGCCCCGGCTGTGCACCGGCCGGCTTCAATGCCGCCAGCAACCAGGGCTGCGCGCCGTGGCCGATCCGCAGCGATGCCTCGCCGGCATTGATCGATCCCCCCAACCATCGCCTGTGGACCGCCAATGGACGCGTCCTCGACGGCGAGGCACTCGCCAGCGTCGGCAACGGCGGCTATGACCTGGGTGCGCGGGCGCGGCAGATCCGCGACCTGCTGGCAATCCAGGAGCGCTTCGACGAGCACGACCTGCTGGCGATCCAGCTCGACGACCGCGCGGTGTTCCTGCAGCGCTGGTGGGCTCTGCTGCACGACGTCATCGAACGCAGTGACGACCCTGCGCTGAAGCGTTTGAAGGAGGCCAGCCATCAATGGGGCGGGCGCGCCTCGGCCAGTTCGGTCAGCTACCGGGTGGTGCGTGAATTCCGCACGCAGGTCATGGCCACGCTGTCCGATGCACTGCTGGCCCCGGCCAACGCGCAGCTGGGCGATGCCTACCTGGACCCACGCCTGGCACAGCTGGAAGGCGTGGCCTGGCCGATGCTGGAACAGCGCCCGGCCAACCTGCTGCCACCGGCCTTCGACAGCTGGGATGCGCTGCTGATCGACGCCGCCCGCCGTACCGAGGGTGAGCTGGCCAAGCAGGGGCCGCTGGCCAAGCGCAGCTGGGGTGAACGCAATACCGCGGCGATCTGCCACCCCATCGCACGGGCGCTGCCGGACATCGCCAAGCGCTGGCTGTGCATGCCCGCCGACCGCCTGCCCGGCGACCGGGACATGCCGCGCGTGCAGACGCCGAACTTCGGCGCCTCCGAGCGCATGGTGGTCTCGCCCGGCCACGAGGCCGACGGCATCGTGCACATGCCCGGCGGCCAGAGCGGCCATCCGCTGTCACCGTACTGGGGTGCCGGCCACGAGGACTGGGTGCATGGGCGCCCGACACCGTTCCTGCCGGGCAAGACGCAGCACGTGATGACACTGGTGCCAGCGCGGTAGTGCCGGCCGCTGGCCGGCATCCATGCAGGTGTGTCCAGCATCATCAGGTTACCGGCCAGCGGCCGGCACTACCGTTCAACGCTCAGGCCCTGCGCCGTTCGATCAGGTTCAGCAGCGGCCCGGTCATCGCCGTGGTCACCAGTGCCATGATCACCAGCACCGCGAACAGGCGGTCACCGAGCAGGCCCAGCTCATACCCCAGGTTGAGCACGATCAGCTCCATCAGGCCGCGGGTGTTCATCAGCGCGCCCAGCCGCCACGCTTCGCGCGTGGGCATGCCGGCACTGCGCGCGGCACTGAAGGTGCCCAGCAGCTTGCCCGTCGTGGCCACCGTGATCACCACCACGCACAGCACGATGTCGCTGGCCTGCAGCGCATCGGCGCGCATGCGCAGCCCGGTCATGGCGAAGAACAACGGCAGCAGCAGCGTGACCGCGAACGGCTCGACACGTGCCATCAGCAGGTCACGCAGCTGCGCGTTGGACGATACCGCGACACCCGCAGCGAACGCGCCGAACAGCGCGTGGATGCCCAGCATCTCGGTGACCAGCGCACTGCCCAGCGACAGCAGCAGGATGCCGAGCAGCCAGCGCCCCTCACGGCCCGGCGCAATCTGCCGGCGCGCGAACCACGGCTTCACCAGCCCCAGCATCAGCGCCACGAACGCGACCACGCACACCAGGTTGAGGCTGGCCGGCAACCAGCCGCTGGCCTGGGCGGCAGCCACGATCAGCGCCAGCAGGCACCACGCGGTGGCATCGCCCAAGGCAGCGCAGGCGATCGCGGTCTGCCCCAGCGGCGTCTGTGTGATCCCGCGGTCGGCCAGGATGCGCAGCAGCACGGGGAAGGCCGTGATGCTCATCGAGATGCCTACGAAAAGTGCGAATGCGGTGAAGCCCACACCCTGTGGGCCGTGCTGCGGATACAGCCAGATCGCCAAGGCGACGCCGAGCACGAACGGCACTGCAATGCCGGCATGGCTGACGGTAAAGGCGAAACGCCGGCGGCCACGCAGCGCCGCCAGGTCCAGTTCGGCACCGGCCACCAGCAGGAACATCAGCACGCCCAGCTGGCTGAGCATGCCCAGCGGGCCCAGCGAACTGGCCGGGAACAGCGCACCATGCAGCTGCGGCAGCAGGCTGCCAAGCACCAGCGGCCCCATCATCAGGCCAGCGGCCATTTCGCCGATCACCGCCGGCTGTCCCATGCGCTTGAGCAGCGCCCCCGCGCCCTTGGCCACCAGCAGCAGTACCAGCAGCTGCAGCAGGAACAGGCCCAGCGGAGACGCCAGATGCTGCACCCAGCCGCCTTCGGCGGCGACGGAGGCACGGGCAACCGCCTCGGGCGCCGCCGGCCCGGCATACCGCGCCAGCAGCACGCCAGCCAGCAACGGAACCCCGGCCCACGCCAGGTAGCGCCATCCCCATTTCGTGGGCGGCGCGTTGCCGCCTGCCTGTACGTCCATGAACATTCCCCAATGCGCAGGGGGCGATCATACAAAAAGGGGACGGAGGGGATTAAGTCGTTTGTGCCACAAACGACTTAATCCCCTCCGTCCCCTTTTGGGGGTGCTCAGGCCAGTGCCTGCTCGTGCACGCCGGCGATCGCGCGACCGGAGGGATCTGCCGCCGCGGCGAAGCTGGCGTCCCAGGCGATGGCCGCGGGCGACGAACAGGCGATCGACTTGCCTCCCGGCACGGTCTCGGCCGCTGCCCGGCTCGGGAAGAACTGCTCGAACAGGTGGCGGTAGTAGTACGCCTCCTTGGTCTGCGGCGGGTTGTGCGGGAAGCGCTTGTCGGCGGCCGCCAGTACACGGTCGCTCACCTGCGCCTCGGCATGTGCCTTCAGCCCATCGATCCAGCCATAGCCCACGCCATCGCTGAACTGTTCCTTCTGCCGCCACAGGATGCTGTCCGGCAGGTAGCCGTCGAACGCCTCGCGCAACACGGCCTTCTCGATACGGCGGCCGCCAAAACCGGCACCGACCATCTTGTGTGCGGCATCGAAGCGCATTGCCACATCGAGGAACTCACGGTCGAGGAACGGCACGCGCGGCTCCACGCCCCAGGCCATCATCGACTTGTTGGCGCGCAGGCAGTCGTAGTTGTGCAGGGCGTCGAGCTTGCGTACCAACTCGTCGTGGAATTCACGCGCATCCGGTGCCTTGTGGAAGTACAGGTAGCCACCGAAGATCTCGTCGCTGCCCTCGCCGGAGAGCACCATTTTCACGCCCATCGCCTTGATCCGCCGCGCCAGCAGGAACATCGGCGTCGATGCGCGGATGGTGGTGACGTCGTAGGTCTCGATGTGGCGGATCACCTCCGGCAGCGCATCGAGGCCTTCCTCGAACGTGTACTCGAAACCGTGATGCACGGTGCCCAGCGCTTCGGCGGCGATCGCTGCGGCGGCCAGATCGGGCGAGCCCTTCAAGCCGATCGCGAACGAGTGCAGGCGCGGCCACCAGGCTTCGGTCTGTCCCCCATCCTCGATGCGACGACGTGCATAGCGCGCGGCCACCGCCGCCACCAGCGACGAGTCCAGGCCACCGGACAGCAGCACGCCATAAGGCACATCGCTCATCAGCTGGCGCTCCACCGCATGCTCGAACGCCTGGCGCAGTTCAGCCAGATCGGCCTGGCGGCCCTGCACGTCGGCGTAGTCGCGCCACGGTTGCTGGTAGTAGCGCACCAGCTCACCGCTGGCACTGTCGAAATAGTGGCCCGGCGGGAACTGCGCGACATCGGCACAGGTATCGACCAGCGCCTTCATTTCCGAGGCCACGCGCAAGCGCCCCTGGGCATCGTGGCCCCAGTACAGCGGCACCACGCCCACCGGGTCGCGCGCCACCAGCACGCGTCCACTGTCACGGTCCCACAGCGCGAAGGCGAAGATGCCGTTGAGCTGTTCCAGCCACTGCGCCGGCGCGCCGCCCTGGCGGTAGAGCGCGTTGATCACCTCGCAGTCCGAGCCGGTCTGGAAGTCGTAGGTGGTGGTCAGCGCCGCCTTCAACGCCTGGTGGTTGTAGATCTCGCCGTTCACCGCCAGCGCCAGCTGGCCATCGGCCGACAGCAGCGGCTGCGAACCACCGGCCGGATCGACGATGGCCAGCCGTTCATGGACCAGCAGCGCACCTTCGTCGAGGTACACGCCGCTCCAGTCCGGGCCACGGTGGCGCTGGCGTTGCGACAGTTCCAGCGCGTGCCGGCGCAGGGCGGGAAGATCGTCACCGGCCTGCAGGCCGAAGATTCCGAAGATCGAACACATGGGGGAGCTCCTGTTGGGGATTTCACGGGTGGGAAGGTGTTCGACCGGCCATCCAGGCCCGGGCAGGCTGCGCCCGGGCACAAAAAAAACCCGCATCGGCTGATGCGGGTTTTCTGGTGTCCGGGCGTGTGTTGCTGTCTATCTACCCAGGGCGCAGTCCCGCATCGGCCGCGCACGATTATTCGCGCGCAGATTATTGCGGTTGTTGTTATTGACGGCGGTGGCCAGGCGGATCGACATGGCATCGACCCTACCCCGCTTTCCGGCGCAGCGCAACCGTTGCGTTGGCAACCACTCCCCGGCGCGCATAATGGCGCGCCGTGAAACGTGTAATGGAAATGCAACACCGCACTGGACGCAACGTGGCGCTGGCCGCCCTGTTCTGCCTGGGCCTGGCCGCCTGCCAGACCCTGGCCCCACCGTCGCCCCTGCCGCCGGCCCAGCTGCAGGGCCTGGAGCAACACGGCACCGACGGCAGCTTCGAGGGTGCCTTCGATACCGCGGAAACCTTCGAACGCTTCAACGATCCGCGCGCCATCGCCTACTACGAGCGCGCCGCCGCGGTCACACCCTGGACCTTCCACAACACCAAGGCGGAAGAAGCACTGGGCAGGATCTGGATCTCCGGCACGCTGCGGCATGCCGACAGCCCCCACATCAATCCGGCGCCGGTGCTGCGTGCATCCTGGCGACGCGGAGAACGCGCCTACCTGGCGGCGGCCTACCACGGCAATCCCTATGCGTTCTACGAACTCGCCAAGGCCTATCGTCAGCGAGGCGACGCGCAACAGGCGCTGCGCTGGGACCTGCGCGGAATGATCTACGAGCGCTACCCGAGTTCATCGTCACGGCTACCGGATGCGGTGGCCGCACAGGATGGCACCGTGCATCCACTGGTTGCGCAGATCCAGCGCCGCGCCGAGCGTGGCGATGCCGAAGCGCAGGTAGACCTGGGCGCGCTGCTGGAAAAGGGCATGGGACTGCCGCGCGATCCTGCACGTGCACTGCAGCTGTACCAACGTGCCGGCGAGAAGGGCAATGTGTTCGGCCAGTACTTCGCCGGACTGCTGCTGGGCCGCGGTGCACCGGGCGTGGAGAAGGACACCGACGCAGCCGCACGCTGGTTCGCCCGGGCCGAGGCGCAGCACTTCTACATGGCGGCGCCGAGCTACTGGGAAAAAGCGGTCGAGCCGCCGTTCTTCATTTTTTCTGAGTAGAGCCGAGCCACGCTCGGCTGGGCATTCCCTGCAGAAGCAGCCGAGCATGGCTCGGCTCTACAGGAAAGCAATGCCGGCGAAAGGCGTGCCGACCAACGGTCGGCACCCAGCGTCGCAGGTTCACGCCAGCAGCCGCTCCACCAGCCGCTGGTACAGCCCCGGCAATGCCTCCAGATCGGCCACGCGCACGTTCTCGTCCACCTGGTGGATGCTGGCGTTGACCGGCCCCACTTCGATGCACTGCGCGCCCAAGGGCGCGATGAAGCGGGCATCGGAGGTGCCGCCGCCGGTGCTTTCTTCCGGTGCACGGCCGATGTGCTCGGCCAGCACCGCACGCGCGGTGGCGCGCAGCGTGCCCTCCGGGGTGTAGAACGGCTCGCCGCTGCGGTGCCACTTCAGCGTGTACTGCAGGCCATGCCGTTCCAGCAGCGCGGTGATCTCCGCTTCCAGCTTCGGTGCGTCCCAGTGCGGGTTGTAGCGGATGTTGAAATCCACCTCGAGCTCGCCGGGAATCACGTTGTTGGCACCGGTACCGGCATGGATGTTGGAGACCTGCAGGCTGGTCGGCGGGAAACTTTCGTAGCCGTCATCCCAGCGCCGCGCACTCAGCTCGGCCAGGGCCGGCGCCGCCTGGTGGATCGGGTTGCGTGCCTTCTCCGGATACGCCACGTGGCCCTGCACGCCCTGCACGCGCAGCTTGGCCGACAGGCTGCCGCGACGCCCCACGCGCAGCAGGTCACCCAGCGTCGCAGTCGAGGACGGCTCGCCGGTGATGCACCAGTCGATGCGCTGGCCGCGTTCGGCGAACAGGCGTGCGACGTGGCGCACGCCATCGATGGCGTCGCCTTCCTCGTCGCTGGTCAGCAGCACCGCCAGCGTGCCGGGATGATCAGGATGCGCGGCAACGAACTGCTCGGCGGCCACCACGAACGCCGCCACGCTGCCCTTCATGTCGGCGGCGCCACGGCCATACAGCACGCCATCGCGGATCTGCGGGCTGAACGGATCGCTGGCCCAGGCCTCGCGCGGGCCCGTCGGCACCACGTCGGTATGGCCCAGCAGCACCAGTACCGGCACGCCCTGGCCGTGGGTCGCCCACAGGTTGTCGACCTCACCCAGCCGCAGGTGATCGCACTGGAACCCGGCCTGCTTCAGGCGTGCCGCCAGCAGCGCCTGGCAACCGGCATCATCGGGCGTCACCGAGGGCCGCGCGATCAGCTCGCAGGTCAGGTCGAGCACCGCGCTCATGCGTCACCCACGCCGAAGCGGGCCTTGAAGCCGTTGTCGCTGAAGCCCTGGCTGACCGTGCCATCGGCCGTGACCACCAGCGGGCGCTTGATCAGCTGCGGGTACTCGCGCAGCAGCAGCTTCCATTCGGCCTCGGAATCGGCGGCCTTGCGGTTGTCCGGCAGCTGCCGCCAGGTGGTGGAGGACCTGTTGACCATCGCGGCCAGGCCACCCAGCTGCGCGGCCCACGCCAACAGCATTTCCGGGCTGGGTTTGTTGTCGCGGTAGTCGACGAAGGTGTACGGCACGCCGAAGCGGTCCAGCCACCTGGTCGCCTTCTTGCAGGTATCGCAGTTCTTCAAACCGTAGACAGTGGTGCTCATGGCCATCTGTGATGCTGGAAAACAGAGGGCCAGAATCTCACAACAGGCGCTCGGACACGACCCGGAAAGGTACCCTTGGCAGCTGGAAGGCCAGCCCCTCGTGCAGCGCCACGCCCATCGCCTGCAGGCGCGGGCACTGCTGTTCGCCTTCCAGCTGCAGCGGTTGCAGCTGCGCGATGTCCACCGGCAGGGCAATGCGGGTGCTGGCCCAGCGCTGGTCGCAGGTGCGGGCGATGGCCTCGTCCTGGCAGGTCAGCAAGCGCAGCAGGGCCTGGTGGCCGCCGAAGGCCGCCGCCCACCCGGCATCGTCCCAGCCCGCAGCGCCCTGCCACTGCAGGTGCAGCGCCGACGCACTGCCCTGCCCGCCCTCGATCAGGGTGTACCCACCGCCATCGGCGCGCACCACGTGCGCGAAGCGCACCGACAGATGCGGCTGCATGGCATCGCTGAAAGCGCGCGCGCCGGCGACGAAGGCCAGCTGGTCCATCACGTTGCGATCAAACAGCACCACTGGCGTCCCATCCCGATCGTCGTCACGACGCAGGTACCAGCGCCAGTTGCTCTGCCGGGGAGACGGCATCAGCGAGCGCAGCGGCCCGGCCAGCGCGGGCCCGAAGTGGCCGTGCCGGTAGCTGAGGATGGTGTAGGGCGTGCGTCCGGCATGGACCACATAGTGATGGCCTGGTGGTGGCATCGGCGCTTGGCGTACGTCGACCCACCAGCTCACGTAGACCACGTCGCGCACATCGCTTACCAGCGCCGGCATCGGCCAGCGCCGCGACAGCGCGCGGCGCAGCCGGGTCCAGCGTGGAGCGTGCAGCAGGCGCGGCAGCATCCGCCCGAACAGGGTGTCGGACGGATGCTGGTAGATCGCGGACTGCGCCAGATCCTCCGGCGCCGTCATCTTCAGTCAGCCAGGCCGCGCAGCAGGTCGTTGACGCTGGTCTTGCTGCGGGTCTTGGCATCAACCTGCTTGACGATCACCGCGCAATACAGCGAATGGGTACCGTCCTTGCTCGGCAGCGAGCCGGACACCACCACGCTGTACGGCGGAATGTAGCCGTAGGTGACCTCGCCGGTGGCACGGTTGTAGATGCGGGTGCTCTGGCTGAGGAACACGCCCATGCCGATCACGCTGTGGTGGCCGACCACCACGCCTTCCACCACTTCCGAACGCGCACCGATGAAGCAGTGGTCCTCGATGATGGTCGGGCTGGCCTGCAGCGGCTCCAGCACGCCACCGATGCCGGCGCCGCCGGACAGATGGCAGTGCTGGCCGATCTGCGCGCAGGAACCGACGGTGGCCCAGGTGTCGACCATGGTGCCTTCGCCGACATGGGCGCCGATGTTGGTGAAGCTCGGCATCAGCACCACGTCCTTGCCGAAGTAGGTACCGCGGCGGGCGATCGCGCCCGGCACCACGCGCACGCCACCACGGCGGAACTTCGCTTCGTCATAGCCGGCGAAGCGCGATTCGACCTTGTCCCAGAACGGCGCCGGGCGTGCATCGACCACCGCCATGTCGTTGACGCGGAAATACAGCAGCACGGCTTTCTTCAGCCACTCATTGACCTTCCAGCCGCCCTGGCCGTCCGGCTCGGCGACGCGGAACTCACCGCTCTCCAGGCCGTCGATCACGCGGTTGACCAGCGGCTTGGTCGACCCTTCCAGCTCGTGCAGAGTCAAGGTGGCGCGGCGCTCGAAGGCGCTCTCGATGCCGAACTTGAGTTCTTCCACGCCTGGTGCCGACGGCTTGCGCAGCGACTTGCGGGCGATGGTTTCGGCGCGGACGGCTTCGGCGCTCCTGGCCGGGGCCGGCTTCTTCACAGCACGCTTCACTGCAGCCGTTTTCTTCGCCGGGGCCTTCACCGCAGCGGCCTTCTTCGGCGCAGGGGTCTTCTTCGCGGCCGGTGCGGCAGCAGCGGGTTTCCGGGCCGCTGCGCTCTTGGGGGTCGCGGCGGTCTTCTTGGCGGGCTTGGTGGCCATCAGGCGGGGTCTCCGGCGTTTCGATCAGGGTCCAGGCAGGCCAGCATCGCGTCATGCAGCTGCTGCCGGGCAGGTTCAGTCAGGGGGAGGTCGTGTTCGTCACTGATCACGAAGGTGTCTTCGGCGCGTTCGCCGAACGTGGCAATGCGCGCATCATGCACGCGCAGGCCCTGGTTGCGCAGCACGAACGCCACATCGGCCAGCAGGCCGGGACGGTCGGGGGCGACCAGGGCAAAACGGGTTGCGCCCGGTTCATCGCGGAACTCGATGCGCGGGGCGAAGCGGAAGTGCCGCAGCTGCCGCGGTACCACCCGGCGCGACGGCCGCAGGCGCGACAGGTCACCGCTGAGTGCCTCGCGCAGCGCCGCTTCCAGGTTGGCACTGCTGCCATCGGCAAAGGTGTCGGCCGGGTTCACTTCGAAGGTATCGAAGATGGTGTCGGCCGGACCGTCCAGCACGCGCGCGCGATGGATGCCGTAGCCCTTGCGGTCCAGGGTCATCACGATCGCGGCAAACAGGCCATCACGGTCGGGCGAGTGCACGAACACTTCCAGCGCCGGGTCGTCGACGCTGATCCGGCGCACCTTCACCAGCGCCTGGCCCTGCTTCACCGGCACCAGTGCGGCGGCCTGCCAGGCCAGCTGCTCGGGGCGCAGGCGGATGAAGCCCTCATCCGGCATCACCGCGAACTGGCGGTCGATGGTGGCATCGTCGTAACCCTGCTCGCGCACCAGTGCGCGCACGCTGTCACGTGCCTCGGCCACGCGCTCGGCGGCCGGTACCGGGTGCTCCAGCCCCTCGCGCAGCGCGCGCCGGGTGGCAAAGTACAGATCGGCCAGCAGGCGGTCCTTCCAGGCATTCCACAGTTTCGGGCTGGTGCCGGCGATGTCGGCACAGGTCAGCAGGTACAGGTAATCCAGGCGGTCGCGGCTGCCGACCAGGGTGGCGAAGCGATGGATCACCACCGGATCGGCGATGTCCTGCTTCTGCGCGGTCACCGACATGCGCAGGTGCTGTTCGACCAGCCATGCCACCAGCTCGGTATCGGTGCCACTGAGCGCATGCGCCTGGCAGAACGCGCGCGCGTCCACCGCACCCAGCTCCGAGTGGTCGCCGCCGCGGCCCTTGGCGATGTCATGGAACAGGCCGGCCAGCAGCAGCAGTTCCGGCTTGCGCAGGCGCGGCCACACTTCGTGCGCGATCGAGAAGCGCTCGTCGGCGCGGCTGCTGGCGAACTGGCCGATGTTGCGCAGGACCATCAGCGTGTGCTGGTCGACCGTATAGACATGGAACAGGTCGAACTGCATGCGCCCGCTGACCTGGGCAAACGCGGGAATCCACTGGCCAAGCACGCCCAGCCGCGCCATGCGCGAAAGCGTATCGACCGGACGCTGGCCGCGCAGCAGGGCCAGGAACTGCTCGCGTGCATCGGCATCGGCCTGGTCATAGGCCGGCAGCAGCGGCAGCGACTCGGCCAGTGCACGCGCAGTGAGCGAATGCAGGCCGCGTACCTGCGGGTTGTTGGCCCAGCTGGAAAACAGGGCGAACACCTGGCCGATGTCGCCGCGCGGCCAGTCGGCCTCGTTGGCGGCCAGGTAACCACGGCGCAGGGAAAAACCCACGGTCAGCGGCTCCGGCTGGGCCTCGCCGTCGAACTGTTCCTCGAAGCGCTGCAGCAGCCGGTCGCTGATCCGGCGCACCACCAGCGCGGCGCGGTAGAAGCCCTGCATCATCTTCTCGACGCCGAGGTTCTCGGCATCGTCTTCGAAGCCCAGCCGCGCGGCCAGGGTCTTCTGGTAATCGAAACGCAGGCGCTCTTCCGGACGGCGCGCGACCAGGTGCAGGCCGAAGCGCAACCGCGCCAGCACTGCACGTTCGCGCTTCAACGCCGCGGCTTCGTCGGCGCCCAGGTGGCCAAGCCCGACCAGGGCCTCCAGGTCGCGCACGCCGAAGGCACGCAACGCCATCCAGCCCAGCGTATTGAGATCACGCAGGCCACCGGGGCCATCCTTCAGGTCCGGCTCCAGGTTGTCGGCGGTATCGCCGAAGCGCTGGTGGCGGTTGCGCAGCTCTTCCAGCTTGGCCAGGAAGAAGGCGCGTGCCGGCCACAGTTCGCGGTCGTCGATCGCCTCGCGCAGCGCGCGGCGCGCAGCATCATCGGCCAGGATCGGGCGCGCCTCGATCAACGCGGTCAGCACGGTCTGGTCAGCCGCCGCCTCCCGGCACTGCAATGCAGAACGCACCGCATGGCTGACAGCCAATCCGCAGTCCCACAGCAGCGCGAACAGGCGCGCCAATGCCGCCTCGTGCGCCAGTTGTGCCGGCGGATCGCCGAACACCAGCAGGTCGATGTCCGAACGCGGGAACAGTTCACCGCGGCCATAGCCGCCGACCGCGAACAGCGACAGGCCGCTGTCGGCCGGCAGGCAGCGCTGCCAGGCCAGGCGGATCAGATGGTCGGCAGCGCGCGCGCGCAACGCCAGCAGGCGCTCGATGTTGTCGCCCTGGTCGAAGCGGCGGTACAGGCGCGCGTCGGCCTGCTGCAGCGCCTGGCGCGCGGCAGCAGCCCAATCCGGGTCGTTGAGCGACGCGGCCGGCGTGTCCAGCAGCGAACTCGCCGGCAGCATCTTCAGGAAACCTGCGACTCGCCTGGCGACAGGGTCAGCACGTCCACGCCGGTCTCGGTGACCGCGATCATGTGCTCCCACTGCGCCGACAGCTTTCGGTCCTTGGTCACCACGGTCCAGCCATCCGGCAGCACCTTGTTGTAGCGGGTGCCCTCGTTGATCATCGGCTCGATGGTGAAGGTCATGCCGGGCTGCAGCACCAGGCCCTGGCCCGGGCGGCCGTAATGCACCACCTGCGGCTCGTCGTGGTAGACCTTGCCGATGCCGTGGCCGCAGTACTCGCGCACCACGCTGAAACGCTCGCCTTCGGCGTAGCTCTGGATGGCATGGCCGATGTCGCCCAGGGTGGCGCCCGGACGCACCGCACGGATGCCGCGCCACATCGCTTCGTAAGTGGTTTCCACCAGGCGGCGGGCCATCACCGACGGGGTGCCGACGAAGTACATGCGGCTGGTGTCGCCGTGCCAGCCGTCCTTGATGACGGTGACGTCGATATTGATGATGTCGCCATCCTTGAGCACCTTCCCTTCACTGGGGATGCCGTGGCAGATGACATTGTTGACCGAGGTGCACACGGTCTTCGGGAAGCCGCGGTAGCCGACGTTGGCCGGAATGGCACCCTGCACGTTCACGATGTGGTCGTGGCAGATGCGGTCCAGTTCCTCGGTGGTGACACCGGGCTTGACGTGGGGGGTGACGATGTCGAGCACTTCGCTGGCCAGGCGGCCGGCGATGCGCATCATCTCGATTTCCTGCGGGGTTTTCAGATTCACGCTCATGGCACCCATTATCGCCGATCCGGCCGCAATCTGAACGAACGCCGCCCAACTGGCGATCCGGGCCATGCACGATTCCGGCAAGGAAAGTGAAAGCGTGATGGCCTCCACTCTTGCGCCTGCCTATTTATCACGGATTACAGACACTTACGCCTCCTAAGCTGGACCCACAGTCGTCAAAGCGGCGCCGAACGTGCCGTCTTCGCCTTGTTCAACGGACCTTCGGGTCAGGGAGGTTGTCCATGCGATCCCCAGTTCGATCCCCGCTGACATGGGTCATGGCCGGGCTCCTGCTGTCCAGCCCGGCGCTGGCCGCCGACACCACCACCTTCAACGTCACCCTGGTGGTCACCAAGGCCTGCACCATCACGGCGGCGGCCGCCACCAACGTCGACTTCGGCACGGCGGCCTCGACCACCGCCACGCCCACCCTGGGCCAGGGTACGGTGACCGCGCAGTGCTCGGCACTGACGCCCTACACGATTGCGCTGAACGCGGGCGCCAACGCCGGCACCGCCAACGACGTCACCACCCGGCGCATGAAGAACACCAATGCCGCGGTGACCGCCAACAACTATGTCGGCTACCAGCTCTACCAGGATGCCGCACATACCCTGGTCTGGGGCGCCACAACCGGCACCAATACCCAGGCCGGCATCGGCACTGGCCTGGCCGTGCCCTACATCGTCTATGGCCAGATCCTGAACCTGAGCACCAACAACCCGGCCACCGGTAACTACCTGGATACGGTTACCGCCACGATCACCTATTGATGGAGCACGCCCGCATGGCCGGACCCCGCCCGTGGCGCGCCACCGGCGTGGCGCTGCTCGCCCTGTACCTGCTGGCCCCCGCCGGTGCCGGCGCCACCAGCCTGCAGGTTGCCCCGACCAGCCTGCAGCTGGAAGCCCGCCAGCGTGCCGGCGAGCTGTGGCTGACCAACAGCGGCACCTCACCGGTGACGCTGCAGGTGCGCGTGTTCCGCTGGGTGCAGCAGGACGGCCAGGAACAGCTGCTGCCCACCGATGAAGTGATGGCCACGCCGCCGATGCAGGAACTGGCCGCCGGCCAGCAGCAGCTGGTGCGGGTGATGCGTCCGGACAGCGAGCCACCGCCTGCACAGCGGCACTACCGGCTGATCGTGGACGAGGTACCCGACCTGGCCACCCGTGCCGAGGGCATGCAGTTCGTGCTGCGCTATTCGATCCCGGTGTTCGTGCAGCCTTCGGCCGGCCGCCTGGCCCCACGGCTGCAGGCGCACCTGGTGAAACTGGCGGACGGCCGCAATGGCGTGGAAGTCGCCAATACGGGCGACAGCTACGCACAGATCGCCGATCTTGCGCTGGGCAGCGCCGCGCGCCCGCGCATTGTCCATCCCGGGCTGCTGGGCTACGTGCTGCCGGGCCAGGTGATGCGCTGGCCGATCGAACGCACGGCGATCGACCGCGACAACGACCAGATCACGGCCAAGCTCAATGGCGAGTCGGAACAGACGCCACTGTCGCCCCCACCGGCTCGCTGAGGCGTTGATGGGCGCGCTGTTGGCGGCCCTGGCTCCCGCGGCGACCGAGGCCGCCGATGTGTCCGGCGTGGCGGCCGTTGATGTATCCGGCGTGTCGGCCGATGCCATCCTGCCTCCCCCGACCCCGCTGACCGCCAGCCAGGCGCTGTACCTGGATGTGTCGCTCAACAGCACCCCGCGCGGCCTGCTGCCATTCACCGAGAACCGCGGCCGGCTGCAGGCCAGCCCCGAAGTGCTGCGCCAGCTTGGCTTCAACGCCAGCGGCGATGCGCCGGTCTACCTGGACCAGATCAGCGGTGCGGTGGTGCGCTATGACGCGCACATGCAGACCCTGGCACTGGACGTGCCGCTGGACCAGCTCATCCTGCCCACCACCGTGCTCAGCCGCCCGCAGACGCGCGCGCCCACCGGCAACGCCTCGCCCGGCGCGCTGCTCAACTACGACGTCTACGGCAGCCGGGTGGACACGCTCGGCAACCTCAGCCTGAGCGCGGAGCTGCGCGTGTTCGGTATCGGCAACGGCACCTTCGAAAACACCGCCATCAGCCGCCGCTACCAGCAACCCGGCGACCGCCATTGGCGCGGCGAGAGCGTGCGCCTGGACACACGCTGGAGCCTGGATTTCCCGGACAGTGCAACCACGCTGGAGGTCGGTGACTTCTACAGCGGCTTCGTCGACTGGACCCGCCCGGTTCGCCTGGGCGGCCTGCAGATCGGCCGCAACTACGGCCTGCAGCCCTACCGCGTGCTCACGCCCACGCCGAGCTTCCTCGGCCAGGCGGTGGTGCCCTCCACGGTCGAGCTGTATGTCGATGGCCTGCGCCAGTACAGCGGCCAGGTGCCGGTCGGGCCCTTCCAGCTGGCGGCGCAGCCCGGCATCAGCGGCACCGGTAACGCGCAGGTGGTGGTGACCGATGCGTTCGGCCGCATGCAGACGCTGGATTTCAGTTTCTATGGCACCCAGCAGCTGCTGGCGAGGGGCCTTTCGGACTGGTCGGCCGGCGTCGGCCACCTGCGCGAGGACTTTGGCCAGCGCTCCTTCGCCTATGACGATCGCACGGTGGCCAGTGCCAGCTGGCGCGGCGGTGTCACCGACACGTTCACCGGCGAGGCGCATGCCGAAGGCGGCGGCGGCCTGGCCCAGGCCGGTGTCGGTGGCTGGTGGCTGCTCGGCGCCGCTGGCGTGTTCAATGCCGCCTATGCGCACAGCGGCTACCACGGCCTGCAGGGTGGGCAATGGGCGCTGGGCTACAGCTGGAACAACCGTCGCTTCAACGTCAATCTGCGCAGCGTACGCAGCCACGGCGACTACCGCGACCTCGGCGCGCTGCAGGGCAACCTGCCGCCGAGCATCAGCGAGCAGGCCACGCTCGGCCTGGACCTGCTGCGGCTGGGCACGCTCAGCGCCAGCTATCTGCGCCTGCGCTACCCGGGTGGAGACGACAACCGCTATGCCAGCCTGTTCTGGTCACGTACCTGGAGCCAGCGCTGGTCGGCCTATCTTTCGGTAAACCAGAACCTGGACCGCAGCGACGACCGCAGCATCTACCTGTCGGTGACTGCCAGCCTGGGCAACAACCGCCAGGCCAGCCTTTCGAGCCAGCGCAACGGCGACAGCCAGAGCTGGGTGGCGGACGTGACCCAGCCAGTGCCGGGCGATGGCAGCGCCGGCGGCGTCGGCTGGCGCGCGCAGCTGCGCCACGGCGAGGACGGCAACGGCGGCCTGGCCGAGGTCGGCATCCTCAACGATGTCGGTCGCTACTCGTTCGGCGCCTCGCGCCAGGGTGGACTCAACTATGCCTACGCCAGCGCCAGCGGCAGCCTGGTGTGGATGGGCGGGCACGCCTTCGCCACGCGCGAGGTGTCCGATGCGTTCGCGGTGATCAGCACCAATGGGGTGGGCGGCGTCCCGGTGCGGCTGGAGAACCGCCTGATCGGCGTCACCGATGATCGCGGCCTGCTGCTGGTCAGTCCGTTGCTGTCCTGGCAGCGCAACCGGGTCTCGATCGACACCCTGGACCTGCCCGAAGACATGCGCGCCGACCGCATCGAGGACTGGGTGACCCCGCGCCAGCGCGCCGGCACCCGCGTGACCTTCCAGCTGCGCTCGCGGCCGTCACTGAGCCTGACCCTGCTGGCAATGGACGGCCAGCCTCTGGAGGTCGGCAGCGAGGTGCGGTTGCCCGATGGCCGCCAGGCCACGGTCGGCTACGACGGCCTGCTCTATCTGGAAGACGTTGCCGCCGGCAGCGTGCTGTACGTCACCACCAGCCGCGGCCCCTGCCGCGTGAAAGTGCCGGACCTGCCCAAGGTGGTGGCGTCCGGCGCACGGCCGAAGCCGGCGCCGCAGCAGTGCATCCCGGAGGTGGCGCCATGAGGGTGCTGCTGCTCGTCCTGCTGCTCTGGGCCGGCCTGCTGGCAGCGGCGCCCGCCGGTGCCACCGCGGTCTGCACGGCGGTCGCCAATCCGACCCTGCCGTTCGGCAACATCAACAGCAATGCACCCGGCCCGAGTACGGCCAACCTCAACATCACGGTGACCTGCACCACCGCCGCGCTGAGCCTGCTGGCCACCACCGGCGTGCGCGTCTGCGTGGGCATCGGCGCAGGCAGTGGCGGCGGCAGCAGTTCCACCTTCCGCACGATGGCCACCTCCAGCAGTGACACCCTGAATTTCCAGCTGTACAACAACGCCAGCTTCGGCCAGGTCACCGGACTGGTGCCGCGCGGCACGCCACCTGCGCAGGAACTGACCATGACCTACAACGTGCCGCTGGTGACGGGCGGCAGCGGTGCGCAGTCCATACAGCTGTTCGGGCAGATCCCGGCCAACCAGATCCTGGCCTCCGGCGCGTACAGCAGCACCTTCAGCGGGGCCAACGTGGTCCTGACCTGGGCCTGGAACGAAGTCCTGCTCGGTACCGCCACCGTGCCCGCCACCTGCAATGGCGGCGCCACCGGCACCAACAGCGCCAGTGCAGCCTTCAGCTTCACCGCCACCGCCAACGTGCTGCCGCAATGTGGCAGCTACGTCACCACCACCATGGACTTCGGCAACGTCACCGGCGGCATTCCGGCCAACATCGACCGGACCGCCACCCTCACCCTGACCTGCCTGAAGAACACTGCCTTCCAGGTCGGCCTCGACAACGGCCAGAACAATCCCACCGCCACCACCACCCGGCGCATGGCCACCACCCTCGGCGGAAGCACCTATTACCTCGCCTACGAGCTCTACCGGGACTCGGCGCGGAGCCTGCGCTGGGGCAATACCCTGACCGTCGACACGGCCAGCGGCACCGGTACCGGCAGCGCGCAGCAGCTGACCATCCATGGCCGGGTGCCGCCGGTCAGTGGCCAGCCGCCGGCCGGCACCTACAACGACCTGGTGACGGTGACGATCACCTACTGACCGGCGTGCCGACCAACGGTCGGCACCCACCGGACGAAGGCCGTGCCGAGCGCCGGCTCGGCGCTACAGTTCCGGCACATCCCGCCGATACCGCGCAGCAAGTCTTTCAGCATGGTGGATGGCAGGTGGTTCGCACATTCCTGATCGGGGCGATGCTGGTCGCCAGCCTGCCGGCATGGGCCGAACCCAGCAGCCCCCTGCAGATCCGGCTGACCGTGGTTGAATCCTGCAGCGACGATGGCGGCGGCATCCGCTGCCCGGCACCGCACCAGCGCAGTGACGCACCCCAGGCGCCGCGCCAGGTCCGCGAGCTCGCACCACCGGCGACGGACGAGAACGCAACACCCTCCGTGACCCTCATCTACTGATGCGCGCGTTGCTGATCCTGCTGGCACTGCTGCTGGCACTGCCTGCCGCAGCGCTGGAGCTGTTGCCGACCACCCTGCAGCTGCCGGCCCAGGGCGGCAGCGCCGAACTGTGGTTGCACAACCCCGGGCCCGGCCGCTGGCAGGGCCAGGTGCAGGTGCTGGCGTGGGATCAGCAGCTGGACGCCGAACGACTGCACCCCAGCGACCAGATCCGGGTCAGCCCGGCGCGGCTGGACCTGGCCCCCGGCAGCACCCAGCGCGTCTGGCTGTTGCCGGGCGATCCGCCAGCGGCGGCCGCTGAACAGGCCTATCGGGTCGTACTGGCACCGACGTTGCCGGGGTTGCCGCGCTATTCGCTGCCGCTGTTCCGCGGCCCAGCGGGGCCAGCACTGCAGGCCCGGCTGCTGGGCCGCGTCGAGGCCCACGGGTCTCTGGCCGTACTGCGACTCAGCAATGCCGGTACCCTGCACGGCCGCCTGCACGATCTGCGCTTCATCACGGCGGACGGCCAGGCAACGCTGCTGACGGCTGGCCTGGCCGGCTACATTCTGGCGGGCCATGAACGCCGCTGGCCCCTGCCTGCCCGCGCCGATGGCTATGCAGGCGGCCGCTTCCAGGCACGCCTGCAGGACGGCCGCGAGGTCGATCTGGCCGCAACTGACCCTGCAATTGCAGCAAGCACCCCCAGCGGGCTATAATCGACCGGATTCCTGCCGCCAGCGTGCGCACGAACCCGTCCACACCGGACGTCACCGGTGAATCCACACCTGCTGCCCCCATCCGTGCCGGGGTGCTCCGCAAGGAGTTCGGCCACGGAGGCAACAGGGAAGCCCAACCCCGGAACCGATCGCGCTTCCACGCGTCCCGCATACCTATCCCCGCGGGCGGAATCGCTGGTTCCATATCAGGAGTATTGCAATGCCCCAGGTCACCATGCGTCAGATGCTGGAAGCCGGCGTCCACTTCGGCCACCAGACCCGCTACTGGAACCCGAAGATGGCTCCGTACATCTTCGGCGCCCGCGGCAAGATCCACATCATCAACCTGGAAAAGACCGTCCCGCTGTTCAATGACGCGATGAACTTCATCTCGTCGGTTGCCCAGAAGCGCGGCACCGTCCTGTTCCTGGGCACCAAGCGCAGCGCCCGCGAAACCATCAAGGAAGAAGCCGAGCGTTGCGGCATGCCGTTCATGAACCAGCGTTGGCTGGGCGGCACCCTGACCAACTTCCGTACCGTCAAGCAGTCGGTTGCCCGCCTGAAGGAACTGGAAGCCGGTGAAACCGACGGCACCTTCGAGAAGCTGGTCAAGCACGAAGTGCTGGGCCTGCGTCGCGAGCGCGACAAGCTGGAAGCCTCGCTGGGCGGCATCAAGGACATGAACCGCCTGCCGGACGCCATCTTCGTGATCGACATCGGCCACGAAGACATCGCGATCAAGGAAGCCAAGAAGCTGGGCATCCCGGTCATCGCCGTGGTCGACACCAACTACAACCCGGAACTGGTTGATTACGCCATCCCGGGCAACGACGACGCCATCCGCGCTGTGCAGTTGTACGCCCGCGCCGCTGCCGACGCCGTGCTGGAAGGCAAGGCGGCTGCCCCGCACGCCGCTTCGGTGCGCGAGGAAGAATTCGCTGAAGCCGCTGCTGAAGGCGAAGAGAAGCCGGCCCGCCGCGCTCCGGCCAAGAAGGCTGCCAAGAAGGGCGACGACGCCCAGGCCTGATCCAGGCCCCGGGTGGACGCTCGGCGTCCACCCTCCCTGCACGCAGCCATCGGCGCGTGACAGGACCGTGTCACACGGGCCGGCCACCATGCCGGCCCAACCCCTTTCTTTCGTGAGGTAATCCCGTGGAAATCACTGCTTCCCTGGTCAAGGAACTGCGCGAGCGCACCGGCGCCGGCATGATGGAATGCAAGAAGGCGCTTACCGAAGCCAACGGCGACATCAACGCCGCTGCTGAAGCCATGCGCAAGTCCGGCGCCGCCAAGGCCGACAAGAAGGCTGACCGCGTGGCCGCCGAAGGCCGCCTGGGCCTGGCCCAGGACGGCGACAAGGCCGTGCTGGTCGAAGTCAACTCGGAAACCGACTTCGTCGCCAACGATGACAACTTCAAGTCCTTCGTCAACGCCGTCGCCGCTGCTGCCCTGGCATCGGGCGCCAACGACGTCGAAGCCGTGAAGGCCGCCACGCTGGCCGACGGCCGTACCGTCGAGGAAGCCCGCGCCACCGCCGTGCAGACCCTGGGTGAGAACATCCAGATCCGCCGCATGGTCAAGGTCGACACCACCGGCAACATCGGCGCCTACGTCCACACCAACGGCAAGGTCGGCGTGCTGGTCGACCTGATCGGCGGCGACGTCGAGCTGGCCCGTGGCCTGGCCATGCACGTGGCCGCGCTGAAGCCGCCGCACAACAAGGCTGCGGACGTCCCGGCCGAGTTCGTCGAGAAGGAAAAGGAAATCGAGCTGGCCAAGATGACCGATAAGGACAAGGCCAAGCCGGCCGACATCCTGGAAAAGATCATCAGCGGCAAGATCAACAAGATCGTCAGCGACGTGACCCTGTACGGCCAGACCTACGTGCTGGGCGACACCACCGTCGAGCAGGTGGTCAAGGCCGCCGGCGCCGACGTGGCAGGCTTCAAGCTGCTGATCGTCGGCGAAGGCATCGAGAAGGTGGTGGAAGACTACGCCGCCGAAGTTGCCAAGGCGATGCAGGTCTGATTCCAGCCTTCCGGCTGTGAAGCGACCAGAAGGAGCCGCGGGAAACCGCGGCTCTTTTTTTATGCATGGACCCAGGGATCAACCCATGGCCCACCGGTGGGTGCGCACCGTTGGTGCGCACAACCGGCACCTTTGCGTTGCGCGCGAATCAAGCCGATACTCGGCGCAGGGAATCCACAGTCATTTAGCAGGAACGAAAATCGCGGACTGTGATGCATTCCTAGGTATTCTTGTCCTAATGGAATTGAACGACCCGACATGCCTCCCGAGCTGACAGCTGCCCTGGCGCTCTGCCGCAACCTGCCTTCGCCACCCGGTATTGCCCTGCGCATCATCGAACTGGCCCAGGACCCGGAAGCGGACATCGCCACCGCTGCCGACATCATCGCCATCGACATGGCGCTGAGCGCTCGCATGCTGCGCATCGCCAATTCGCCGCTTTACGCCAGCCGCCGCCGGATCGAGAACCTCGGCCAGGCGCTGACCATGCTGGGCCTGAACGCCACGATCAGCCTCGCCCTCGGCTTCACCGTCACCCAGGGCCTGACCGGCGGCACCGGCGCCGACCACGACCTGCGCCAGCGCGCGTGGAAGCGCAGCATCCTCAGCGCCCTGGCTGCCAGCCAGCTGGGCCAGGCGCGCGGCCTGCGCCGGCTGGAAGAACTGATGCTGGCCGGCCTGCTGCAGGACCTGGGCGTACTGTGCCTGGCCCAGGCCGAGTCGGAGCGCTACCTGCCGCTGCTGCGCGAGGCACGCGACAACATCGACCTGGTCGCCCGCGAACGCGAGGAACTGGGCTGCAGCCATGCCGAGGTCGGCGCGTGGGTGGCCGAGCAATGGGGCCTGCCCCGCTACCTGGTGGAGAGCATCAGCCACAGCGAGGACGAGGACGCCGCCGAATCGCCGTTCCAGGCCTGCGTGCAGCTGTCCGGCGCGGTGGCCGACATCTGGCTGGACAGCGACGCCGACGCCGCGCGTGAGCGCGCCCTGCAGCAGGTGCACGACCGCCTGGAGCTGGACAGCGCGCGCTTCGACCAGGTCCTCGCCCGCATCAGTGAAGCCCTGCCCGACATCGCCAGCCTGTTTGATGCCGGCCTCAATTCACCGGCGCGGGTGCGCGAGCTGATCGATCACGCGCAGGAGCTGGCCACGCTGCGCAACCTGCGCGAACTGCAGGACGCCGACCAGGCACGACGCCGCGCCGACGAGTTCGAGGCGCGCGCCAAGCGCCTCGCCGACCAGGCCCATCGTGACGCGTTGACCGGCGTGCTCAACCGCCGCCAGCTGGAAGCGGTGCTGGAGCAGGAATTCCTGCGCGCCGGCCGCCAGGGCTGGCCATTGTCGGTGGCCTTCATCGACCTGGACGACTTCAAGAAGATCAACGACGCCCACGGCCACCTGACCGGCGACGAGGTACTGCGCGCCTTCGCCGGCAAGCTGCAGGGCCAGCTGCGCAACAGTGACACCGTCGCCCGCTTCGGCGGCGAGGAATTCGTCGCGCTGCTGCCAAACACCAGCGAAAGCGTGGCCCTGGACGTGATCCGCCGGGTGCTGGCCAATATCGTCGCCACGCCGATGGCCGAGCTGGAGGGCGGGCCGCTGTTCGTCACCTTCTCCGCCGGCGTGGCCACCCAGGGTGGCTACGAGCGCTTCGCCGACGTGCAGGACCTGCTGCGCGCAGCCGACGACGTGCTGTACCGCTCCAAGAACCTGGGCCGCAACCGGGTGATCGCCCGCTCGCCAGGTGCCCTCGGCCACGACGAGCTGTCGGCCACCGCTGGCGCCGAGCTGGGCTGAACGGGAAGCCCCGTTTGACCGGGGCGAACGACCGGATTCTGCGCCGCAGTGCACAAAACACTTTGGCACGACGCCGCATGCGCGTAGAATCGCCCGCGATTTCCACGCACCCGAGGTCCTCATGTCCAAGCTCGCCTATCGCCGCATCCTTCTGAAACTGTCCGGGGAGGCGCTGATGGGAGACGAGGACTACGGCATCGACCCGAAGGTCATCAATCGCCTGGCCCGCGAGGTCATCGAAGCCCAGCAGGCCGGTGCCGAAGTGGCGCTGGTGATCGGCGGCGGCAACATCTTCCGCGGCGCCGGCCTGGCCGCCGGCGGCATGGACCGGGTCACCGGCGACCAGATGGGCATGCTGGCCACGGTCATCAACGCCCTGGCCATGCAGGATGCCCTCGAAAAGCTGGGCGCCAAGGCCCGCGTGATGAGCGCGATCAAGATCAACGACGTGTGCGAGGACTACATCCGCCGCCGCGCCATCCGCCACCTGGAAAAGGGCCGCCTGGTGATCTTCGCCGCCGGCGTCGGCAGCCCGTTCTTCACCACCGATTCCGGCGCCGCCCTGCGCGCGATCGAGATCGGCGCCGACCTGCTGCTGAAGGCCACCAAGGTCGATGGCGTGTACGACAAGGACCCGAACAAGCACAACGATGCGGTCCGCTTCGACAGCCTGAGCTACGACGAAGTGATCCGCCGCGGCCTGGAAGTGATGGACACGGCGGCCTTCGCATTGGCCCGCGACAGCGACCTGCCGATGCGCGTGTTCGACATGGGCCAGCCGGGCGAGCTGCTGAAGATCCTCAACGGCGCGAACATCGGCACCCTGGTCCAGGGCCGCGACCCGGCCTGAGCCTGAGCGCAAAGCGGCGATCGGGCCGATTCAGGCCCGGCAGCGTCCCGTATTCGCCTATAATCGCCCGATTCCAGATACATCCAGGACCGGGCGATGCTCAACGACATCAAGAACAACGCGCAGACGCGCATGGCCAAGAGCATCGACGCTCTGAAGCACACCCTCACCTCCATCCGGACCGGGCGTGCCACGCCTGCCCTGCTGGACCGCGTGACGGTCAGTGCCTATGGCAACGCCAGCACCCCGCTGAACCAGGTTGCCTCGATCTCCAACGCCGACGCGCACTCGCTGCTGGTTACGCCGTTCGACAAGGGCATGATCAAGGAGATCGAAAAGGGTCTCTACAACGCCGAGTTCACCCCGAACACCCTCGGCACCGCGATCCGCATCAACATGCCGCCGCCGACCGAAGAGCGCCGCAAGGAGCTGGCCAAGCAGGTGCAGAAGGAAGGTGAAGGCGCCAAGATCGCGATCCGCAACATCCGTCAGGACGCGAACAAGGAAATCGCCAAGCTGGTCAAGGACAAGGCGATCAGCGAAGACGAGAAGAAGCGCGGCGAAGACGACATCCAGAAGCTGACCGACGCCAACATCAAGGACGTCGACAAGGTCGTCGCCGACAAGGAAAAAGAACTGCTGTCGGTCTGAAGTCGATGCCTTCAGCCCCGCCTCCGTTACCGGCCGCCCTGCCCCGCCACATTGCCATCATCATGGATGGCAATGGGCGCTGGGCACAGCAGCGCCGTCGCCCCCGCGTGATCGGCCACCGTGCCGGCGCGCGCGCGGTCAACCGCACCATCGAGCGCTGCCTTGAACTGGGCATTCCGGCGCTGACCCTGTTCGCCTTCTCCAGCGAGAACTGGGGCCGGCCGCAGGAGGAAGTGGATGCGTTGATGAAGCTGTTCCTCGGCGCGCTCGACCGCGAGGTGGACGAGCTGCACCGGCGCGGCGTGCGCGTACGCTTCATCGGCGAACGCGAGCGCTTCGGTGCCGGGCTGGTCAGCCGCATGCAGCTGGCCGAACAGCGCACCGCCGACAACACCACCCTGACCCTGTCGATCGCGGCCAGCTATGGCGGCCGCCAGGACATCGCCCGCGCCGCGCGCGCCCTGGCCGTCGAAGTGGCGGCCGGTCGCCTGTTGCCCGAGCAGATCGACGAATCGCTGCTGGGCAGCCAGGTCGCCCTTGCCGACCTGCCGCCGCCGGACCTGTTCATCCGCACCGGCGGCGACACCCGCATCAGCAACTTCCTGCTGTGGCAGCTGGCCTACACCGAGCTGTGGTTCACCGAGGCCCTGTGGCCGGACTTCGATGCCGGGCAGCTGCAGCAGGCGCTGGACGCCTATGCCGGCCGCGAGCGTCGTTTCGGCCTGACCAGCGCCCAGATTGCCGCACTGGCCACCGAGACTTCCAGCCCATGACCAAGACCCGAGTCCTCGCCGCGCTGATCATGGCGCCGGTTGCCATTGCGGCGATCCTGCTGCTGCCCACGCAATGGCTGGCCGCCGCCGCCGCTGCGGTGCTGCTGATCGGCCTGTGGGAATGGCTGAAGCTGGCCGGTATCGAAGACACCCTGGCACGCACCGTGCTTCTGGTGCTGAACCTGCTGCTGATGGTGCTGCTGGTCTGGGCCGATGGCAGCACGCTGGTGCTGTTCCAGATAACCACGCTGGCCGGCGTTGCCTGGTGGCTGGCCGCGCTGGTCTGGCTGCGCTTCTTCAATTTCGGTGCACAGCCGTCGGCGCCCTCGCGCATCCTGAAGATGCTGGCCGGCACGCTTGCCATCGTGCCCGCCTGGGCCGCGCTGGTGCTGATCCATGCCGGTGGCGATCCGCCGGGCAAGCAGGGCCACCTGTGGCTGCTGGCTGCACTGGCACTGGTGTGGGCGGCCGACTCGGGCGCCTACTTCGCCGGCCGCCATTTCGGCAAGCACAAGCTGGCCCCGCGGATCAGCCCCAACAAGACCTGGGAAGGCCTGTTCGGCGGCCTGCTGGCCGGTGTCGCCGTGGCCGTCGGCCTGGGCTGGCTGGCCGGGATCGATACCGCACACCTGCCGGGCCTGCTGATCACCGCGGTCGTGGCCGTGTTCGCCTCGGTGCTGGGTGACCTGTTCGAGAGCCTCATCAAGCGCCACGCGGGCGCCAAGGATTCGGGCCACCTGATCCCGGGCCATGGCGGCGTGCTCGACCGGGTCGACGGCGTCCTCGCCGCCGTCCCGGTGTTCGCGCTGGGCAAGGAAATCTTCGGGTTCTGACCATGAATGCTGCTGCAGACCTGCGCCGGGTCGCCGTATTCGGCGCCACCGGCTCGATCGGTGCCTCCACGCTGGACGTGATCGCCCGCCACCCGCAGCGCTACCAGGCGACCGTGCTCGCCGCCGGACGCCAGGTGCAGGGGCTGCTGGCGTTGTGCCGCCAGCACAAACCCGCGCACGCCGTGATCGCCGACGAATCGCTGTTCGCCGAACTGCGTGACGGCCTGCGCGACGCCGGACTGGCCACCGAAGCCCATGCCGGCCATGCCGCGCTGGACCAGCTGGCCGCCAGCGACGCCTGCGATACCGTGGTCGCGGCCATCGTCGGCGCTGCCGGCCTGTCCTCGACCCTGGCCGCGGCCGCCGCCGGCAAGCGCATCCTGCTGGCCAACAAGGAATCGCTGGTGCTGGCCGGCGAACTGCTGACCCGTACCGCCGAACGTGCCGGCGCCGAAATCATCCCGATCGACAGCGAACACAGCGCGATCTTCCAGTGCCTGCGCTCGCGCGACGCCAGCGTCGACGGCGCCGGCGTGCGCCGGATCCTGCTGACCGCCTCCGGCGGCCCGTTCCGTGGCCGCAGCCGCGCCGAACTGGCCCAGGTCACCCCGGCCCAGGCCGTTGCCCACCCGAAGTGGTCGATGGGACCGAAGATCTCGGTCGATTCGGCGACGTTGATGAACAAGGGCCTGGAAGTCATTGAGGCCCACCACCTGTTCGGCGTGCCCGGTGAACGCATCGAAGTGCTGGTGCACCCGCAGAGCCTGGTCCATTCGCTGGTCGAGTTCGTCGACGGCTCGACCCTGGCGCAGATGGGCCTGCCGGACATGCGCACCACCCTCGCCGTTGGCCTGGGCTGGCCACAGCGCATCGAATCGGGCGTGGCCGGGCTGGACCTGCTGGCCCAGGGCCGGCTGGATTTCGAGGCCCCGGACACCGACGCCTTCCCCTGCCTGGCCCTGGCCTGGCAGGCGATGCAGGCCGGCGGCACCGCACCGGCGGTGCTGAATGCTGCCAACGAGGAGGCGGTTTCAGCGTTTCTTCAGGGCCGGATCGGTTTCCTGACGATCCCGGCGCTGGTTGCTAACGCTCTTTCAACACTGCCGACGCAAGCAGCCGATACACTGGAGGTCCTGTTGTCCGCCGACCAGCGGGCACGCCAGCTCACCCTGAACGCCATCGACGCCGCCTGAACGACCGCCTCGCCCAGCATGACGCCGCCGCCCCTGCCCGCCACTGTGAGCCTGCATGACTGACTTCATCGGATCGGTCTGGTGGATGATTGTCAGCCTCGGGCTGCTGGTCACGTTCCACGAGTTCGGGCATTACTGGGTCGGGCGCCTGTGCGGGGTCAAGATCCTGCGTTTCTCGGTCGGCTTCGGCCGGCCGCTGTGGTCGCGCCGCGACCGGCATGGTACCGAGTTCGCCATCGCCGCCATTCCGCTGGGTGGCTACGTGAAGTTCCTCGACGAACGCGAGGTCGAAGTCCACCCGCACGAGCGCGGCCAGGCCTTCAACCACAAGACCGTCTGGCAGCGCATCGCGATCGTTGCCGCCGGCCCGATCGCCAACCTGCTGCTGTGCATCCTCCTGCTGTGGGCGATGTTCGTGATCGGCAAGCAGGATTACTCGCCCACCGTCGGCCGCGTCAGCGGCATCGCCGCCAGTGCCGGCCTGGCCAGCGGCGACCGCGTGCTGCGCGTGGACGACCGCCAGGTGGTCACCCTCGGCGAGGCCAGCATGGCACTGACCGCGGCCGCGATGGACCGCCGCGACGTGAAGCTGGAAGTGCTGGATACGGCCGACCAGGTGCGCACGCGCACCCTGCCGCTGTCGCAGCTGCCGGCGGGTTTCGATGAGCGGCGGGTGCCGATCCTGGCTGGCATGTACTGGCAGTCGTGGCTGCAGCCCGCGCTGGTCGAGTCGCTCACCGCGGACTCCGTGGTGGCCGGGCAACTGCAGCCGGGCGACCTGATCGTGGCCATTGACGGCCAGCGCATCGACGGCGCCGACCAGGTGATCGGCGAGATCCAGGCGCTGGGCCGTGCCGGTGGCCCGGGCATGATCGAGGTCCTGCGTGGCGGCGAGCGCCTGGCGCTGGAAGTGACGCCGCGCAAGGGCCAGGATGCCAAGGGCGGCCCCACGTGGCAGATCGGCGTTCAGTTCCCGACCAAGTTCAGCCCCCCCTACGACACCCTCCTGCGCTACGGCCCCCTGGACTCGGTCACCGTCGCGGTACGCGAAACCGGGCGCCTGGCGGCCGACTCGCTGGGCATGATGGGCCGCATCGTCACCGGCAAGGCCTCGCTTCAGAACGTTTCCGGGCCGGTCACCATCGCCCGCGTGGCCAATGTCTCGGCCAAGCGCGGCCTCGACTGGTTCCTGCAGTTCCTTGCCCTGCTGTCCCTCAGCCTGTGCATCATCAACCTGCTGCCGATCCCGATCTTGGACGGCGGCCACCTGCTGTATTACCTTATCGAGTTGGTCAAGGGCAGCCCGCTGAGCGAGCGTGCCATCGCCGCCGGCCAATACATCGGCCTGGCGTTGCTGGCCGGGCTGATGGGGTTGGCGTTCTACAACGACATCCTCGGCCTGGTCCCGCGATGAACTTTTCCATGTTGTTGCCGTCTACAGCGTCGGCATCCCGCACCAATGAAATCGACCTTCCTACCGGACGTGACATGACGCGACTCCCCAATCGCCGCCTGCTGGCCCTCGCCCTCGCCGCCGTCACCGGCGCTCCCGCCCTGGCCCAGGCAGCCGAGCCCTTCACTGTCAGCGACATCCGCGTCGATGGCCTGCAGCGCATCAGCTCGGGCACGGTATTCACCTACCTGCCGGTGGAACGTGGCGAGACGGTCACCGACAACAAGGTCGGCGAGACGATCCGCGCCCTGTACAAGACCGGCTTCTTCGAAGACGTGCAGTTGGACCGCCAGGGCACGATCCTGGTGGTGACCGTCAAGGAACGTCCGGCGATCAACAAGCTGACCGTGACCGGCAACAAGGACATCAAGTCCGACCAGCTGCTCAAGGGCCTGTCCGACATCGGCCTGACCGAGGGCGGCACCTTCGATCGCCTGAGCCTGGACCGCGTGACCCAGGAACTGCGCCGCCAGTACAACGACCGTGGCAAATACAACGTCGACATCACCCCGACGGTGAGCCCGCTGGACCGCAACCGCGTGGACATCGCCATCGCCATCAAGGAAGGCAAGGCGGCCAAGATCCGCCACGTCAACCTGGTCGGCACCGAAAAGTTCGAGAGCAAGGACATCCTGGAGACCTGGGAGTCCAAGGAGCACAACTGGGCGTCGTGGTACCGCCGTGACGACCAGTACTCCAAGGAAAAGCTGTCCGGTGACCTGGAAAAGCTCAACTCCTGGTACCTGGACCGCGGATACGTCGATTTCAGCATCGATTCCACCCAGGTCTCGATCAGCCCCGACAAGCGCGACATGTTCCTGACCGCGGGCGTGACCGAGGGTGCGCAGTACAAGATCTCCGAGATCAAGGTCAGCGGCGACACCATCCTCCCGCAGGAGGACGTCGAGCGCATGGTGATCCAGAAGTCCGGCGACACGTTCTCGCGTGCCCTGCTGGAATTCAGCTCGGACACCATCACCAATTCGCTGTCCAACATCGGCTACGCGTTCGCCAAGGTGAACCCGATCCCGACCACCAACCGCGCCGAGCAGACCGTCGCCATCAACATGCAGGTCGTGCCCGGCCCGCGCGTGTCGGTGCGCCGCATCCTGTTCCGTGGCAATACCCGCACCTCCGATGAGGTGATGCGCCGCGAAATGCGCCAGTTCGAGAACAGCTGGTACTCGCAGGCCGCGATCGACCGCTCCAAGATCCGCCTGCAGCGCCTGGGCTACTTCGAATCGGTGGAAGTGGAGACCCCGGCCGTCAGCGGCAGCAACGACCAGGTCGACGTCGTCTACAACGTCAAGGAAACCACCTCGGGCAGCTTCGTGTTCGGCCTGGGCTACTCGCAGTCCTACGGCATGACCACCTCGGTGCAGCTGTCGCAGAACAACTTCCTTGGCGGCGGCAACCGCGTGTCGGTCGAAGCCTCGCGCAGCAGCTACCTGCAGCGCTACGGCTTCAGCTACACCAACCCGTACTTCACCGATGACGGCGTGTCGCTGGGCTATAACCTGTCCTGGCGCGAACTGGACTACTCCGACTTCAATACCGCGCAGTACAACAGCACCAATGGTTCGGCGCAGGTGGTGTTCGGCGTGCCGCTGACCGAGACCGATACCGTCTCGCTGATGTTCGGCATCGACAGCAACCAGATCACCACCTACCAGGGCTCGACCCCGCAGTCGATCATCGACTACATCAACGCGGTCGGTAAGCGCACCTTCCACGCCTGGCGCACCGAGCTGGGCTGGGCGCGCGACTCGCGCAACGACTACTTCATGCCGACCCGCGGCACCTACCAGCGCGTCGGCCTGGAAACCACGCTGCCGGGTTCGACCATCGAGTACTACAAGCTGAACTACCAGATCAGCAAGTACTGGCCGATCATGCCGTCGCTGGTGATCAACACCCGCGCGGAAATCGGCTACGGCGATGCCTACGGCAACGACTACACCCGTACGCTGACCAATCCGGATGGCACCACCCGCACCGTCACCGCCAGCGGCCTGCCGTTCTTCGAGAACTTCTACGCCGGTGGCACCAACTCGGTGCGCGGCTTCGAGGACAACACCCTCGGCCCGCGCGAAGTCACCACCGGTTATCCGGAAGGCCAGCCGCTGGGTGGTTCGCTGAAGACCGTCGGTTCGGTCGAAGCCTACTTCCCGCGCCTGTTCGACAGCCCGTCGGCACGCGTGTCGGCCTTCGTCGACTTCGGCAACGTCTACAACGGCACCCAGAACTTCAAGGCCAACGAGCTGCGCGTGTCCACCGGCGTGGCCCTGCTGTGGCGCGCCCCGGTCGGCCCGATCTCGATCAGCTACGCCTTCCCGCTGAAGAAGGAAGACGATGACAAGATCGAGCGTCTGCAATTCACGTTCGGTGGCCAGTTCTGAGGAACGTTGTTCCTCAGAACTGATCCACCTCCGGTGAATTGCCCGCGCATTTCACCTATCCCCCGCGCCGCTGGCGCGCCCCCCTTAACAAAGGGGGCTCTCCACCAGACGGGGTGCGAAGCGCCGGGCATTGCCCGGCGTTTTCGTTTTGCAGATGACACTGCACGGCACGGGCTTTTGGCCGCGCTCGCGGGAAATTGTCCAGAGGCGGCGGGTGGCCCTGGACAGGACCGTTGGCGCCATGGATGGCGCCATCGAGCACCATGGAGGGGGTTTTGCGTGTCCTGGCCAGGGCCACCCGCCGCCTCCCGCCCGTACCAGGCAGGCGCCAAGCCCTGCCCCCGCATGACCGAAATGGCGCCACACGTTAAACTCCCGCCGTGAATACTCCCACCTACACCGCCCAGCAACTCGCCGAGCAGTTCGGCCTGCAGGTCCATGGGGACCCCGCCACCGCCATCCATGGCGTGGCCACCCTCGCCCATGCCGGCCCTGGCCAGCTGACCTTCCTTGCCAACCCGCGCTACCGCGCCCAGCTGGCCGACAGCCAGGCCTCGCTGGTGGTCCTGCGTGCCGACGACGCCGAGGCCGCCCCGGGCACTGCGCTCGTCGCCAAGGACCCGTACACCGCGTTCGCCAAGATCGCCGCGCTGTTCGACATCGCGCCGACCCGCCCGCCGGGCATCCACCCCAGCGCCGTCATCGACCCCAGCGCCCAGGTGGCCGCCAGCGCCCATATCGGCCCGTTCGTTTCGGTCGGTGCGCGCAGCGTGGTCGGCGAGAACTGCATCATCGGCACCGGCAGCGTGATCGGCGAGGACTGCAGCCTGGATGCCGGCTGTGAACTGATCGCCCGCGTGACCCTGGTCACCCGGGTCACGCTGGGCAAGCGCGTGCGCGTGCATCCCGGTGCCGTGCTCGGCGCCGACGGTTTCGGCCTGGCGATGGACGCTGGCAAGTGGATCAAGGTGCCGCAACTCGGCGGCGTCCGCATCGGCGACGATTGCGAGATCGGCGCCAATACCTGCGTCGACCGCGGCGCGCTGGAAGACACCGTGCTGGACGAGGATGTGCGCCTGGACAACCTGGTGCAGATCGCCCACAACGTGCAGATCGGCGCGCATTCGGCCATCGCCGGCTGCACCGGCATCGCCGGCAGCGCCAAGATCGGCCGCTACTGCCTGCTTGGCGGCCACGTTGGCGTGGTCGGCCACCTCGAAATCTGTGACAAGGTCGTGATCACCGGCAAGTCGGTGGTCCGCAACTCCATCCATGAGCCAGGCGAATACTCGTCCGGCACCCCGTTGACCGACAACCGCACGTGGCGCAAGAACGCCGCGCGCTTCAAGCAGCTGGACGCATTGGCTCGCCGCGTCCTGGCTGCTGGCAAGGAGAAAGAATGAACGATTCGCTGCAGCTTCCGATCGATGTCTGCCAGATCCAGGAACTGCTTCCGCACCGCTACCCGTTCCTGCTGGTGGACCGGGTGCTTGAACTCGACGTCGAGGCCAAGCGCATCCTGGCGCAGAAGAACGTCAGCATCAACGAGCCGTTCTTCCAGGGCCACTTCCCGGGCCGCCCGATCATGCCCGGCGTGCTGATCATCGAAGCGCTGGCGCAGGCCGGCGGCGTCATGACCCAGCTCACGCTCGGCCGCGATGCGCAGTCCAAGCTGTTCTACATGGTCAAGGTGGAAAACGCCCGCTTCAACAAGCAGGTCGTGCCCGGCGACGTGCTGATGCTGGATGTGCAGATGAAGCGCCTGATCCGCAACATGGGCTGGTACTACGGCGAAGCCAAGGTCAACGGCGAAGTCGTCGCGTCGGCCGAGGTCATGTGCGCCGGCGCCAAGGGCTGATCCACTGGAGGCAGCAATGACTGACAACGCACCGCGGATCCACCCCACCGCCGTCATCGATCCGGCCGCGCGCCTGGCCGACGATGTGCAGGTGGGCGCCTTCACCCTGATCGGCCCCGATGTTGAAATCGGCGCCGGCACGGTGGTGGGCCCCCATTGCAGCATCCACGGCCCGACCCGGATCGGCCGCGACAACCGCTTCGTCGGTCATGCCGCGATCGGTGGCGAGCCGCAGGACAAGAAGTTCGCCGGTGAGCGCACCGAACTGGTGATCGGCGACCGCAACGTGTTCCGCGAGTTCGTCACGCTCAACCGTGGCACCGGCGGCGGCGGCGGCATCACCACCATCGGCAACGACAACTGGATGCTGGCCTACACGCACGTGGCGCACGACTGCCATGTCGGCAATTTCTGCGTGTTCTCCAACAACACCACCCTGGCCGGCCACGTGACCGTGGGCGACTACGTGATCATCAGCGGCTTCGCCGGTGCCCACCAGTTCTGCCGCATCGGTGCGCATGCCTTCCTCGGCATGGGCGCGCTGACCAATGGCGATGTACCGCCGTTCACCATGGTCGGTACCGATTCGCTGGGCCGCCCGCGCGGCATCAACAGCGAAGGCCTGAAGCGCCGCGGCTTCGACGCCGACCGCATCTCGGCCATCAAGCGTGCCTACCGCACGCTGTACGTGGCCGGCCTGCCGTTGGCCGAAGCCAAGCAGCAGCTGACCGAACAGGCGCGTGACAGCAATGACGTGAAGGCCATGCTGGACTTCATCGAGCACGCCGAGAGGCCCTTGCTGCGATGAGCAGCACGACCGGCCAGGCGGCGGCCGGCGCCGCGGTGATTCCGTTGGCCTCGATGGCCGGCAGCGTTCCCGCACAGCGGGTGCTCAGCGAGCGCCCGTTGCGGATCGCGCTGGTTGCCGGCGAAGCGTCCGGCGACCTGCTCGGTGCGGGCCTGGTGCGTGAACTGAAGGCGCGCTTCCCGAATGCCGAGTTCGCCGGCATTGGCGGCGATGCCATGCGCAGCGCCGGCTGCCAGACCTGGCACGATGCCAGCGAGCTGGCGGTGATGGGCCTGACCGAAGTGCTGCGCCACCTGCCGCGGCTGCTCAAGCTGCGCTCGGCGTTCCGCCAGCGCGCCCTGGAATGGCAGCCGGACGTGTTCATCGGCATCGACGCACCCGACTTCAACCTGGGCATCGAGCGCTGGCTGAAGCAACGCGGCGTGCGCACCGTGCATTACGTCAGTCCCTCGGTCTGGGCCTGGCGCGAGAAGCGCGCCGAGAAGATCGGCAGCAGCGCGGACCTGGTGCTGTGCCTGTTCCCGATGGAACCGCCGATCTATGCCAGGCACGGCATCGACGCACGCTTCGTCGGCCACCCGATGGCCGATGACATTCCGCTGCAAGGCAACCGCGAGGAAGCCCGTGCCGCGCTCGGGCTGCCGACCTCGGCCAAGGTGCTGGCGGTGTTGCCGGGCAGCCGCCTGGGCGAGATCTCGCGCCTGGGCGAACCCTTCTTCGAAGCCGCCTGGCAGGTCTCTGAACGCATTCCGGGCCTGCATGTGGTGGTGCCTGCCGCCAACCCGGCCTGCCGGCAGCTGATCGAAGAACAGCTGTCGCGCTCGGCGTTGCCGGTGGCCTACTCGCACGTGCTGGATGGCCAGGCGCGCAACGCGATGATCGCCGCCGACGTGGTGGTGCTGGCCTCCGGCACCGCGACCCTGGAAGCCATGCTGGTGAAGCGGCCGATGGTCGTCGGTTACCGCGTCAACGAACTGACCTATCGCCTGGTCAAGGCGCTGGGCCTGATCAAGGTCGACCGCTTCGCCCTGCCCAACATCCTGGCCGGCCAGGACCTGGCGCCGGAGCTGATGCAGCACGACTGCACGCCGGACAGGCTGGCCGCGGCCATCCAGCAATGGTTCGACCACCCGCAGCGGGTGATCGACCTGCAGGACACGTACGTGCGACTGCACGAGCGCCTGCGCCGCAATGCTTCGGCGCGTGCCGCCGATGCCGTCGGCGAACTGCTGATGCGCGACCAGGCGCAGGCATGAGCCGCCGTCACGCCGCAGCGGCCAGCCTGGCCCTGTTCGACGGCGCGACGGTGGTCGAGCCGGAACGCCTGGTCGCTGGCGTCGACGAGGCCGGACGTGGCCCGCTGGCCGGGCCGGTGGCGGTGGCGGCGGTGGTATTCGATCCGTCACGGCCACGCATCAACGGCCTGGACGATTCCAAGCAGTTGACGGCGGCCCGCCGCGAACAGCTGCATGACCGCATCATCGAGCGTGCCCTGGCCTGGCACGTGGTGCTGGTGGACGTGGACACCATCGACCGCCTGAACATCTACCAGGCCACCCTGCAGGGCATGCGTGACGTCGTTGCAGCGGTTGCCCATGTGGCCGGCTTCGCCCGCATCGATGGCAACGTGGTGCCCAAGGGCCTGGTGCTGCCGGCGCAGGCGCTGGTCGGCGGCGATGGCATCGACCGCGCGATCATGGCCGCCTCGATCCTGGCCAAGGTCTCGCGCGACCGTTACATGCAGGACGTGCATACCCGCCACCCGCAGTACGGCTTCGAACAGCACAAGGGCTATGGCACCCCGGCCCACCTGGCCGCCCTGCGCGAGCACGGCCCCTGCATGGAACACCGGCGCAGCTTCGCCCCGGTGCGTGAGTGCCTGGGCCTGACGCAGGCGGCGGCCATCGCCTGAGCCTGCTGGAGTTGTAGAGCCGAGCCCATGCTCGGCTGCTGTGGACAGCCGAGCATGGGCTCGGCTCTACAGAAGGCGGCCTCCCGCACGCCTGAATCCGGCGCCACGCCGTGCCCCTGTCAAGCCTTGTGGCAACCCCCTGCCCTCGCTACCCTGACCGGGCATTCCAGCGCTTCCCGACCCCGGCGACGATCGTCCGTCAGCACCCGGGGCCCGCGCGCTCCAACCTGGTCCGGCATGTCCAACTCCCGCTTCGTACATCTCCACGTCCACACCGAGTTCTCGCTGGCGGACTCCACCATCCGTGTGCCGGCCAAACCGGACCAGGCGGACCCGAAGAAGGCCAAGCAGGCCAACCTGCTGTCGCGCTCGGTCGAACTCGGCCTGCCCGCGCTGGCGGTGACCGACCTCAACAACCTGTTCGCCCTGGTCAAGTTCTACAAGGCCGCCGAAGGCGTGGGCATCAAGCCGATCGCCGGTGCCGACGTGCTGATCGCCGAGGAAGGCCAGGACCCGTGGCGGATGACCCTGCTGTGCCGCGACCGCGAGGGTTACCTGAGCCTGTCGCGGCTGCTGACCCGCGCCTGGATGGAAGGCCATCGCCCCGAGGGCGGCGTGGCCGTGCACCCGGACTGGCTGAAGGCCGGCAACGCCAACCTGTTCGCATTGGCCGGGCGGCAGAGCCTGGCCGGGCGCCTGGCGCTGGACGGCAAGCATGAACTGGCCGAGCAGCAGCTGGCCGACTGGCAGCGCGTGTTCGGCGATGGCCTGCACCTGGAGCTGACCCGCACCGGCCGCGAGGGCGAGGAAACCTTCAACCAGTTCGCGCTGATGGCCGCCGGCCAGCGTGGCCTGCCGGTGGTGGCCAGCAACGACGTGCGCTTCCTGTCGCCGTCGGACTTCAGCGCGCACGAAGCGCGCGTGTGCATTTCCACCGGCCGCGTGCTGGACGACCCCAAGCGCCCGCGCGAATACAGCGACCAGCAGTACCTGAAGTCGGCCGAGGAGATGTGCGCGCTGTTCGCCGACATCCCCGATGCGATCGACAACACGCTGGCGCTGGCCGAGCGCTGCAACATCGAGATGCGGCTGGGCACCTACTTCCTGCCCAACTACCCGGTGCCGGACGACGAGACGCTGGACACCTGGATCCAGAAGATGTCGCGCGATGGCCTGGAAGAGCGCCTGGAGAAGAATCCGCTGGCGCCGGGCAAGACCCGCGAAGAGTATTTCGAGCGCCTGGAATTCGAGCTCAACACCATCATCAAGATGGGCTTCCCGGGCTACTTCCTGATCGTGGCCGACTTCATCCAGTGGGGCAAGAACCAGGGTATTCCGATCGGCCCCGGCCGTGGTTCGGGTGCCGGTTCGCTGGTGGCGTGGGCGCTGAAGATCACCGATCTGGACCCGCTGCCGTACAACCTGCTGTTCGAGCGCTTCCTGAACCCGGAACGCGTGTCGATGCCCGACTTCGACATCGACTTCTGCATGGACCGCCGCGACGAGGTGATCGACTACGTCGCCCGCAAGTACGGGCGCGAGCGCGTCAGCCAGATCATCACCTACGGCACCATGGCCGCCAAGGCGGTGGTGCGCGACTCCGGCCGCGTGCTCGGCTTCCCGTACGGCCTGGTCGACGGCGTCTCCAAGCTGATCCCGAACATTCTGGGCATCCACCTGAAAGATGCGCTGGGCAAGGGCAAGGAAGGCCCGAGCTCTGAGATGGCGTCGGCCGAACTGATCCAGCGCTACGAGACCGAGGACGATGTCCGCGACCTGATCGACCTGGCGCTGCAGCTGGAAGACCTGACCCGCAACGCCGGCAAGCACGCCGGTGGCGTGGTGATCGGGCCCGAGCCGCTGAGCGAGTTCTGCCCGCTGTACGCCGAACACGACGAGAACGGCCTCGGCAAGAACCCGGTCACCCAGTTCGACAAGAACGACGTGGAAGAAGTGGGCCTGGTGAAGTTCGACTTCCTGGGCCTGCGCACGCTGACCATCATCGACTGGGCGGTGAAGGCGATCAACAAGCGCCATGAGCGCGCCGGCATCCCGCCGGTGGACATCGCCGCGATCCCGCTGGACGACACGCCCACCTACAGGGACATCTTCGCCAACGGCAACACCGGCGCGGTGTTCCAGTTCGAATCCTCCGGCATGCGCCGCCTGCTGAAGGATGCGCGCCCCGACCGTTTCGAAGACCTGATCGCGCTGGTGTCGCTGTATCGCCCCGGCCCGATGGACCTGATTCCCTCCTTCAATGCGCGCAAGCACGGCCAGGAAGAGATCATCTATCCCGATCCGCGCACCGAAGCCATCCTGAAGGACACCTACGGCATCATGGTGTACCAGGAGCAGGTCATGCAGATGGCGCAGATCGTCGGCGGCTACTCGCTGGGCGGCGCCGACCTGCTGCGCCGCGCGATGGGCAAGAAGGTGCCGGCCGAAATGGCCAAGCACCGCGAGATCTTCCGCGAAGGTGCAGCCAAGGGCGGCGTCGATGGCCCCAAGGCCGACGAAATCTTCGACCTGATGGAGAAGTTCGCCGGCTACGGCTTCAACAAGTCGCACGCCGCTGCCTACGCGCTGGTCAGTTACCAGACCGCCTGGCTGAAACGCCATTACCCGGCTGAGTTCATGGCGGCCACGCTGTCGTCCGATCTGGACAACACCGACAAAGTGGTCGGCTTCCTCGACGAGGTGCGCAACCTCGGCCTGACCGTGCTGCCGCCCAAGGTGAACCAGTCGGCCTTCATGTTCGAAGCGGTGACGCCGGACACCATCCAGTACGGGCTCGGGGCGATCAAGGGCGTCGGCCAGGGTGCCTGCGAGGCGGTGGTCGAGGAGCGGCTGAAGGGCGGCCCGTTCAAGGACCTGCTCGACTTCTGCACGCGCGTTGGTTCGGCCAAGCTCAACAGGCGCACGCTGGAAGCGATGATCAACTGTGGTGCGTTGGACGAGCTCGGCCGCAACCGTGCCTCGCTGATGCTGCAGCTGCCGGAGGTGATCAAGGCTACCGACCAGATGGCCCGCGAGCGGGCTTCGGGACAGAACTCGCTGTTCGGTGGCCCGGACCCGAGCGCGACCACGATCCAGCTGGACCTGCCCGAAGCCGAGGAGTGGCCGCTGCTGCAGCGCCTGAACGGCGAGCGCGACACGCTGGGCTTCTATCTCAGTGGCCACCCGTTCGATCCCTGGCGCGACGATGTGCGCGACCTGGTCGGCAATGACCTGGGTTCGGTGGAGAAGATCTGGAGCGCCAACAGCGGTGGTGGCGGCGGCGGCGAAAAGCGCTGGCGCCCGGAAGTGCAGACGGTGCTGGCCGGCCAGGTGGTCGGCGTGCGCCGCAAGGGCGAAAGCCAGATCTTCATCCAGCTTGAGGACGGACGTGGCCGCGTCGAGTGCAGCGCGTTCTCCGACGCGATGGCCGAGTTCGGCCACCTGATGACCAAGGACCGCATCCTGGTGGTCAAGGGCGGCCTGCGCGAGGACGAGTTCAACGGCGGCTTCGCGCTGCGCATCCGCCAGTGCTGGGACTTCGATGAGGTCTGCGCCAACTACGCCACGCGGCTGTCGCTGCGCCTGGACCTGCGCCAGCAGCGCCCGGTCTGGGAGCGCATCGATGCGCTGCTCGACCGCCATCGCCCGGGACGGACGCCACTGCGCCTGGACCTGCTGCTGAAGGGGCCGCACGGCGGCGTCGCCGGCATGCTCGATGTGTCCGGACAGAGCGCGGTACGCATCGATTCCAAGCTGATGGAGGCGCTGCGCGCCGACCCGGCCGTGCGCACGCTGAAGGTGCGCTACAGCCCGCCATGGGCCAGCTGAGGCTGGCTCCCTCACTGTCCTGTCTCCCCTGTTTCCCCGTTCCAAATATCAAGGACGATTGCCGATGAAGACCCTGCTGTTCCCGTTCGCTGCCGCACTGGCCCTGGCCGCCTGCTCCCCGTCGAAGATCGAGTTCCAGATCGACAACCCGACCGACACGCCGCTGGCGTTGAGCATCGACGGCCAGGACCTGCCGGTGGCCGCACAGGGCTCGCGCCCGGTCTCGCTCGCTGTCGGCGAGCATCGCCTGCATACCGACAAGCTCGGTGATGTGCGCTTCATCGTCTACGTCGACGGTCGTGGCGGGCTGATCAATCCGACCCTCAGCGAGTACGTGATCGCCCGCGAGATCTACGTCACCGACGAGAGCAAGGTGAAGAACTTCGGCGTCGGCAACAGCGGTATCCAGCTCGGCGGCGTCGACTTCGAAGGCCCGTTCGAGAAGCGCCACGACCTGTTCATCGACAAGACCTGGACCTACGGCGTGCGCGAACCCTTCCCCAAGGAAAAGGTGGTGGCCCACGTTGATTCCAGCGGCGGCCAGATCGTGGCCAAGGTGTTCACCGCTCCCGACTTCATCGCTTACGTGGAAGAAGGCATGGGCGAGCCCGGCGCGTTCAAGCGCGAACAGCCAGGTGGCTACGTGGCCCCGGCCTACAGCCTGGAACCGGCCCCGGCCAGCCTGCCGGCGCTGGTGCCGGCCTTCGAGGCCCACGCCGCGCCCCTGCGCGAGGTCTATGCGCGCTGGCTGAAGGCCACCACCGCCGATGAACAGAAGGCCCTGCGCAAGCAGGATTTCGCCGCGCAGATGGCCTTCACCTCGGCCACTGCCACCCTGGGCAGCGGCCTTGGCCGGGAAGCCAACGAGGCCTACAACGACTTCGTCTCCCAGCGCAGCCAGTTGATGGGCCGCAGCGCCCTGGTGGTGCCCTGAGCTGACTGGCGCCCCCTGCCCGGCTGCGCTACCGTCGCCTTCCAGACGAAGGCGTACGGGTGGTTTGCACGCATTCGGCTAGAATTCCCCCCTTCTTTACACGACGGCTTCCGATGAATCCGAACTACCTCGACTTCGAGCAACCCATCGCCGACCTGGAAGCCAAGATCCAGGAGCTGCGCAACGCCAGTGCCGGGCCGGCGGTCAATGTCGAGGCGGAAGTGCACGCGCTGCAGGACAAGCTGCGCATGCGCACCGCGCAGATCTTCCGCAACCTGACCTCGTGGCAGGTGCTGCAGCTGGCCCGCCACCCGTCGCGCCCGTACACCGCCGACTACCTCCGCGTCATGTTCGATGAGTTCCAGGAGCTGGCCGGTGACCGCGCCTTCGCCGACGACAAGGCGATCATGGGCGGCCTGGCCCGCATCAATGGCCGCGCGGTAATGGTGATCGGCCACCAGAAGGGCCGCGACACCAAGGAAAAGATCAAGCGCAACTTCGGCATGCCCAAGCCGGAGGGTTACCGCAAGGCACTGCGCCTGATGAAGATGGCCGAGCGCTTCGGCCTGCCGGTGCTGACCCTGATCGACACCGCCGGCGCCTGGCCGGGCATCGACGCCGAGTCGCGCGGCCAGTCCGAAGCGATCGCGCGCAACCTGATCGAGATGGCCGAGCTGAAGGTGCCGATCATCTGCACCGTGATCGGTGAAGGCGGCTCCGGCGGTGCGTTGGCACTGGGTGTGGGCGACCGCACCGTGATGCTGGAATACGCGGTGTACTCGACCATCACCCCGGAAGGCTGCGCCTCGATCCTGTGGAAGGACGCGGGCAAGGCCAAGGAAGCGGCCGAACAGCTGGGCCTGACCGCGCCGCGCCTGAAGAGCCTGGGCCTGGTCGACAAGGTCGTGCGCGAGCCGACCGGTGGCGCCCACCGCAACCCGACGCAGATGGCCAAGCGCCTGAAGGCCGTGCTGCTGAACGAACTGGACGCGCTGGACAAGCTGTCCACCGAACAGCTGCTGGAACAGCGCTACACGCGCCTGCGCAGTTACGGCACGTACGAAGCGGCCTAAGCCCGGTAGTGCCGGCCGCTGGCCGGCAACACGAGGTGATTGCAGAAATGAAAGAGCCGGGCATTTGCCCGGCTCCTTCGTTTGCGCCCTGACAGCATCCACGCATGGCGTGGATCTACCGGACGCAGGTGACCCCGCCTCAGAACGGCTTGGCCAGCACCAGCCACACGATCGGAATGAACGCCAGCAGCGGGATCTCGTTGATCCAGCGCAGCGCGCGCGACGACGGCAGTGCCCGGCCCTTGGCCACGCCCTTGAGCAGGCGGCCGGTCCAGCCGAAGTACACCAGCAGCACCACCACCAGCCCCAGCTTGGCGTGCAGCCAGCCGGCAGCTCCCGGCGCCACCATGGTCGGGAAATCGGGGATGACCTTGTAGCCCAGCCACAGCACCAGGCCGAGCAGGAACGCCAGGCCGAACATCGAGTGGCCGAAGCGGTACAGGCGCAGGCCCATCAGCTGCAGGCGCTCGGTCACCGCCGGCTGGCCCGCGGTCTCGGCCAGGTTCACCAGGATGCGCGGCAGGTAGAACACCGTGGCCATCCACGCCACCACGAACACGATGTGGAAGGTCTTGACCCAGTAGTAGCTCTGCATGCGCTCGCTCCGGCGGCTGGCGTAGGTTGGCGGCCATTCTCGCATGCCGTGGCGAAGCCGCCGCAGGCACGCGCGCCGCGACACATCGACGCATGGCGCGCCGCAACACCGTACGATAGGCGCCGTTTTAGCCGATCGCGCACTGCCCCATGGACAAGACCTACGACGCCGCCTACTTCCAACGCTGGTACCGCCGTGCCGACATCGGCGGCAGCGCCCGCCTGGCGCGCAAGGTGGCGTTGGCCGTGGCCAGCGCCGAGTACTACCTGGAGCGGCCGATCCGCAGCGTGCTGGATATCGGCTGCGGTGAAGGCGCCTGGCGCGCGCCGCTGCTGAAGCTGCGTCCGAAGGTCGAATATCTCGGCTTCGACAGCAGCGAGTACGCTGTGCGCCGCTACGGCAGGACCCGCAACCTGCACCTGGCCCGCTTCGGCGACTTCGCCTGGCTGCGGCCCTGCGCCCCGGTTGACCTGCTGGTGTGTTCGGACGTGATGCACTACGTGCCCGACCGCGAGCTGCGTGCAGGACTGGCCGGCGTGGCCGAGCTGACCGGCGGCGTGGCCTTCCTGGAGACCTTCGCCGCCGAGGACGCGTTCGAAGGCGACCACGACGGCTTCCAGGCCCGACCGGCGCGCTGGTACCGCCGCACGCTGGCCCGCCAGGGCCTGCAGCCGGTAGGGTCGCACTGCTGGCTCGGCCCCGCCCTGGCAGGCGATGCGGCCGCGCTGGAACGGATGTGAATCCGGATTCATTATTTTCAGCCGACTTAACCTGCGGGACACCCGGATGGGATATGCTGCGCGGCAACATATGACCATACATATTCGGTCGTCATGCTCTATCAACTGCACGAACTGACCCGCAACCTGCTCGCTCCCTGGGTGCACCAGGCCCAGGCCAACGCCAGGTTCTTCGCCAACCAGGGCCACTGGTGGTCGCAGATGCCCGGTGCTGATCGCCTGGCGGCGGTCAATGAACTCTTCCACCGCATCGGCAAGGATTACGAGAAGCCCGAGTGGGGCATCAACGAAATCGACGTCGATGGCGAGCGCGTGCCGATCGTCGTGCACGAGGAAGTGAGCAAGCCGTTCTGCAAGCTGCTGCGCTTCAAGCGCCACAGCAATGAAGCCGACCAGCTGCACACCATGCTCAACCAGCCGTTCGTGCTGGTGGTGGCGCCGCTGTCCGGCCACCACGCCACGCTGCTGCGCGACACCGTGCGCACGCTGCTGCGCGACCACCGCGTGTACGTCACCGACTGGGTCGACGCGCGCATGGTGCCGGCCAGCGAAGGCGAGTTCGGGTTGGATGACTACATCGCCTACATCCAGGAGTTCATCCGCCACCTCGGCGTCGAACGCCTGCACGTGGTGAGCGTGTGCCAGCCGACCGTACCGGTGCTGGCCGCGGTTTCACTGATGGCCAGCCGTGGTGAACCGACGCCGCGCACGCTGGTGATGATGGGTGGCCCGATCGATGCGCGCTGCAGCCCGACCGCAGTGAACAACCTGGCCACGCAGAACCCGCTGTCGTGGTTCGAGAACAACGTCATCCACACCGTGCCGGCCAGCTATCCGGGTGCCGGCCGCCGCGTGTACCCGGGCTTCCTGCAGCACGCCGGCTTCCTGTCGATGAACCCGAGCCGCCACTTCAGCTCGCACTGGGATTTCTACACCGACCTGGTCAAGGGCGACCTGGAAGACGCCGACGCGCACCGTCGTTTCTACGACGAGTACAACGCGGTGCTGGACATGCCGGCCAGGTACTACCTCGATACCATCCGCGTGGTGTTCCAGGACTTCCTGCTGCCGCGTGGCGAGTGGGTGGTCAACGGCGAGAAGGTCGATCCGTCGGCGATCCGCGATACCGCGCTGCTGAGCATCGAAGGCGAGCTGGACGACATCGCCGGCCTTGGTCAGACCGAAGCCGCGCAGGCGCTGTGCACCGGCATCACTGCGGACCGCCGTGAGCATTTCATCGTCGAAGGTGCCGGCCACTACGGCATCTTCAGCGGCCGTCGCTGGCGCGAGGTGGTGTACCCGAAGGTGCGCGACTTCTTCGCCGCGCATGCCGAAGCCCCGGCGGCGAAGGCCGCGAAGAAGAAGAGCAACGTCACCCCGTTGCGGCGCAAGGCGGGGTAACTCGCCTCTGGCGTGTGCCGACCTTGGTCGGTACGCCTTGGTAGATGCCAACCTTGGTTGGCGCTCTACCGTGAATCCCTGCAGCTGATGGATCGTGCCAACCAAGGTTGGCACCTGCCAAAGCAAAGCCCACCAAACGTCCCGGCGCTGATGGCTTGTGCCAACCAAGGTTGGCACCTGCCGAAGCATGCGCGCCCGCTTACAACCGCACCAGCAGGTTCTTGGCAATCAGCCCATGCAGCTTGCCGATGCCGCGTGCCAGGTGCATCGTCAGCACCAGCAGCAGTGCGCCCGCCGCAGCAACCGCGATCGCCACCAGCGGCGAGGCCGCCATCGGCAGTACATTCACGTCGTTGATGTACACGCCGGGGATGTCACCACTGAAGATCGCCGCGACCGGCGCCCAGATCAGGCTCAGCGACAGCGAGAGCAACGTCACCGCGATGGTGAAGTAGATGATGCCCAGCGGCAGCATCAGCACGAAGTACAGCAGCGTCAACCAGGTACGGCCATCGGTGAACATGTCGCCGATGCGCTGCAGCCAGGTGCGGCTGCGGTCGGTGTAACGCGGGCGGCGCGGCATGCGCTCGCCCAGCAGCGCTTCCACCAGCCGTCCTTCCAGCAGCGCCAGCCCGCGCACCGAGCCGAAGAACAGCACGGTCAGCGGAATGCCGATGATCAGGATCAGCAGGCCCAGCGACAATGACAGGCCGGTCACCACCCAGGTGAAGAAGAAGATGCCGGTGGCCAGCGACAGCAGCATGTAGAACAGCGCACCGTAGGTGTGCGGATCGGTCACCACGCCGAAGAAGCGCGCCAGCAGCGAACGCTGCACCGGCGCCTGCGGCGGTGAGGCCGGCTCGACGCCACTGGCTTCCGCCGCTGCACGCAGCACCGGCGCGGTATCCGCACGCGGCGTACGCAGCGCGCGGTTCACCGTCACTTCGGTCTCGCGGTAGATGTCGGCCACTTCATCCGGCGCGCCATAGCTGCCGGCAACGTCGGCGATCACCTCGGCCTCGCTGCGGCCGGGCTGCGCCGCCAGCTCCGAGCGCAGGTATTCCTCGGCGTCGTACAGCGCGTCCTGCACCATCGCCGGATCGGCACCTTCCAGCGCCGCGCGCAGCTGCGCCAGGTACTGCGGGATGGTCGTGGGCAGGGCGCGGCCTGCCAGGCTCGGGTCGTTCATTGCGGTACCCCCTCCAACACGGAATCGACGGAATCGCGGGTGGCCTGCCAGGCCTGGCGCCACTGCGCCAGCACCTCGCGGCCACGTTCGTTGATGCGGTAGTAGCGCCGCGGCGGCCCGCTGCTGGAAGGTTCCACATGGCTTTCCAGCAGGCCGGCGCCCTCCAGGTTGCGCAGTACCGGGTACAGCGCGCTCTGCTTGCCGCTCAGCACGCCCTCGCCCACCCGCTCCAGCTCCTTGGCAATGAGGTAGCCGTACAGCGGCTCCCCGGCCCGGGCCAGCACCGCCAGCAGGGCCAGCGACACCGTTCCGGCGCTGAGCTCCTTCTGGAACTTCTTCAGGTGGACATCGTCCTCGGACATGACCGGCCCTCCACTACGTTGAAGTCCACAGTAGTGCGAAGTTCGGTATAGCGAATGTGTCGTTAGTCACTCTCCCGGTTGGCGCCGCTGCGCGGCTCGCGCAGAATCGAAGCCTCGTTCATGTTCCGGGGTTCCCATGCCGCACCGCCGTTGCCTTGCCCTGACCGCCCTCGCCCTGGCCTGCCTGCTGCCCGCCCTGGCCAGCGCGGCCACGCCCTACCGCAGCCCTCAGCAGATCCTCGACGCCTCGGCGGCCAGCGACTGGCGCACCCCGGACCCGGCCAACCTGCTGTACATGGACCTGCCGGCCGGTCGGGTCATCATCGAGCTGGCACCGCAGTTCGCCCCGCGCCATGTCGCCAACATCCAGACCTTCGCCCACGAGCATTTCTGGGACGGCACCAGCATCTACCGCTCGCAGGACAACTTCGTGGTGCAGTTCGGCGATGCCGACGCCGATGACGCAGCCAAGGCCAAGCCGTTCGGCAGCGCCGCGCGCAAGTTGCCGGCCGAGTTCGAGCGCGCCAGCGCCGGCCTGAAGGTCACCGTGCTGCCGGACCGCGATGGCTGGGCCGCGCAGACCGGTTTTGTCGACGGCTTCCCGGTCGGCCAGGACCCGCAGGCCGGCAAGGCCTGGCTGGCACATTGCTACGGCATGCTGGGCGCGGGCCGCAGCAACGAGGAAGACAGCAGCATCGGTGCCGAACTGTACGTGGTGACCGGACAGTCGCCGCGCCAACTGGACCGCAACATCACCCTGGTCGGTCGCGTGCTGAAGGGCATGGAGCTGCTCAGCGCGACGCCGCGCGGGCCGGCGCCGATGGGCTTCTACACCGACCCGACACTGCGCACGCCGATCGTGTCGATCCGCCGCGCCAGCGACGTGCCGGCAGCCGAGCGCACGCCGATCCAGGTACTGCGTACCGACTCGAAGACCTTCGCCGATACGGTGGAGGCGCGGCGCAACCGCGTGGATGATTTCTACAAGCGTCCGGCCGGGCATATCGATCTGTGCAATATTCCGGTGCCGGTTCGCTGATGGTTTCCTGCGCGTGACGCGTGCTGAAGGTGCTTCACTGTTCATGGGCGTTACTTTTCTTTGTACGCAAAGAAAAGTAACCAAAAGAAACGCGCCGCCAGGTCGCGAGCCGCCGTGCTTCGCACGTCGGTCCCCTGCGCTTCTCGGTGAATCAGGGGACGGTGTACACAAGGCAGCCGACTAGCAGTCGGCTCTACAGGACATCGGCACCTCTTCGCACCTGATTCCCCTGCGATGCTCGGGTCGCTCAAGGCGGACCCAGTTCAAAGGCCACAGCTGCATCCAGAAGATCCACGCAATGCGTGGATGCTTTTGCTGTTGATCTTGACCTTCCAGTCCGCCTTGAGCGAGCCGAGCACCGCAGGTCTGGCGAGGGCGAAGAGGCGCGGGTGTCTGAGCGCAGCGAGTTCCCGCGCCGTCCCTCGACGGGCCGAGGAGCGCAGGGCACCGGTGCGCAGCACCGGCTCGCGGCCTGGCGGCGTGTTTCTTTGGTTACTTTCTTTGCACGAGCAAAGAAAGTGACACCTCTCCGCAGGCGTGGAAAAGAGCTGCCGGGCAGCGCCCGGCACTACCAGTGCGTCGGCGCGCTCAGCCCTTCTGACTCACCGCCACGCTGCCCAGAATCAACACACCGGCAATCAACATCTGCAACGTCACCGGCTCACCCAGGAACAACCACGCAAACGCCGCGCCGAACAGCGGAATCAGGTAGGTCACCGTCGACGCCCGCGACGGGCCGATACGACCGATCAGGCGGTAGAACATCAGGAACGCCAGCCCGGTGCAGGCCACGCCCAAGGCAATCGCCGCGCCCCACGCCTTCAGCGGAATCGCCGCCTGCGGCCAGTGGGTCACCGCCATCGGCAGCATCCACAGCGAGGCACACGACAGCGTTGCAGCAGCGGCCGCCGCCGAAGGCAGGCCGGTCATGTGCCGCTTCACCAGGTTCACGCCCAGGCCGTACAGCAACGAAGCCGCGGCACCAGCCAGCACTGCAGTGCCGATGCTCAGGCCCGAGACTTTGGCCGTGGCCAGTACCACCACGCCGGCGAAGCCGACCAGCAACGCGCCCGCGCGGCGCATGCCGATCTTCTCGCCGAAGAACAGGAAGGCGATCAGCGCGGCAAACAGCACGGTCATCGCATTGCAGATGGCGCCGATCGCCGCAGGGGCTCGCTCGGCCGCGTAGGCGAACAGCACGAACGGCAGCGCCGAGTTGATCAGCCCGATCGGTGCCAGCCACAGCCAGCGCCGCGGTGGGAACTGCGCGCGGGCACGCCACAGGAACGGCAGCAGCACCAGCGCGCCCAGCACCAGCCGCACCTCGACCAGCGCGAACGGACCGAACGACGGCACCGCCACCCGCATGAACAGGAACGAGCAGCCCCAGATGGCGCCCAGCAGGGTCAACTCCAGCGGTGTGCGCCAGTCGCGCTCGGCTGCCTGTGGGACCGCATTCATGCCTCGCCTCCGTCCATCGTCAATTCCTCGTCAAGGCAGACAGGATCGGGCGCAGACGCCTGCCGCACAAGCGCGTAGTATCGCTGCCAGCCACAAATATGGTTTGAGGCTCGACATGCAGCTACGCCCTTCCCTGCTCCCCGCACTGGCCGTGTTCGCGGTCGCCGCGCGCCACCAGAACTTCGCCCAGGCCGCGCAGGAGCTGCACCTGACCGCCAGCGCGGTCAGCCACCATGTGCGCCGGCTGGAAGAAGTGCTGGAAGTACGCCTGTTCCTGCGCCACGCCCGCGGCGTGCGCCTGACCGCCGAGGGCCGGCAACTGGCCGACGCCGCCAGCGCCGCCTTCACCGATGTCGCGGCCGTCGCCCATCACCTGCAGCCGGATGCCGACAGCGTGCCGTTGCGGATCACCACGCTGCGCTCGCTCTCCTACTGCTGGCTGCTGCCACGGCTGCCGCGCTTCACCCAGGCCCATCCGCACATCCGCATCGAGCTGCACACCGGCAGCGGCCTGGATCGCTACGACGACAATGGGCCGGAAGTCGGCATCCGCTACGGTCTGGGCCAGTGGCCGGGCCTGCGTGCGCAGCACCTGATGGACGACTACCTGTTCCCGGTGGCCTCGCCGGCGCTGGCCGGGGTCGAAGCACTGGTCGATCCGGCGCGCATCGCCGACCTGCCGCTGCTGACCGACCTGTCGCCGCAGGGCTGGCGCGACTGGTTCCGTCATGCCGGCGTGCGCCCGCCCTCGCCGCTGCCGCCGATGCACACCTTCGCCGACAGCACCGATGCGATGCGTGCAGCGGTGTACGGCATGGGCGCGGTGCTGGCACGTACCCACATCGCGCAGCCCTACCTGCAGCGCTACGAGGTGGTACGCCTGCCCGGCCCGGCGCTGAAGGCGCGCTATGCGTATCACGTGGTGCATGCCGAAGGACAACCGCCGAGCCCGGCCGCACGCCTGTTCATCGACTGGTTGCTGGAGCAGGCGCAGGACGAACGCACGCCGATTCCCGCATTGCCGGACAGCCTGCTCGGACGCCCGGCCACACGCGCCTGACTGCGCCCTCACCCGTTCTTTGCCCGGCGCTGGCTAGGCTGCAGGCAACTCCACAACGTACCTACGCCATGGCCATGCTGCGACTGCGCATCACCGGAACCGAAGACGACGCCCGCGCCATCAGCGACCTGCTGCTCGGCCTGGAGGGCATCGAACATGTCGAGGAAACCGACGACCTGATGCCACACATGGACGACGACGATTCCAGTTCGGCCGGGCTGTCCGATGACATCGGCCCGGGCATCCACGAGCTGGAAGTGGAAGTCGGCAATGAAAGCACCGCGCAGAAGGTGCGCGACGCGGTGCAGGAACTGGCGCTGGAGCTGGATGTGTTCGTCGAGTACGAGACCGACGAGGGCTGACGCCGGCTCCCTGCCGGCATCAGCCGTCACCTCAGCGGGTGGGCGGCAGCGTGCGACGGCGGCGACGCCACCACGCCCGCACACCCCAGGCCACGACCAGGGCCAGCACACCCACCGGCAGCAACGCGGCGACGGCGCGGATCAGGAACGCAATGCTGCCGCTGAGGATGCTGCCCGACTCGCTCAGCGCCTCGCCGATCTCGCTGCGGCTGCGCTGGCCCGAGGTGGTGTCGAAGTGGATCGTCACCAGCTGGGTATCGATGCGCCGACGCTGCTGTGCGGCATCCTTGTTGGCCTGCTCGACGCCTGCTTCGATCTCCGACAGCCGCGTGGTGATCGCCATCAGGTCCTCGATCTTCAGGTCCTTGCGGTCCTGGTAGGACAACAGCCGCGCGTGTTCCTTGTCCAGCCGGGACTTGGTCAGCGCGGTGTCCGCTACTTCCTGCGCGAGGTCCTCCGCGCGCGTGTTGCGCGACTGCAGCGTGCCGCCCTCACCGGCCATCGCGATCAGCGGCTCGGTGCCCTTCGGCGCGATGCGCACCTTCACTTCACCGCTGGGCTGCTCGCCGCCGCGCTGGTCGACCTGCAACACTGCACAGTCGCCGAACTTCGCGCTCTGGCAGGCCTGGGCGATCTGCTGGATGCGCGGTGCGATCTGCGCCGCCTCCAGCTGCACCTGCACGTCATGTTCGTAGGCCAGGAATGCGCCTTCCGGCGAAGCAACAGCGGCATCGGCCGCGGTCGCGCCCGCCTCTGCAGCGCGCTCACCGTTCTTGGCGCAGGCTGCCAGTGCCAACAGCAGCACCGGCACTGCCAGCGTGCGCGTCCACGCGCACAGCGGCCTCACAGCGCGGCTCCGTTGTAGGAGGTCACCGAAAGACCGGCCAGATCGACCTGCGGCACGCAGCGAACGTTCACCGCCACCATCGGTGTGCCGGTACGCGGATCGATCGCTTCGCTGTAGGGGGCGATACCGCATCGGCGGCAGTGGTGGTGGTCGATATGCGCCTTGTTGAAGTGGTAGGTGGCCACGTCAGCCGGATCGGTGGCCAGCTGGAACGCCTCGCGCGGGGCGAACCACAGCAGGCTGCCGCGACGGCGGCACATCGAGCAGTTGCAGTCGATGACGTCGCTGATCGGCGCCTCGGCCTGTACGGTGAATGCGATCCTGCCGCAATGGCAGCTTCCCTGGTATTCCATGTCCTGCGCTCCTTTGGAGGGTCCTTGAAACCGCCCATGGTAATCCTATGGCACGGGGACAAAGCAGCGACGGGGCCCTATGCTCAGGGTTTGACCCCGTACAGGAATGCCGATGCGCCCGCATCTTCTTGCCCTCGCCCTGGTCGCTGCGCTGGCCGGTTGCCAGCCTGCCGACGCCCCGACCAACGCTTCCACCCCGGCCACCAGCCAGCAGGCCGGTGACGCGGCGGTCGATGCCGCCTTCGCCGATCTGTCCAAGCGCGCCCTGGACACCTGGATGCAGCTGTCGCCGGTCAGCGCCACCCAGATCGGTGACCACCGCTACGACAGCGAACTGGACGACCTGAGCGCCGCCGGCCAGCAGAAGACCGTGGCCGCCTACAAGGCGCTGCTGGGCGAGCTGGACAAGATCGAGGTGGCCAAGCTGGGCCGCGAGAACCAGGTGGACGCGGCGATCCTGCGCAACCAGCTGCAGTCGGAAATCTGGAACGCCGAAGTGCTCCAGTCCGGCAAGTGGGACCCGCAGCTGTACAACGGCATCGCCGGCAGCGCGATCTATGGCCTGATGGCCCGGGAGTTCGCGCCGCTGCCGGAACGCCTGAAGTCGGCGACCGCGCGCATGGAAAAGCTGCCGGCGATCTTCGCCCAGGCACGCGAGAACCTGGATCCGGCCCGCGTTCCGAAGATCCATGCCGAGACGGTGGCCAAGCAGAACAAGGGCATCCTCAGCATCGTCGATACCTTCATCACCCCGCACATCGGCGAACTGCCGCAGGCCGACCAGCAGCGCCTGCAGGCCGCCATCGACGGCCTGAAGAAGGCCGTGGACGAGCAGCAGACCTGGCTGGACAAGACCCTGGTGCCGAACGCCAAGGGCGACTTCCGCATTGGTGCGGAAAAGTACGACCAGAAGCTGAAGTTCGCGCTGAGCTCCTCGCTGTCGCGCCAGGAGATCGGTGAGCGTGCACGCGCCGAACTCAAGCGCGTGCGCGAGGACATGTACGGCATCGCGCAGACCGTACTGAAGGACAAGCCGGGTGCGCCGGAGATGCCGGCCCAGCCGACCGACGAGCAGCAGCAGAAGGCGATCGAGGCCGCACTGGAACTGGCCTACGCCGACAAGCCGGCGCGCGACAAGGTGGTCGATGATGCCAAGGCCGCGCTGGAGCAGTCCACCGCGTTCGTGCGCGAGCACGACCTGGTGACCCTGCCCGATGCGCCGGTGGACATCATCCTGATGCCGGAATTCCAGCGTGGCGTGGCCGTGGCCTACTGCGATTCTCCGGGCCCGCTGGACAAGAACCTGAAGACCTTCTACGCCGTGTCGCCGATTCCGGACGACTGGAACGAGAAGCAGGTCGACTCGTTCCTGCGTGAATACAACTCGCGCATGATCCACCTGCTGAGCATCCACGAAGGCACCCCGGGCCATTACCTGGAAGGCTGGCACTCGGCCAAGTTCCCCTCCACCCTGCGTGCGGTGCTGCGTTCGGGCCTGTTCGCCGAAGGCTGGGCGGTCTACACCGAGCGCATGATGCAGGAGCAGGGCTACCTCGACAACGACCCGCTGTTCCACCTGGTGCAGCTGAAGTTCTACCTGCGCACGATCTCCAACGCGATCCTCGACCAGGGCGTGCACGTGGACAACTGGGATCGCGAGAAGGCGATGCACCTGATGACCCACGACGCGTTCCAGCAGGAAAGCGAAGCGGCCGGCAAGTGGGTGCGCGCGCAGCTGACCTCGGCGCAGCTGCCGACCTACTTCGTGGGTGCGCAGGAACACTTCGACACCCGCAAGGCGGTGCAGGAAAAGCTGGGCGACAAGTTCAACCTGAAGGCGTACCACGACCAGGTACTGTCCTACGGCGCACCGCCGGTGCGTTTCGCACGCCAGCTGATGCTGGACCAGCCGATCGAGTGATCGGCTGCGGGGCTGAATGCCCCGCGGCTCTGGCAGCACCTCACGGCCCGGGCTTCCCGGGCCGTTCTCGTTTGAAGCGCCCGACGGCCTCACATCCGGTGTATGTACAGCTTCCCGGCATTGCTGCGGATATCAAGAAAGTACTTCACCTTGCAGCCCCGGCATGCCGCCGGATGCACTTCATCAAACCCACGTTGGTTCTCCAGCGCGACGGCCAGTATGGGATGCCCGCAGTCGAAACAGCAGAATGCAATGTTGTTGCCATGGGGATCGGCGTCGATCTGGTCGCCATAGTGATCCATTACCAGAAAGTCCGTGATTTTCATGGTCGATCTCCAGAGTAGGTGAATCACCCGCAGACTACATCGCAACCCCGCAGCCCAGAAGGGCACGCGTCGCCTACAGGGCAACGCATCCTTCCCGCCACGTTGGAGCCGCTCCGGTCCTGAACCGTTGCACATCGGGCGTGCGTGACCTCACACTTGGCGAACAACTCCGGGCGCATCTTTCGCCAGGTTCCCCCTTCCGCCGGCGTCCATGTCTCTCCCCCTCTTGCGTCTTGCGCTGCTGCCCGCGCTGTTGGCCAGCACTCCTGCCTACGCTGCCTGCCCGCCGCCACCGGCGGGACAGCCCGACATCCGTGCCCTGGGCTACTACACCGACAAGGCCGGTTCGGTGATCGACCCGGTACTGCACCAGCAGAACAAGGACGCAACCGCGCCGCTGGACCGCTATGCCGCCGACGTGGCACGCATGAGCGATGACTACCTGCGCACCGGTGACCGGGCGGCGGCGCAATGCACACTGGCCTGGCTGGGTGCGTGGGCCGACGACGGCGCCATGCTCGGGCAGATGATCCGGGTCAACAACAACCAGTCGTTCTACATGCGGCAGTGGATGCTCGATGCGGTAGCGATGGCCTACCTGAAGGTGCACGACCAGGCAGATGCCCGGCAGCGCGCGCGCATCGATCCGTGGTTGCAGAGGCTGGCCCGGGCCAACCTGGCGTACTGGAACAATCCGAAACGGCGCCGCAACAACCACTACTACTGGGGCGGCCTGGGCGTGCTGGCGACCGGACTGGCCACCGACGACGATGCCCTGTGGCAAGCCGGCCACGCCGCCTTCCAGAAGGGCGTCGATGACATCCAGGACGATGGCAGCCTGCCGCTGGAGATGGCGCGCGGGCAACGCGCCCTGCACTACCACGACTACGCATTGGCGCCGCTGGTGATGATGGCCGAGCTGGCACGGCTGCGCGGCCAGGACTGGTACGCCAGCAGGGATCACGCCATTGACCGTCTTGCCCGCCGCGTCATCGAAGGCAGCAAGGACCCTGCATGGTTCAACGAACACACCGGCGTTGCACAGCTGCCCCTGCAGGCCAGCGGCTGGGTCGAGTTCTACCGCTTGCGCTCACCCGATGGCGGCCTGTTCGATGCCGCGCATGCACGCGGACCGTTCCGTTCCCCACGGCTGGGCGGCGACCTTACGTTGATGGCTGCGCAGGGCATCGTGCGCACGCCGCTGCGATAGCCCCCTGTTTCAGCGACGGGCCCGCTGTAGCAGCTGCTGGAACTGCGCACGGCTGCAGCCCTGCCGGTCACAGCCCGGCAAGGGCAGTGCGACGCGTCCCGGCGGCTGCGCCTCGGTCAGCGGCACGGCATCGCGCAGCTGCGCGGTGGTCGGATAGACGTAGGCCAGGCGGAACCGCTCGCCACCGCCCTGGCGGTCACGCCAACGCTCGAACTGCAGCAGGCCGCCGATCGGCGTCTTCTCGTACTGGCCTGGCAGGCTGTAGTCGCTGATTCCCAACGCCGCCAGCACCGAACCGATATTGGAATCGTGGCCGACCAGCAGGGTCACCTTCGGCGACGCCGGATCACCGAACGACGCATCCACGCGCGCCAGCAGCGGAGCGGCCACGTCACGCGCCACCGCGGGTGTTCCGAACAGGATGTCCTGGTAGCGGTTGCGGATCTGCGCCAACGCCAGCCATTGGCCTTCCGTGTTCAAGCGGCCCCAACCTTCGCGCGGAACGCCACTTCCCTGGTAATGCTCCATCAGCAGGGCATCGACCAGACCGCTGGCCAGTGCCAGTGAACCCGAAGCGCGTGGCTCCTTGCCCGGCTCCGCATTGAAGGTCGTGTCGCCCAGCACCAGATGACAGTCGCTGCGCCCCGTACAGGCCGCCGACTGCGGGTAACGGGTGATTTCCTCCACCACGGACAGTGCGGGTGCCAGATCCGATGCTGTCAGCGCCTGCTGCATTGCCGCCAGCGCGCGCTTGCGGAATGCCGCGTCATCGTTGTGGATCACCGGGTCGAACAGCGGATCCATCGTCCCCAGCGCCATGCGCTGTTCGACCGCAACATGGCAGCCCGGAAACGCACCGGCAATGAAGAACTGCGCGGTGGCCTGGGTACGCTGCAGGCTGTTGGCATGGGCGTGGAAGTCAGCCGGCTGCGGGCAACCCGACGCCGGCAACAATTGCGCCTGGCGCAGCCACTGGCCGATGTAGCGCCCCATGTAGACCTCCAGCACGCCGCCCTTGGTGGTCAGCTCGCCGGGGCCTACGTCCCAGCGTGGCCAGCGTTCCGGCGTGGCATGGGCAAGGGCGCCCGACGCCACCACCGGCGCGCGCAGGTTGTGGCGGCTGAGCAGGACGACCTGCTCGAGCTGGTCGCCTTGCACCGGTGCCGTCGCCGCAGTTGCGGCCGTGGTGGCCAGAATGAGTGCCAGCGACAAGGAGCGTACGGGTCGGATCATGCAGGTCTCCGGAAACACGTTGGGGTCAGAGCCCTTTCCTGCGGAAAGGGATCCGACCCCAAGGCATACGTGGCCAGGGTCGGATCCTGCTCGCAGAGAAGGCTCCGACCCCGAAAGCAATCATTGATCGGCGGCCACAAAACCACCGGTCTGTCGCGCCCACAAGCGCGCGTACAGACCACCGGCGGCGATCAGTTCGGCGTGGCTGCCGGTCTCGACGATGCGGCCCTGGTCCATCACCACCAGCCGGTCCATGCGTGCGATGGTCGACAGCCGGTGCGCGATCGCGATCACCGTCTTGCCGCCCATCAGCTCATCCAGGCTGTCCTGGATCGCCGCTTCCACTTCCGAGTCCAGCGCCGAGGTCGCTTCGTCCAGCACCAGGATCGGGGCGTCCTTCAGCAGCACGCGGGCAATGGCGATGCGCTGGCGCTGGCCACCTGACAGCTTCACGCCACGCTCGCCGACATGTGCGTCGTAACCACGACGCCCCTGCCCATCCACCAGCGTGTCGATGAAGGCTTCGGCACGCGCCTTGGCCACCGCAGCGCGCAACTGCTCATCGGTCGCGTCCGGACGGCCGTACAGCAGGTTGTCGCGGATCGAGCGATGCAGCAGCGAGGTGTCCTGGGTGACCACGCCGATCTGCTGGCGCAGACTTTCCTGAGTGACGTAGGCAATGTCCTGGTCGTCGATCAGGATGCGGCCGCTTTCCAGGTCGTACAGGCGCAGCAGCACGTTGACCAGGGTCGACTTGCCGGCACCGGAAGGACCCACCAGGCCGATCTTCTCGCCCGGCTTCACCACCAGGTCCAGGCCTGCGATCACGCCGCCCTTCTTGCCGTAGTGGAAGTGGATGTCCTGGAAGTGCACACCACCGCGGGTCACCTGCAACGGCACCGCGTCCTCGCGGTCCTGCACGGTCAGCGGCTGGGCGATGGTGGTGATGCCGTCCTGCACCGTACCGATGTCCTCGAAGATGCCATTGATGGTCCACATGATCCAGCCGGACATGTTGTGGATGCGGATCACCAGGCCGGTCGCCAGCGTGATCGCGCCGACGGTGATGTGGCCGCCATTCCACAACCACAGCGCGAGCCCGCAGGTACCGGCAATCAGGAAACCGTTGACGATGGCGATGGTCAGGTCCATGCCGGTGGTCACCCGGGTCTGCGCGCGGTGCTTGACCGCCAGTTCCTGGATCGATTCGGCCACATAGGCCTGCTCGCGCCCGCCATGGGCGAACAGCTTCAACGTGGGAATGTTGGTGTAGCCATCGACGATGCGGCCCATCGCCTTGGAACGCGCTTCGGACGCAATCCAGGCCCGTTCCTTCGCGCGCGGCACGAAGTAGACCATGATCACCGCATAGGCCAGCAGCCACAGGATCAGCGGCACCATCAGCCGCCAGTCCGCCTGCGCGAACAGGTACAGCGCGGTGCCGGTGTAGACCACGATGTACCAGAGCGAGTCGACCATCTGCACCGCCGACTCGCGCAGCGAGGTACCGGTCTGCATCACCCGGTTGGCGACGCTGCCGGCGAAGTCATTCTGGAAGAAGCTCAGGCTCTGCCGCACCACGTAGTTGTGCATCAGCCAGCGCGAGCGGTTGCTCAGGCCGGGCACGATCGCCTGGTTGACCAGCAGGTTGTGCAGGCCGACCAGGATCGGCCGCGCGATGACCGTGATGAACAGCATCCAGCCCAGTTCATTGGCATGGTGCTTGAAGAAATCGGCCCCCGGTTGCTCGGCGACCATGTCGACGATGCGGCCCAGGTAATCGAACATCGCCACTTCCACCAGCGCCAGCAGCAGGCCGGCGATCAGGGTCGCCAGCAGCACCGGCCACACCGGGCGCAGGTAGTGCAGGTAGAACGGCAGCACCTTGCGCGGTGGCATGCGCCCATCCACGGGCGGGAACACCGGGATCAGGGATTCAAACCAACGGAACATCGCACTCCCTCGCCTCTTGCAAGCGGCGAAGTATCCCACGCCGGATGTGTACGCCAGCCGATGATCGCCGCCGCTCCGGTAGTGCCGGCCACTGGCCGGCAACCTTGCGGCATTTCGGAAGATCATGAGGTTGCCGGCCAGCGGCCGGCACTACCTTCATTCGTTGACCGGGGTGAACAGCAGGTCCTGGAAATCGAAGCTGAAATCGGTCAGGTCGGAGATCGACTGCATGCGCACCTCGCGCACCTTGCCGTCCGGGTCCAGGCTGAAGTTCACGAACGCATCGGCGTTGAGCGAGCGGTCATCCCAGCGCACGATGAAGGTGTCGTGCTGCCAGTGCTCCAGGCGGCCGCTCAGCTGCGCGGTCTTCATGAAGCGCAGGCGCAGGCCCTTGCCCGCGGCACTGACCTGCATGTCGCCATACCAGCGGTCGCGGAACGTGCCGGTGTAGCCGGCCAGCGGCAGCGACGGCCTGCTGCCCTTGTCGCGCGCGCTCTGATGCTTGGCCCAGGCCTCGTCGGCCTTGTCCTGGCCCTTGGCCACGGCCTTGGCATAGGCGTCCACCCAGTCGTGCTTGTCGCCGCCCAGATAGGCATCAAGCACGCTCAGGGTGATCGCGTTGAACGCCGCGCCCACTTCCTGGTTGGTCAGCACCACCACGCCCAGCTTCTCGCCCGGCACCAGGGTCAAGCGCGAGACCATGCCCGGCCAGCCACCGGTGTGCCAGACCAGTTTCCGGCCGCGATAGTCACTCAGGCTCCAGCCTTCGCCATAGCCGGCAAAGTTGGCCCGTGCCGGTGCCAGCTCCGGCACGCTCGGCGCCGGGATCGACTGCGGGGTGATCATCCGCCACATCTGCTGCTGGCTCTTTTCGCTGAACAGCGGAGTGCCGTCGGCCAGCTTGCCTTCGGCCAGCTGCACCTGCATCCAGCGCGCCATGTCGTGCGCACTGGAATAAATGCCACCGGCGCCGGCATTGTTCGACCAGGTCAGCGGTGCGACGGTGCGCAGGTCCTTGAAATCGTACTTGGCGTGGCCGACCGCCGCCGTGTCACCCGGCTTCAGGTGGTCGGCGTTGTAGCGCGTGCCGGCCATGCCCACCTTGTCGAAGATGCGGGTCTGCAGGAACTGCTGGTAGCTCACGCCCGAGACGTGCTCGATCACCTGCTGGGCGACCGCGTACAGGATGTTGTCGTAGGCATAGCTTTCGCGGAAGCCGCCCTTCAGCGGCACCTTGCCCAGCCGCTGCACTACTTCGGCGTTGCTGTAGGACGTGGTTGGCCAGAACAGCAGGTCACCGGCGCCCAGGCTCAGGCCGCTGCGATGCGACAGCAGGTCGCGGATCGTCATCTGCCCGGTCACGAACGGGTCGGACATGCGGAACGACGGCAGGTGGTCGATCACCTTGTCGTCCATCTTCAACTTGCCCTCTTCCGCCAGCAGGTTCAGCGAGGTGGCCGTGAACGCCTTGGTGTTGGACGCAATGGCAAACAGCGTATCGGCCTGCACCGGTTCCGGCTTGCCCTGCTCGCGCACGCCCCAGCCGCGCTCCAGCACCACCTCGCCATCCTTGACCACCGCTACGGCAATGCCGGGCACGTCGAACTGCGCGCGCACGCGCTCGACGGTCGCATCCAGGTCCTGCAGCGGCGGCGGGGTCGCCGCGCTCGCCATGGTCGTGCACGCCAGCAGCACGGCTCCTCCGATCCAGGGTTTCATCCAGCACGATCTCCGAACAGGGGTGGCGGCCATGTGCAGGCCGTCACCGGGGTTTCGCGGGATGGTAACGTCCGGCGGCGCATCCTGCCCTGTGCCATAGGAGGGGTGTCATGGGCGAGAACGGCCAACCCAGCAGCGGCTCCACGATCATTCCGTGCCTGCGCTATCGCGACGCGCAGGCCGCCATCGACTGGCTGCAGCGCGCCTTCGGCTTCCATGCCCAGGCCGTCTACGCCGATGGCGATACGGTCTTCCATGCGCAGCTCACCTTCGGCAGCGGCATGATCATGCTGGGCTCGGCCAGCAACCAGAGTGCGTGGAGCAAACACGCTGCCCTGCCTGACGAGGTCGGCGGACGCCAGACCCAGAGCGCCTGCGTGATCGTCACCGATGCCGATGCGCACTACGCGCGGGCCAAGGCCGCCGGTGCCCGCATCGTCATCGACATCGCCGACCAGGACTATGGCGGACGCGGCTACGCCTGCGCCGACCCGGAAGGCTACCTGTGGTGGTTCGGCAGCTACGACCCGTGGCGCACGGACCACGGCCAGTGACCACGGCCGGCCGGCAGGCAGAGATCCGCTGCGGCATCGGCGGCTGGGTGTTTCCCGGATGGCGCGGCGGTGTGTTCTATCCAGCAGGCCTGCCGCAGCGGGAGGAACTGGCCCACGCCAGCCGCACCCTGCGCTGCATCGAGATCAACGGCACGTTCTACCGCACGCCAACTGCGGCCCAGTGCGCGCAATGGGCTGCGCAGACACCCGACGGTTTCCGCTTCTCGATGAAGGCGCCGCGCTACCTGGTGCAGCGACGCGACCTGTCCAGCACCGTGGAAGCGGCCACACCGTTCCTGCAGGCGGCACTGGCGCTCGGTGACCGGCTCGGCCCATTGCTGTGGCAGTTCGATCCGCGCCACCCGGCCGACGCCGATGCACTGGAGGCGCTGATGGCACAGCTGCCTAAGCAGCTGGACGGGGTGCCGCTGCAGCATGCGCTGGAGGTCCGCAACGCCGAGGCACATGGCCCGGCACTGGTCGACGCCGCCCGCCGCCATGGCGTGGCGCTGGTGATCGAGGACAGCGACGAGGCGCCATTGCACGGTGATGTCAGTGCCGGCTTCGTCTATGCGCGGATCAAGCGCAGCCAGGCCCGCTTGAACGAGGGCCTGCCGGCGCCCGTGCAGCAACGCTGGGCCGAACGCGCACGCCGCTGGTCACGCGGTGAACCAGTGGATGACCTGCCCTGCCTGGCCGGGCCCGCTGCGGAGGCCCCGCGCGAGGTCTACCTGCTGTGCATCGGCGCAGGCAAAGCGCGCAACCCGGCGGCAGCGATGGCCCTGCAGCGCCTCATCGACAGCGCCAGCGGTCCAGCCCCCACAGCAGGGTCCACCCCACCACGAACACGCTCGCAACGCGCAGCACGTTGAGCAGGAACGCCGCCAGCCCCAGGCGTTGCAGTTCGAGGAACGGATACGGCGCCTGTCCTGTCACTTCGGCCACCAGCATCGCCCAGCCCAGGTACACCAGCGGTACCAGCAGCACCCCGCCCAGTGCGCGCCAGCGCAGCGCGCCATGCGGCAGCAGCCACCACCACCCCAGCAGGTACAGCGCCGGCACAGCGTAGTGCAGGCCGGCATCGACCCACCATTGCAGCCCGGTGGGTTGCCACAGCCCCTGCAACGCCAGCACGTAGATGCACGCGGTCACCCCGATGCACAACGCGATCACCGCGGCGACAGTCGCGTTCAGCACACCCGCACGGATCAGCCAGACGCATCCCAGGCACACCGCCAGGTTGCTGAGAATCGTGAAGTAACCAACGAAGCGCAGCGTCGCCATGCCGACCCCGGCAGCCGCCCCGGGGCCATGCAGCAGCAACAGGTATTGCAGCAGCAACGAGGTGGCCGCCATCAGTGCAGTCAGCGCTGCCCATGCACGCTGGGCGGAACGGTTGGCAGCCATTGCGGGGTTCCCCTGGGGAGTTTCCGCGAGCATGCCACAGGCATCGCCGGCGGCCGTGCGATTGCCGCACAATAGGCGGATGAGCACACCCGACACCCGCAAAGCGTTGTGGCAGATTCACTTCTGTGTCCTGCTGTGGGGCGTCACCGCCATCCTCGGCAAGCTGATCACCCTGCCCGCACTGCCGCTGGTGTGGTGGCGCATGCTGCTGGTGACGGCGATGCTGGCGCTGCTGCCGCGGGTCTGGCGTGGACTGCGTACGCTGCCAGTGCGGCTGGTGGCCGGTTATGCCGGCATCGGCGCCCTGGTCGCCCTGCACTGGCTGACGTTCTACGGCGCGGTAAAGCTGGCCAATGCGTCGGTGGCCGCCACCTGCATCGCGCTGGCGCCGGTGTTCACCTCGATCATCGAACCGTGGGTGGCCAAGCGGCCATTCCAGCTGCGTGAACTGGCGTTCGGCCTGGCGGTGCTGCCGGGTGTCGCGCTGGTGGTCGGTGGCGTGCCCGACGGCATGCGCCTGGGTGTGCTGATCGGCGCGATCTCGGCGCTGCTGGTGGCAGTGTTCGGCTCGCTCAACAAGCGCATGGTCAGCCACGCCGATCCGCTCACGGTCACCGCGCTGGAGCTGGGTGCGGGCACCCTCACCCTGACCCTGCTGGCGCCGCTGATGCCCTACCTGCTGCCTGCGCTGGCCAGCCCGTTGTGGGTGGTCCCGGACCTGCACGACGGCATCCTGCTGCTGGTGCTGGCCGGGTTCTGCACGCTGCTGCCGTTTGCCCTGGCCCTGGTCGCACTGCGCCACCTGAGCGCCTACACGGTGCAGCTGGTGACCAACCTGGAGCCGGTCTATGCGGTGGTGCTGGCGGTGGTGCTGCTGCGCGAGCAGCACGAAGTCACCCCGTGGTTCTACCTCGGCGTGGCGATCATCGTAGGCGCCGTGTTCCTGCATCCGCTGCTGAACCGCCGCAAGCCGGTGCAGCATCCGGAGATTCTTGGCACGGCCGAGGCGCGCAACATCGCCGATTGAGTGCATCCACGCATGACGTGGATGCCCGTATCAACGCTGCGGCCAGTGCCATGCAGGTGCATCCAGCAGGCCCTGCCCGCTCAACAGCGTGCGGCCCTGTTCCTTGTACAGATGCAGCGAATGGCACCCTGGCGCCTGTTCCAGCGCCGCGATCAGCCGGCTGGCGTGCGACACCACCCATACCTGGCTGCGCGCACTGGCTGCGATGATCAGCCGCGCCAGCGCCGGCAGCAGGTCCGGATGCAGGCTGGTCTCCGGCTCGTTGAGCACCAGCAGCGGCGGTGGACGCGGCGTGTGCAGCGCAGCGGCCAGCAGCAGGAAGCGCAGCGTGCCGTCGGACAGTTCGGCCATCGACAAGGGCCGCAGCAGCCCAGGCTGGTGGAAACGCAGCGCCAAGCGTCCATCCAGCTCCTCGAAGCCGACCGTGGCGCCCGGGAACGCATCGTCGACGCTGCGTGCCAACGCCACCGGGTCACCGATCTCGAGGATGGTGACCCAGGCCGCCGCCAGATCCCGGCCGTCGTGATGCAGCACCGGCGTGCGCGTGGCCATCGCCGGTTGCCGCGCCGGGGCATCGGCATCACTGCGGAAATGATCGTAGAAGCGCCAACGCCGGATGTACTCGCGCAGGGCGATGGTTTCCGGCAGGCGCTGCGGATCGCCGACCTGGGTGAACAGGCTGTCGAACAGCGACAACCGGTCATCCACCAGATCCCAGCCGCGCGCATGGCGTTGCCGCACCATCGCTCCACGACGGTCGACCAGCAGGTTGGCGCTGCGCAGGAACGGGCCGGCCCAGATCGCCTCGGCCTTGATCTGCGGGTCCAGTGCGAAGGCCGATCGACTGGGCGGCGGGTAGCCCAGATCGATGGCGTAGCCGAATTCGTCAGTGGCGAAGCCCAGCTTCAATCCCACCGATTCCTGGCGTGGGCCGCCCTGCAGGGGGATTTCGCCGGCAGCAACCCGACGGTCCATCTTTTCCGGACCCGCCCACAGCGCCGAGCCCAGCCCGCCTTCGCGGGCCAGCACCGCCGCGACGCCGCCCTGCGCGGTCTCTGCCAGCAGGCGCAGGGCACGGTACAGGCTGGACTTGCCACTGCCGTTGTCACCGGTCACCACATTCAACTGCTGCAACGGCAGTACGAGCCCGTGCAGCGAACGATAGTGGGCGATGGCCAGGGTCTGCAGCATGGTCGGCGTCCGGGGAACCAGGGGATCATGCTGCCCGGTTCTGATCGCAGGAGCTGCGACGCGATGTGAATCGGTGACAGCATCCACGCGTCGCGTTGATCTACTGGAGCGGCATCCGTTTACCGCGCGGGTGGCAGATGCTTCAGCCGGCCACTTCCACCCGGTTGCGGCCATTGCCCTTGGCCCGGTACAGCGCCTTGTCGGCACGTGCCAGCGTGTCATCCACGCTTTCACCGGGCTGGTGCTGGGCCACACCAATACTGATCGTGACCGGGAATCCCAGCGGCAGATCAGCCACGGCCAGGCGCAGGAACTCGCACTGCAGTTCGGCGGTGCGCAGGTCGGTAGCCGGCATCACCGCCACGAATTCCTCGCCGCCATAGCGCGCGGCCATGCCGCGACCGGCGAAATGCGAACGCAGCAGCACGCCCAGTTCGGCCAGCACGCGGTCACCGGTGGCGTGGCCCTGGAAATCATTGATGTGCTTGAAATGGTCGATGTCCAGCAGCGCGACGCAGGCCGCCCCGGGCTGGTCTCCGTTCACCGCCACCGCCTCTTCCAGCGCTGCCGCCATCGCACGGCGGTTCGGCAGGCCGGTCAACGCGTCGGTGCGGCTCTGTTCGGCCAGGTCGGCATTCTGCGCGAGCAGTACGTCCTGGTACTCAGACAGCAGTCGCTCGTAGTCATCGCGCTCCAGCATGTGTTTCTGGATGTCGAGCGCGAAGCGGCGCAGTTCCATCACCAGCATCACCTGCCGCGACAGCGCCGCCAGCGCTTCAGCCTTGTCGCTGGCCAGGTGCTGTGGCTGCGCATCGAATACGCACAGCGTGCCCAGCGGCAGGCCATCGGAGCTGATCAGCGGCGCGCCCGCATAGAAGCGGATGTGCGGATCGCCCACCACCACCGGATTGTCGTGGAAGCGGATGTCCTGCAGCGCGTCCTCGACCACCATGACCTGCTGCGGTTGCAGGATCGCGTGGCCGCACATCGATTCGCTGCGCAGGTTTTCTGCCGCATCGATGCCCTGGATCGACTTGAACCATTGCCGCTCGACGTCGATCAGGGTCACCGCCGCCATCGAGGTGCCGCAGACCGCCTTGGCGATCACCACCAGGTCGTCGAAGGATTTTTCACGCTCCGAATCGAGGATACGGTAGCGGTACAGCGCCTCAAGCCGAAGGGCTTCATTGGCAGGCTTGTCGGGCTTGATCATGCAGCGTCACGTTCCGGCAGGTCACCGCGAAGTCTAGCTGATGTAGAGCCGAGCCCATGCTCGGCTGCACCCGGACAAAAGAGCAGCCGAGCATGGGCTCGGCTCTACAGAAGCCGTTTACCAGTCCAGCTGCCTCGGCAGCAGGCCCTGCAGCTCCTGCTCGGTCAGGTTGCGCCACTGGCCCGGCTTCAGCGCACCGATCTTGATGTTGTCGATGCGCACGCGACGCAACTGGGTCACCCGATAGCCGAACTCGGCCGCCATCAGGCGGATCTGTCGGTTCAGGCCCTGCTGCAGGGTGATGCGGAAACCGAACTTGGCGATGCGCGAGGTCTTGCACGGCAGCGTCATCTGGTCGTGGATGCGGACGCCACGGGCCATGCCACGCAGGAACTCGTCGGTGACCGGCTTGTTCACCGCCACCAGGTACTCCTTCTGGTGGCCGTTCTCGGCGCGCAGGATCTGGTTGACGATGTCGCCGTTGCTGGTCATCAGGATCAGGCCTTCGGACTCCTTGTCCAGGCGGCCGATCGGGAAGATGCGCTGTTCATGGCCGACGAAGTCGACGATGTTGCCCTTGACCGAGGTCTCGGTCGTGCAGGTGACGCCGACCGGCTTGTTCAGCGCGATGTAGACATGGCGGCGGGCACCGGGCTTGCGGGCCACGCGCGCGCGCAGCGGCTGGCCGTCGACCAGCACCTGGTCTTCCTCGCCCACCACCGCGCCGGTGCCGGCCGGATGGCCGTTGACGGTGACCCGGCGGGCGGCGATCAGGCGATCGGCCTCGCGGCGGGAGCAGAAGCCGGTGTCGGCGATATGTTTGTTGAGTCGGGTGGTCATCGCCCTATTATCCGGCATCCCCGCCCGCTGCGCTTCATGCCGGGGCCGGCGGATCGAGTTCTTCGCCGTCGAATACCCGGTTGCGGCCGGCACGCTTGGCCACGTACATGGCATGGTCGGCCCGGCGCAGCAGCGCGGCGAGATCGTCCTCGCCCGGCCGCCACTGCGCCAGGCCGATGCTGGCGGTGACCTCCAGGCCGGGCACCTGCAGCGCCCGGGCCGCCTCGGTGAGGTGCTGGCGCAGGCGATCCAGGCGCGCCGATGCCGCCTCGCGCGGCATGCCCGGCATCAGCAGCAGGAACTCTTCGCCGCCCATCCGCACCACCTGGTCCTGGCTGCGGACCGCGGCACGCAATGCACGTGCCACCGCCACCAGTACCTGGTCACCCACGGCGTGGCCATGGCGGTCATTGATGTCCTTGAACAGGTCGATATCGAGGAAACCGATCACCAGCGGGCCGCGCTCGCGATCAACCCGTTCCAGGTGCCGTGCCAGCTGCTGCAGCCCGGCACGGCGGTTGGGCAGACCGGTCAGGCCATCGGTCTCGGCCAGCTGGCGAAGTTCATCGCGCTGCTGGCGCAGGCGGCCCAGCCGCTGGTTCAGCGCATAGGCAGCCATCATCAGCAGCCAGGTCACCGACAGTTGCAGTGCCTCCACGCGGTACTCCAGCAACCACGCAGCGCGGCAGGCGTCGGCCAGGATCAACACCAGCATCGGTGCCAGCGCCGCCAACCCCGCCTGCGCCCAGCGGTCGCCGCGCAGCCATGCCCACACCCCGGCCATCAATGCCAGGCCGCAGCCCAGCAGGTAGGACACCTGCAGGCCCTGCGCCACCCAGGCCAGGCTGTCCCGCTGCAGCCAGGGCACCCACGCGGCCAGCGCCAGCAATCCCCACAGCGCCAGCAGCTGCACCGGGCGCGATCGCGGCAGCAGGCGGTCGCCGCCGTTCAGTCGCCACAACGCGGGCAGCACCAGCGCCTGGGATGCAGCGGTCAACGACAGCAGCCACCACGCGCTGCGCTCACCCACCGGCAGCCATGGCTCGGGGTAGCCGCTCAGCCCGCCGAGAATGGCCTGCCACAGCACCAGCACGGCGGTACCGGCGATGTAGACCAGGAAACTGCGGTCGCGGGTGGTAAGGAAGGCCATCAGGGCCGACAACGCCAGTGCGATTGCCACGGCGATGCAGGCCGCGCGCACCAGCAGGCGGGCGGTATCGTTCTGCTGCACGGGACTGGGCGCGCCCAGCCGCAGGGTCGGTACCCAGCGCGCCTTCAGCGGCGTCTGCCATGACACCAGGAACGGTTCATGGCTGCCCGCCGGCGGCACCGCGACCAGGCCGATGCCTGCGCGGAACCGGGAATCACGGGTACGGGCATCGTGCATGTTGCCGCAGATTTCGCGATCCCCATGCTGCACGCGGACTTCGCCCGCGAACACATTGAACACGTCCAGTGCCTGCGGCTGGCCCGACCAGCCGCCCGCTGGCGCGGACACCTGCACCTGTTGCCGTGGCCCCGCCAGCATCTCCGGCGTGCATGCGCGATGCGGGGTGGGTTCATCGGTCGCCGCACCGACCAGCAGGTAGTCACGCCCGGCTTCGGCTACGGCCGCCGACAGCGGCCACGGCATTGCCAACCACACCAGCAGCACGACCAGCACCGCTCCCGTTCCGTACTGCCCCTGCCTGCCGCCCACGCCACGTCCTGTTCCTGCTTACGCCCGCGCCCACTGCGCGTCGCCCCTGCCGGGCATTATCGCAGCCGCGGCTGCAGCCCACGTGTAGACCAAAGTCGCCGACGGGCGTTCAGCCAGCGGCGGGCGGACCTTTCACCGCCACCAGGCGCACCGGCCGCAGGTCGGCCAGGGTCATCCGCTCCAGCGGTTGCGGCCGCTCGACCGCATAACCCTGCAGGCCCTGCACCCCAAGCCGGGTCAGCGCGGCGGCGACGTCGGCAGTCTCCACCCATTCGGCCACCACCTCCATCTGCAGCTCGCGCCCCAGTTCACTGATCGCGCGCACGGTGGCATGGCTGACCGGATCGGTATCCATGTCGCGCACGAAGGCCCCGTCGATTTTCAGGATGTCGGCCGGCAGCTGGCGCAGGTAGCCGAACGAGGACAGCCCGGAACCGAAATCGTCCAGCGCCATCCGGCAGCCACGCGCCTTCACTGCATCGATGAAGGCACGCGCCTGGCTGAGGTTGCTGATCGCAGCGGTCTCGGTGATCTCGAAGCACAGCTTGGAGGCCAGCGCGCGGTTGCGCTCCAGCAGGTCGCAGACGAAGGCGAGGAAGCCGGGCTCGGCGATCGACTGCGCCGAGACGTTGACATTGCACAGGCCCAGCTGCCGCACGTGTGCCGGGCACACCTGCAGGTGCCGGAACAGCAGGCCAAGCACGTGCCGGTCCAGCGCCACGGCCATGCCATAGCGCTCCACCGCCGGCATGAACTGGCCCGGCAGGTGCAGGCTGCCATCGCTGCCACGCATGCGCACCAGTACCTCGTAGTGCAGGTAGGAGGGATCGCCGACGCGGGCGATGCGCTGCGCATACAACACCATGCGGTTTTCGGCCATGGCCAGGCTGACGCCCTGCAGCCGCTCGGCTTCCTGGCGCCGTTCCTCCAGCGCCATGCGGTTCTCGTTGAAGCAGTGCACGCGGTTGCGGCCGGCCTGCTTGGCCGCATAGCACGCGCTGTCGGCGGCGCTCATCAGCCAGTTCACATCCGGCGCATCGGCGCTGACCTCGACCACGCCGATGCTGCAGCTCAGCTGCGGGCTGCCTTCGCTGACCGGGAACGTCGCCTGCCCCAGGTTGCGGATTACCCGCTGCAGCACGCGCTTGGCCTCGTCCTGCCCGGCATGGGCCAGGAACACGGCGAACTCGTCCGCGCCCAGCCGGCCCACCCAGTCACCATCGCGCACCGCCGCCACCAGGTAGTCGGCGAAGCTGCGCAGCATCTGGTCGCCGGCGGCGTGACCGAAGCTGTCGTTGACCAGCTTGAAATGGTCCAGGTTGATGTAGCACAGCGCGTGCGTGCCACCTTCGCTGCGCACCTGCAGCAGCGCGCGTTCCAGCAGCCGTTCGATCTCGCGGCGATTGATCAGGCCGGTCAGCGGGTCGTGGCTGGCGTGGTGCTCGATCTCGCGCGCCAGTGCATGGTTCTGGCTGACGTCTTCGATGATGGCGAACACCGACAGGCCACCGCCGGCGCTGCGCACGCCGGTGCCGCTCCAGCGGCCCCAGACAAGGCTGCCATCGCGACGGCGGAAGCGCAGTTCGCTCGGACGCAGCTGGCGGTCCCAATCGATGCGGCCCACCCCATCGATGACCAGCTCGCCGTCCATCAGCAGGTCGCCCAGCGACAGCTGCAGCACCATGTCACGACGATGGTCGAGGATATCGGCCATCGCCTGGTTGGCCTCGATCACCTTGCCTTCGGCATCGAGCTTGAGCATGCCGACGTTGGCCTGGTAGAACGCCGCGCGGAAACGGCTCTCGTGTTCGGTCAGGTCCTTGCCGACGCGGCGCGCCAGGGCGACCGCCATCAGGCTGATCGCCAGCACCGACAGGCCCGCCACCATCAACGTGGCCAGCCTCACCAGCGTCGCCATCCGCAGCAGCGCCTGCGAGAACGCCTGGCTCTGCACCTTCATCCGCTGGTCCAGGTCACGCAGCTGCTGCAGGTAGTGGTCGCGTGCGGCAACGGGCACCAGGTCGCCGTCGTGCCGCAGTTGCAGTTCATCGATCAGTCGCTGCAGCGCCATCAGGTCGCCATCGGTCTGCCGCCACAACGCGCTCGCTTCGCGGAATGCACCGATGTCGCGCGCGTAGCGGAACGAGAACACCAGGCGTGGGATGTCGGCACGCGCATTGCCGCCCTGCAGGAAGCCCTGCCTGGCCTTCTCCTCGTCCGGTTCGGCCTGTTCCAGCGCCAGTCGCGCCTGCAGATCGCCCAACGGCACCTGCAGGGCCTGGCGTGCGTCGTCCAGGTCCTCGGCATCGCCACGCGCCAGGTAGCGACTGAGTGCGGCGGTGGCATCCTGCTGGCCACGCGACCAGTAGCCCTGGCCGGCGATCCAGGCAGTAGAGGCCGCCTGCAGTTCCTGGATCAGGGCGGACAGTGCGACCAGTCCGATCGCCATGCCGGTCAACAGCGCAAATCGCAGTCCCAGCCCCCGGGTCATCGGCACCCGCCGGCTGTGTTGGTCCGTGCCACTCCTACCCATCCCGGATCCCCCTGAATGTGCTGCGGTGACAACCTCCTTAGGAACCGGCCCAGCCTAGGACCGGCAATGTGTGGGCCATGCGAAAAAGGGGACGGAGGGGATTAAGTCGTTCTTGGCACAGGCGCATGGCCAGCCAGATACGACTTAATCCCCTCCGTCCCCTTTTTCTGTCCGCCAGCCCGGGGGCTGGCGGTGGTGTGGACGGCTGCGGGTGCGGCTTAGAAGCTGCGCGGGCCGCGCGGCTTGAAGCCGTCACGACGCGGCGGGCGACTGTCGCGGTCACCGCCGCGGTCGCCACCATGGCCGCCCGGGCCGCCACGACGCGGGCCACCCGCACCGCCCGGGCCACGCTTGTCGAAGCGCGGCTTGAACGGGCGCGGGGCCGGGTTGGTGTCTTCACCCGGAGCCAGCGCACGCATCTGCAGCTGCTGGCCGGACACCCAGACCTTCTGCAGGTGCGACAGCACGTCCGGCGGCATCTGTGCCGGCAGGTCCAGCAGCGAGAAGTCGTCGTGGATGTCGATGCGGCCGATGAAGCGGCTTTCCAGGCCGGCTTCGTTGGCAATGGCGCCGACGATGTTGGCCGGCTTCACGCCATGCTGGTGACCGACCGAAATACGGTAGGTCTCCATGCCCTGCTCCGGTGCACCACGCGGCGGAACCTCACGGCGCGGACGCTGTTCAAAACCACCTTCGGCGTCGTCACGGCGCGGGCCACGCTCGAAGCGCGGACCCCGTTCGTTGCGGTCGAAGCGATCACCACGTTCCGGGCGGTCACCACGGTCGAAGCGCTCGCGCGGTGCGCGCTCTTCGCGCGGGGCACGCACCGGCGGCTGCAGCAGGAACGGGGTATCGCCCTGCAGCAGCTTGGCCAGCGCGGCAGCGATCTCGATGGCCGGCACGTTCTGCTCGTTCTCGAAGCGCTCCAGCAGCTGGCGGTAGAAGTCCAGGCCACCGGCGCCGAGGGTTTCGCTGATGCGCGAGGTGAACTTGTTGATGCGGGTGTCGTTGACCGCTTCCACGCTCGGCAGCTGCATCTCTTCGATCGGCTGGCGGGTGGCGCGCTCGATCTGGCGCAGCATGCCCTTCTCGCGCGGGGTGGCGAACAGGATCGCCTCGCCGCTGCGGCCGGCACGACCGGTACGGCCGATGCGGTGCACGTAGCTTTCGGTGTCGTACGGGATGTCGTAGTTCAGCACGTGGCTGATGCGCTCCACGTCCAGGCCGCGCGCGGCCACGTCGGTGGCGACCAGGATGTCCAGCTTGCCTTCCTTCAGCATGGCGATGGTCCGCTCACGCTGGGCCTGCTGCATGTCACCGTTGATGGCGGCAGCGGCCAGGCCACGCGCCTGCAGCTTGCTGGCCAGTTCTTCGGTGCCGGCCTTGGTCCGCGCGAAGATGATCATCGCGTCGAACGGCTCGACTTCCAGGATGCGGGTCAGCGCGTCCAGCTTGTGCATGCCGCTCACCCACCAGTAACGCTGGCGGATGTTGGCCGAAGTAGTGGTCTTGGCCGCGATGGTCACTTCCACCGGGTCCTGCAGGTAGGTCTGCGCGATGCGGCGGATCTGCGGCGGCATGGTGGCCGAGAACAGGGCCACCTGGCGCTGCTCCGGCAGCTTCTTCAGCACCGCTTCGACGTCGTCGATGAAGCCCATGCGCAGCATTTCATCGGCTTCGTCCAGCACCAGCGTCTTCAGCTCGGACAGGTCCAGGGTGCTGCGGTCCAGGTGATCGATCACGCGGCCGGGGGTACCGACCACGATATGCACGCCGCGGCGCAGGGCCGACAACTGCTGGCCGTAGGGCTGGCCGCCGTACACCGGCAGCACGCGGAAGCCGGGGATCTTCGACGAATAGGACTGGAACGCCTCGGCAACCTGGATGGCCAGTTCGCGGGTCGGCGCCAGGATCAGGGCCTGGGGCTTGATCTGCTGCAGGTCGATGTTGGACAGTACCGGCAGTGCAAAGGCAGCGGTCTTGCCGGTACCGGTCTGGGCCTGGCCCAGCACGTCGCGGCCTTCCAGCATCGCCGGGATGGTGGCGGCCTGGATCGGCGACGGGGTTTCGTAGCCGATGGCGGTGACGGCCTGCATCACGGGCTCGGACAGGCCGAGCTGCGCAAACTGCAGCGGCGCTTGGGAATCTTGGGACATGGGGAACTCCGAAGGCACTGCCGTCTTCCTGGCAGTGCGATAAAAAAGGTGATGGTCCGCGCTTTGGGCGCCCTTCTTATCGCGTGCCCTGGCGCTGCTCGGTCGGAGGAGATTTCACTCGCTCAGAGCGGAATGATACCGCATTGATGCTGAACGAGGCATACAGCTTTCCTTACAGATGCCGTCGGGCCCGTGCTGGCGCACAATACGCGCCCTCTTCCCGGCCCGGCCGCTGGCCTGCGCCCTCTTCCCAGGAACCCCGCTCCATGCAGATTCTCGAATTCGACCTCGACGGTGACTACGTCGAACTCAAGCAGCTGCTCAAGCTGGCCGATCTGGTCACCAGTGGCGGCGAGGCCAAGATGGTCATCAGCGAGGGCCAGGTACGGGTCGACGGCGAAGTGGAACTGCGCAAGGCCTGCAAGATCCGCGCAGGCCAGGTGGTCGAATTCGCCGACAGCCAGATCCGGGTGCTGGCTGCAGGCTGATCTGAAGCTGTTCAGGCCACGCGCTGGGTCAGGTGCGAGGCAATCAGCTGCCTGAACGGTGCCACGCCCTGCGCCAGGCGCAGGCCGGCCGCACGCAGCAGGCGCGCCGGGCGACGGTCGTCGGTGTACAGGCTGGCGATCGCATTGGTGGCCTCGTACAGCGGCCGCGACGCCAGCCGATGACCACGCTGGTAACTGGCCAGCATGCCGGCGGCGGCAATGTCGGCACCACGGCGCTGCTGCGCGACGATGCCCTGCGCCAACCGCTGTGCGCTGGCCAGGCCCAGGTTGAAGCCATGCGCGGTGACCGGATGCATGCCCACCGCGGCATCACCGATCAGCGCAGAACGCTCGCCGACGAAGCGATCCGCGTACACACCCACCAGCGGATACGCCTGCGGCGTGGCCACCGGCTGCATCCGGCCCAGGCGGTGTTCGAAGCAGGCACTGATGGCCTCACCGAAGGCTACCTCGTCCATCGCCAGCAGCGCCTCGATCTGCCGCGGCGGCAGCGTGATCACCGCCGATGCCTGGCCCTCGTTGAGCGGCAGCAGCGCCATCGTGCGGCCGTAGCCGAACCACTCCCAGGCGGTGTGGTGATGGTCGCGCTCGACCTGCATGCGGCACACCAGCATCGACTTGCCGAAGTCGCGCATCTGCGCACCGATGCCGAGCATGCGGCGGGTGGCGGAGAAGCGGCTGTCAGCGGCCACCAGCAGCCGCGCATGCAGTTGGCTGCCGTCATCGAGTTTGACCACGTGGCCCTGCGCATCGGCCTGCACGCCCAGCACCTTGCGCCCGTCGAACAGCTCCAGGCCGTCCTGGCCCTGCACGGCATCCCACGCGGCGCGACGGATCAGATGGTTGGGTACCAGCCAGCCCAGCGGCTGGCCGTCGACCTGGCTGCTGGCGAAGGTCAGCGCGAACGGCGAGCCGCCGTTCATCACCCTGGCATCGCGCAGATCAGCAATTTCAGCGTGCGGCAGGCGCTGCCACAGCCCCAGCTGCTCCATGCTCTGCCGCGAGGCATGGGTCAACGCGATCTCACGGCCATCAAAGGCGGCCTCGGCCAGCGCCTGGCGCGGCTGCACTTCGACCAGCCCGACCTGCAGGCCATTGCCCGCCAGCGCACGCGCGAAACACAAGCCCGCCGGTCCGGCGCCGACCACCACCACGTCCAACCTGCGCATGCGCGCCTCCTGCCGTTGATCCAGTCCGCGCCAGCATAGCGCCGCGCGCCTGAGCGGCCTTGATCTGGATCAGGCCGACTTACAGAAGTGCGAACACCAGCGCCAGGATCGACAACAGCGACACCAGCCACACCAGGCTGCGCACGTAGGGCACGCCCGCGGCATACAGCGGCAGATAGACCACGCGCGCCCAGAAGTAGGCCTGCGCGGCCAGCGCCGTGGTGTCGTTGCCGCGCCCGGCCACGACCACTGCGATGGCGGCGGCGGCGAAGAACGGGAAGGTCTCCAGGAAGTTGGCCTGCGCACGCTGCAGGCGACCGGCCAGCGGGCTGAGCGGCTTTGCATCGCCATCGCGTGCCGAAGCATTCCACTTCATCCCGCGCTCGCGGGTGACCACCGTGGAGGTGGCGAAGATGTACACGAAGCCCAGCAGTACCGACCAGGCCAGCATCGTCAGTTCAGTTGCCATCATTCACCTCCTCAGGGTGCCGACGCGCGCAGGCTGTAACCGGCCAGGCGCCACACCTGGTCCTCGTCGAAACGGAACGAGACCAGCTCGCGCACCGGCTGTGCGCTGTTGGCGAAACGGGTCGGGAAGCTGACGTTGATGTACAGCCCTTCCGGCACTGCTGCACCGGCGCTGTACTTGACGCGGGTGATGGTCGGCTGGCCACGCCCGGCCAGCGCACCCAGGCGCGTACGCTCGGCGGCCAACTGGCTGACGAAAGCGGCCTTCGGCACCGCACGACGCGCGACGGCCGAAGCGCCATCCCACAATTCGCCGGCGCGGTTGGCGTCGACCAGCTGCGCTGCCTTCACTGCGGCGGCGCCCATTTCCGCGTCCTGTTTCTGCACCTGCGCCTGTTGAGCAGCGGTCAACGCAGGGGAACCGGCGGTAGCGGGCTTCGCAGCTGCCGGCGAGGCTGGTGCCGGGCGTGCCGGGGCCGGTGCGGGCGTGGCCGGCGCAGGGGCCTGCGCCAACACGGTCAGGGGCAGCAGGGACAGCAGCAGGAGCACGCGCTTCATGGACACCGCCGGTTTTCTGGAGAGAACCGCAGTCTACGCCAGCGCGGTGACTACGCCGTCAGCGTGCCGGAGCGTTGCCCTCCACCGCTGCCGCATCAGCTTGCGCGGCGGGCGCGGCGGTGTTCGCTGGCGGCTGCTCGGCCACCGGCGGCGGCTCCGACGGTGCCGGTGGCAGCGTCGCCACATCGATCTCCGACAGCGGGCTTTCGTCCGGGCATACCGCATCCGGGAAACCGAAGCGCTGCTTCAGGGCCTGGCCGCAGCTGTTGATCGATTCCATGTCGGCGCCGTCGCGCTTGCACTGCTGGTCGAAGGCGATCAGGAACGCGTCCTTGCGCTGCACGAAGTCATCGCCGCAGGCGCGCATCTGCTTGATCCGTTCCAGATCGTCCTGCACCGCGTTGGTGCCATCCAGGCCGTACTGGCGCAGCTCATCCGGCGTCAGCAGGCGAAGGCTGCGGTTGGGCACGGTCATCATCAGATCGGCCACGCCCACCGCCACGCCATTGCGCTGCAGGTAATCCTTCACGTTGTCGTAGACCTCGTGCAGCTCGCGGTTGAGTTCCGCGCGCGAGGTGGCCTTGGAGCTGATCCGCATCATGCGATGGATGCCGACCTTGCCCGACAGCAGGCGGTTGTCACCGGCAGCCAGCACGAACACGCAGGCGCTGTGGCAGATGGAGCCTTCGCGCACCCAGATGGTCCAGCCCGATTCACCGATGCTGTCACCGGCCACGATCGCCGACTCCACCTGGCCACCACTGGAGTCCAGGTCGAGGATGCGCTTGTGGATCTTCAGTTCGTCAGCGACCACCGCCAACCGCCACATCATTTCGGCGAAGCCCGGATTGATCTTGCCGGCGTAACGCACGCGCATCAGCCCACGCTCGGCACACGGCGCCAGGGCCTGGGTGATCTGCTCGCGCTGCAGCCCTTGCAGTTCGGCACCGTCGCCGGCATCGCCCGCATATTCCGTGCTGCAACTGACCCACGCACGCCCATTTTCCAGCTGCGCCTGCGGCCACGGCCGACCCGCCTGGCTGCGCGGTGGTGCCGGTGCCGGTGGCGCGTCGGCGGCATTGATCGAAACCATGTTCTCGCCATCACTGGCCGGCGCCCGCGCTGCCTTGTCGGCAGCGGTCACGTTGCCCGGATTCTCCAGCTGACTGCAGCCCGCCAGGGCCAGGCACAACAGGGGCAACCAGCGGAATTTGGCGGACATCGGGCAACCGGGATTCATGGGACCAAGAGCCACAGTCTACCCGTCCAGGCCGCGCATTCAGCGCGTGGCACTGAACCCCTTCTGACCCTTGGGAAAGCGTGTCGACCAAGGTAGACACCTACCAACGGCCTCAGGAACCTGTCGAAGGCGTGGTGGGTCCGGTGGCAGGGGTGCGAGCGGCATGGATGCCGCGACCAAGTCCCCAGGGGTGAGGGCGCTTTGCTTGCGAAGCACTGCTTCGCAAGCGCCCGAACGCACAGCCGCCAGCGGCTGGGCCGGTCTGGGGGTTCACGGCGTCCCCTGCCACCGGACCCACCACGCCATCCCACAGGAATCCTGCTTCTGCTGTTGCTGTTGCCGGCCAGCGGCCGGCACTACCGCGGGTCCGGGCGCAGCCCGGCGTGACCCCCTTCAGCATCCATGTCCGAATGTGGCGAGTATCCCCGCCCGCACCCGCCTAGACTGCCGCCATGGACACCGCCCTCGCCCTCGACACCGCCGCCTGCGACCGCGCCCGCCTGGCCCGCGACGCACGTTTCGACGGCGTGTTCTTCACCGCCGTGCGCAGCACCGGCATCTATTGCCGCCCGGTCTGCCCCGCACCGCCCCCGAAGCCGCGCAACATCACCTACTACCCGACCGCCGCGGCCGCCGCGGCCGCCGGCTATCGCCCGTGCCTGCGCTGCCGCCCGGAGCTGGCACCACAGGCCCAGCAGGCACTGGCCGGGCAGACCGTACAGCGCGCCCTGGCCCTGATCCACGGCGGCTTCCTGCAGGAGCAGCCGGTGGCCGATCTTGCTACGAAGCTCGGCCTCAGCGCGCGCCAGCTGCAGCGCCTGTTCGTCGAACGCCTGGGCGCGACGCCCGGGCAGATCCACGCCACCCATCGCCTGCTGCTGGCCAAGCAACTGCTGACCGAGACCACGCTGGCGGTGACCGACGTCGCACTGGCCGCCGGATACAACAGCCTGCGCCGCTTCAATACCGCATTCCTGCAGGGCTGCGGCATGGCCCCCACCGCACTGCGCCGCCAGCATCAACCGCTGGCCGCCGACGATGGCGGCCTGGTGCTGCGCCTGGGCTACCGTCCACCGCTGGACTTCCCGCGCATGCTGGCGTTCCTGCGCAAGCGCAGCCTGCCCGGCATCGAACTGATTGGCGAGGACAGCTACCAGCGCGTGCTGGGCACGCCGGAGCGCCCCACCCTGCTGCGCGTCACTGCCGACCCGAAGCGCCCGGAGCTGCGCCTGCAGCTGGGTGCGGTGGATCCGCGCCTGATCCCGTACATCGTGCGCCGCGTGCGTCGCGTGTTTGATCTGGATGCCGACCTGCAGCAGGTGCACGCCGCATTGGGTGAGGAACCCTTGCTGGCGCGCGGCATCGCCGAGCGCCCGGGGCTGCGCGTGCCCGGCGGCTGGGATGGCTTCGAAGTGGGCGTGCGCGCCGTGCTCGGCCAGCAGGTTACTGTTGCCGCCGCCACCACCTTCGCGCGGCGGCTGGTCGATGCCTATGGCGCGCACCTGCCGGGCATGTCGTCCGACTTTGATCGCCAGTTCCCGGCACCCGAGGTATTGGCCGAGGCGCCTCTGGAATCAATCGGCCTGCCGCGCAGCCGCGCCGCGACCGTGCGTGCACTGGCCACCGCCTGCGCCAGCGGCCAGCTCGACTTCGGGCCCGGCCAGGCGCTGGAAGAGTTTGTTGCCCGCTGCGTGGCACTGCCCGGCATCGGCCCATGGACCGCGCAGTACATCGCTTTGCGTGGCCTCGGCCAGCCCGATGCCTTCCCGGCCGGCGATCTTGTACTGCAGCAGGTCCTCGGCCACGCGCAGGGCCAGCGCCTGGGCGAACGCGCAACCGAAGCGCGCTCGCAACCGTGGCGTCCCTGGCGCGCCTACGCCGTGCTGCACCTGTGGCACCTGTCCGGCACATTCGTTGGAGAACCGACATGACACTGTTGTTCGATCGTTTCGACAGCCCGATCGGCGTGTTGACCATCGCCGGCGACGAGCGTGGCCTGTCACACGTGCTGTTCCCGGAGAACCGCCACCCCGCGCGCGGGCGTGATGACTGGCATTACGCACCGGATGCCTTGCCGGAAGCACGCGAGCAGCTGCTGCAGTTCCTGCACGGCGAGCGCAACAGCTTCGACCGTGTGCTGGCGCCGCGTGGTACGCCGTTCCAGCTGCGCGTGTGGCAGGCGCTGGCGCTGATTCCGTTCGGCCAGACCTGGAGCTACCTGCAACTGGCGCAACACCTGGGACAGCCCAGCGCGACCCGCGCGGTGGGCGCGGCCAACGGGCGCAACCCGTTGCCGATCATCCTGCCCTGCCACCGCGTGATCGGCAGCAACGGCGCGCTGACCGGTTTCGGCGGTGGCCTGGAAACCAAGGCCGCGCTACTGCGGCTGGAACAACGCCAGGCCCCGCTGTTCGCCTGAGAGGGCCGGCCGGGCTGCGCCCGGCACCCGCAGAGGCTAGAGCAACAGCAACAGCGGGCTTCCTGCCGGGAGGCAGGGTGGGTCCGGTTGCAGGGGACGCTGCAAGTACGTCCCTGTAAGCTCGGTCGCGCCATCCATGGCGCTCACGCCCCTGCAACCGGACCCACCCCGCCTTCGACTGATTCCTGCGATCTGTCGGGGTGGTGCACTGCGCAACTGTTGGTAGGTGTCGACCTGGGTCGACACGGTATATCCACGCGATGCGTGGATGGAGGCACCTGGAATACGTCTGGAGAAAAGCCTCCTTCTTGTTGAAGGGGGCGCGCCGACAGGCGCGGGGATAAGGAAAAATGCGCGGACACGGCACGCGGTAGCGCGTCGTGTCTTGGGCCGGTAATTGCACCGGCTTATCATGCACGGATGACTTCCGTACGCCTGACCTGTTCGCTGGCGCTGCTGCTGCCATTGGCTGCCTGCACCACTGCGCCTGCCCCTACCGCCGCCGTTCCCACGTCCGTCGCATCGGCCGCACCGCCGAAGCTGCTGCTGATCTCCATCGACGGCCTGCGCGCCGATGCGCTGGACCGCGGGCTGACCCCGAACCTGCAGCGGATGATCGACGGCGGCGTGCGCGCCCGCTGGATGACACCGTCCTATCCTTCCCTGACGTTTCCCAACCACTACACCATCGTCACCGGCCTGCGCCCGGACCACCATGGCATCGTCAACAACAGCATGGACGATGAAGCGCTGGGCCGTTTCGAGCTGAGCAACCGCGAGGCCGTCACCACCAGTGCCTGGTGGGGCGGTGAACCGATCTGGGTCGGCGCCGAGAACGCCGGCGTGCGCACCGCCACGACGTCGTGGCCGGGCAGTGAATCGGAAATCCGTGGTGTGCGCCCCAGCCAGTGGCGCATCTACGACGGCAAGGAACCGCTGGAGCAGCGTGCCGGTATCGTGCTCGACTGGCTGGCACAGACCGACGCCGATGCCCCGCGACTGACCACGCTGTACATGGAGCACGTGGACAAGGCCGGGCACAACTACGGCCCCGGGTCGAAGCAGTACGCCGACGCCATCGCACGCGCCGACCTGATCGTCGGGCAGGTGCTCGACGGCCTGCAGCAGCGCGGCCTGGCCGCCACCACCAATGTGATCGTGGTGTCCGACCACGGCATGGCCAGCGTCGCCGACGGCCACGTGATCGCCACCGAATCGATGGCCGACCCGTCCATCGCGCGCAACGTCAGCCAGGGCCAGTCGGTGGGCTTCGCGCCAGTGGCCGGTCGTGAGGCTGAGGCCGAACGCGCCCTGCTCGGCCGCCATGCGCACTACGAGTGCTGGAAGAAGGAGAACCTGCCGGCGCGCTGGCACTACGGCACGCATCCGCGGGTTCCGGCCATCGTCTGTGCGATGGATGAAGGCTGGGATGCGCTGCACCGCGAGAAGATCGCCAAGCGCGCGAAGCAGGACCGTGGCTCGCACGGCTACGACAACGCCCTGCCCTCCATGCGCGCAGTGTTCGTGGCCAGCGGCCCGTCGTTCCGCCAGGGCCTGGTGATCGACGGCTTCGACAATGTCGACGTCTACCCGCTGCTGGCCCACCTGCTGCAGGTGCCGGCCGCGCCGAACGATGGCAATCCGGAAACGCTGAAGCAGACCTTGCGCTGAATTCCCTGTAGAGCGAGCCCATGCTCAGCTGCATTACGCCAGCCGAACATGGGCTCGGCCCTGCAGGAACGCGCATAAAAAAACGCGGCGCCAGGCGCCGCGTTTTCCTTGGACCGGTCGGTCGGCCTGATCAGGCCTTGGCGACGGCCTTCTTCGCCACGGCCTTCTTCGCCGGAGCCTTGGCCACGGTCTTCTTGGCAACCGGGGCGGCGGCGCCTACGGCGACCTTGCTCGCGGTGTGCGAACGGGCGTTGCCGTAGCTGGCGTTGTAGCGCTTGCCCTTGGCGGTCTTGCGGTCACCCTTACCCATGTCTTCAACTCCTCAAGTGTGAAATCTGGTTACCCCGTACTGACACGGGTTCGGCGGGGCCGCCTTGCTGGGCGCCCCCGCGCACGATCGGAAATCCTATCACGGCGTGCCTAGTGCGCGCAGCTTGCGTCGTGCACGTGGCCGTGGTTGAGGCGCAGGTTGACCAGGTGGGCAACGCCCACCAGCAGGCCGCCGATGGTCATCACCACCGCATGCGGCACCGCATTGTGGTGCAGCGGGTCGTACAGCACGCCGGCCCACAGCGCGACCAGGCCGGGGATCAGGAAGCCGAGCGCACGCAGCGCACCGTGGCGGCGATAGCCCCAGACCAGGCTGAACAGCCCGAGCAGGGTCACGAACACCACCAGCGCCTGTTCCACGCCATCGCTCAGCCAGAACGACAGGCCCAGCGACGGCGCCGCCGCCAGCAGCACGGGGATCACCGCGCAATGCACTGCGCACAGCATCGAACCAGTGGCACCGAAACGGTCGAGCAGGTGGCGCAGGCGTGAGGACAGGGACATGACTTCCAGCAGGGTCGGCGAATCGTTATGGAATAATATAACATCCCTCTCCGAACCGCACGGTTTTCCCTCCCCCTGTCCCCTCGACGGGATTCGTGCGCCCTGCGATTGATACATTGTAACAAAGGACCTGCCCATGCCCGCCCACACCCCTCGGCTCAAGCCGCATTCCCTGGCCCTGGCCCTCGCCGCCCTGTTGCCGTCCGTCGCCTTTGCAGCCGGCCAGGACACCTCCCACCGTGACCGCCACCTGACCGAACTCTCCTCGGTACAGGTCACCGCGTCGCCGCTGCAGGGCGATGCCGAATCCCTGGCGCGCCCGGTGGACGTGCTGGCCGGTGAGCGCCTGGACGAGCAGAAGGCCGGCACCCTGGGCGATACCGTGGCCAAGCTGCCGGGCGTACAGAGCACCTTCTTCGGCCCCGGCGTCGGCCGCCCGATCATCCGCGGCCAGGAAGGCCCGCGCGTTGCCGTGCTGTCCAACGGCATGGGCAACATGGACGCCTCCACGGTCAGCGCCGACCATGCCACCAGCATCGAGCCGTTCCTGGCCGACCAGATCGAAGTGCTGAAGGGTCCGGCCACGCTGCTGTTCGGCAGCGGCGCCATCGGTGGTGCGGTCAATGTGGTGGATGGCCGCATCGCGCGCGAACTGCCGGAGCGCCCGCTCAGCGGTCGCGCCGAGCTGCGCGGCAACTCGGTGAACAATGAGCGCAGCGGCATGTTCCGCCTCGATGGTGTCAGCGGCAACGTCGTGCTGCACGTGGATGGCCTGGTGCGCAATGGCGACGACTACCGCATTCCCGGCTACGCGGTGATCGACAGCCTTGAAGACCACCATGACCACGATCACGATCACGACCATGATCACGATGCAGCCGAGGGCGAAGAACCGCGCCGCGGCCGCCTGGACAACAGTTCGATCCGCACCCGCGCCGGCGGCGTCGGCGCAACGTGGCTGGGCGACGGTGGTTACTTCGGTGTGTCGGCCAGCACCTATCGCACCAACTACGGCATTCCCAATGGCGCGCACGTGCATGCCGATGGTGATGACCACGGCCATGACCACGGTCACGACCACGGCGATGAAGAGGAAGGCGGCGACGAGCATGACGTGCGCATCGACATGGTGCAGAACCGCTTCGAGACCAAGGCCGGCATCTACAACCCGGTCTCGTTCCTGAAGAACATCAACGCACGCGTGGCTTACACCGACTACGAGCACGTGGAGCTGGAGGCCGGCACGCCGTCGACGCGCTTCACCAACCGTGGTATCGAAGCGCGCCTGGAAGCCGTGCAGCAGCAGATCGGCGGCTGGGACGGCGCGTTCGGCCTGCAGTTCGGCAACAGCGATTTCGGCGCCAAGGGCGAAGAGGCGTTCGTACCGGATACCGGCACCAGGAACATCGGCCTGTTCGTGCTGCAGGAAAAGCAGTTCGGCCCGTTCAAGCTGGAACTGGGTGGCCGCCACGACCAGGTCAAGCTGGACCCGACCGGTGACTACCGTCGCCGCACGTTCGGTGCCACCAACCTGTCTGCCGCCGGTATCTGGAAGCTCAACGATGCCGTTGACCTGCGCATCGGCGTGGACAGCTCAGAGCGTGCACCCACCAACGAAGAGCTGTACGCCGCCGGCGCGCACATCGCCACCCGCTCGCTGGAGATCGGCGACGCCAACCTGAAAACCGAGCGCGGCCAGCGCGTCGAACTGGGCATCCATACCCACAGCGATCGCCTGGACTTCTCCGCGTCGGTCTACCAGACGAAGTTCAAGGACTTCATCTACCTCGCCGACACCGGTGTTACCGAAGGCCTGCCGGTCCGCGCCTGGACCCAGCAGGACGCGGTGTTCCGCGGCGCCGAGGCCGAAGCGCTGGTGCACCTGTTCGAGGGTGGCGCCGGTGACTGGGATCTGCGCCTGTTCGGTGACTATGTGAAGGCCAAGCTGGATGGCAGCGGCAGCCGCAACCTCGACATCGCCGTGCCGCACGGCGACCACAACCACAATTACAACGTGGAGCTGGCCAACACCGGCTACCTGCCGCGTATCGCCCCGGCCCGCGTGGGTGCCGACCTGCGCTGGTCGAAGGACGGCTGGCGCGCCTCGGTCGGTGCGGTGCGTTACAGCCGCCAGAAGGACGTTGCCCAGAACGAAGCCCCGAGCGACGGCTACACGCTGGTCGACGCGCACCTGGCCTACCGCTGGGATCGCAACGCGGGCAACAGCTACGAGGTGTTCCTGGATGGCAGCAACCTGGCCAACCGCGAAGTGCGCCCGCATACCTCGCTGCTGCGCGACTACTCGCCGCTGCCAGGCCGTGGAGTCGCATTCGGGATCCGCGCGTTCTTCTGATCGCGCACGGCGGGGTCGGATCCCTTTCCGAAGGAAAGGGCTCTGGCACCACCGCATTGAACGGGGGCCTTCGGGCCCCCGTTTTCATTCCGTCCCACGCCATCACGCATCCGTCACAAAGGTGTGCGTACGACAACAACCGGACAATCCCGTCACTCAAAGTCTCGCCAATCGGACACTTTTGTCCGAAAATGATTCCATGACCGCTCAACGTGCCGATGCTGCTGCCCGCCGTGCCCTCATCCTCGACGCCGCCGATCATGTCTTCGGCCAACATGGCGTCACCGCCCCGCTGGATCTGGTGGTCGAACGCGCCCAGGTGGGCCGCGCCACCCTGTACCGCAACTTCCCCGACCGCACCGCGCTGATCCAGGCGCTGCTGCAGCGCACGGTCGACCGCATCCGGCGCCAGGTCGAACAGCTCGGTGACCGCGATGACGCCCTGTTCGAGGTGTTCGAGGGCATGGCCCAGCGCATCATCGATTCGCCGGCACTGGCCGATTACTGGCGTGCGGTTGATTCGGACGTGCCGTCCATGCGCGCCGCGCGCGAGACCGTGCGCGACCTGCTGGAGGAACCGATCGCGCGCGCCAAGGCCGCCGGGCTGTGCCGTGACGACCTGGAAAAGACGGATATTTCACTGATCTCGGGCATGCTGGGTGCGGCCCTGCGCGGCAAGACCCGCGACGAGCGCGCCCAGTTGGCCGGGCGTGCCCTGCAGCTGCTGCGTGGGGGTCTCCAGGGAGCTGCCAGCGAGGCCCGTTGATGGTCCAGCCGTATCTGAAGCCGGTTCCGGATTGGGAGGAGCATGAGAAGCCGACCATGCCCGGCTCGGCGTCGATGCCCTGGCACCCGCCGTACCGGCGCGCGGCCTATGCGCTGGTATCGTTGCTGGTGGCGATCACCGGCGGCCTCGGCAATGCGCTGGTCACCGCCAACCTGCCGTTCCTGCAGGGCCAGCTGGCGCTCACTCCGACCCAGGGCAGCTGGCTGGTGGCCGCGTATGCGATGGTGAATGTCACCGCCAATCTGCTGGCCTTCAAGTTCCGCCAGCAGTACGGCATCCGCCTGTTCGCCGAGATCGGCCTGGGCCTGTATGCGGCGCTGGCGGTGCTGCACCTGTTCGTCGGCAGCTTCGAGACCACGATGCTGACCCGAGCCGCCAGCGGCTTCGCGGGTGCGGCCTGTTCCACACTGGGCACGCTGTACATGCTGCAGGCGCTGCCGCGCCGATTCACCGGCAATCTCCTGGTGGTCGGTGTCGGCCTGTCGCAGCTGGCGGTGCCGATCGCCTGGATCGTTTCACCAGGCCTGGTCGATACCGGCCAATGGCACCAGCTGTACTCCTTCGAAGCCGGCCTGGCCCTGTGCGCGTTCGCGGCAGTGGTGGTGCTGAAGCTGCCGCCGGGCATCCAGGTAAAGGCGTTCGAGCCATTGGACTTCCTCACTTTCGCCCTGCTCGCGCCGGCGGTCGCGCTGCTGGTGATCGTACTGGCGCAGGGCTACACGCGCTGGTGGCTCAACACCCCATGGCTGGGCTGGGCGCTGGTCGCCTCGATCGTGCTGTCCACCACCGCCTTCATCATCGAACACTACCGGCGCAATCCGCTGCTGCAGATCCGCTGGCTGTCGAAGCTGCCGGTGCTGCACTTCATCGTCGGCGCGTTCCTGATCCGCTTCCTGACCACCGAGCAGTCCTACGGCGTGGTCAACCTGATGCGCACGCTGGGCATGGGGCCTGACCAGATGCGGCCGTTGTTCGTAGTGATCCTGGCCGGGGTGATCGTCGGCATCGCCGGCGCCTCGCTCACCTTCGGACCGAAGCGGCTGATCGCGCAGCTGCTGATGGCGATCCTGCTGCTGGGCGCCGCCGCGTTCTTCGACCAGCACCGCACCAGCCTGGACCGGCCGCACGACTTCTACGCCAGCCAGTTCCTTGCCTCGGTCGGTGCCGGCATGTTCATGGGCCCGCTGATCATGCTCGGCATCTCCGCCGCGTTGAAACAGGGCGTCGACCACATGATCACCTTCCTGGTGACGCTGTCGATCACGCAGACCCTGGGTGGCCTGGCAGGTTCGGCGGTGCTGGGGACCTTCCAGCTGCATCGCGAGCAGCTGTATTCCAGCGCGCTGACCAGCCAGCTCGATCCGGCCGATCCGGTGGTCGCGCAACGGCTGCGCATCCAGCAGCAGCTGTACGCTGCGCAGATCACCGACCCGGTGCTGCGCAGTGCGCAGGGCAGCGCGCAGCTGGCGCAGACCACGCGCCGCGAAGCCAACGTGCGTGGCTTCAATGACGTGTTCACGCTGAGCGGCTGGCTGGCGATCGGCTTCCTGTGCTGGTTGCTGCTGCTGTCGCTGCGCACCGCCGTGCTCAAGCAATGGCGCAAGCGCCACCCCGCCCTTTCCACCGCGTCCACGCCGGCCGCGTCCCGTTGAGTCCTCCCATGCCTCCCGTCCCGCCCCGCCCCGACGACACCGACAACGTCACCCCACCGCCGCCGACCGACGCGGCGCCCGCGGCCACGCCGGTAGAACCTGCGGTCGCGCCGAAGTACCTCAAGCCCAGCGCCCGCAGCGTGGTGGTGATGGTGGTAGTGGCCTTGCTGGGCATTGCGCTGATCCTGCGCGCCTGGCACCTGTGGCCGTTCACCAGCAGCGTGATGGTGACCGACAACGCCTATGTACGCGGCCAGATCACGGTGATGGCGCCGCAGGTCAACGGCTATGTGACCGAAGTGCTGGTGAAGGATTTCCAGCATGTGAAGCAGGGCGAGCCGCTGCTGCGCATCGATGACCGCATCTATGCGCAGCGCGTGGCCCAGGCGCAGGCGACGCTGGACAGCGCGCGCGCGGCGCTGGCCAACTCGGACCAGTCACAGGCGCAGAACCGCGCACAGATTGCCTCCGCCCGCGCCACGCTGTCGGCCGGCCAGGCCGAACTGCAGCGTTCGCGCAATGAATTGAAACGCTACGAGGAACTGGCGGCGCAGCAGCTGGTGTCCATCAACGACCGCGACAAGTTCCGCACCACCCAGGCGTCGGCACAGGCCAGCGTGCAACAGTCGCAGGCGCAGATCCGCATCGCCGAGGAAACGCTGGTGTCGACCCAGGTCGCGCGCAAGAGCCTGGAAGCGCAGGTGGAAAGCGCGCAGGCGCAGCTGGAACTGGCCCGCATCGACCTGGCCAACACGGTGATCCACGCACCACGCGACGGCCAGATCAGCGAAGCCAGCGTACGCGTGGGCCAGTACGTCGCTGCCGGTTCGCAGCTGCTGTTCCTGGTACCTGACACGCTGTGGGTGGTGGCCAACTACAAGGAAGGACAGACCTGGGGCATGGCGATCGGCCAACCGGCGACGTTCTCGGTGGACGCGTTCCAGGGCCAGGTGCTGCGGGGCCGCGTGCAGGAGATCGCCCCAGCCACCGGGTCGGAGTTCAGCGTGCTGCGCCCGGACAATGCCAGCGGCAACTTCACCAAGGTGGTGCAGCGGCTGCCGGTGCGGATATCGATCAACAGGGATCAGAAGCTGGCAAAGCAGCTGCGGCCCGGCATGTCGGTGATCGTGCGGGTGGATACCCGGTCCAAGCCGATGGACTAGGACGCAGGCCCTGCCGCACCGATATGAAACGGGGTCAGATCCCTTTGCCACTGGCAAAGGGATCTGACCCCGTTTCCAAAATGCCGGCCAGCGGCCGGCACTACCGTTGCGTTAGCCGGCGCAGCGCGCGCAGAGGCCATGCACTTCCAGCGTCTGTGCCTGCGGCTGGAAGCCCAGCTCCTTGGCGCGCTTCTCCAGCTGGGTGACGATCTCGCGGTCTTCCAGCTCCACCGCGCTGTGGCAGCTGTTGCAGATCAGGAACGGCACCGAATGCGCGGCACTGCTGGGGTGATGGCAGGCCACGAAGGCATTGACCGATTCCAGCTTGTGCACGAAGCCATTGGCCATCAGGAAGTCCAGCGCGCGGTACACGGTGGGCGGGGCATCGGCGCCCACGCCCTTGCCGTTGCGCACCCATTCCAGCAGCTCGTAGGCCTTGACCGGCTTGCCGGCCTCGGCGATCAGCTTCAGTACGTTGGCGCGGATCGGGGTCAGGCGCAGCCCGCGTTCGCGCGAGACACGCTCGACCACCGCCACGAAATCCGATGCGTCGTGGACGTGGTGGTGCGGGGCGGTACAGGCAGTGGCGGTCTTGGCGGGCATGCGTGTTCTCCGGTTCGGGCCTGGCAAGGATGCCTCAGGCCGTTGCTACCTTGGTGATGGCCACATCAATGCGTTTCAAGGCCTGCTCGCGGCCGGCCAGGTACACGGTATGGGAGATGTCAGGACTGACCTGGGTGCCGGTGATCGCCACGCGCAGCGGCTGGGCGACCTTGCCCATGCCGATTTCCAGCGCTGCGGCCGTGTCGTGCAGGGCGACGCCCACCGACTCGGCGGTCCACTCCGGCAACGCTGCCAGCAGCTCGCGGGCCTTGCCCAGCGCCACCTCGGCACCGGCCTTGAGGTGCTTGGCCACCGCCGCTTCGTCGTACCCGGTCAGCGGCTGGTACCAGACCACGGCCTTCTCGGCCATTTCCTTCAGGGTCTGCACGCGTTCACGCAGGGCGATCACCACATCCTCCGGGGCCGGGCCGGCGGCCACGTCCAGGCCCAGCTTCTGCAGCTGGTACACCAGGTGCGGCACGATGGCGGCCACGCCCTCGGTCTTCAGGAAGTGCTGGTTGACCCAACCCAGCTTGGCCATGTCCAGGCGCGAGGCCTTGGAATTGCAGTCCTTCACGTCGAACAGGTCGATCAGCTCCTGGCGGCTGAACAGCTCCTGGTCACCGTGCGACCAGCCCAGGCGGGCCAGGTAGCTCAGCAGCGCGTCGGGCAGGTAGCCGGCGTCCTTGTACTGCATCACGTCGGCCGCACCGGTGCGCTTGGACAGCTTGGCGCCCTGCTCGTCCAGGATCATCGGCATGTGGCCGAACTTCGGCACCGGCGCACCAATGCCCTCGTACAGGTTGATCTGGCGCGGGGTGTTGTTGATGTGGTCGTCGCCGCGGATGACCTCGGTGATGCCCATGTCCCAGTCGTCCACCACCACCGCGAAGTTGTAGGTGGGGTAGCCGTCCGGGCGGAAGATGACCATGTCATCCAGCTCGCTGTTGGCGATCTCGATGCGGCCCTTGATCAGGTCGTCGAACACCACCGTACCTTCCAGCGGGTTCTTGAAGCGGATGACGCGGTTCGGGTCGTCCTTGTACGGCAGGCCCAGTTCGCGTGCAGCGCCGTTGTAACGCGGCTTTTCCTGCCTGGCCATGGCGGCCTCGCGCATCGCGTCCAGCTCTTCGCGGGTTTCGTAGGCGTAGTAGGCCTTGCCGTCGGCGATCAGCTGCTCTGCCACTTCCCGGTAGCGGGCGACGCGGTCGGTCTGATAGATCGGGCCTTCGTCGTAGTCCAGGCCCAGCCACTCCATCGCCTCCAGGATGGCGTCGATCGCACCCTGGGTGCTGCGTTCACGGTCGGTGTCCTCGATGCGCAGCACGAACTCGCCGCCGCGGTGGCGGGCCTCCAGCCAGCAGTACAGCGCGGTGCGGGCACCACCGATGTGCAGGTAGCCGGTGGGACTGGGGGCGAAGCGGGTGCGGCAGGTCATGGACGGCTCGAGGAACGGGAATCCCCCGATTTTACCAGCCCGCCGCCCCCGACGGAAAAAGGGGACGGAGGGGATTAAGTCGCGATTGCCCAGCCCGTGGGTACTGCAACCGGGAAACGGAGGGGAGATGCGACTTAATCCCCTCCGTCCCCTTTTACGGTTCCACCTTGCGCGGGAACGGCTGCTCGCGCATCGCGGCGTTGTAGGCGAACGAGGCGACGATGGCTGCGGCCTGCTTCAGGTCTTCCGGTTCGGCGTGGTCCCAGGTGTCCAGGTGGCTGTGGTGGACATTGGTGAAGTAGTCCAGCCGGTCCTGGATGAACTGGAAGCCCGGCAGGCCGATGCGGTCGAAGCTGATGTGGTCGGTGCTGCCGGTGTTGCGGGTCGCCACGGTGGTGGCGCCGACGTCATGGAACGGCGCCAGCCAGGCTTCGAAGATCGGCATCGCCGCCAGGTTTTCCTGGGCGTAGATGCCCCGGAAGCGGCCGGAGCCGTTGTCCATGTTGAAGTAGACCTGGAACTTGCTGTAATCGCGGGTCTTCTGCAGTGCACCGGTCGGCTCGCGCAGCGACGCCGGCAGCGCCTTCTGCGCCGGGTCGGTGGGCTCCGGGAACCGGCCGAAATGCTTGGCCACATAGGCCTGCGAGCCGATCAGGCCCTGCTCCTCGCCGCTCCACAGCGCCACGCGGATGGTGCGCTTGGGCCTGGCGCCGGTGGCCTTGAGGATGCGCATGGCCTCCATCATCACCGCCACGCCTGCGGCGTTGTCGGCCGCGCCGGTGCCGCTGTGCCAGGAATCCAGGTGCGCGCCGATCATCACCACTTCATCAGGCCTGCTGCTGCCGCGGATCTCGGCCAGCGTGTTGTAGCCGGGCTGGTCGGCGTCATCGGTGAAGCGCGCGGCCACATCCACGCGCAGGCGCATGGTCTGCCCGGCCTTCAGCGCGCGCACCAGCGGGTTGAAGTGCTCGCTGATCATCGCCAGCTCGGGGATGCCGACCGGCTCGCCGGCCTTGCGCGAACCACCACCTGCAACGCGGATGATGCCGTTGTCCCAGCTGCTGATGCTGATCGAGGCCAGCGCCCCTTCTTCGACGAAGAACGCATTGACCCTGGTCGCCAGCTGCTGGCGTTCCTGGTACTCCTTGACCCGCTTGGCGCGCTCGGCGGTGGCGTCCTGGTCCTTCGGCAGGGTGAACGCCTGCAGGCCTTCCAGCGAGGTCGCGTCATGCCGATGGGAATCCGGCTCGGTGCCGCGCTTGTACTCGCGCGCCTCGCCCAGCAGCAGGATCTTGCCGCGCAGCTTGCCGCGGTACTTCTCGATGTCTTCGGGCTTCTTGATCTCGACCTGCACCAGCTCGCCTTCAACCGGCCCCTTGGTGCCCGGCGTCCAGGCCTTGGGCAGTGCATGCAGCGGCTGCACACGGTCACCCAGCATTTCCACGCTGGCCGAGGTGAACTCCCAGCCACGGCCAAAGTCATCGAACGCTTCGTCGTGGACGTTGTCCAGCTTCCATTCGTTGAACTTGCCGCGGGTCCACGCGTTGGCGCGGCCCATCGCCGGGGAGTTGGTCAGCCGCGGGCCGATGCGTTCGGTGAGATAGCTGAAGGTGTCCATCACCTGCGAACGGTGGAAGGCCTCCTGGCGGATGCGGCTGACCATGTCCAGGTCCACTGATTCGCGCTGCTGCGCCGCTGCATTGCCACCCATTGCCAGCGCTACGGCCAGCACGCCCCACTTCAACACATCGCACCCCTGCCTTCCGGCCTGCTCATCAACCCATCGAGTCTAGCCAGCAGCGGCGCCGCGATACCGTCCCATCGGTCATGGGCGGCGCGGAAGCGTGCGAACCAGGGTTCGCCCCCACAGAAGAGTGGTTGGGTCGCATCTGCCAAACCACCTCACCCACTCCACCCCAGCCACAGCTGCGCCCGCTCCGGCAGCAGCAGCAACCAGTGCCGCCGGTCGATGCTGCTGCAGCCATACACCGCCGCATGCGCGGGCCAGTCATCGGGCAGGCCACCAATGCCGATTTCCGCGAGTGCTTCCGCCCCGGCCTTCCATGGCCGGTAGCGCGGCACCCTCCCCGCCAGCGCACCGCGTCCCTGCCGCGCGCCCTGCAACCAGGCCAGGCCCTTGCCCTGCAATCCCTCGCAGGTCACCGCGGCCAGCTGGAAGCGGACCAGACCGGGGGCGATCCGTGCCCCCGGCAGGGCCGCCAGCACGCCATGTGCCTGCAGCAGTGCATCCACTTCCAGCAGGGCCGGAATGCCCTGCCGCGCCCGTTGCCGCAATCCCTGGCGCCAGCTCATGGCGTGCTCCTTACTTCAGGTCTGCGCCAAGCGCGTACCAGTCGACCCGGCGGGTCACCCACATCGCCAGCGCCAGGATCACGAACAGCAGCAGCGATCCCATCAGCAGTGCGTTGTTCTCCGACACCAGCAGGCCATACAGCGCGCCGTACAGCACGGTCAGCAGCGCAGCGAAGCCAAGGCCGCGCTTCCAGTGGCCCAGCACGTTGGCCAGGTACACCGCCTGCAGGCCGATGCAGGCCACGGCCGAGACCAGGTAGGCCTTCCAGAACGCGATGTGCTCGGACAGGCTGATCAGCAGCAGGAAGAAGATCGCCAGCGCCAGGCCGACCATCAGGTACTGCAGCGGATGGATGCGCAGCGACTTGATCAGTTCGAACAGGATGAAGCCGACGAAGGTCAGCACCACGAACAGCACGCCGTACTTCGAGGCACGGTCGGCCTGGGTGTAGGTATCGACCGGATCGACCAGCGACACCGTCACGGCCTGCGAATCGATCGTCCCCTCGCTGCGCAGCTGGCGCTGTGCATCGGAGGCCAGCGAGGACACCGCCCAGCGTGCTTCGAAGCCCTGTGCATCGACACGCCGTTCGTTGGGCAGGAAGGCGCCGCTGAACGACGGATGCGGCCAGCTCGACCGCAGCGCGATCCGGGTGTCATCGCCCACCGGCACCACCGACAGCATGCGGCTGCCATCCAGGCGCAGCTCCAGTTCAACGGTGCTGGCGGCCAGCGCGCCGCCCTGATCCGCGGCGAAACCGCTCACCGGCGCATGCAGGCCACGTCCGATTTCGCTGGCCACGCCTACACCGGGCAGCAACCGCAGCTGCTTGCCGTCCACCCGCAGGTTCGGCGTGCCCACCAGGCCGCGCACATCGGAAACCCCCAGCGCCACATAGGGCTGGCCATAGGTGCGGCCGTTCTTCACCGGATAGTCGTCTTCGGCGAAAGTCGCCTTCAACTGGCCATTCCAGCTGTACACCGGCACCTTGAACAGGCCGACCTCGCGCTGGCTCGGCAGCATCTCGCCGCCCACCTCCAGCGACGCCGGCATCTGCAGCCAGTGGCCCTCGGTCACCTGGATCTCGGTCTTCTTGACGCCCAGCGGGTCAACCAGTTCAACCTGCTTGCGTTCCACCCACGGCACCACCCGTACCGGGCCCACCAGCTGCTGCGTGCCGGCACGGCTGTCGGCCACCCGGGCAAAGGCCTCGTCGCGGTACTGGCTGCGCTCGGTGATGACCCCGCGGATCATCATCAGCGGCACCAGCAGCAACAGGATCAGCCCGCCGACAATGGCGAACCTCAGCAGCATCTTCAGGGATTTCATGGTCCATCCTCGTTGGAGAGGGCTGCAGGATGGACCGCTGCGGTGAGCAGGGTTTGTGGCGAAGTTGAAGCGAGTGTGAAGTCAGCGGCGCGGACGCTGGCCCGGCACTGACAACGGCAGCCACAGGCTGGCCACGGTGCCACCGCCGTCGCGCGCGTCGAGGCTGGCGCGACCATCGTGCAGGCGCGCGACCTCCTGCACGAACGGCAGGCCCAGGCCGGAACTGCGCCGGCCGCTGCCGGGGCGGGCAAGCGAATAGAAGCGTTCGAACACCCGTTCGCGCGCGTAGTCGGGAATGCCGGTACCGCGATCCGCCACCTGCAGGCGCACGCCCTGCCCGTCCACCTCGGCCTGCAGTGCGATGTCCGCGCCGGGCGGTGAGAAGGCAATGGCGTTGTCGATCAGGTTGTGCAACGCCTGCCGCAGCAGATAGGCATCGCCCTGCACGCGCAGGTCGGGCGCGCTGCCGATGCTGACCTGCACGCCGGCCGCCTGCGCACGCACCTGCGCCGCCGCTGCCGCATCGGCCAGCAACGTTGGCAGCGCGATCGGATCGCGGGTCTGCAGCCAGCCGTGCTGTTCCACTTCGGCCAGCGCCAGCAGCTTGTCGATGGTCTCGGTCAGCCGCTCCTGCTGGTCGACGATGCTGCGCGCGAAATGCACGCGGTCGGCCTCGGGCAGCGGCTCCTGCAGCAGCTCGGCGGCACCGCGGATCGCCGCCAGCGGGCTCTTCATTTCATGCGTCAGTGACTGCACGTACTGTTCGACATAGGCCTTGCCCTCAAGCTTGCGGCGCATGGTTTCCAGCGCCTGGCCCAGGTCGCCGATCTCGTCGCGGCGGCGCCGTGGCGGTGGCACCGGTTCGCCGGCGCTGACCGCGCGTGCATAGCGGCTGAGCTGGCCGAGGCCGGTGGTGAGCCACATCGTCACCAGCACGCCGACCAGCGCCGACAGCCCGATCAACCAGGCGCCGCGCTCGATGATGGCGCGCTGGCTGGCGGCGATGAACGGATCGATGCTGCGGTTGGGCTGGGCCAGGCTGAGCACGCCGATCAGGGTGCGCCCATCGGCCGGGTCGTATACCGGCGCCGCCACGTGCATCACCGTATCGCCTTCTTCGCCTGGTATTTCCGGGCTGGAGCGGGCGCCGTACTCGCCACGCAGGGTGCGGTAGACATCGTTCCAGCGCGAATTGTCACGCCCGAGGTCGCGGCCCAGCGAGTCGTAGATGACGATGCCCCTGGCATCGGTGATGGTCACCCGGTAATCCAGCGATCGCTTGGGAAAACGCCAGACCATCGCCTTCAGGTCGCGCTGCCGCGCCTTGGCCAGGTTGCGGGTGAAGCTGCCGCTGCGGATGGTGCCGTCCTTGACGTCGGCGGCGGCCATCTCGGCCAGCACGTTGGCCGCATCGACCAGGGTCGATTCCATCGCCTGGCGCACACCGGGCTTCACCTCGTTGACGAATACGCGCATCACGAAGAACGCGGCGATGCCGGTGATCAGGAAGAAGCCGAGGAACAGCTTCAGTACCAGGCGCATCGGCTAGACCTCCAGCGCGTAGCCAAGGCCACGGTGGGTGCGGATCGGGTCGTCGCTGGCACCAGCCGCACGCAGCTTGGCGCGCAACGTCTTTACATGGGTGTCGACGGTGCGGTCGGCACTGTCGGCGCTGCTGTCCCAGCCCCGGTCCATCAGCTGCGCGCGGCTGAGGATGGCACCGGGGCGCTGCAGCAGCGCTTCCAGCAACGCGTACTCGTATCGGGTCAGGTCCAGCGCATGGCCGCGGAAGCGGATACGCCGGCCTTCGCGGTCGATCGCGAACGCCCCGTGTTCCTGCCAGCCGGCGTCCGCGCGGGGCGCTGCGACGACCGCTGCCGCACGACGCAGGCGCGCGCGCACCCGCGCCACCAGCTCGCGCGGCGAGAACGGCTTGGTCATGTAATCGTCGGCGCCCAGTTCCAGGCCGAGCACGCGGTCCACTTCATCGTTGCGGGCGGTCAGGAAGATCACCGGCAGCTGCGCCGCCGGTCCGGGCTGCGCACGCAGCCGCCGGCAGACCTCGAAACCGCCCAGGTCCGGCAGGCCCACGTCCAGCACCACCACGTCGATATCGCCGGCCTGCAGCCGTTGCAGGGCCTCGCCGCCCAGCAGGCAGTGGCTGGCGGCATAGCCTTCGCTGCGCAGCGCATAGAGCACGGTTTCGGCGATGGCGGCTTCGTCCTCGACCACCAGGACATGGGCAACGGGAGCTGTCATGGCGCGCAGCATAGCCGCTGCGGCCGCCGCCCCGTACACTGCCGCCCATGAACTATCGCCACGCCTTCCACGCCGGCAACCACGCCGATGTGCTCAAGCACATCGTGCAGCTGGCCCTGATCGACAGCTTCAAGCGCAAGGACAGCCCGTTCTTCGTGCTCGACACCCACGGCGGTGCCGGCCGCTACCTGCTGGCCAGCGAAGAGAGCCGCAAGACCCTGGAGGCCGAATCCGGGATCATGCGGCTGATGGCCCAGCCCAGGCTGCCGGAGGTGGTCGAGCGCTACCTGAAGGCGGTGCAGGCCGACAACCCGGTGGGCGCGCTGACCAACTACCCGGGCTCGCCGCTGCTGAGCGCACAGGCGATGCGCGCGCAGGACCGCATGGCGGTCTGCGAGCTGCAGGAAGCCGAAACGGCCACGCTGAAGGCCCTGTTCGCCCATGACAGCCGCGTCGATGTGCGCGCTGGCGATGGCTATGCCCTGCTGCGCTCGCTGCTGCCGCCGAAGTTCAACGGCAGCAAGATCGGCCGTGGCCTGGTGCTGATCGACCCGCCGTACGAGGCCCAGGACGCCGAGTACCAGGCCGTTCTGGCCGCCCTGGCCGAGACCCTGGCGCGCTGGCCGCAGGCGACCTGCGCGGTGTGGTTCCCGATCAAGCAGCGCCGCACCATCCTGCACTTCCTGCGCAAGGCCACCGCCCTGCCGGTGAAATCGGCGATGACGATCGAGTTCCTGGTGCGCCCGGACGACTCGCCGCTGCGCCTCAACGGCAGCGGCATGCTGCTGCTCAACCCGCCGTGGCAGTTCGACCGGGTGGTCGGCCCGGCCCTGCCGGCGCTGCGCCAGCACCTGGGCGAACCGGGGGCCAGCACCCGCCTGGATTGGCTCAAAGCCCCCGAATGACGGCCTTCACGAGGCTGTACCGCCGTGAGCCTTTCGTTCACGGAATGCAGCCCCGGTGATGCCACAATCGATGGACCACCAAGGAATCACCCGGTATGGCCACTCGCAACCGCATGCCGCCCTGGCATGAGATCTTCAAGGCTCCCAGCGGCCACGAGCTGCTGATCCGCCCCATCCGCCCGGAAGATGGCGCACCGCTGCAAGCGGCGTTCAGCCTGTTCGGGCCGGAAGAAATCCGTGATCGTTTCCTGCAGGCGGTGACCGAGCTTTCGCCGGAAACCACCCAGCGCCTGACCCACCCGAATCCCAAGACCGAGATCACCCTGGTCGCAGCCGAATCCCTGCCTGCTGGCGAAGCGGTGGTCGGCGCGGTCGCCCGGGCCTCGATCATCCCCGGCACCCGTGAAGCCGAGTACGCGATCCTGATCAGCCGCTTCCTCATTGGCCAGGGCCTGGGCCGGCAGCTGATGCGCAAGCTGGTGAAGTGGGGCCGCGGCAAGTACCTGGACCGCCTGTACGGCGACGTCGCCGCCGAGAACGAGCCGATGAAACAGCTGGCCGCCTCGCTGGGCTTCAAGCCGGTCCCGCACCCGGCCGGTGCCGAAGGCCTGGTGCGGATGGTGCTGGAGCTGGACAACTGACAGATGCGCCGGGCCCCGCCCGGCGACGCCTGCCGGTAGTGCCGGCCGCTGGCCTGAACTGCGTTACCCCAACGGTACATGAGGCTGCCGGCAATCGGCCGGCACGACCCACCGGGCTTCGATCGGGCTTCTGCTAAAATCCGGGGTCCATGTCGCGTACCTCATACCCCGCCCCGCCGCTGCCGCGCGCCGGCCAGCTCCGCGCCTGGTGGCGCGCCCCCGCCTCGCCGACCGCCCTGGCCTGGTACCTTGCCCAGGCCGCGCGTGCGCACGACGCCCCGCTGCTGGTGATCGCCCGTGACAACCACGGTGCCAACCAGCTCGAAGCCGACCTGCACACCCTGCTCGGCGGCGATCCGGCCCTGCCGGTGGTCGCCTTCCCGGACTGGGAAACCCTGCCCTACGACCGCTTCAGTCCGCATCCGGACATCATTTCGCAGCGCCTGGCCGCCCTGCACCGCCTGCCCGCGCTGAAGCGTGGCCTGGTGATCGTGCCGGTGCAGACCCTGCTGCAGCAGCTGGCCCCGCGCAGCTACGTGATCGGTGGCAGCTTCGACCTGAAGGTCGGCCAGCGCCTGGATTTGGAAGCCGAGAAGCGCCGCCTGGAAAGCGCCGGCTACCGCAACGTGCCGCAGGTGATGGACCCGGGCGACTTCGCTGTGCGCGGCGGCCTGCTCGACGTGTACCCGATGGGTGCCGACGAGCCGCTGCGGGTGGAACTGCTGGACGAGGACATCGACTCGATCCGTGCCTTTGACCCGGAAAGCCAGCGTTCGCTGGACAAGGTCGAGGCGGTGCACATGCTGCCCGGCCGCGAAGTGCCGATGGATGAAGCCAGCATCGCCCGCGTGCTGGCCACGCTGCGCGAGCGGTTCGATGTCGATACCCGGCGCAGTTCGCTGTACCAGGACCTGAAGTCCGGACTGGCGCCGGCCGGCGTCGAGTACTACCTGCCGCTGTTCTTCGAACGCACCGCAACCCTGTTCGACTACCTGCCCAGCGGCAGCCTGCCGGTGGTCTGTGCCGGTGCGTATGAAGCGTCCGTCGCGTTCTGGGCGCAGACTGCGGACCGCTATGAGCAGCGCCGCCATGATGTGGAGCGCCCGCTGCTGCCGCCGTCGGCGTTGTACCTGTCGCCGGAGCTGCTGCGCGAGCGCCTGAACGATGCCCCGCGCATCGAGGTGTGGGCGGCTGACCATGCGCGCATCGCCGACGCGCACGCGCTGGGCGACCAGCCGCTGCCACCGCTGCCGGTGGCCGCGCGCGAAGCCCCCGCTGGCGATGCGCTGAAATCCTTCCTCGGCCATTATCCGGGCCGGGTACTGATCGCCGCCGATTCACCCGGCCGCCGCGAGGCGCTGCTGGAAGTGCTGCAGGCCGCCGAGCTGAAGCCGCCGGTGGTGGCCGACCTGCCCAGCTTCCTCGCCGACGACGCGCGCTTCGCGATCGCGGTGGCACCGCTGGAGGATGGCTTCGCGCTGGACGATCCGCGCATCGCGGTGCTGACCGAGCGCCAGCTGTTCCCCGAGCGCGCCGGCAGCACCCGGCGCACGCGCCGTGCCGGCCGCGAGCCGGAAGCGATCATCCGCGACCTCGGTGAACTGACCGAGGGCGCGCCGATCGTGCACGAGGATCATGGCGTCGGCCGCTATCGTGGCCTGATCGCGATGGACGTCGGCGGCATGCCCGGCGAGTTCCTCGAAATCGAATATGCCAAGGGCGACCGCCTGTATGTGCCGGTCGCCCAGCTGCACCTGATCAGCCGCTATTCCGGTGCGTCGGCGGAAACCGCGCCGCTGCATTCGCTCGGTGGCGAGCAGTGGAGCAAGGCCAAGCGCAAGGCCGCCGAGAAAGTACGCGACGTCGCCGCCGAACTGCTGGAGATCCAGGCCCGCCGCCAGGCGCGTGCCGGCCTGGCTCTGCAGGTCGACCGCGCGATGTACGAGCCGTTCGCGGCCGGTTTCCCGTTCGAGGAGACCCCGGACCAGCTGGCCGCGATCGACGCCACCCTGCGCGACCTGGCCAGCAGCCAGCCGATGGACCGCGTGGTCTGCGGCGACGTCGGCTTCGGCAAGACCGAGGTGGCGGTGCGTGCGGCCTTTGCGGCCGCCAGTGCCGGCAAGCAGGTGGCTGTGCTGGTGCCGACCACGCTGCTGGCCGAACAGCATTACCGCAACTTCCGCGACCGCTTCGCCGATTACCCGCTGAAGGTCGAGGTGCTGTCGCGCTTCAAGACCACCAAGGAAATCAAGGCCGAGCTGGAAAAGGTCGCCGCCGGCACCATCGACGTGATCGTCGGTACCCATCGCCTGCTGCAGCCGGACGTGAAGTTCAAGGACCTGGGCATGGTCATCGTCGACGAGGAGCAGCGTTTCGGCGTACGCCAGAAGGAAGCGCTGAAGGCGCTGCGCGCCAACGTGCACCTGCTGACCCTGACCGCCACACCGATTCCGCGCACGCTCAACATGGCCATGGCCGGCCTGCGCGACCTGTCGATCATCGCCACGCCGCCGCCGAACCGGCTGGCGGTGCAGACCTTCATCACCCAGTGGGACAACGCGCTGCTGCGCGAAGCCTTCCAGCGCGAGCTGGCGCGTGGTGGCCAGCTGTATTTCCTGCACAACGACGTGGAAAGCATCGGCCGCATGCAGCGCGAGCTGTCCGAGCTGGTGCCGGAGGCGCGCATCGGCATCGCCCATGGGCAGATGCCCGAGCGCGAGCTGGAAAAGGTGATGCTGGATTTCCAGAAGCAGCGCTTCAACGTGCTGCTGTCGACCACGATCATCGAGTCGGGCATCGACATCCCCAACGCCAATACCATCATCATCAACCGTGCGGACCGTTTCGGCCTGGCCCAGCTGCACCAGCTGCGTGGCCGCGTCGGACGTTCGCACCACCGCGCCTACGCGTACCTGATCACGCCCGACCGCCGCGCGATCACCCCCGACGCTGAGAAGCGCCTGGAAGCGATCGCCTCGATGGACGAGCTGGGCGCCGGCTTCACCCTGGCCACGCACGATCTGGAAATCCGCGGTGCCGGCGAACTGCTCGGCGAGGACCAGAGCGGGCAGATGGCCGAGGTCGGCTTCAGCCTGTACACCGAGCTGCTGGAGCGCGCGGTGCGCAGCATCAAGCAGGGCAAGCTGCCCGACCTTGATGCCGGCGAGGAAGTGCGTGGTGCCGAGGTCGAACTGCATGTGCCGGCACTGATCCCGGAAGACTACCTGCCGGACGTGCATACCCGCCTGACCCTGTACAAGCGTATTTCCAGCGCGCGCGACAGCGATGCGCTGCGCGAACTGCAGGTGGAGATGATCGATCGCTTCGGCCTGCTGCCGGATGCGGCCAAGCACCTGTTCGCCATCGCCGAGCTGAAGCTGAAGGCCAACACGCTGGGCATCCGCAAGCTGGACCTGGGCGAAAATGGTGGCCGCATCGTGTTCGAATCCAAGCCGAACATCGACCCGATGGCGGTGATCCAGCTGATCCAGAAGCAACCGAACCTGTACGCCATGGAAGGGCCCGACAAGCTGCGCATCAAGCACCCGCTGCCGTTGCCGGAAGACCGCTTCAACGCGGCCCGCGCCCTTCTGACCACCCTCGCCCCGGGTTGATCGCCCCCCGAACACCCCGCACCGGTCCCCACCCGGTGCGGGCGGATGACCATGTTTCCTGACGCCGTACCCGCCCCCGACCTGCTGCACGCGCAGGCCTGCCTGATCGATGCCCTCTCGATGTCGCTGCAGATGCGCGACGCCTACACCCGCCATCACTGCGACCGCGTCGGCCTGTTCGCGCAGCGGCTGGCCGCGCACTGCGATCTCGACGACCAGGCCTGTGCGCAGGTCGGCCTGGCCGCGCGCTTTCACGACATCGGCAAGATCGGCATTCCCGACGACGTACTGCTGGCACCGCGCCGGCATACCGATGAGGAGCGCGCGATCATGCGCGAGCATCCGGTGCGCGGCGAGCACATCTTCCTGGCCACCGGCCGCAGCGACGCCGCGCCCGTGGCGCGGCTGATCCGCGCCCATCACGAAGCCTTCGATGGCAGCGGCTATCCCGATGGGCTGCGCGGCGAATCCATCCCGCTGGGCGCGCGCATCGTCACCATCGCCGATGCCTACGATGCGATGACCAGCGTGCGCCCGTACCGCGACGCGATGGAGCACGAAACCGCGTTGCGGATCATCGATTCGCAGTCTGGAGGGCTGGTCGATCCCTACGTGCTGCAGCGCTTCCATCGCATGCTGGCGCGGGAGCCGGAGCTGGCCTGAGATCTTCCGGAAGGTGAAACGACCCGTCGGTAGAGTCGACTGTCAGTCGACTGCTCTTCGTCCAGATCGCGAAAATCCCGCGCTGCGCGCGATAGTCGACTGACAGTCGACTCTACCAGTCGGCGCTGCGCTACCGGCCTGGAAGACAAAAGGCCCGGCATTCGCCGGGCCTTTCGCATCACGCAGTCACGGGTGATCGATTACCAGATCACCACGCGCTTGTCGTCGGCACGCACCATCGCGTCGCCGGCCTTGCACTGGAATGCAGCGGCATAGGACGGCATGTTCGACGGTGCGCCGTTGGCACGGAAGTTGGCCGGGGCGTGCGGATCGGTGTTCAGGCGGACGCGCAGCTCACCATCGGTGAAGTTGCGGCGCCACACGGTGGCCCAGTTCATGAAGAAGCGCTGGTCCTGGCTGTGGCCATCCACTTCGACATTCGCCTTCGGGTCTTCCTTCAGCGCCATCTGCAACGCGTCGTAGGCCACGGTCAGGCCGCCGAGGTCGCCGATGTTCTCGCCCAGGGTCAGCTTGCCCTTCACGAACACGCCCGGCACCGATTCATAGCCGTCGAACTGCGCGACCAGCTGGTCGGTACGCTCGGTGAAGGCCTTGCGGTCGGCGTCGGTCCACCAGTTGTCGAAGTTGCCGTTGGCGGCGAACTGGCTGCCCGAGTCGTCGTAGCCGTGCATCATCTCGTGGCCGATGACCGCACCGATGCCGCCGTAGTTCAGCGCCGGATCGGCCTTGGCGTCGAAGAACGGTGCCTGCAGGATCGCCGCCGGGAACACGATCTCGTTCTTGGTGGCGTTGTAGTACGCGTTGACGGTCTGCGGGGTCATGCCCCACTCGGTCTTGTCCACCGGCTTGCCGATCTTGTCCAGCATGTAGCGGTAGTTGAACGCACGCGCCGCCTGCATGTTGCCCAGGTAGCTGTCGCCGTTGGTCTGCAGGCCCGCCCAGTCACGCCACTTGTCGGGGTAACCGATCTTCGGGGTGAAGCTGGCCCACTTCTCCAGGGCCTTCTTCCTGGTTTCTTCGCCCATCCACGGCAGCTGCTCCAGGCGCGCCTTCAGCGCCTGCGACAGGTTTTCCACCAGGTGCTGCATGGCGACCTTCGACTCGGCCGGGAACACGGCGTCGACGTACAGCTGGCCCAGGGCTTCGCCCATGCCACCGTTGACCGACTCCAGCACGCGCTTCCAGCGCGGCTGCATTTCCTTCTGGCCACGCAGGGTGGTGCCATAGAAATCGAAGTTGGCCTTCTCGAACTGGCTGCTCAGGTACGGCGAGGCGTCGTCGATGGTGTGGAAGCGCAGGTAGGCCTGCCAGGTGCTGGCCGGCACATCGGCCAGCATCTTGTCCATTTCAGCGAAGAAGCCCGGCTGGGCCAGCGAGAACTTCTGCGCGGCCGGCACCTTGAGGGTCTCGAACAGCGCGGTCCAGCTGAAGTTCGGGGTCAGCTTGTCGGCCTCAGCCGCGCTGAGCGGGTTGTAGCGCTTTGCCGGGTCACGCATTTCGATGCGCGACATCGAGGCCTTGGCCAGGCGGGTTTCGAAGGCCATCACGGCCTTGGCCTGCTCGGCGGCCTGCGCCGCGTCCACGCCGGACAGGGTCAGCACCTGTGCGATGTAGGCCACGTAGGCGTCGCGGATCTTGGCCTGCGCATCGTCGAAGTAGTAGCCCTTCTCCGGCAGGCCCAGGCCACCCTGGCCGACGTAGGCGATGACGTTGGCCGAATCCTTGTAGTCGGCATTGGCGAACAGCGAGAACAGCACGCCCTTGCCCTCGGCCTGGCTGTCGCGCAGGTACCGGGTGATGGCGGCGGTGTCGTTCAGCGCGGTGATCTTGTCCAGCTGCGGCTGCAGCGGCCCCAGGCCGGCAGCTTCGATCTTCGCTTCATCGTTGCCGGTCTTCCAGATGTCACCGATCTTCGCTTCCACCGAGCCCGCCTTGGCCTGGCTGGCGGCGGCCTGCTGCACCAGCGCGTGCTGCACTTCCAGCGAGCGCTCGCGCAGGATCTCGAAGCTGCCCCAGGTGGTCTGGTCGCCCGGCACCGGGTTGGCCTTCAGCCACTTGCTGTTGACGAAGCCATTGAGGTCGGTACAGGCCGGAATGGCCGGATCGAGGTCGGCGCTGTTGAGCGAGATCAGCGGCGTCTTGATCTGCGACAGGTCGAAGGCCGGCTTGGCGTCGGCACTGGCCGCCGGGGCGGTTTCGTTCTTGCCACAGGCCGCCAGTGAGGCAGCGATGGCGATGGTCAGGCCCAGCGGGACCAGGTTGCGGACGTTCATGAGGCTCTCCTGCGGGTAATTTCACAGGGTAGCCGCGGGAGCGACGCTGGGGACCGGCCAAAGGTCACGAGCGCATGGCGCGGCTCCGTCTGCATGCCGCTATGCTCTGGCTTCCGCGATCACTGGACTTCATGACCATGGACGAAGCTGCGCTGCTGCAGGCCATCGACGCTTGTGAGTGTCTGTTCCTGGCGGGCATCGGCGAGCCGGAAGCGAATCGTCTGCGCCTGGTCGTCGAGGAAGGCCTGGTGGTCGGAAAGCCCTCCCGTGTGGAGCTCGCTCATGGACGTTCAATCGATGATGCGCGTGCGATAGAGGTGATGCCCCACTCGCAGCGTTTTGAGCTGATCTGGGACCACTACATCAGCTACGCCGTGCACAACGAGTCCTACCAGAGCTGGGACGACGCCGAAACCTGGAGCGGCAACCTGTTCCGCCGCTACAGCCGTTCGAAGTTCCTCGATTATCTGGACCATGCCACCTTTGCCGATGTCAGTTACCCGGGCCCATTCACGCACTATCAGGTGATATGCCAGGAACACGTCATCGACATTGCCGCGTTGCGGCCGCCGAAGGTGCGCCGCATGGATCCCTCGTAGCTGGCCGATGCAGCCCCCATGGGTTGGCTCTACCGGGTTGCGACAGCGCCGGCCGAGCGTGGGCTCGGCTCGACAAAAGCGAAGGCCGGCTTGCGCCGGCCTTGTGCTTCTTACTTCGCCTTGCCCTGGTTGGCCACGGCTTCGGCGGCCTTGCGCGCTGCTTCCGGGTCGCCCAGGTAGCGGAACGACTGCACGGTCAGGTCGTCGTTCAGTTCGAACAGCAGCGGGATGCCGGTCGGGATGTTCAGCTCGAGGATCTCCTCGCGCGAGACATTGTTGAGGTACTTGTACAGCGCGCGCAGCGAGTTGCCGTGGGCAGTGACCAGCACGGTCTTGCCGTCCTTCAGCTGCGGCGCGATGGCGTCGTGCCAGTACGGCAGCACGCGGTCCAGGGTGGTGGCCAGCGACTCGGTGCCCGGCAGCGCGTTGCGGTCCAGACCGGCGTAGCGGCGGTCATGGATCGGGTGGCCCGGATCTTCCAGGTCCATCGGCGGCGGCGGGATGTCGTACGAACGACGCCAGACCTTGACCTGCTCTTCGCCGTGCTTGGCCGCGGTCTCGGCCTTGTCCAGCCCCTGCAGGCCGCCGTAGTGCCGCTCGTTGAGGCGCCAGGACTTGTTCACCGGCAGCCAGTCCTGCTCCAGCTCGGCCAGCGCACCCTGCAGGGTGTGGATGGCACGCTTGAGCACGGAGGTGTGGGCGACGTCGAACTGCAGGCCTTCCTCGCGCATCAGGCGACCGGCGGCGGCCGCTTCCCGGCGCCCCTGCTCGGTCAGGTCGACATCGACCCAGCCGGTGAAGCGGTTGTCCAGGTTCCACTGGCTCTGGCCATGGCGCAACAGTACGAGTTTACGGGTCACTGCAGGGTCTCCAACGCGAGGAAAGGCAGGCCGCCATTGTAGCCCGGCCGCCGCTCACCGGGCCGTGGCGCCGCCCGTGCGATGCTGTGACCGATGAATACGGTGATCGATCCCGGATGTTGGGAAGGCAGCGTCTCCGCGGCACGCGCGCAGCAGCTCCAGCTGGCCGGCCGCGTGGAGCGCCAGGACCGCCTGCCACGCGACGTCCGTTGGCTGGCCGGGCTGGATGTTGGCTTTGAAGACGACGGCGCCATCACCCGCGCCGCGGCGGTACTGCTGGACGTGGAGACGCTGAAGCCCGTGGCGCAGGAGATCGCGCGCATCCCCACGGTGATGCCCTACATCCCCGGCCTGCTCAGCTTCCGCGAGCTGCCGGCACTGCTGGCCGCGCTGGCGCTGCTGCCGCGCACGCCGGACCTGGTGTTCGTCGATGGCCATGGCATCAGCCATCCGCGCCGGCTGGGCGTGGCCGCGCATCTGGGCGTGGTCACCGACCTGCCCAGCATCGGCGTGGCCAAGTCGAAGCTGGTGGGCCGGTTCGTCGAACCGGGCGCCGAGGCCGGTGCACATGCGCCGCTGCAGGATGGCGACGAACAACTGGGCTGGGTGCTGCGCAGCAAGGTGCGCTGCAAGCCGCTGTTCGTGGCCGGCGGCCATCGGGTCAGTGCCGATACCGCGCTGGACTGGGTGCAGCGCACGCTGCGCGGTTACCGGCTGCCGGAACCGACCCGGCTGGCGGATCGGCTGGCCTCGCGACGCGACGAATGACCGCACCGGGCATTCCCCGGTGCGGCTTTCATTTTCATTCAATGATGCACGCGGCCGCGATGGCCCTGCGCGTCCTCACCGTGGTCGTGGCCTTCATGGCCCTGCTGCGCGCCGCCCTTTGCCGACGCCGGTCCAGCGCAGGCTTCACCACAGTGGTCCGCTTCGATCTGCAGCGTCACGTGTTCGATGCCGAAGTCATCGTGCAGGCGCCCGCCCAGCTCACGGCGCAGCGCATCGGCGTCGGTGCCGTCGCGCATCACGATGTGCGCGGTCAGCGCCGGCGTGCTGGAGGCCAGCGCCCACACATGCAGGTCATGCACGTCCAGCACCGCAGCATGACCGGACAGGCTGTCGCGCACCTTGGCCACGTCCATGCCCTTGGGCACGCCTTCCAGCAGCACGTTGATCGCCTCGCGCATCAGCACGTAGGTGCGCGGCAGTACCCACAGGCCGATCAGCACCGCCAGGATCGGGTCGATCGGCTTCCAGCCGGTCCACTTGATCAACAACGCACCGGCGATCACCGCCACCGAGCCAAGCATGTCCGCCCACACTTCCAGGTAGGCGCCCTTCACGTTCAGGCTCTCGCCGCTGCCGGCCTGCAGCAGGCGCATCGAGATCAGGTTGATGACCAGGCCTGCGGCGGCGATCACCAGCATGCCCGAAGATGCGATCTCCTGCGGTTCGCGGAAACGACCGATCGCCTCCCACAGGATGTAGGCGGCGACCACGAACAGCATGGCGCCGTTGATCATCGCGCCCAGCGCTTCCAGGCGTGCATAGCCGTAGGTGCGGCGCGCGTCCGGCGGGCGTCGGCTCAACCGCACAGCGACCAGCGCGATCATCAGTGCCAGTGCATCGGTGGCCATGTGTGCCGCGTCGGACAGCAGCGCCAGGCTGTTGGTCCAGAACGCGCCCACCACCTCGATGACGAGGAAGGTGGAGGTCAGGCCGAGCGCCCACCACAAGGGTTTCTCGTGGCGGATCTGGGATGGCAGGTGATCGTGGTCGTGGCCCATGGCAACAGCTCCTTTGCGATGCGGTGCAGGCTACGCCGTGCTGGCGGGGGAGACTATTACGGTGTTTATAACATTGCAGGCACGCGGCGCCGGTGTCGCCGGGCAAGGCCCGGCGCTACCGGAGCGTGGCCGGCAGCGCCTGGCCTGGCCTGGCGACCGCAGCGGACCGGCGTCCGCGTGCGGTCAGAACCCGAAGCGCAGGCTGGCCCAGTAGGCGCGGCCCGGTTCGTTGTAGGTCGCCGCACCGGCATCGCTGCTGTTGGCCTCGCGGAACAGGCGCTTGTCGGCCAGGTTGTTCACGCCGAAGCCGAAGCTGACGGTCCCGGTCACCCTGTAGCGCGCGCTCACGCCCCAGATGTTGTAGGCACCGCGGTCCTGCAGCGCGATCGAGGGATCGCAGCTGCCGGTGCAGCGCGGATCATTGTTGATGTTGGCGGTGGCCGGTTCCTGCTTGCCGTAGAACGTGCCGGTCAGCAGCACCGACAGCTTGTCGGTGGCCTGCCAGTCCAGCATCGTGTTGACGGTGTACTTCGGGATCACCGACAGCGGCTGGCCGGTGCTCTTGTTCTCGTTTTCCACCATGTAGGTGAAGTTGTTGCTCCATTTCAGGCGGTTGCCCTGCTCGCCCAGCAGCGGGATCACCAGGTTGCCTTCAAGCCCCTGCACGATCGCCTTGGGCGCGTTCTCCCAGCGGAAGATGCGGCCCTTGGTGTCGGCGGTCAGGCCAATCTGGGTGTAGCCGGCCTGGATCTTGTCCTTGTAGTCGTTGTGGAAGTAGGTCAACGAGGCCTGCCAGCCGCTCTGCGGTGCCCACTCGATGCCCAGTTCCTTGTTCAGGCTGGTTTCCGCCTTCAGGTCCGCGTTGCCGCGCATGTAGCAACCGGCACCCAGGCTCGGCAGTGCATTCGGGCAGCCGTTGCCACGGGTGTAGTACAGATAGTCCGGATTGGACTGGTACAGGTTCGGCGCCTTGAACGCGCGGGCGATGCCGCCCTTCACCACCCAGTCGCTGTTGATGCGGAACTGCGCATTGAGGCTGGGGCTGGTGTTGTTGCCGAACTGGCTGTGGTGGTCGAAGCGCAGGCCCGGGGTGACGATCCAGCGCTCACCCAGGTAGATGTTGTCTTCGACGAACACTGCGGTGGTCTGCGCGTCGGCCTTGCCCCGCGCGCGATCGGCCGACAGCCCCGGGATGCCGCCGCCGCTGCTGCTGGACTGGCTCATCGAGTACGGGTCGGTCAGGCGGCTGTCCAGGTATTCAAAGCCCAGCGTCCAGATGTTCTCGGCGCTGCCCAGCGAGGTCGGGAAGCTCACTTCGCCATCCAGCTGGTAGTTGCGCAGGCGCGAGGTCGACCAGTCGGTGCCGTTGAAGCTGCCTTCCGGGCCACCGGCCAGGCCTTCATTGATGCGCGAGTTGTTGACCGCTTCCACCGCGGCGGTCACCCGCGAGGTCACGTCGCCCCAGCGGCCGCGATGGGTGATCGCGCCGGTGTTGCGGTACATGCGGTTGGTTTCCGCTTCGCCGTCGGCCAGCGCCGCCAGGTCAACGCCGGTCGAGGTACCGGTAGTGCTGACCGCGCGGTCACCGGCGTAGATGTTGCCCTGGCGGCTGGTGCCGGCTTCGAACTCCACCACCTGGTCGGCGGTGATGTCCCAGCGCAGCAACGCGTTGACGTCGCGGTTCTTGACACCCTCGCGGCCAGCCGGCGGCACCGCGTTCGGGTTGGTGGCGTACTGGCGGTTGAGGTCCAGTGAGTCGGCGTCGGTCTTGTTGAGGTTGCCGTACAGGCGGAACGACAGGGTGTCGGTCATCGGCCCGCTCAGCTGCAGGCCGACGCGCTCGCTGCCGCCTTCGGCGCTGTGCTCGGGCACCAGGCCATACAGGTCGACCGCTCCGGTCAGGTCGCCGGTCGGGCGCTTGGTGATGATGTTGACCACGCCACCGGACGCACCGGAGCCATAGCGTGCCGCCGCAGGGCCGCGCAGCACTTCGATGCGCTCGATCATTTCCGCCGGCACCCAGTTGGTATCACCGCGGGTATTGCGCTCACCGCTACGGCCCATGCGCACGGCATCACGCGCACCGATGCGCTTGCCGTCGACCAGGATCAGGGTGTTTTCCGGGCCCATGCCACGCAGGTCGATCTGGCGGTTGTTGCCGTACTGGCCCGAGGCGCTGTTGCCGGTGAGGTTGACGCCCGGCATGGTGCGCAGCAGCTCGGCGATGTCGTTGGCCGGCGGGCGCTTGGCGATGTCCTCGGCGGTGATGGTCGAGGTACCCAGTGCCTGGCGGGCAATCTGCGAGGCGGTGACATGCACCGTGTCGATATCGGTGGCATCGGTTTCGGCCTGGGCGGTCAGGGCGCTTCCCGCCAGCAGGGCGGCAACGGCGAGCGCCAGCGGGCGCGGCGAAAGGACAACGGCAGGAGACATGATCTGGACCTTCTGGCAGGGCAACGGGGCCTCTGGCAAAGGGCTTGAGGCAACGACGAGGGGGAGGCGGAGCGTCGCTGCAGTCGCCTGCGGGCCGATCCGTGCGCGCATTCTCCCATCAATGCGAGTGATTCTCAAATGCGTTCACTCATTGCCGCCGCGGCGCCGACGTGCTTTGCGCGCCGTGCAACCCTGCATCGCGCATAAACTGACCGGCCAACCCGCCATCAACCGTGCGCCACCGCGGCCGATACCCGTGGTTTGCCGTACGCAGTCAGAGATCGACGTGGAACCACCCCAACTGGACGATGCCAGCCAACCGCTGGCCGAGGCCTGGCAGCACTGCCTGCAACAGGCCGGCCCTGCCGCCACCGCGCTGCTGCACGCCGCCGCCGCCGATGCCCCGCCGGCGCTGGCCCAACGCTTCTACGAGGTACTGCTGCAGGACGGGCGTGCACGCCGCTTCCTGTCCCACGATCAGGTCAAGCAGCGCCTGCAGCCGGCCATGCAGCGCTGGCTGGTGCAGTTGCTGACCACCAATGCCGACGGTATTGCCGGCGCCGTTGCCTCGCAGCGGGTGATCGGCGATGTGCATGCCCGGGTCGGTATTCCGGTCGACCTGGTCACCCGCGGCGCGCGCGTGCTCAAGCACGAACTGTTCGTGCGCCTGCACGACGACGCGCCCGACAGTGCCACTGCGTTCGCCGCCATCGACTGCCTCAGCGCGATCATGGACATCGCCATGGAAGGCATGACCCTGGCCTATACCCATGCACGCGAGCGCTCGACCCGCGCCGATGCTGCGTACCGGCTGTTCTCGCTGGTGCAGAACGTCGGCACCGAACGCGAACGCCAGCGCGCACTGCTGCTGGACTGGGAGAACGCCCTGCTCTACGCGCTCGCTGGCCACGTACAGGCCAGCGACAGCGCCAGCCTGGCCACTTCCGAGTTCGGCCTGTGGTTCACCCACAAGGGCATCCCCAGCTTCGGCGAGAGCAGCGAGACCCGGCAGGTCGGCCAGCTGATGGCCCGCATCGACAGCAACCTGCAGCGGGCGAGCAACGATGCCCCGGCACAACGACTGGCGGTGCTGCCGGCCATCCGCGAGGACCTGGCCGCCATCCGCACCCTGATGACGCTGCTGTTCGAGCGCATCGGCGAGCTGGATGCCGGCAGCGATGCGCTGACCAACCTGCTCAACCGCCGCTTCCTGCCTACCGTGCTGCGCCGGGAGATCGAGCTGGCCACGCGCAACCGCACGCCGTTCTCGCTGCTGCTGCTCGACCTGGATCACTTCAAGGCGATCAACGACGGCCACGGCCACGACGCCGGGGACCGCGCGCTGCAGCACGTCGCCGGCCTGCTCGGCCAGCTGACCCGCGGCAGTGACTACCTGTTCCGCTATGGCGGCGAGGAGTTCGTGGTGGTGCTGGTCGCGGCCAGCGAATCACAGGCCGCGGTGATCGCCGAAAGCCTGCGGCGGCAGATCGCGCAGTCACCGGTGGCATTGGCCAACGGCCAGGTACTGGCACTGACCGCCAGCATCGGCGTAGCCGGCCATGACGGCCACCCGGACTACGAGCGGCTGATGGCACGGGCCGATGCGGCGATGTACGAGGCCAAGCGCAGCGGCCGCAACCGCGTGGTAGTGGCCAGCGCGGACCTTGAGGAAGCACCGGGACGGCGTGCACTGCAGCGATGACGACAGGACAGGTAGAGTCGACCGCTGGTCGACTATCGCACGCAGCGCGGGATTTTTCGCACGCGGGGCGAAGAGCAGTCGACTGACAGTCGACTCTACCGACAGTCGACTCTACCGATTCGCCCGCCAGCCGATGCATTGGACGCCACCACCCGCCATGCTGCCCACCACAGCAGCGCCAGCGCCGCGATGCCTGCACCCAGCAGGCACACGGCAGGCCAGCCATGCCGGGCCTGCATCCAGGGCCCGGCAGCCGCACCGGCACCACTGCCCACTGCATAGAACAGCATGTACAACGCCACCAGGCGTCCATGCTGTTCTGCCGGTGCACGCAGCAGCAGCGCCTGGTTCGATACGTGCAGTGCCTGCCCACCGAGGTCGAGCACGATCACGCCCAGCAGCAGCAACGACAGCGACTGCGGCAGGCCCAGCAGCGGCCACCACGCGGCCAGCATCAGCAGCAACGCGCCAAGACTGACCCGACCGGCGAAACCGCGGTCCATCCAGTGCCCGACCCGCGCCGCCATCAAGGCGCCCACTACGCCGGCCAGGCCCAGTGCGCCGATGGCCGCGGTGGACCACTGCAACGGCGGCGCCGACAGCGGCAGCGGCACCGCCGCCCAGAACACGTTGAGGCCAGCAAACAGCAGCAATGCCAGCGGCCCACGCTCGCGCAGCGCGCGGTCCCGGCGCAGCATGCCCAGCATCGAACCCAGCAGTTCGCGCCAGCGCGGTGGTACCGCCGGCACCGGCACCGCCGGCAGACGCCGCCACAGCAGCACGGCCAGGGCCGCCATCAGCGCTGCCGACAGCAGATAGACCGCCCGCCAGCCGACGGTGGCCGCGACCGCGCCCGATACAACGCGCGCCAGCAACAGGCCGATGAACACGCCGCCCTGCACCACGCCCACCAGGCGCCCGCGCTGCTCGGGCGGCGCAAGCGTGGCGGTATAGGCGATCAAGCCCTGGGTCAGCGCGGTGCCCAACAGCCCGGCCAGCAGCATGCCCGACAACAGCCAACCGGCCGTGCGTGCCGCTGCCAGCCACAGCAGGGCCAGCACCAGCGCCATCAACTGCATCCGCAGCAGGCGTCGCCGGTCACCGCGATCGGCGAGCGGCAGCAGGCCCAGCAATGCCAGCACACTGCCGGCCTGGGTTGCCGCCAACACTGCGCCCGCCACGGCACGGTGCAATGCGAAGGCCTGTGCCAGCCGATCCAGCAGCGGTTGCGCGTAATAGACGTTGGCAACGCTGGCGCCGGCCGCGACCGCGAGCAGGGTCAGCAATGGGCGGGACATCGATGCGCTCATGATGTAGTTGCAATTTGAAACTTGATGCAGGCTATCGTCATTGGTTTTAAACTGCAACCACATTCGGAGGCCACAGCATGCACGCCAACAGTCCCTGCCCCGTTGCCCGCAGCGCCGACCTGCTCGGTGATCGCTGGGCACTGCTGGTGATCCGCGATGCCTTCGACGGCGTCACGCGCTTTGGCGACTTCCAGCGCAGCCTCGGCGCGGCGCGCAACATCCTCAGCGATCGCCTGCGCAGGCTGGTCGAGGCCGGCATCCTGCAACTGCAACCGGCCTCCGATGGCTCGGCCTACCAGGAATACGTGCTCACCCGCGCCGGCCAGGAACTGTTCCCGCTGCTGGTCGCGCTGCGCCAGTGGGGAGAACGCCATCGCTTCAGCGCCGGTGAAGCCCATTCGCAGTTGATCGAATCCAGCACGCGGCGACCACTGCCCTACATGCAGCCACACGGGCGCGACGGTCAGCCGCTGCAGGCCGCCGCCACCCGCGTGCGCAAGCTCAAGGACGACCGGCGCGGCGCCTGGTCCGCCCATTCGCGCACACCACGATCCGGCCGCGCCGGTTAGCATCGGAGGTTTCCGCCGCCGGACGCCGCCGATGCCGCGCTATCGCCCTTTCCTGCTGACCGCCCTGCTGTTGCCGCTGCTGGCCTGCGCCACAGCAACCACGCAGGCCCGCGAGGTTGCCGCGCCCGCCGACCACGTGCAGGCCGATGGCCCCTATGTATTCCGCCAGGGCGACCAGCTGCAGGCCAAGTGGATCTGCGACGACAAGGTCGAGTCGCGCTCGCTGGCCATCAACACGACGGGCACCGATATCGCGCCGCGCTGTGGCTACGAACACACCGTGCACGTGGCCGCGCCGAATGCGGCCTCGGTCTCCGTGCTGCCGGCCGCGCCGCGCATCGTCGCGCTGTCGGACATCCATGGCCAGTACGGGCTGCTGGTGCGCCTGCTGCGCGCCCACCAGGTCATCGACGCCCAGGATCGCTGGGCCCTGGGCAAGGACACGCTGGTCATCGCTGGCGATGTATTCGACCGCGGCCCGCAGGTGACCGAGGCGTTCTGGCTGCTGTACGGCCTGCAGCAGCAGGCCGCCGCCGCCGGTGGCGCAGTGCACTTCGTGCTCGGCAACCACGAAACCATGGTGCTGTACGACGACCTGCGCTACGTCAACCCGAAGTACCTGCGCAGCGCCCAGCTGCTGGGCCGCAGCTACCCGCAACTGTATGGCGCCGACTCGGTGATCGGGCAGTGGCTGCGCACCCGCCCGGTGCTGCTGAAGATCGGCGATACCCTGTTCCTGCATGGCGGCATCTCGCCCGAGGCGTTGCAGCTGGCGCTGGACCCGGTACGCACCAATGCGGCCTACCAGGCCTCTCTGGGCCTGCCCAAGGCCGAAGTGAAGGCCGACCCGGCCACCGCACCGCTGTATGACGGCAAGACCAGCCCGATCTGGTACCGCGGCTATTTCGATGGCCGCCTCGACACCGCGGCGGTACAGGCCGTGCTCGACCGCCTGCAGCTCACGCGCATCGTGGTTGGCCATACCTCGATGCCACACGTCAGCAGCTTCCACGGCGACCGCGTGATCGCCATCGACAGCAGCATCAAGAACGGCGAGAACGGCGAACTGCTGTTCATCGAGGATGGCAGGCTCAGCCGCGGCCTGCTGGACGGCTCACGGGTGCCGCTGGCACTGGGTGAGCCGGGCCTGCAGGACTGAATGGCGGGACAGCGCGACGGTGCCGGGAGGTGCCGGCGCGCTCCACCTTCACCCGGTTTGCGGCTACCCTCGGCAGCCGAGAGGCCCGCCCCGTCCACCCGCTGGGCCCGACCGTCACAGGAGCTCCCCGCGCATGCGCGTTCTGATTGCTGAAGACGACCCGGACATCGCCTCCGGCCTGTGCGCCTCGCTGCGCCGGCAGGGGCATGTGGTCGACCACGTCGACAACGGCGCGCACGCCGACGCCGCGCTGGGTTCGACCCAATACGCGCTGCTGGTGCTGGACCTGGGCCTGCCGCAGCTGGATGGCCGCGACGTGCTGCAGCGCCTGCGCCAGCGCGGCGATGGCCTGGCGGTACTGGTGGTGACCGCCCGCGACGGCCTGGCCGAACGCGTGCGCGTGCTCGACCTCGGTGCCGACGACTACCTGGTCAAGCCATTCGCACTGGACGAATTCGAAGCCCGCGTGCGCGCACAGCTGCGCCGCGTGACCAGCAATGGCAACCCGGACCTGCGCATCGGCCGCCTGCGCATCGATCTGGCCGGGCATCGGGTGTGGATCGACGACCAGTCGCTGGAACTGACCGCACGCGAGTTCGGCCTGCTGTCGGCACTGGCGGTACGCGCCGAGCGCATCGTCTCGCGCGCACAGCTGGTGGAGGCGCTGTGCGACTGGGGCCAGGACCTGACCGACAACGGCCTGGACATCGCCCTGCACCGCCTGCGCCGCAAGCTGCAGCCCGGCGGCATGGGCATCCGCACCGTGCGCGGACTGGGCTACATGCTGGAAGACGCGCAGGACGACAGCGCCCCGTGATCAGTGGCCCCCCCAGCCTGCGCCGGCGCCTGCTCGCCTTCCTGGCGTTGCCGATGCTGGGCCTGCTTACCTTCAATACGATCCTGGCCTATTACGTTGCGTTGGATTATTCCAACCGCATCCACGACCGTAACCTGATCGACGACACGCACTCGTTCGCGCAGATGCTGAGCACCATGCCGGTGACCAGCGACCTGTCTCCGCAGGCGCGCTTCCTGATCGAATACGAGCCCGACGGCCATCGCTATTTCAACGTGGACAGCAGCCGCCAGGGGACACTCAGCGGCAATGCGGATTTCAGTGCCTACGCGCCTTCGCAGGAATGCACCGGCGTGGACCCCACCCTGTACGATGGCATTCTCAACGGCCAGCCGGTGCGCATGGCCACCGTCTGCACGCGTGCGATGAACGATCCGCAGGACCAGCTGGCGGTGACGGTGGCCGAAAGCATGGCCGAACGACGCCAGCGTGCGCGCGAGATCCTGATGATCATCATCCCGCTGATGACCATGCTGGCGCTGGGCACCGCCGCGCTGGTCTGGTTCGGGGTGACCCATGGCCTGCGCATCCTGACCCCGCTGAGGACCCGCCTGGCGCAGCGCCGCGGCGAACTGGCACCGATCTCCGATGCCGACGTGCCCGAAGAGATCCAGCCGCTGATCAGCACCATCGACGATCTGTTCGCGCGCCAGGCGGAAATGATCACGCTGCAGAACCGTTTCATCGCCGATGCCGCGCACCAGCTGCGCTCGCCGTTGGCCGGCATGGCCCTGCACGTGGACCAGGCACTGGCACATGGCGACCCGGACACGGTGCGCGAGGCATTGCAGCACATCCGCCGGCTCAACCAGCGCACCGCCCGGGTCAGCACCCAGCTGCTCGCACTGAGCCGGGCGCAGACCGTGCCCGATACCGTGGAGGCACTGGACCTGTGCGAGCTGGTGCCGCAGTGGGTCGGCATGCGCGTGCCCGAAGCGATCCGCGATGGCATCGATCTGGGCTACCGCGGCAGCCCCCACCCGCTGCGCGTGCTCGGCAATGGTGCCCAGCTGCAGGAAGCACTGGACAACCTGATCGACAATGCGCTGCGCTATGCCGGCCGCGATGCGACCGTCACGGTCGGCGTGCATGCGCTGGATGACAATGACGTCGAACTGTACGTGGAGGACAACGGCCCCGGCGTGCCCGAGGACGTGATGCCACGGCTGGGCGAGCGCTTCTTCCGAGCGCCTGGCACCGCAGCCAGCGGCACCGGCCTGGGCCTGGCCATCGCGCACGAAGCGGTGGAGCATTCCGGCGGCCGCCTGACCTTCCTCAACCGCGCCGGTGGGGGCCTGAAGGTCGCCATCACACTGCCGCTGCTGAAGGGCCCCTGACCCGTACCGGGGCGCTGAAAGGCTGGCGAAAATCGCGCTTGCGATCCTGACCATCCCCACTGCCGTCCCGGAGCCGCCAGGTGACCGAATCGCACGACTTCTTCCTCCCCGGTGGCCCGCAGGGCGTGCTGCTGGTCCACGGCCTGACCGGCACCCCGGCGGAAATGCGCATGCTGGGCAAGGGCCTGAACAACGCCGGCTTCACCGTACACGGCGTGCAGTTGCCCGGCCATTGCGGCACCGTGGATGACCTGCTGGCGACCACCTGGGAACAGTGGTACCAGGGCGTGGAAGATGCAGCGGCGAGCCTGCGTGGCAAGGTCGACCAGTTGTTCGTCGGCGGCCTGTCGATGGGCGCGGTACTGGCGCTGGCGCTGGCTGCACGCCGCCCCGAATGGGTGTCCGGCGTCGGCGTGTATGGCGCCACCTTCCGCTACGACGGCTGGAACATTCCCGCCGTGGCCCGCCTGTCGTTCCTGCTGCCGTGGTTCAAGCGCTTCAACATCGGCCGCGACCGCATGTTCATGGAAGAACCGCCCTATGGCCTGCGTGACGAGCGCCTGCGTGCGCAGGTCAGTGCCGCCATGCTGTCCGGCGACAGCGCCGCGGCCGGCCTGCCGGGCAACCCCTGGCACGCGCTGGCCGAGATGCGCGCCCTGAGCAACTGGACCCGCCGCCACCTGCACCAGGTCACCGCACCGTGCCTGGTGATGCACGCCCGCGAAGACGACGTGGCCAGCATGGGCAACGCCGAACTGGTGATGTCGAGGGTCAGCGGCCCGAAGGAACTGGTGGTGCTGGAAGACAGCTACCACATGATCACGATCGACCGCGAACGCCGCGAGGTGATCCGCCGCAGCGCGCGTTTCTTCACCGAAATAGGTGAACGCAGCGGCGTGCTCAAGGCGGTGGCCTGAGATGGGGGCACTCGCCACGCTGCTGTGGCTGGCCAATGTGGTGCTCGATACCGGTGGCCAGCTCGCCTTCAAGGCCGCCGCCAGCGACCCGCAGGATGGCGAAGGACTGCAACGCTGGAAACACATGCTCAGCCGCCCTTGGCTGTGGATCGGCATCGCCTGCTACGTGCTTGAGTTCGTTGCCTGGATCGCGTTCCTGTCGCTGGTGCCGTTGTCCAAGGGCGTGCTGCTGGGCTCGATCAACATCGTCGCGCTGATGATCGCCGGCCGCATCCTGTTCCGCGAAAAGCTCACGCCATTGCGGGTGACCGGCATGCTGCTGGTCACGGCGGGCGTGGCGGTGGTAGGGGCCGGCTCATGAGGCGCCTGTATGTGATCGGCTTTCCCCTGCTGATGGCCTTCGACACGCTGGCCCAGCTGTGCTTCAAGTACGCCGGTGACGCCGCGCTGCCGGTCGAGGCCAACACCGCGTGGCTGCTGCGCGTGCTGTCGCAGCCGTGGGTATACGGCGCGGTCCTCGGCTACGTCGGCGCGTTCTTCACCTGGATGAGCCTGCTGCGCCATGCGCCGATCGGCCCGGCGTTCGCGGCCTCGCACCTGGAGGTGATCAGTGTGCTGCTGCTGTCGGCCTGGCTGCTGAAAGAGCCGCTGACCCTGCATCACCTTGTCGGTGCGGTACTGATCGTGGCTGGCATCGTCTGCCTCGGCCGCGCCGAAGCGGATGATCCGCACAGCCCCGCCGACAGCACTTCGTGAGCGGGCTGCGATGAGCCTGTTCGCGCGCGAACTGCCGCCGACCGCTGGCCTGCCGATGCAGGCCAGCGACTTCCTTCCCGGCGGCGGCGACCTGCGCGACATCCTGGCCACCCAGCTCGGCACACCGCCGCTGCAGCTGACCTGTTCCGGCACCCACGCGCTGCTGATCGCACTGCGCACCCTGCGCAAGCGCGCGCCCAAGCGCGATACCGTGATCCTGCCCGCCTATACCTGTCCGCTGGTGCCGATCGCGGTGCACAGCCTCGGCCTGCGCGTGCAGCTGTGCGATACCCGGCGTGGCCATTTCGACTTTGATCCGGCACAGCTCTCGCGCCTGGCCGACGCACGGACGCTGGCGATCCTGCCCACCCACCTCGGCGGGCGCATCGCCGATGTCGAACGGGCCTGCGAGGTCGCACGCGGCGCCGGCGCCTGGGTGATCGAAGATGCCGCACAGGCGCTGGGTGCACGGGTCGGCAACAGCAGCGTGGGCCTGCGTGGCGACATCGGATTCTTCAGCCTGGCCGCCGGCAAGGGGCTGAGCCTGCATGAAGGCGGCCTGCTGGTCAGCCGCGATGACGAGCTGCGCGCCGCGCTGGCCGAACATGCCGCCGAACAGGTACGTTTCAGCCTGCGCTGGGAGCTGCTTCGCAGCGTGCAGCTGCTGGGTCTTGCCGCCTGTTACCGCCCCTCGCTGCTGTCGCTGGTGTACGGCAATCCGCTGCGCAGCGCCCTGCAACGCGGCGATCTGGAAGACGCGGTCGGAGACATTTTCCCGCTGGACATCCCCCAGCACCGGGTCAGCCAGTGGCGGCAGAACGTGGGCGCCCACGCTGCACGGCGGCTGCCTGCGTTCCTGCAGGCCGGGCGCCTGCGCGCACTGCAGCTGCGTGTGCAGCTGGCACAGCTGCCGGCGGTGGAGGTGGTCGATGGCCTGGCCGGCACCGGCGGCACCTGGCCGATGCTGATGCTGCTGCTGCCCAGCCAGCGCGCGCGCGATGCCGCACTGGACGAACTGTGGCCGCGCGGTCTCGGTGCCAGCCGCATGTTCATCCATGCCCTGCCCGACTACGCCTACCTGCGTGGCATCGTGCCGCAGGACGACATGCCGAACGCGCGCGACTTCGCCGCACGCATGCTGACCCTCGGCAACAGCGCCTGGCAGACCCGGGAAGAGACCGCGCAGATCCTGCGGGCGCTGGCCGCTGCGCAGCCCTGAAAGCGCGGTTTTCACGGCATCACGCCCATTCAGCACGCTCGATTCCTGAACACTTTCCCCACCCGGCGGTGCAGGCTTTCAACAGGAAAGGAACGAGAAAGGCTGCCTGCCTACATTGAGCCTGCCCCGGCATCGTGCCGGACGTTTCTTTCATCGACGGACCTGCCCATGCACTGGAGCATCCTGTGTGACTTCGATGGCACCATCAGCCTCGAAGATGTCATCGACTCGCTGCTGGAGAAGTACGGCCAGCCGGGCTGGCAGCAACTGGAAGACCAGTGGAAGGCGGGAAAGATCGGCTCGCGTGAATGCATGCAGGGCCAGGTGCGGCTGTTGAAGCTGGACCCGGCCACGCTCGACGCGCACCTGGACCAGGTGCAGATCGATCCGGGCTTCGCCGCCTTTGTCAGCCGCGCCGAACAGCTGGGCGTGCCGCTGCGCATCGTCAGCGACGGGCTGGACTATGCGATCCACCGCATCCTCGCCAACCACGGCCTGTCGCGACTGCCGGTGGTGGCCAACCACCTGCGCTGGTGCGAAGACCATTGGGAACTGGAGTCGCCCTACCAGGCCGAAGGATGCCGCAGTGGTACCTGCAAGTGCACCTGCGCCGCGCAGGCGCGTGCCGACGAAGCACCACGCGTGCTGATGATCGGCGATGGCAGCTCGGATTTCTGCGTCTCCGAAGATGCCGACTTCGTGTTCGCCAAGCGCCGCCTGATCACCCATTGCACGAAGGCCGGCATCGAGCATGCCGCCATCGATACCTTCCACGATGCAATCGCACTGTTGCCGCGCTTGCTCGATGGCAGCCTGCTGCAGCCACGTCGCCTCGACGCCAGCCCGCAGCCCACCGCACTGCCCCTGCTGCTGGCCACCGCCTGAGCACTCCCTTCCAGGCGCGCTCCCCCGTCACCCCTTTCGAACGTCCTTCACGGAACCGAACTGCATGAACATTTTTGACAAGAACGCCGACGCGGCTGCCTCCGACGCGCAGCTGCTGGCCGACGAAGCCCGCTACAGCTCCTTCGGCGACACCGTCCACTACGTCGACCCGCCGAAGATCTTCCAGCGCGGCGAAGGAAGCTACATGTTCGATGGTGCGGGCGTGCCCTACCTCGACCTGCAGATGTGGTACTCGGCCTGCAACTTCGGCTACAGCAACAAGCGCCTGAACGACGCGCTGAAGGACCAGATCGACACCCTGCCGCAGGTCGCCAGCCAGTACCTGCACCCGACCCGCGTGCAGCTGGCCAAGACCATTGCCGTGGACATGCACCAGAAGTTCGGCCTCGACGGCCGCGTGCACTTCAACGTCGGCGGCGCGCAGGCCATTGAAGATTCGCTGAAGATCGTGCGCAACGCGCGCGGCGGCAAGAGCCTGATGTTCGCCTTCGAGGGCGGCTACCACGGCCGCACCCTGGGTGCCTCGTCGATCACCTCCAGCTACCGCTACCGCCGCCGCTACGGCCACTTCGGCGAGCGCGCGATGTTCATCCCGTTCCCGTACCCGTTCCGTCGCCCGAAGGGCATGACCCCGGACGAGTATTCCGACCACTGCGTGTGGCAGTTCGAGCGCCTGTTCGAAAGCGAGTACAACGGCGTGTGGGATCCCAAGGTCGGCCAGGCCGAGTACGCCGCGTTCTACGTCGAGCCGATCCAGGGCACCGGTGGCTACGTCATCCCGCCGCGCAACTTCTTCACTGGCCTCAAGCGCGTGCTGGACAAGTACGGCATCCTGATGGTCGTCGATGAAATCCAGATGGGTTTCTGGCGCACCGGCAAGCTGTGGTCGATCGAGCACTTCGGCGTTACCCCGGACGTGCTGGTGTTCGGCAAGGCGCTGACCAACGGCCTGAACCCGCTGTCGGGCCTGTGGGCGCGCGAAGAACTGATCAACCCGACCGTGTTCCCGCCGGGCTCCACCCACTCCACCTTCAACTCCAATCCGCTGGGCACCCGCCTCGGCCTGGAAGTGCTGAAGCTGGGCAAGGAAATGGATTACGAGCGCACCGTGCCGGAGAAGGGCGCGTACTTCCTGGACGGCCTGCGTGGCCTGCAGAAGCGTCACCCGGAGATCGGCGACGTCGACGGCCTGGGCCTGGCCCTGCGCGCCGAGATCTGCCAGACCGACGGCTACACCCCCAACAAGGAACTGCTGGACCGCATGGTCGACATCGGCCTGGCCGGTGACCTCCTGCACGACGGCAAGCGCATGGGCCTCGTGCTCGACGTGGGTGGCTGGTACAAGAACGTGATCACCTTCGCGCCGTCGCTGGACATCAGCTACGAAGAGATCGACCTGGCGATCACCCTGCTCGACCAGGCGCTGACCAAGGCCAAGGGCTGAGGTCGATGCGCTGCCGGTTCCCGTGCCGATGGAGATGACGTCACGCGCATCCAGCACCGCGCTGGAACCGGCCGCGCTGCTGGAGGGCTTCCTGGCCCACCCGCCGCTTGGATTCGAGGCAGGCCTGCTCCCCAGCGGCCTGCCGACCTTCCGTGCGCCGCTCGACCTGACCACCACGATGGACGACGACCTGCGCGGCAAGCTGCTTGGCTTGCCGCTGGCGCGCCTGTGGCGGCCCTGGATCACCTGGAAGACCCGCTTCGTCGGTGCCACCAGCACCGAGTACACCCCGTTGCCCGCGCACGTCGCACCAGAGGCATTGGCCGAGGACGTGACGCGGCACGCGATCGGCGATTCCCGGCTGCTGGTGGTCAAGGACCTGGCAATCGATTCGCCGCTGCTGGACGACGCGGCCAATGCACACAGCAGCGCCTTCCTGCAGGCGCTGCTGGCACGCGGCTTCGTCGAGCTGGAAGGCATGCCGCTGGCCTGGGTGGCGATCGATTTCGATTCGATCGATGGCTATCTCGGACGCCTGTCGTCCTCGCGCCGCAAGAACATCCGGCGCAAGCTGCGCTCGCGCGATGGCCTGCAGATCGACTGCATCGCCACCGGCGATCCGGCCCTCGCCGACCCGCAACTGCAGGCCGAACTGTACGCGCTGTACCTGGGCGTGTTCGCGCAGAGCGCGGTGCATTTCGACCAGCTCGACCTGCCCTACTTCCAACACCTGCTGGCCGACAGCCAGGGCCAGGGACGGATGTTCCTGTACCGCCACCAGGGTCTGCTGATCGGCTGGAACCTGTGCTACATCCACGCCGGAAAGCTGGTGGACAAGTACATCGGCCTGGCCTACCCGCAATCACGCGAGCACAACCTGTACGCGGTCAGCTGGATGCACAACCTCGAGTACGCGCTGCAGCACAGCCTGAGCCACTACGTGGCCGGCTGGACCGACTCGCGGATCAAGGCCGAGCTGGGCGCCCGCTTCACCTCCACCCGGCACGCGATCCACGCTCGCTCCCCGCTGCTGCGCGCTGCCCTGCGCAAGCTGGCCCCGTACCTGCAGGGCGAACCTGATGGAGGCGGTTGAACGATGTCGTCGCGTTTTCCGCTGATCCTGGACCTGGACGGTGGCGTACTGCCGCTTCCACAGGCGCAGACCCTGGCGCTGCCGCAGTGGCACGATCCGCTGCGCTTCGCCTGCAGCACTTCAACCCTGGACCGTTTCGCCGCTGAAGTGCTGGCACAGCTGCCGGCCCAGCTCGGCACGGTGATGCTCGGCAGTGGCGACTTCCACCACCTCAGCCTGCCGCTGCTGCGTCGCATGCGCGCGCACCAGCCGTTCCAGCTGGTGGTGCTGGACAACCATCCGGACAACATGCGTTTCCCGTTCGGCATGCACTGCGGGTCGTGGGTGAACGCGGCCAGCAAGCTGCCGCAGATCTCGCACATCCATGTGCTCGGCATCACCTCCAGTGACATCGGCCTGGGCCACGCCTGGGAGAACCATTGGCGCCCGCTGATGGGCGGGCGCCTGACTTACTGGTGCATGGATGTGGACGTGGGCTGGGGCCACCGCCTCGGCAGCGGCCGTGCATTCCGACGGTTCGAGCACCCGGAGGCACTGGTTGCCGCGTTCGCCGCCGAGCAGGCCAAGTCGCCGCAACCGACCTACCTGTCGATCGACAAGGATGTGTTCGCCGAGGACGTCGCCCGCAGCAACTGGGACCAGGGCCGCTTCCAGCTGGAACACGCACTGGTGGTGATCGAAGCGCTGCGCGCAGGCGGCCTGGTCGGCAGCGACATCACCGGCGAAGTGTCGCTGGCCAACTACCAGAGCCGCTTCAAGCGCTGGCTGTCGTCGCTGGACGGCCAACCTGACGTCAGCGCCGAGGATCTGCCGGTGTGGCAGGCACGGCACCAGCAGGTGAATCGCGAACTGCTGGCGGCGATGGCCGCCGTGCCGACCGCCTGCTGACCGCGTCGGTCGTGCCGGCCGCTGGCCGGCGTGGCTTCGGTAGTGCCGGGCGCTGGCCGGCAACCTCATCGTTCCCAGGCTCGCCGGGATGCCGGCCAGCGGCCGGCACTACACTGGACTCCCGCCCCGGAGCCTCGCGATGCCCCAGACCGTCATCCCGCAACTGCGCATGCGCCATGCCGACACCACCCTGCCATTCTACGTGCAGGGGCTGGGTTTCGTGGTCGACTGGGAACACCGCTTCGAACCCGGCTTCCCGCTGTTCGCCCAGCTCACCCGCGACGGCCAGACGATCTTCCTCACCGAACACAGCGGCGACTGCGAGGTCGGCGGCGCGGTGTACTTCATCGTTGAAGACGTCGACGCCCTGCACCGCGCCTTCAGTGCCGCCAACGTACCGATCGAGCAGCCACCGCACGACACCGGATGGGGCAGCCGCGAGATGCTCCTGCGTGACCCGGACGGCAACCGACTGCGCTTTGCCACCCACGTGGACTGAACGATGCGGGCTTGAGGCGGATATACGGAACATATATGCTTCATATATCCATTCCGCCAGGACCGCCCATGGGCATCGTCAACATCGATGACACCCTGCACGACCAGCTGCGCCGTGCCTGCACCGTCTCCAGCCGTTCGATCAACGCCCAGGCCACCTTCTGGATCCGGGTCGGCATGCTGTGCGAGATGAACCCCACGCTGAGCTTCCAGGACATCGTCGCCAGCGAACTGCGGGCAGCCGGGGTGCAGCCGCAGGCGCTGGCGCCCGGGCGGGCCTGACATGACGATGATCAAGCAGCCGCACGAAATCGCGTTGCTGGCCGAATCCGGGCGCCTGCTGGCGCAGGTGTTCGCCGCGCTCGACCAGCTGCCGCTGCAGGGACGCAGCACGATGGAGATCAACGACTTCGTCGAGCGCATGATCGTCGATGAGCTGCAGGCGCGGCCGGCCAGCAAGGGCCAGTACGGCTTCCCGTATGTGCTCAACACCTCGATCGACAACGTGGTCTGCCACGGCGTTCCCAGCACCACCGACGTGCTGCGCAACGGCCAGATCGTCAACCTCGACATCACCCTGGAGAAGAACGGCTACATCGCCGACTCCAGCACCACCTACCTGGTCGGTGAGGTCGACTACGCCGCGCGCAGGCTGGTGCAGGCCACCTACCAGGCGATGTGGAAAGGCATCGCTGCGGTGCGCCCGGGAGCGCGCCTGGGCGATATCGGCCACGCCATCGCCCGCCACGCGCGCAGCCACGGCTACAGCGTGGTGAAGGAATACTGCGGCCATGGCATCGGCCAGCAGATGCACGAGGAACCGCAGATCCTGCATTACGGCCATCCCAACACCGGCATGGTGCTGGAAGAAGGCATGGTGTTCACCATCGAGCCGATGCTCAACCAGGGCAAGCCGGCCATCCGTCAGCAGCCGGACCAATGGCCGGTCTACACCCGCGACGGCAAGCTGTCGGCGCAGTTCGAGCACACCGTGGCGGTCACCCGCAGCGGTGTGCGCGTGCTGACCCTGCGCCCCGGCGAAACCCCGCAGTGCGCGGTGGACGCGGCCTAGAGCGGGCGCAACAGCAGCAGCGTGGCGAGGCAGGACATGAAGACCGCCACGGCGGCATCCAGCACCCGCCAGGCGCCCGGCCTGCGGAACACCGGCTGCAACAGGCGCGCGCCATAGCCCAGCGTGCAGAACCAGGCCACGCTGGCGGCGCAGGCACCGGCGGCGAACGCCCAGCGCAGGTCACCGGGGTAGCGCGTGGACAGACTGCCCAGCAGCACCACCGTATCCAGATAGACGTGCGGGTTGAGCAGCGTGAACGCCAGGCAGGTCAGCAGTACCTGCCGTCCGCTGCCGCCCTGCGCCTCGGCGGCGGCCAGGGCACTGCCACCGCGCCACGCGCGCAGCCCCGCCCGCAGGCCATACCAGAACAGGAAGGCCGCACCACCGAAGCGCAGCACCTGCAGCAGCAGCGGCCACTGCAGCACCAGCGCGCCCATGCCGCCAACGCCAGCAAGGATCAGCGCGATATCCGCGCCGGCGCAGGCCAGCACTACCGTCCCCACATTGCGCTGCTGCAGGCCCTGGCGCAGCACGAAGGCATTCTGCGCGCCGATGGCGATGATCAGGCCGGCACCTGCGAACAGGCCGGCGGCGGTAGCGGCAATCCACATCGGGACAGGCCAGGCAGCGAGGGGACGCGCAGGGTGCGGCCAACCGCCTTGATTAGACAAACTGATTTTTCTTTATCCTGTGCAGGAAAACTGAAGAGGCACCGGCATGGACCTGGTACACCCGCAACTGGCCGCGTTTGCCGCGGTGCTGGAGGAAGGCAGCTTCGAGGCTGCGGCACGCCGCCTGTCGATCAGCCCGTCAGCACTGTCGCAGCGGATCAAGGCCCTGGAGGACAGGCTCGGGCAGGTACTGGTGGTGCGCCAGGCACCCTGCCGGCCGACTGCCGCGGGTGAAGCGCTGCTGCGCCGGGTGCGACCGATGCAGGCGCTGGAGGCCGAGGCATTGGCCGAGCTGCTACCCGAGCGTGGCAGCGACGCTGCGCGCACGCCGATCCCCCTGGCGGTCAACGATGACTCGCTTGATACCTGGTTCGTACCGGCCATCGCCGACCTGCACCAGCGCCACGGCTATCTGTTCGACCTGCGCATGGACGACCAGGACCACACCCTGCAGCTGCTGCGCGATGGCAGCGTGCTCGGCGCGGTCACCGCCGAAAGCCAACCGGTGAAGGGATGCAACGTGCACCCGCTCGGCGCGATGCGCTACCACGCCATCGCCTCGCCCGGCTTCGCCCGCCAGTACTTCCGCGATGGCATGCAGGCCGCAACCCTGGCGCACGCACCGATGCTGGTGTTCAACCGCAAAGATGAACTGCAGTGGCGCTTCGTGCGGCGCCTGACCCGCGCGCGGCTGCAGCCGCCGCTACACTACCTGCCCTCCTCCACCGGTTTCGTCGAAGCCGCCGCCTGCGGACTCGGCTGGGGCATGGCTCCGGAAACCCTGGTCGCGCCCGCCGTGCGCGCCGGCCGCGTGGTGGTACTGGAACCCCGCCGCTGGCTCGATGTGCCGCTGTACTGGCAGCATGCCGCCGTGCGCTCAAGCACGCTGCAGCACATCACCCAGGCGCTGCGCACTGCGGCCAGAGGCACCCTTCGTTGAGGACAAACCGATGATCGCAGACCCGGGCTTCACGCTGCACGCACTACCGTTTGCGCACTTCTTCACTACTGGGACGGCATGGGCGTGATCGGCCGACGTACAAGGATGCACCGCGCGAAGGCCGCGCTGGCGCTGGCAGCCTGCCTGCCATTCGCTGCCGCCGCGCAGCCCACCAGCAACGCACCGGCATTGGACTGGGAACAGGCACGGCAACGCCTGGAGCAGGTCTCCGATGCGTTGGCCGCTGCCGACGCCGCCGTGCGCAACAAGCAGGACCTGCAGGACGCGACCCGCCTGCTGCGCCTGCCGGAGATCACCGGCGAAGTGCGCCGGCTGCAGTTCCAGAAGACGCTCACCCTGCCCCTGGGTTCGCTGGCTCCGGTGGCCGAGGCCTTTGGCATCGACTCGCCGCTGTCGTTCACCGAACGCGACTGGCGTACCCGCCCGGTGGTGACTGCAGTGCTGCCGCTGTACACCGGCGGCGTGATTCCGGCCGCGCAACGTGCGGCCAGTGCCGCCCACGAACAGGCCAGCGCCGAGCGCGAAGCACAACGCCAATCGCTGACCGTGCAGCTGGCCCAGGCCTATTTCGGCCAGCGCCTGGCCGAGCAGGCGGTGGACGTGCGCCGCGATGTGCGCGATGGCCTCAACCGCCACCTGTCCGACGCAGAGAAGCTGGAACGCGAGGGCTTCGCCACCCGCGCGCAGCGCCTGCAGGCCACCGTGGCCCGCGACAAGGCCGAGCGCGAATACCAGAAGACGGTGAACGACCTGGCCACGCTGAAGGCCGCACTGGCCACGCTGCTGCGCAGTGGCGGCGAGGTGCAGCCGGTGTCGCCGCTGTTCGTGCAGCGCGTGCCACTGGAACCGGTGGCCAGCTTCGAACGCACCGCGCAGGCGCGGCAGCCGCAGATCGCGCGCCTGCGGGCGATGGTGGCGCAGGCCGAACAGGGCGTGCGCGTGCAGCAGGCCAAGCTGAAACCACAGATCTTCGCCTTCGGCCAGTACGACTTCCGTCGCCGCGACGAGATGCTGACCGATCCGGACTGGGCGTTCGGCATCGGCCTGAAGTACACCTTCCTGTCGCCGAACTCGCGGCCGGCGCAGATCAGCGCCGCGCGTGCGCAGCAGGACCAGGCCGAAGCGGGCCTGCGCGAGGCCGAGAACCAGGTCGCGCTGGGTGTGCGCAAGGCCTGGAACGAGCTGGAAACCGCACGCCAGCAGTACGTGCTGCTCGACAGCAGCATCGCCCAGGCACAGGAAAACCTGCGCCTGCAGGAGCTGGCGTTCCGCGAAGGCCAGGCGACTTCGCTGGATGTGATCGACGCGCGGCTCGGCCTGGGCGGCGCCCGCGTCGAGCGCGCACAGGCCGCCTACCAATACGATATTGCGCTGGCACAGTTGCTGGAGATCAGTGGACAGATGGACCGTTTCGAAGAGTTCCGGCGGCGGGCGGACGAGGTGATCGACCATGAGTGATGTGCTGCACGACGATGCGACGACGCCCCCGGGCAAGCGCCGGTTGGGACCGATCCTGGCAGTGGTGCTGCTGGTCGTGGTGGTGCTCGGCCTGTGGCTGGCCTGGCGCAGCCCGGCCGACCAGATCCAGGGCATGGCCGATGCGGACACGATCAACGTGGCCGCCAAGATCACCGCGCGCGTGGCCGAACTGAAGGTGCGCGAGGGCGACCGCGTGCAGGCCGGGCAAGTGCTGTTCCTGCTCGACAGCCCCGAAGTGGCCGCCAAGGAACAGCAGGCGCACGGCGCTTTGGCCGCCGCACAGGCAGTGGCCGACAAGGCCGACGAAGGCGCACGCAGCGAAGACATCCGCGCCGCCGAAGCGAACTGGAAGCGGGCCGAAGCCGGTGCGACGCTGGCTGAAGCCACTTACCAGCGCGTGCAGAACCTGTTCAACGAAGGGGTGATGACCCGGCAGAAGCGTGATGAAGCGCATGCCCAGGCCACCAGTTCGCGTGAGCTGGCCCGTGCCGCGCGCGCGCAGTACGACATGGCCCTGGCCGGCGCGCGCGAGCAGGACAAGCGTGCCGCGCAGGGCCAGGTGCAACAGGCACAGGGCGCGGTGGCCGAAGTCAACGCCGCGCGTGTCGAAGTGGAAGGGCGCGCGCCGGTGGCCGGCGAGATCAACAAGCGCATGGCCGACCCGGGCGAGCTGGTGCCGGCCGGCTACCCGGTGTTCACCCTGGTCGACATCGACCGCATGTGGGTCGCCATGAACCTGCGCGAATCGCAGATGCAGGGCCTGAAGGTCGGCAGCAAGCTGCAGGGCAGCGTGCCGGCGCTCGGCCTGGACGGCGAATTCGAGGTCTACTTCATCAATCCGGCCGGCGACTATGCAACCTGGCGTACCACCCGCCAGTCGTCCGGCTACGACGTCCGCAGCTTCGAGGTGCGGGTGCGCCCGGTACGCCGCATCGAGGGCTTCCGCCCCGGCATGAGCGTGCTGTTCGCATGGCCCCAGCACTGAGCCCCGGCCGCGGCGGCTTCGCCGCCAGCTGGCGGCGCGAGCTGCAGTCGCTGCGCGGCAACCGCGCCGACCTGCTGCTGGTCACCGTGCTGCCGCTGCTGATGCTGGTGGTGATGGCGTGGATGTTCACGCCTTCGGTGATGCGCGACATCCCGATCGCCGTGGTCGACCTCGACCACAGCAGTGACAGCCGCCTGCTGCTGCGCATGCTCGACGCCAGTCCCGGCGTGCGCGTCGCCAGCCAGCCGGTGGACCTGGAAGACGCACGTTCGCAGCTGCGTCGGCTGGATGTGTTCGCCATCGTACTGGTGCCGCGCGATGTCACCCGGCAGGCGTTGCGTGGACGCCAGGGCACGGTGTTCGCCTATTACAACGCCACCTACATGACCACCGGCCAGTCCGCGTCGCGCGATATCGGCGACGCGGTCTCGGCCTGGAACGCGCGCCTGCTGCGCGAGCGCATCGGCCTGCAGGTCGGCCCGGGCAAGCTGCGCGCGGCACCCATCGCGGTGCAGTCGGACATTCTGTACAACCCGGCACGCAGCTACGAGCTGTTCCTGCTGCCGTTGATCTTCCCGGCGGTATTGTCGCTGGTACTGGCACTTGCAGTGGCCGGCAGCCTTGGCCGCGAGATCCGCGACGGCACCCTGCCCGCCTCGTTGGGCCGCACGCCATGGCCGGCGATTGCCGGCAAGGTCGCGCCATACATCCTGCTGTTCTCGCTGTATGGCGCGCTCGGCATCGGTTACCTGGCCTGGCTGCGCGGTGACGGCGTGGCCGGCAGCGTGCTCCTGCTGCTGCTCGCACAGCCACTGTTCTACCTTGCCACGGCCGCCTACGCGTTGTTCTTCGTCGGCGTCACCCGCGACATGGGTACCGCGCTGTCCGCAGTCGGCCTCAGCATCGGCACCGCGTTGGCCTTCTCCAGCGCCACCTTCCCGGTGCTGGACGGCCCTCTGTTCACCCGCATCTGGCATCAACTGCTGCCACTCAGCGCCTACATCAAGCTGCAGACCCAGCAGCAGTTCATCGGTTCGCCGCTGCAGGTTTCGGTGTGGCCGCTGGCCACGCTGTTGTTGATGGCGGTGGTGGCAGGAGGCGTCGGCGGCCTGCGCCTGATCGCCTTTGCGCGCACACCTGCCGCCGCACAGCCCGCAGGGGCCGACGCATGAGCGCACTCTGGCGCAGCCTGCGGCAGACCCTGATGGCAGTGCTCTGCGACCGCTACGCGATCGTGGTGATGGTCGGGGCGGTGATCCTGTACTCGTTCTTCTATCCAGCCGCCTACCGGCACCAGGTGGCCGGCAACCTGCCGGTGCTGGTGGTGGACGAAGACCACAGCGCGACCAGCCGCGAGCTGCTGCGCAAGCTCGACGCACTGCGCGTTGCGCGCGTGGTCGGTCAACCCGCGGACGTCGACAGCGCACGCCGGCAGCTGGAAGCCGGCCATGCCGAAGGGATCGTCGTGATCCCGGCCAATCTGGAGCGCGACATCCTGCGCGGCCACCCGGCCAAGCTGGTACTGCTTGGCAACGGTGCCTACCTGGGCCGCGCCAGCTGGGTGCTGGGCAGCGTGGCTGACGCGCTGGGTGCGTTCGGGCGTGATGCCGTGGTCGGCCAGGCCGCCTTCATGGGCGCACCGCAGGCACCACCGGTCACGCTTGTGCAGCGCCCCCTGTACAACACGCAGGAAGGCTATGGCAGCGCCATCGTTCCCGGCGTGGCCGAGCTGATCGTGCACCAGACGCTGCTGATGGGCATCGGCGTCCTGCTCGGCGGCCGCCGCCTCGCGCTCGGCCGGCGCCTGCGCTTCGACCTGCCGACCCTGGCCGGCATGGCACTGGGCTTCGGCCTGATCGGCCTGTTCGGTCTGTTCTGGTATGCCGGGTTCACTGCCTGGGTGCAGGACTATCCACGCGGAGGCAACCCGCTGGGCCAGCTGCTGGGTGGCACGCTGTTCATCGCGGCGACGGTGGCATTCGGCCTGTTCGTCGGCAGCTTCTTCCGCACCCGCGAACGCGCCTTCCAGTACATCATCGCCACCTCGATCCCGCTGTTCTTCCTCGCCAACCTGTCGTGGCCCTCGGTGATGACGCCACAACCGCTGGTCTGGCTGGCGCAGCTGCTGCCGACCACCTCCGGCATCAACCTGATGGTGCGCCTGAACCAGATGGACGCCAGCCTGGCCGAAGTCAGCCACGAACTGATCACCCTCACCGTCCTGCTGCTGCTCTACGGCAGCCTCGCCACCTGGCGCCTCCTCGCAAAAAAGGGGACGGAGGGGATTAAGTCGTAAGCGGCCGGTTGGGGGGATTGCGACTTAATCCCCTCCGTCCCCTTTTCCCGCAATGAAGAACGCCGGCGCGAGGCCGGCGTTCGAGTACTGCCATGTGGAAGGGGAAAAACGGGGGCCGTCGGCGATTGATCAGCGATAGACGCGTTCGCAGCGGCGCTCGACCACGCGGTCGCCGTTCTTCTGCTGGCTGTTGCCCTGGATCTGGCGGCCCGCCGCACCACCGGCAACAGCACCGGCCACGGTAGCGAGCTTCTTGCCATTGCCGCCGCCCACCTGGTTGCCCAGCAGGCCGCCGATCACCGCGCCAGTGGCCGTACCGGCGATGCGGTTCGGATCGCGCGAGTTGCGCTGCACTTCCACGTTCTTGCAGACCACGCGGCTGCCATCGTTGAATCGGCGTCCTTCATCACGCGGACCATAGGTCTGCGCGCCGGCCACCGACGAAGCCGCCAGCAGGGTGCCCAGCACAAGCAATCGGGTCGAGGTCTTCATGGCCATCTCCTAGGTTCCGGTATGGCGCAAGTGTCCTCCCGCGGCTGGCAACCGGAAGTGAAATGCGCGTGTCCGCGGCCTCATCGGCCATCGCGCGTTCAGGAAGAAAATCCGCGCCCATCACGATCAGCCAGCGTGATGGGCGCCGTCTCCCTGCCGGCATTGCCCTCTGCTAGAACTCTTCCCACCCCCAGGCATTGGCCGCCAGTGTCGGCTCGATGCGCGGCGACAGCGTTGCCGCCCTGCGCACCGGGGTGACCTTCGCGGCCACCGCAGCCAGGGCCGGACGCACGGCTGCAGCCGCCGTTGCCGCGCCGGTGCGGAACACCGAAACCGCCTCGGCCAGCAGGTTCGCCTGCTCCTCCATGGAACGCGCCGCAGCACTGGCCTCTTCCACCAGTGCCGCATTCTGCTGCGTGGTCTCGTCCATCTGCACCACCGCCTGGTTCACCTGTTCGATGCCGGAGCTCTGCTCCTGCGAGGCAGCAGAAATATCGGCCATGATGTCGGTCACGCGCTGCACGGAAGCAACGATCTCGCCCATCGTGGTGCCTGCCTGTCGGACCAGGGCCGATCCATCGGCGACCTTGCCAACCGAATCCTCGATCAGGCCCTTGATCTCCTTGGCCGCACCGGCCGAGCGCTGTGCCAGCGTGCGCACCTCACTGGCCACCACCGCAAAGCCCCTGCCCTGCTCGCCGGCACGCGCGGCTTCCACCGCCGCGTTCAACGCCAGGATGTTGGTCTGGAAGGCAATGCCATCGATGACCGAGATGATCTCGGCGATCTTCTTCGACGAGGCCTCGATGGCCGACATCGTGGTGACCACCTGGCCGACCACCTCGCCGCCCTGCGAGGCGACACCGTGCGCACCGATGGCGAGCTGGTTGGCCTGGCGGGCGTGCTCGGCGTTCTGCTTCACGGTGGAGGTCAGTTCCTCCATCGACGCCGCCGTCTCTTCCAGGTTCGCCGCCTGCTGCTCGGTGCGCCGCGACAGATCGGTGTTACCCGAGGCGATTTCGCCTGCCGCCAGATTGATGCTGGACGCGCTGGCCTGGATGCGCCCGACGATCTGCTTGAGCTGATCGACGGTGGCATTGCAGTCATCGCGCATGCGGGCGAACACGCCGTGGAAGTCGCCCTGCATGCGCACGGTGAGGTCACCGCGCGAGATCGCCTGCAGCAGGCTCGACACCTGCACCAGGTTCTGGTCGGTGGTCTGCATCAGGCGATTGAGCCCGGCCACCATGTCGCGGAAATCGTAGGCGAAGCGATCTTCATCGCCGCGCAGGCTGAAGTCGCCCGCCGCCGCGGCCGTCGCCAGCCGGCGGATCTCGCTGTTGATCGCCGACAGGCTGGCCTTGGTCTCGTCCATTGCCTGGGTGATCGCCGCCTTCTCGCCCGGCAGCGGATCCATGTCCACCGACAGGTCGCCACGGGCGTAATGCTTCATCACTTCGATCAGCCGGTTCTGTACCTGCACGTGTGAGCCGACCAGCGCGTTGGTCTCGTGCACCATGCGCCCGTAGTCACCAGGGAAGGCACTCTCGTCCATGCGATAGCTGAGGCTGCCCGCATCGTGCTGGCGGGCCAACTCGCCCTGCGCCGCCATCACCGACTGCAACTGCGCCTGCATGCGCTGCATCGACCTGAGCAGCTGCGTGACCTCATCGTTGCCGGAGGCGTCAATGCTGTTGTCCAGCCGCCCATTGGCGATGCTGTCGGCCAGCTTCACCGCGCCTTCCAGCGGGCGGGTCAGGCTGCGGGTGATGGCCCAGGCGGCCAGCGAGCCCAGTACCAGGCTCAACACGCCGAACACGATCGACAGCGTGCCGGTCCAGGATTCAGTTGAACGGTATTCCTCGCGGCTGCGCTCGGTCAGTGTCTCCTGATGCCGCAGCAGGGTCGAGATCGCTTCGTTCCACGCGGTTGCCAGCCCCTGCTCGGCAAGCAGTTCCTTGGCCGCGCCGTCGAAATCCCCGGCCTTCATGCGCTCGTGAAGATGCCGGGTGGAGGCGTCGGTGGCCTTGCGTGCCGCGTCGATTTTCGCCACCAGGGTATCGCCGGTCGCGTCGCGCGGAATCCTGATGTACCTGGCCCAGATACCGTCGTAGGTCTGCGACAGCTCCTGCGCCTTCTGATAATCCTTGTCGAAATCCTCGCCGCGCTTGATCACCATCAGCCGTCGGTGCATCAACAGCGCGTTGTTGGTATCCAGCATGTCGTTCAACAGCCGCATCTTCACCATGTTGACGTCCACCACTTTCTCGAACTGGGCGGACTTCAGGTGATTTCCGTACAGCGCCAGGCCAACGATGGCCACGATGAACAGCAGCAGCAATCCAAACCCGGCACCCAGCCGGGATCCCACTCGGAGGTTGCGTAAGGCGAGCATCTCAATTCCCTTGATCATGGCCGTACGATCGATGGCGGCGCAGCGCGGGGAAACTTTATGGGTCGATATTATTGTATCGATCCAAATCTCTGGAACTATGCAGACAGGTGTGAAGGACACACTTAATGGAGGTGGTTATTCCTGCCGGGCATATCAATGTACGAGCACATCAATCGCAGTCATCACGCATCGCTCGCGAGTCGTGACCGCGGAAACCGTCACTTGATGCACGGAGGGGGAGGATGAAGCCCATCGATCCCGGCACCCTTCTGTCCAGAGGAACAACGCGCCGCTTCGCGACTACCGTCAGGGCTGCAATCTGGCATCTGCCATCGCAGGGCCCCGACCCTTGAGTATTTCAACCCTGATGAAGGGGTCCAGACCCCATTACAATCGACTGCCACTGATCTCCCACTTATTGACCTTCAAGTCAATAAAACCGCAGTCATTGAGATTCTCGTCGCTCTGGAAGTAGGAGACGGGAAGGTCACCCCATGCTGCACGGACCCACGCGCTGCGCTGAGGCAATACGATCGAGGAGTGCATGGAAACTGCGTACTTTCTACTCATGCCTGTCCACGGAAATTGACTCCCAGGACGGGGCGACGGAAATTTCCTCAAGATACCGCTCAAGGTCTCTGAACGGAGAGACCCCTATAGCAGCGAAGGAGAACCACACGGCATCGCACTCGTCGCAGACAAATATCTGAACGCCGCGCTCCTTTACTTGAGCTTTCAACACCTCACCCTGCTCACAACGGGGACAGATCAAACTCCCCCCCACCTCACCGGAGACGCAGATACAACGTTACTGACCATCCAAGAAACAATTTTCCAGACCTTTATTGCCGATGATACAGGAGGAGAATCTATTTCCATCACCCAGCCAGTCATCACTGACAGTGGAAGTTGAACGCGCCCGAGGGGGTCCTGCTGCCGATGGCACCAATCAATGAAGAAGAAGACTTCGGGCGAACTCTCTACCAGCTGATGGCCCTGCTATTGGCGATGGGTCACGTCGTTTTCTTCCCTGCAAACCGGCGCGCGTCACGACGGGAGTGCCGAGCACTTGACTCAGCAAAGAAGTTTGCCAAACCCCAGCATGGGTCCCCAAAGCATCCGGCGCTCAGCCATGTCCAACGCACAGGGAACAACGCTACAGTCGACATATGACGCTCATCCTGCAGATCGAAGGCTGTGCCATTCACGACATCCCCAGCCTGTACGCGGAGATCAACCGCGTGTTCATGGCCGGCGAGGACTGGCAGCTCGGGCCAAGCCTGGACGCCCTGGATGATCTGCTGCATGGCGTCCATGGCGTGTTGGCCGGCCATGAGCGGGCCACGGTGATCTGGAGTGATATCGAGCACAGCCGCGCCGCACTGGGACGAACTACCACCCGCGAGTGGCTGCAGTCCAAGCTGGAAGCCCCGGGCACCTTCAACACGCGGACCATTGCGCGCCAGCTGGACGCCCTGCAACGGGGCGAGGGCCCAACCTACTTCGAGATCGTGATGGATATCTTCGCCAGCCACCGGCAGATCACCCTGGTCCCGGCCTGACCCCGTGGCTGTGCGGTACCCGCCTGCCACCGGTGGCGGCAGCCCTGTGCCCCAGCAGTTACCATGGACGGCCCTGTACCCGCTCCGTTGCCGCTGCCCTCCGGCGCGAACGGACGCCCCGGATTCACGAGCCCCATGTCCAAAGAAAAGTCCGCCGAACACACCCCGCTGATGAAGCAGTTCTTCGCAGCCAAGTCCGAGTATCCGGACCTGCTGCTGTTCTTCCGCATGGGCGACTTCTACGAGCTGTTCTACGACGATGCGCGCAAGGCCGCGCGCCTGCTCGACATCACCCTGACCCAGCGTGGCAGCTCCGGCGGCGCGCCGATTCCGATGGCCGGCGTGCCGGTACATGCCTATGAAGGCTACCTGGCGCGGTTGGTGGCGCTGGGCGAGTCGGTGGCGATCTGCGAGCAGATCGGCGACCCGGCGCTGGCCAAGGGCCTGGTCGAACGCAAGGTGGTGCGCATCGTCACCCCCGGCACCGTGACCGACGAAGCGCTGCTGGACGAACGCCGCGACACCCTGCTGATGGCGCTGTCGCGCACGAAGCAGGGCTACGGCCTGGCCTGGGCCGACCTGGCCGGTGGCCGCTTCCTGGTCAATGAAGTCGAGACCGACGACGCGCTGGAAGCCGAACTGGCCCGACTGGAACCGGCCGAGCTGCTGGTGCCCGACGAGGAGAACTGGCCCGACTTCCTGCGCCAGCGCACCGGCGTGCGCCGCCGTGCGCCGTGGCTGTTCGACGCGGACAGCGGCCGCCGCCAGCTGCTGAACTTCTTCAAGCTGCACGATCTGAGCGGCTTCGGTATCGATGACAAGCCACGTGCCACCGCCGCCGCCGGCGCCCTGCTCGGTTATGTCGAGGAAACCCAGAAGCAGCGCCTGCCGCACCTGACCTCGATCGCGATGGAAACCGCCGCCGAGGCGATCGCGATGAACGCCGCCACCCGCCGCCACCTGGAACTGGATACGCGCGTCGACGGCGATACCCGCAATACCTTGCTGGGCGTGCTCGACAGCACGGTGACGCCGATGGGCGGGCGCCTGCTGCGCCGGTGGCTGCACCGCCCGCTGCGCCTGCGCGAGGTGCTGGTACAGCGCCACCATGCGGTGGAAACCCTGATCGATCGCGGCAGCGATGCCGACATCCGCGAACAGTTCCGCCGCCTCGGCGACCTGGAACGCATCCTGACCCGCGTCGCACTGCGTTCGGCGCGCCCGCGTGATTTCTCCACCCTGCGCGATGGCCTGGGCCTGCTGCCGGCGGTGCGCGAAGTGCTGGCGCCGCTGGATTCACCGCGCCTGCAGGCACTGCATGCCGCCTTGGGCGAGCACGACGCGTGCGCACAACTGCTGGCCAGCGCCATCGCCGAAATGCCGCCACTGAAGCTGAGCGACGGCGGCGTGCTGGCCGATGGCTTCGATGAAGAGCTGGACGAGCTGCGCCGCCTGTCCACCCATGCCGACCAGTTCCTGGTTGACCTGGAACTGCGCGAGCGCGAGAGCAGCGGCATTCCCACCCTGAAGGTGGGCTACAACCGCGTGCACGGCTACTACATCGAAATCAGCAAGGGCCAGTCCGATCGCGCGCCGGTGCACTACACCCGCCGCCAGACGCTGACCAATGCCGAGCGTTACATCACCGAAGAACTGAAGGCATTCGAGGACAAGGTGCTGTCCGCGCGCGACCGTTCGCTGTCGCGCGAGAAGTACCTGTACGAGCAGCTGCTGGACACCCTCGGCGAACAGCTGGAACCGTTGAAGCAGTGCGCCGCTGCGCTGAGCGAACTGGACGTGCTGGCCGCCTTCGCCGAACGCGCGCAGGCGCTGGACTGGTCGCGGCCGGAACTTGAAACGGCACCGTGCCTGAAGATCGAGCGTGGCCGCCATCCGGTGGTCGAGGCGGTGCGCGAGCAGCCGTTCGAACCCAACGATCTGGATCTGCATCCGGACCGCCGCATGCTGGTCATCACCGGTCCGAACATGGGTGGTAAATCGACCTACATGCGGCAGAACGCGCTGATCGTGCTGCTGGCCCACATCGGCAGCTTCGTGCCGGCCAGCCGGGCGCTGATCGGCCCGATCGACCGCATCCTGACCCGCATCGGCGCCGGTGACGACCTCGCCCGTGGGCAGTCGACCTTCATGGTCGAGATGGCCGAGACCAGCTACATCCTGCACCACGCCACCGCGCATTCGCTGGTGCTGATGGACGAGATCGGCCGTGGCACGTCCACCTACGACGGTCTGGCGCTGGCCGACGCGGTGGCCCGCCACCTGGCCTACCAGAACCGCTGCTACACGCTGTTCGCCACCCACTACTTCGAGCTGACCGCGCTGGCCGACGAGCAGCACGAGGGCGGCCGCAGCGGCATCGCCAACGTGCACCTGGATGCCGTCGAGCACGGTGAAGCGCTGGTGTTCATGCACGCCGTTAAGGACGGCCCGGCCAACCGCAGCTTCGGCCTGCAGGTGGCCGCACTGGCCGGCCTGCCGCGCGCCACCGTGGCGCAGGCGCGCCGTCGACTGGCCGAGCTGGAACAGCGCGGCGGTGAGAGCCATGCCGCCGAGCTGGCGCCGCAGGCATTGGATGCACCGCAGCAGTTCGGCCTGTTCGCGGCGCCGTCGAACAAGGCACAGGAAGCACTGGCCGCCATCGATCCGGACGAACTGACGCCGAAGCAGGCACTCGAAGCGCTGTACCGACTGAAAGCACTGCTGTAACCGCAGCACGCACCCATGGCTTCCCGCCGCCACGCGGGAGGCCTGTCGAAAGATCCGGCAAATCTTATTCTTCGTTTCAATTGACAGAAACTATCAAACTGAACGGATCATTCGATTATTCATTTCATCTGGCCCTAGCTAAAGTCGAGTGAAGATGTTCCATCCCGTCTTCACCCGCAGGAGCCAGCCATGAGCCAGTCCGATAACAACAGCCCGAAATGTCCGTATCACACCGCGCCGTCGCCTGCGGAAGGCGCCCAGCAGCAGCGCGAGCTGAGCACTACCCCGAAGCAGAAGCACGGCGATGAACCGGTCACGCCGATGACCACGGCCTTCGGCGCGCCGGTGGTGGACAACCAGAACAGCAAGACCGCCGGCCCGCGTGGCCCGCTGCTGATGGAAGACGTGTGGCTGCTGGAAAAGCTGGCCAACCTCAACCGCGAGATCATTCCCGAGCGCCGCATGCACGCCAAGGGCTCGGGCGCATTCGGCACCTTCACCGTCACTCACGACATCAGCAAGTACACCCGCGCCAAGCTGTTCGAGAAGGTCGGCAAGCAGACCGAGATGTTCGCCCGCTTCACCACGGTGGCCGGCGAGCGTGGCGCCGCCGACGCCGAGCGTGACATCCGCGGCTTCGCCCTGAAGTTCTACACCGAAGAAGGCAATTGGGACCTGGTCGGCAACAACACGCCGGTGTTCTTCCTGCGCGACCCGCGCAAGTTCGCCGACCTCAACAAGGCCGTCAAGCGCGACCCGCATACCAACCTGCGCAGCGCACGCAACAACTGGGATTTCTGGACGCTGCTGCCCGAAGCCCTGCTGCAGGTGACCGTGGTGATGAGCGACCGCGGCATTCCGCGCAGCTTCCGCCACATGCACGGTTTCGGCTCGCACACCTACAGCTTCACCAACGCCGACAGCGAGCGCTTCTGGGTGAAGTTCCACTTCGTCAGCCAGCAGGGCATCGAATCGCTGACCGACGCGCAGGCGCAGATCCTGGTCGGCCATGACCGCGAAAGCCACGGCCGCGACCTGTTCGCCGCGATCGAGAAGGGCGACTTCCCGAAGTGGAAACTGTTCATCCAGGTCATGCCGGAACTGGAGGCGGAAACCTACCGCATCCATCCTTTCGACCTGACCAAGGTGTGGCCGAAGAGCGACTACCCGCTGATCGAAGTGGGCCAGTTCGAACTGAACCGCAATCCGGTCAACTGGTACCAGGACGTGGAGCAGTCAGCGTTCGCGCCGAGCAACCTGGTGCCGGGTATCGGCCCGTCGCCGGACAAGATGCTGCAGGCGCGCCTGTTCGCCTACTCCGATGCGCAGCGCTACCGCCTGGGCGTGAACCACCACCAGATTCCGGTGAACGCGGCGCGCTGCCCGGTGCACAGCAACCACCGCGACGGTGCGATGCGCGTGGACGGCAACTACGGCGGCCTGCCGCACTACGAGCCCAACAGCTACGGCCAGTGGCAGGAACAGCCGCAGTACCGCGAACCGCCGATGAAGATCCGGGGCGACGCCGACTTCTGGAACTTCCGTGAGGACGACGCCGACTACTTCAGCCAGCCCGGTGCGCTGTTCCGCAGCTACAACCAGGCACAGAAGGAGCGACTGTTCGCCAACACCGCCCGTGCCCTGGGCGATGCGCCGGACTTCATCAAGCAGCGCCACATCGACAACTGCAGCAAGGCCGACCCGGCCTATGGCGCTGGTGTTGCCGCGGCGCTGAAGGCGCTGGCCAGCCAGCCGTCGGATCCGTTCAAGCCGGCCCAGCCGGAAGCGGACTTCCCCACCGCGACCCCGGGCGCCGAAGACATCGAGCTCTGATCGCCCTGCACCGTGAACGCCACGCCGCCTCCCCGTGAGGCGGCGTCGCCGTTTTAACGGTCTGCGTCGTACCTTCTGCACGCCCAACCCCAATCAAGGATTCCGCAGATGAGCCTGACCGACGAACTTCTCGCCAAATTGCAGGGCGCCCCGCTGCAGCAGGTATCGCAGCAGCTCGGCATCAGCGATACTCAGGCGTCCGGTGCGATCAGTGCCGCGCTACCGGTGCTGATGGGCGCGCTGGGCAACAACGCCTCGCAGCCGCAGGGCGCACAGGCGCTGCTCGGTGCACTGCAGAACAACCACAGCGGCCTGGACCTGGGCAGCGTGCTCGGCTCGGTACTGGGCGGCGGTGGCGGTGGCGCCGCCAGCGACGGTGCCGGCATCCTCGGCCACATCTTCGGCGGCAGCCAGCAGAAGGTGGAAACCGGCCTGGCCCAGGCCACCCAGCTCGACAGCGGCCGTACCAGCCAGTTGCTGCAGATCCTCGCACCGATCGTGATGGCCTTCCTCGCCCAGCGCCTTGGTGGTGGCCAGGCCGATGCCGGCTCGCTCAGCCAGGCCCTCGGCCAGGAAAAGCAGCAGGTGCAGCAACAGGGCGGCCTTGCCGGCGGCCTGCTTGGCAGCGTGCTGGACCAGGACGGTGACGGCCAGCTCGGCGTGGGCGATCTGCTGAAGATCGGCGGCAGCCTGCTGGGCGGCAAGCGCTGAGCCAAGGGGGCGCCGGACCCGGTCTGGCGCCCTGCAACTTACAACGCGTCGATATCGCCGAGCGCGCGGATCAACCGCCGTGCGCGTTTGTCCGGCTTGTGCTCCGGCGGCTGGAAACCATCGCGTGCGGCGATGCGCAGCGCCCGCTGCTCGGCGCGGCGGGCCCTGGAGGCCTCACTCTCGGCATACAGCTGCTGCGCCGCCGGCGCCGGCCCGCGCTGATCGCTCAGCCCCAGCACCTGGATCTCGAAATGCTCCTCGCCGCGATCCACCTGCAGCTGCTCGCCGACGCGCACCGCGCGTGAGGATTTCGGGCGCTGCCCAGCCACGCTGACCTTGCCGGTCTCGATGGCCTGCTTGGCCAGGCTGCGGGTCTTGAAGAAACGGGCCGCCCACAGCCAGATGTCCAGGCGGACACTGGGCGGCAGCGGGGAAAGCTCGGTCATCGGCAGGGACTACTCCGTTCGCTTGTTCAGGGGACGCGGGTTGTCGGGGTCGGTGCGGCAGCCGCTGCCCCCGATCAGGGTGGGTACGCCGGCAGAAAGATCCTGGCGCTGGCTGCCGACCAGGCACTCGGGCCGGTCGGTGGGCCGCACCTGGGTATCGCCCAGCCGGTCACCTGTCGAACATGCGGCCAGTACGACGCTGATCAAGGCCAGCGCCAGGCTCCACTTCACCTGCAGTCGTTGATGCATTGCCACATCCCGCAAACCGGCTTGGTGCTAGTGTGCGCCTCCCGGGATTCGATCACCACTCCATGGCCAAAGCGCCGCTTGACCTGACCTCCGGCCCGATCGGCCGCAATCTCCTGCTGTTTTCCCTGCCGATCCTGGCAGGCAACATCGCGCAGTCGCTGAACGGTTCGGTGAATGCGGTCTGGGTCGGGCGCTTCCTCGGTGAGGCGGCACTGACCGCCACCGCGAACGCCAACAACATCATGTTCTTCCTGATCGGCTCGGTGTTCGGCTTCGGCATGGCTTCGACCATCCTGATCGGACAGGCGATCGGCGCGCGCGACATCGCGCAGGCGCGGCGCGTGGTCGGCACCAGTGCCACCTTCTTCATCGGCCTGTCGGTGATCATCGCCATCGCCGGTTGGTTCATGGCCCATCCGCTGCTGGCGGCGATGGGCACGCCGGCCGCCTCGCTGCCATTGGCCGAGGCCTACCTGCAGATCATCTTCCTGGCGATGCCGACGCTGTACGCGTTCGCCTTCCTCACCGCCGCCCTGCGCGGTGCCGGTGATTCGCGCACGCCGTTCCGCTTCCTGATGGTATCGGTGGCACTGGACATCGTGCTGAACCCTGTACTGATCTTCGGCATGGGGCCCTTCCCCGCGCTGGGCATCGCCGGCTCGGCCTGGGCCACGCTGGTCGCGCAGACGCTGTCGCTGGCCGGCCTGCTGCTGTACATGCGGCACAAGCGCCACACCCTGTGGCTGGGCCGCGCCGACCTGCGCCTGTTCAAGCTCGACATGACCATCCTCAAGGCGCTGGTGGTCAAGGGCGTGCCGATGGGCCTGCAGATGGTGCTGATCTCGCTGTCGGTGATCCTGCTGATGACCATGGTCAACCAGTACGGCACCGACACCGCCGCGGGCTACGGCGCGTCCCTGCAGCTGTGGAACTACCTGCAGATGCCGGCGATGGCGATCGGTGCGGCGTGTTCTTCGATGGCCGCACAGAACGTCGGTGCGCAGCGCTGGGACCGCGTGCGCGGTACCGCACGCCAGGGCGTGCTGTTCAACTTCCTGCTGACCGGCGCGCTGATCCTGCCGTTGGTTGTGTTCGATCGCCAGCTGCTGGCGCTGTTCCTGCCGCCGGCCAGCCAGGCGCTGGACATCGCCCGCCACCTCAACCATGTGGTGATCGGCTCGTTCCTGTTCTTCGGCGTCAGCTTCGTGATCTCCGGCGTGGTGCGCTCCACCGGCGCGGTGATTCCGCCACTGCTGATCCTGGCCGGCTCGCTGTGGGGCGTGCGCGTGCCGTTCGCCGAACTGCTGCAGCCGTACTGGGGCGCCGATGCAATCTGGTGGAGCTTCCCGGTCAGCTCGCTGGTGTCGATGCTGCTGTCGCTGGCGTATTACCGCTGGGGCGGCTGGCGCAAGGCGAAGATGATGGGCAAGCCCTCGCATGCCGAAGAACTGGCGACGCCGTCGGAGATTCCGGCCTGTCCGCCGTCGCCGGTGGCCGACCCGGATGCCGCACCGCTGCGGTAGTGCCGGCCGCCGGCCGGCAACCTCATGGACCGGCCAATGACAAGGTAGTGCCGGCCGCTGGCCGGCAACCTCACACCTCTCCAGCAGCATCGCGCAACAGCCGGCCAGCGGCCGGCTCTACCGTTTCTTCTTCGCCGCATTGAACGCCGCCGCTGCGCGCAGCAGCGCCTTGAACGCAGCGGCATCCGGCATCGCACCTTCATGGATGTCGATCGCACGCCGCGTGTTGCCCTCCAGGCTGGCGTTGAACAGGCCTTTGGGATCGGTCAGCGCCGCACCGTTGGCGAAGGTCAGTTTCACTGCCTGCTTGTAGGTTTCGCCGGTGCACAGGATGCCGTTGTGCTCCCACACCGGTGTACCGCGCCACTTCCAGGCTTCCTGCACGTCCGGCAGCGCTTCATGGATCAATGCACGCACGCGTGCCAGCGTTTCGCCGCGCCAGTCTCCCAGCTCGGCGATGCGTGCATCGATCAGTTCGGTCGCCGGGGTTCCGGCATCGTCAGGGTTCGGCGCGTGCGTGGCCATCAGCGGTTCTCGTCGGGAAAGGAATCAGAACGGTGGGCTTACATGCGCTCGCCGGGCAACGCGGCGGCCTGGCGCACCCAGTCGAGGAACTGTGCCTCATCCAGCGCGCCATCCTGTGCGATATGCAGGTAGCGCGTATCGGCACTCCTGGACGGCTCGGGCGGCATCGGCTTCAGCGCCGCGCCACGAAAGAACGCCACCTTGATGTAGCGGGTGAAGCAATGGAAGCTGAGAAACCAGCCTTCGCCCGGCGCCACCGCATACATCGGCGAGTTCCACTTCACCGCCTTGTGCACGCCGGGTACGGCCCGTTCGATCAACGCATCCAGCTGTGCGCCGACCGGGCGTTTCCAGTCCGGCATGGCGGCGATGTATGCCTGCACCGGAGCATCGCCCTCGCCCTTGGCGATCCGGGGGTTGCCGCCGGACAACAGCGTGGGCGCGGTGGAAGGTGCGGTTCGCTTGGCAGGCATCGCACGGCATGTCCATCGGGATGAAACCGCAGCCTAGCGCGGCCCGTAGCCAGCGGTCACGGCGCAGTGCGCCATCGGCTCAGTCCGCCTGCCGCGCCCGGAACTGGCGCCAATCCGGCAGCTTGCGGTGGCGGCGCAGCGAGCGCATCAGCGCCGCCATCACAAGGCCGAACAGCGCGCCGGCCACCAGACCGGCCACCAGCAACAGCACCAGCGGACGTTCGCTGCCCTGCCACAGCATCAGCCACATCAGCGCGGTCCAGAACAGCCCGAACAGCAGGCCCTGCACCAACGCGTTGGTGCCAAAGCCGGCCAGGATCGGTGGCGGCAGTGCGATGCCCAGGCGCCACAGCAGGCGATGCAGCAACGGCGCCGATTGCACGCGTGCCAGTCGCTTGCCGTCGAGGAAGCGCAACGCCGACTGGATCACGGCCGGATAGCGAAGGTTGATGTCGTTCATCACCTGATCGTGGCCGATGCGATGCCGGAAACGCAAACGGCCACCCGAAGGTGGCCGTCGCGGCAACAACCGAAGTTGTTTATCAGGCCTTGTCGGCCAGACGGGCAGCCTTGGCGGCAGCAGCGGCAGCCAGGTCTTCCTTGATGCGGGCAGCCTTGCCTTCCAGGCCACGCAGGTAGTACAGCTTGCCGGCGCGGACCTTACCACGACGCTTCACTTCGACCGAGTCGATGATGGCGCTGTGGGTCTGGAAAACGCGCTCGACGCCGTAGCCGTGCGAGATCTTGCGGACGGTGAACGAGGAGTTCAGGCCGGCGTTCTTGGTGGCGATGACGACGCCTTCGTAGGCCTGCACGCGCTCGCGGCTGCCTTCCTTCACCTTCACGTTGACGACAACGGTGTCGCCCTGGCTGAACTTCGGCAGTTCACGGGTGATCTGGGCGGATTCGAATTCCGCGACGATGGACTTGTTCAGCTTGCTCATGGGTTACACCGATTCTTGTTCGGGTGGGCGTGTCGTATCGACAACGTAGGCTCATGCAGTCACCGGACTGTGCTGCACGTTTGTTTTGGGTACTGCGCGCGCCGACCAGGGTCGACGGGAATTGGCCATGATAGCCGATAAAGCCGACCCTGCGCTAGGGGCTGGCCTTCTGGTTCCGGGCCTGACGGCCCTGCTCCAGCAGTTTGCGGTCGGCCTTGCCCAGTGCCTGCTCATCCAGCAGGTCCGGGCGCCGCTCGGCGGTCCGGAGCAGCGACTGCTGGCGGCGCCAGGCGGCGATGGCCGCGTGGTTGCCCGAGCGCAGCACGTCCGGTACGTCACCCAGCGGGTGCTGGGCCGGCTGGCTGTAGTGCGGGCAGTCGAGCAGGCCGAGGTCGCCCTCGAAGCTGTCCTGCGCCGCCGATTCGGCGTCGTTCAGGGCACCGTCCTGCAGGCGGGCCACGGCGTCGATGATCACCGCCGCGCCCAGTTCCCCCCCGGACAGCACGTAGTCGCCGAGGGAGATCTCCTCGTCGACATTGGCCTCCAGGAAACGCTCGTCGATGCCCTCGTAGCGGCCGCAGAGCAGGACCACGCGCGGCAGCGCCGCCAGTTCCCGCACCTTGGCCTGGGTCAGCGGCGCCCCCTGCGGGCTGAGGTAGATCACCCGCGCCGGGGTCGGATCAGCCTCACGGATCGCCTGCAGGCAGGCCTGCAGCGGCTCGATCAGCATCACCATGCCCGGGCCACCACCGAACGGACGGTCGTCCACGCGGCGGTAGTTGCCTTCGGCGTAATCACGGGGGTTCCAGCCGTGCAGGCTGAACAGCCCCTTCTCCTGCGCGCGCCCGACCACGCCCAGTCCGGCGGACTGGGCGAGGAACTCGGGGAACAGGGTGATGACGTCGAAACGCATGCTCACGCTCAGAACTCGGGATCCCAGTCGACCACGACCAGGTTGGCCTCGAAGTCGACCGACTTGACGAAGTCCGGCTGCACGAACGGAATCATCCGCTCGCGGTCACCGCGGACCACCACCACGTCGTTGGCGCCGGTGCTGAACAGGTGCGAGACCTGGCCCAGGGCAACGCCCTCGGTGGTCTTCACGTCCAGGCCTTCCAGGTCCACCCAGTAGTACTCATCGGGCTTCGGTGGCGGCAATGCACTGCGGGCCACGTAGATCTCGGTGCCGTGCATCGCTTCGACGGTATCGCGGTCCTCGACGCCGGGGAAACGGGCGACCAGGTGCTTGCCGCTGTCGCGGCCACGCACACCTTCAATCGTGGTTTCCACGCCGGACGGGCTGCGCACGATCCACGGCTGGTAACGGAAAATGGCGGAACGTGGCTCGGTCCAGGACTCGAGCTTGATTTCGCCGCGCACACCAAAAGCGCCGACAACCCTGCCCAGCAGGATGCGGCGCTCGATATCTTTCATCTGCTTCAACCAAGAGGGCCACGCCAAAGCGTGGCCCGTCAGGATCAGGCCGCAGCGGCCTGGGACTTGGTCGCTTCCTTGATCAGGTTGCGGACCTTGTCGGTCGGCTGGGCGCCGTTCTTGACCCAATGGTCAACGCGGGCCAGGTCCAGCTCGATGCGCTTCTCGGCGCCCTGGGCAACCGGGTTGTAGAAGCCAACGCGCTCGATGTTGCGGCCGTCGCGCGCGCTGCGCACGTCGGTGACGATGATGTGGTAGAACGGACGCTTCTTGGCGCCGCCGCGGGTCAGTCGAATCTTGACCATGGTGTTTTTCCTATTGCCCAGTCGCCAGGATGGCGAGGTAAGCGGGCGATTATAGCGGCAGAGCCCGGCCGAGCCAACCCCGGGGAACCCGCCCGGGGTCAGAACCCTTTTGCGCCGCAAAAGGGATCTGACCCCAATCTGTCCCAAGGCACCGCCGCCAGCACTGCCCTGCCCCGTTCAGCCAAGGCCTGCGAGCCGGGCAGGACATGCCCGTCAATGGCGTCCAGCGCCCAAAGACCGCTGGCGTTGCAGGCAAACGCGCTCTTCACACCGGCCAGGTCCGCCAGCCGCAACGGCTGCGTCGCCTGTGCCCCCGGCCAATGCTGCTTCAACAGCGCCTCGGCGGTCCCGCGCAGGGCCGGCGCCTGCGGCCAGAGCAGCCGTTCACCATCGTGCACGGCCAGGTTCCAGGTGCTCCCTTCACTCACGTCGCCATCGGCGGTCACGAACAGCACATCGTCGAATCCTTGCGCCATCGCCGCGCGCCGCTCGGCAAACAGGCCAAACGTGCCCACATGCTTGATCTGCGGCATTTCGCGCTGCCAGGCCACGCTGCGCACGCGCTTGGGCGCGGCCAGGGCCACCGGCGCTGAAACTGCCACCAGCACGTCCACCGGCACGGCCGCCAGCGGATTGCGGAAATCGAAGCGGCGCGAGTACACCGTCACCCGCAGCGAGGCATCGGCCAGGCCGGCCTGCCGCAGCGCCTGCGCCATCCACGCCTGCACCTGCACCGTGTCCAGTTCGCTGCCGAACAGTTCGCGCGTGGCCTGCGACAGCCGCGCCAGATGCAGGTCCAGCCCCTGCACTGCACCACCACGCACCTGCAGCGAGGTGAAGTGGCCGTAGTTCACCAGCGCCGGCAGCAGGTCCGCCACCTGCGCCGGCTGGCCATTGCAGGTGACCCTCATCGCAGCAGCGCCTGCGCCTGTTCCCACATGCCGCGCAGCACGTCGGCGGCCGGCTGTGCAGGCGCCATCCACGCCGACTGCCCGGCCCAGGCCTGCATCGCCGCCAGGCGATTTTCCTGCGCCGCCTGCCTGCGCATCGGGGCTGTCAGGCCGCGCTGCACCGGGTACGGGCGCGGCGCAGGGGCGCCTTCCGCAGCAGCGGCGCGCACATACGCGGTCGCCAGGCCACGGCCCAGGCGACCACTGAAGGCGCGGGTCGGCCAGGTATCTTCCGGTTCGCTGGCGGCCAGCCCATCGGCCCACGCCGACGCGATCGCCGCCTCGGGCGTGCGCAGGAAGGCGGTGCCGATCTGGACGGCGCTGGCCCCCAGGGTGAGTGCGGCAGCAATGCCACGGCCATCGGCGATGCCACCGGCAGCGATCACCGGAATCTGCAGGTGATCGGCCAGGCGCGGCAACAGCGCGAACAGCCCGACCAGCTGGCGTTCGGCCATTGCCGGATCAAACGCACCGCGATGGCCACCGGCCTCCATGCCCTGCGCCACCACGGCGTCGGCACCGGCGTCCTGTGCGGCACGCGCTTCGGACAAGGTGGTCGCGCAGGCGATCCAGGCAATGCCGGCGTCCTTCAGCTGCTGCACGTGGCGCGGCAGCAGCACACCCATGATGGTCGACGCCACCGCCGGGCGTGCCGCAAGCAACGCAGCGAACTGTTCTTCGAAATCGGCAGGCGTGGCGTCGGCGGCGCTGGCCGGCACGTCCGGGCCCCACTGCGCGAGGAAAGCGCGGCTGGCGGCCTCGGCAGCGACATCACGGCTCGGTGCGGGGTCCGGCAGCCACAGGTTCACCTGCGCCGGGCCGGTGGAGGTCGCGCGGAAGTCCTCCATCCAGCGACCGATATCGGCCGACGACGACAGCACCGCGCCCATCGCCCCCATGCTGCCGGCATTGGCCAGCGCGGCGGACAACGGTACGGGGCAGGCACCGGCCATCGGTGCCAGCAGGATCGGAACGGATACGCCAAAGCGCTGGCAGAACGCCTCGACGCGGGAAGTTACAGCGGAACTCTGCATGACGGCCCATCGTTTCGGACAGGCCACCATGGTGCGCGCGGGACAGGGGTGGCGTCGAGCCTGCTGCTGCGCGCCGCCGCCCGAGCGTGAGCTCGGGCGCTACATCACACTGCGGACGGGGCCGTCATCAACGGAACGGCATGCCGCGGCCGCCCATGGCGCCCATCATGCCCTTCATGCTGCGCAACATGCCCTTCATGCCACCGCCGGCCATCTTGCTCATCATCTTTTCCATCTGCATGTACTGCTTCATCAGCTTGTTGACGTCGGCCGGGGTCACGCCCGAACCCTTGGCGATGCGCGCGCGGCGCGAGCCGTTGAGCAGGTTCGGGTTGCGCCGTTCCTTCTTGGTCATCGAGCTGATGATGGCGATCATGCGCGGCACTTCCTTGCCCTGGCTGACCTGCTGCTTCAGGTGGTCGGGGATGTTGCCCAGGCCCGGCAGCTTGTCCATCAGGCCGCCGATGCCGCCCATGTTCTGCATCTGCTCCAGCTGGTCGCGCATGTCGTTCAGGTCGAACTTCTTTCCCTTCGCGACCTTCTCGGCCAGCTTGGCGGCCTTGTCCTTGTCGACCTGCTGCTCCACCTGCTCGACCAGCGACAGCACGTCGCCCATGTCGAGGATGCGGCTGGCGATGCGGTCCGGATGGAACACGTCCAGGCCTTCCGGCTTTTCGCTGACACCGACGAACTTGATCGGCTTGCCGGTGATGTAGCGCACGCTCAGCGCGGCACCGCCACGGGCGTCACCGTCGGTCTTGGTCAGCACCACGCCGGTCAGCGGCAGCGCATCACCGAAGGCCTTGGCGGTGTTGGCCGCGTCCTGGCCGGTCATGGCGTCGACCACGAACAGGGTTTCGGCCGGGTTCACGGCAGCGTGCAGGGCCTTGATCTCGGCCATCATCGCTTCGTCGATGGCCAGGCGGCCGGCGGTATCGACCAGCAGTACGTCGACGAACGACTTGCGGGCATCGTCGATGGCGGCGCGGACGATGGCTTCCGGCTTCTGGTCGGCGCTGGACGGGAAGAACAGCACGCCCACCTGCTCGGCCAGGGTCTTCAGCTGCTCGATCGCGGCCGGACGGTAGACGTCGGCCGAGACCACCATCACCTTCTTCTTGCGCTTTTCCTTCAGGTGCTTGGCCAGCTTGCCCACCGTGGTGGTCTTGCCGGCGCCCTGCAGGCCCGCCATCAGGATGATCGCCGGAGCGGGCACATTGAGGTTCAGGTCGCTGGCCTCGGCACCCATCACCGCGGTCAGCTCGTCGCGCACGACCTTGATCAGGGCCTGGCCCGGGGTCAGCGACTTCAGCACTTCCTGGCCAACCGCGCGCACCTTGATGCGCTCGATCAGGGCCTGCACCACCGGCAGCGCGACGTCGGCTTCGAGCAGCGCGATGCGTACTTCGCGGGTCGCCTCGCGGATGTTCTCCTCGGTCAGGCGGCCGCGGCCACGCAGGCGCTCGATGGTGCCGGAAAGGCGCTGGGTCAGGGACTCGAACATGCGGCGCAACCTGTCTGAAAGCGGGGGACAATAAGGCAGACAGTATAACGGGTCCGGCTGTCCGCCCGGACTGCGACCACCGGGCCGTCGCCAGCATCACAGGGGTATGCGAAACTGCAACGATGACAATCGTTCTCATCGCCGTCCTGCTCTACCTGGCTGCCAGTGCCCTGCTGGTGCGCGCGCTCGGCCGCGATGAAAGCACCGGCTCCCCCACCTGGCTGTGGCCGGCCCTGCCAGCGATGCTGCTGCATGGCGGTTACCACGTGATGGTGGCGATGCGCACCAACGGCGGGCCGGACATGCACTTCTTCGCCGCGCTGTCGCTGGTCGGCCTGGGCATGGCCTGGCTGACCTCGCTGGTGGGCGCGCGCGGCCGCATGTCGGCGCTGGGCGTGGTGGTGTTCCCACTGGCCGCGGTACTGCTTCTGGCCTATCACGGCTACGGCCACGAGCCGAGCAAGGTGCTGGGCTGGCGCCTGGCCAGCCATGCCTGGCTGGCGCTGCTGGCCTACGCCACGCTGAGCATCGCCGCGCTGCTGGCGATCATGCTGTGGCTGCAGGAACGCGCGCTGCGCCGCCGTGAGTTCCGCCCGTGGCTGCGCGCGCTGCCACCGCTGGCCGACCTGGAATCGCTGCTGTTCCGGGTGATCACGGTCGGCTTCGCGCTGCTGACCCTGACCCTGGTCACCGGCGTGCTGTTCGTCGACGACCTGCTGGCGCAGAAGCTGGTGCACAAGACCGTGCTGAGCGTGCTGTCGTGGATCGTGTTCGGCGTGCTGCTGGTCGGACGCCGTCGTTACGGCTGGCGCGGCATGAAGGCGGTGCACTGGACGCTGGCGGCAATGCTGTTGCTGCTGCTGGCGTTCTTCGGCAGCCAGTTCGTGATCGAACTGGTGTTCGGGCATTCGCGATAAAGGCATGCCGACCAACGGTCGGCACCCACCCAACATCACCTGGTAGTGCCGGCCGCTGGCCGGCAACTGGACCGCACCCTGCGTGGATGCTGCCGCCGGTCAGGGCACCGGCTGCGCCAGGATCTTCCGCACCGAACGGCCGCTGTTGGTGAGGATGTCATCGACCTGCCAGCAGCCCTGGCCCTGGCGCACCATCGGCAGACGGGTCACGTAGGCCTTCTTCCATACCGCATAGCGCATCTCGACCTGGCCGGCAGTGGCCGAGGCCTCTTTCCAGCGGTAACGCACCGGGGTTTCAATGTCGCCGTCCTGCGCATCCAGCCACGGGTCGGAATCGATCGTGCAGATGCCCTCTTCGCGCTGCTGGCAGGCACGCTCGCCACGCAGTGCCTTGCCGAACGCCGGGCTGACCAGCGCGGGCGGTGGCTCCAGCAGGTCACCATTGTCGGTCGTGGCTTCGAAGAAGGCACGGGCAACGGCCATGGGTTCCTGGCAGGCCGGTGCGGCCTGCACGGTGGGGGCCAGCAGCAGCCCGGCGATCACGAACATCCCTGTCTTTCGCATGTATTCCATTCCCTGGGGGTGATGATGATCCGTTGTAGAGCCGAGCCCATGCTCGGCTGCTTTCCGCGTGGGCCGAGCGCAGGCTCGGCTCTACAGGAGCGTGCAGCTTACAACCCGTAACGCTCGATCACGTCCAGATGCGGCTGGCGGTCCTGGTCACAGGCTTCAGCCAGGCGCAGCCAGCAATGCGGATGCGGCCACGTCGCGGTGTGCTGCTGGAGGAAGCGGTGCAGCGCCAGCGGCGCATGGTCCTGCGGCTGGGCGACGGTGAACAGCAGGCCGGGCAGCGTGCCCTCCTCCCTATCGGGGTCGGTGACGGTGTAGTCCGGGCGGCTGTGCGACCACACCTTCCAACCCTGCGCTTCGGCCGCCTCGACGAAGGCATTCCACGCCTCTTCGCCCGGGTGCGCGCCATCGATCATCCAGCTGCGGGCGAAGCCGCCGCGCTCCAGCACATGCACCTGCGCATAGGTCGGGATGAAATGCTCGCGCGCTTCCTCCTCCTCGGGTGCCGGATGCACCAGTGCGGCATCGAACACCACCCAGTCGCCCACCTGCTGGGCGCGGTTGGACGGCGCATTCTCGACGATGCGCGCGGTCACCGGTCCGCTGCGGCGGGCGTAGTACTCCATCGGCTCGCCGTTCTCTTCGCTGCGGATGATCACCCAGCCCCACGGTTCCTCGACCACGCCCTCGTGGCTGGACAGCTCCATGCCAATCGCCGCGGCCGAGCGGCGCACCGCGTCCCAGTCGCGCGCCGCGCTGGCCGCACTCATGTGGTCCCAATGCGCGGCGTTCGGCTCGTCCAGCAGCTCCACCAACTGCGCATAGCAGGCCTGGGCCTCGCTGAAGCGGCCGGTTTCCATGTACATGCGCGCCAGCGTGCCGCGCGCGCCGTGCGAGCCCGGAGACAGCTCCAGAAGCGATCGGGCCGCCTGCTCCAGCGCCGGCCAGTCGGACACCCGGCGTGCGCGCTGCACGTCGCACCAGTGCGCGAACACCGGCACGCTGCTGCGGTAGACCTCGGCCAGCTGGCGCAGGCCGTCGTCGTCCCCCTGCTCGGCCAGCCAGCGCATCAGCGTGTAGGCTGCGGGACCATCGTTCTGCGCATGGCTGCGTACGAACCGCCACAACAGCGCTCGCGCCTCGGCCTGCGCGCCGCAGGCGCTCAGCGCCGAGGCGGCCATCTCGGCCAAGGCCTCGTCATCGGGCAGCTGCGCCTGCGCCTGCAGCAACCACTGCGCCTCGCGCTCGGGGTCGCGCGCCTGGTTCTGTTCACCCTGCGCGTCCAGCCATGCCAGCAGCTCGCCGGCCGGCACCGGCAGCGGTGCGACATCCGGCAATGCATCGATGCGTGCCGCCAGGCCGGCCACCAGCGCTGCCGCCCCCCGGTCCTGGCGCAGCTGCGCCAGATGGGTACGCGCCAGTTCCAGCTGGCGCAGTGCCACCCAGCGCGCACCACGCTGCAGGGCAAGCTCCAGGCTCAGCGCTGCCACTTCGATCAGCAGGCGATGCGATCCGACCCGGGCGAAGTGCTCGATGATCGTGTTGAAGCGCGTGCCCAGGTCCCACGTATTGCGCGCAGGGTCACGCTGGCACAGCGCTGCGGCGGTGTTCGCCCACAGCCGCCAGTAGTTCGGGGTCAGCTCGCTCCACGGCACCAACTGCTGCAGCGCTTCTTCGTCGCGGCCCAGCTGGGCCAACGCCCATGCCTTGGACAAGCGGCGCGGCACCGTGCAGTTGGCCGGCTCATACTCCCCGGAGGCGGCCACTTCGGCTTCGCGCTTCTCGATCAGCGCCAGTGCCTCGTCGGCGCGGCCGACAGCGAGCAGGATCTTGATCTGCATCTCCGGGAAGCTGTCGAACACTTCCTTGCCACAGGCCTCCACGGCGTCGGCCTGCGCCTGCAGGTAATCCAGCGCCTCCTGGCCACGGCCATCGTCGAGCAGCGCATCGGCTTTCTCGCAGCTCAGGCACTGGAAGCAGGCCCAGCTGGGATCGATGCGGCCGAGGGTCTCGTCGCACACCTCGATGCGCTCGGGCACCCAGCCCGGGCCATCGATGTTGCCGTAGCAGGCGGCCAGGTCCTGGGTCACGCAGATCGACTGCGGGCATTCCAGGGTGTCTTCGCGGTGTGCCCGCTCGAACAGCGCAACGGCTTCGCCAAGTGCGCTCTCGCCTTCAACACGGTTGCCGACGCGGTTGCGCAGCGCCCAGTGGCCGACGTAGACGTCGACCCAGGGGTTGTCGAGCGCCTTGCCCAGTGCGCGTGCTTCGGGCAGCAGTGCATCGACACGGTCGATCTGCAGTTCACTGACCTCGTCGGCGAGGCGGTTCAGCAGGTGCGCGTTCTGCGCCTGGCCGGCCTGGCGCAGGTCGCCCTGCAGTTTTTCGACCCAGTTCCAGATGTCCATGGGGTAAGTACTCCTGTCTAGCGAAGGCTGGATGAGAGGGCGCGGTGCTCAGCGCAGCATCTGCTGCAGGGCACCGGCGATATCGGTAAAGGCGCCGTTGAGATCCGGGCCCTGCGTGACGGTCGTTGCCCGGGCCAAGGGACGGCCCTGCGCAGCGACGATGATCTTCAGCGAGCGCAGCAGGCGTGCCGCCGCTTCGGCCTGCGGGTGGCCCTCGCGCTGGGCGCGCAGCAGCGCCTGCACCGCCGGGTTGTCGAGGTTGAGGTACAGCCGCGAGGGTGCGCGCGATTCGATGCGTGCGGTGAACTGGCGCGCCAGGCGCAGCGCCGCCATCGAAACGCGCTTGTCGTTCTCGTCGTCTTCCAGGCGCTGCTTCAGTTCGGCCTCGCGGTCGGGCACCACCACCACCGGCAGTGCTTCCGGGCTGAAACGCGCCGGCAGCAGCTGCTCGCCATCACCCAACTGTTCGCGCAGCCAGGCCAGCTGCGCGTCGTCGAGGCTGTCATCGCTGCGGAACAGTGCGCGATTGCCCTGCTCGGTGCCGAGTTCAACCAGGCGCAGGCCCTTGGCCTGGGCCCAGCGCCGCAGGAACGGCACCACCGCGTAACGATGGCCATGCGCGACCGGCACCCCCATCGCGCGGAACAGCATCTCTTCGAAGCCACCGCCATTGTCGAGGATGACATGCACGGCACCGCGCGCCGGCAGGGCACTGGCCGGCAGGTCGCCCTGCGAGGTCGGCACGCGCACATGCTCCATCAGCAGGTCGAACAGGCGGTCATCGCACAGTGCCGCGCCCAGCAGCGCCTCGTTGTGGCGGCTCAATACGCGTCGCCACGCCTCCGGCTGCTGCCGCGCAACGTCGGCCAGACCATCGATCAGCGCCTCCAGCAAGGCATGTTGCACAGCGCGGTACTGGTCATCGCGCTGCAGGTCTTCGCGGCTGGCGGTGGGAGTCAGCCGCGAGGATTCGATCACCCCGCCGATGAAGCCAGCCCACGGCGGCAGCAGGTCACGGGCATCGTCATCCAGCAGCATGCCGCGCACGAACACCGACAGGTTGCGGTTGTCGCTGGTGCCATAGGTGGCACCATCCTGCACCCACAGCAGGCCGGTGGCATCGCTGTTGCCGTCGGCACGCAGCGGCACGGTGACGATCGGCTCGAAATCGTGCTCGAAGCGCGCGGCGAACTGCAGTGCCTGGCGGCGTGCCTGCACCGGGTGCACGGCCACGTCACCCTGCCCCCGCCACGGCGGCGGCTCGGGGTTGAGCGCTTCGGTCGCAGCACCGATGAAGATCGGTTCGGACAGCAGCGCGCAGTAGCGGCCCAGCACCTCATGCAGGCGCGCCTCGTTGGCCAGCGGCAGGAAGTCCGGATGCAGCTCCAGTTCCACCTCGGTGCCGACCGCACGTGCCGGCACTTCGCTGACGGTGTACTGCTCGGCATTGCTGGACACGTACAGATGGCCCAGCTCCGGCGTCTGGTACGAGGTGGTACGCACGCTGACCCGGCGCGCCAGCACGAAGGCCGACAGGAAGCCGAGGCCGAACATGCCGATCAGGCCTTCATCATCCTCGCCGCCCTGGCGCAGGCCACGGGTATAGCCGACGCCGACGGTGGCCAGGTAGTCGTGGATCTCCTGGCGGGTCAGGCCGGCACCGGTATCGGTGATGCGCAGCACGCCGGCACCGGCATCGACCTGCACCGAAATGCGCGAAGGCACCTGGACGCCGGGCTGCTCGATGCGGCGGCGGATGATCGAGTCGTGCGCGTTCTGCACCAGTTCGCGCAGCGCCACCACCGGGGTGGAATACAGGTGCTTGCCCAGCACCGTCATCAGTCCATTGAGATCGACCCCGGCACGACGGATCTCGGCGTTGGGGGCGGTGAGCGCGGTGTCCTGCATGTAATCGTTTACTCCTGGGCACGGAAAGGCGCCAGAGGGCGCCTTCGTCGAGCGGGAAAAACTAGCACAGCCAGCCTGACCGTTGCCGTATATGACGTATGTGGAGGCAGGCCCCGCAGCAGTCCCCCCAGTGCCTCACGCCGCGTCGATGGCCTCGGACAGGCGCTCCACCGCGATCACTTCCATGCCTTTCACCGATCCGCCCTTGGGCGCATTGGCCTTGGGCACGATGGCGCGCTTGAAGCCATGGGTGGCGGCCTCGCGCAGGCGGTCTTCGCCATTGGGCACCGGCCGGATCTCACCGGACAGGCCCACCTCGCCGAACGCAATCGTCTTTTCCGCCAGCGGCCGGTCCTGCAGCGAGGACAATACGGCCAGCAGCACCGGCAGGTCGGCGGCGGTTTCCTGCACGCGGATGCCACCGACCACGTTGACGAACACGTCCTGGTCGCCGACCAGCACGCCACCGTGGCGGTGCAGTACCGCCAGCAGCATGGCCAGGCGGTTCTGCTCCAGGCCGACCGCGACACGGCGCGGATTCGACAGCGGCGACGCATCGACCAGCGCCTGCACCTCCACCAGCAGCGGCCGGGTGCCCTCGCGGGTGACCATCACGCAGCTGCCCGGCTGATGGGTGCTGCCGCCGGACAGGAAGATCGCCGATGGATTGGAGACCTCCTTCAGGCCCTTGTCGCCCATCGCGAACACGCCCAGTTCGTTGACCGCACCGAAGCGGTTCTTGAACGCGCGCAGCAGGCGGAAGCGGCTGCCGCTCTCGCCCTCGAAATACAGCACTGCATCGACCATGTGCTCGAGCACGCGCGGGCCGGCGATGCCGCCCTCCTTGGTCACATGGCCGACCAGGAACACGGCCGTGCCGGTCTCCTTGGCAAACCGGACCAGCCGCGCCGCGCTCTCGCGCACCTGGCTGACCGAACCGGGCGCGGCGGTCAGGCTCTCGGTCCACAGGGTCTGCACGGAGTCGGCCACGATCAGCCGCGGGCCGGCCTTGGACGCATGCTGCAGGATCGATTCGACCCCGGTCTCGGCCAGTGCGTTGACCCCGTCCAGCGGCAGCTCCAGGCGGTGCGCGCGGCCGGCGACCTGCGCCAGCGATTCCTCGCCGGTGACGTACAGCACCGGCAGTTCGGCCGCCATCTTCGCCACCGCCTGCAGCAGCAGGGTCGACTTGCCGATGCCCGGATCGCCACCGACCAGCACCACCGCGCCCTCGACCAGGCCACCGCCCAGCACCCGGTCGAACTCGCCGATGCCGGTGGAGACCCGGCGATGCTCGGTCTGCTCCACGTCCTTCAGGGCGGTGATCTTCGGCGGGTCGATCTTGCCGGCCCAGCCGGCCCGGCGCGAAGCCGGCGCCTTGGCCGCCGCCGCGCTTTCCAGCACGATCTCCGACAGCGAGTTCCAGGCGTTGCACTCGGTGCATTGGCCCTGCCACTTGCTGAATTCGGCGCCGCATTCATTGCAGACGTAGGCGGTGCGGGCTTTTGCCATCGGATGATTTCCAGCTACGGGAACAGGCGTGGCAGGATAGCCGAGCCGGGTCGCAGGTGCTGCGACCACTCAAGTCCTGCCCACCTGCGCCGATAGGGGTCGCGGGCGTGCGCCTTGCGGGCGCCCCTCCCTCCCCCACTGGATTCATCATGACTGGCAGCTACAGTCAGAGCCTGGTCATCATCTCCGTGCTGGTGGCCATTCTTGCTTCGTACACGGCGCTGGACATGGCCGGGCGCCTGGCCACGGCCGAGGGTCGCGTGGCCCGCTGGTGGCTGGCCGGCGGCGCGGCGGCCATGGGCCTGGGCATCTGGTCGATGCACTTCATCGGCATGCTCGCCTTCGACCTGCCGATTCCGGTGGGTTACGACCTTGGCATCACCCTGTACTCGCTGGCGGTCTCGATCGGCGCCTCGGCCTATGCGCTGTGGCTGGTGTCGCGGCCCAGCCTGCCGTGGCGCCGGCTGCTGGCCGGGGCCGTGCTGATGGGCCTGGGCATCGCCACCATGCACTACCTGGGCATGGCGGCGATGCGCATGCAGCCGGGCATCGACTACCACCCGGGCTGGTTTGCCGCCTCCATCGCGGTGGCCATCGGTGCCGCCGGCGCCGCACTGTGGATCGCCTTCCGCCTGCGCGCCGAGCGGCGCAACACCCTGCTGCTGCGCGCGCTTGCTTCGCTGGTGATGGGCCTGGCCATCGTCGGCATGCATTACACCGGCATGGCGGCGGCGCGCTTCCCCGAAGGCAGCATCTGTGGCGCCGTCGGCAGTGGCGGCATCGACACGCGCTGGCTGGCGGTGCTGGTGATCGTCACCACCGTGGCCACGCTGGGCATCGCCCTGGTCGCCTCGCTGTTCGACCGGCAGATGCGCGTGCGCACCGGTCTGCTGGCCGATTCGCTGGCGCACGCCAACGACAAGCTGATCCAGGCCGCGCTGCACGACCCGTTGACCCAGCTGCCCAACCGCATGCTGCTGCAGGACCGCATCGAGCAGGCGATCGAGAAGGCGCGGCGCCGCAACCATGCAGTGGCGGTGATGTTCTGCGACCTGGACGGCTTCAAGGCGGTCAATGATGCGTACGGCCACCAGCTCGGCGACCGCCTGCTGGTGGCGGTGGCACAGCGCATCGGCGGCCAGCTGCGACCGCAGGATACGTTGGCCCGCCTCGGCGGCGATGAGTTCGTGATCGTGCTGGCCATCGACATTCCCGACGATGCGGTGGTGGTGGCCGAGCGCATCATCGCCGCGGCCGGCGAACCGTTCCTGCTGGATGCGGCCGAACTGCAGGTCAGCGCCAGCCTGGGCATTGCCCTGTACCCGGATGACGCCGGCAACGAGCGCGAGCTGATGGCCCACGCCGATGCGGCGATGTACCACACCAAGGAAACCGGGCGGAACGGCTACACCTTCTTCACCCCCTCGATGCAGCTCAGTGCCAACCGCCAGCTGCGCCTGCTGCAGGACCTGCGCAAGGCCATCGCCCGCGACGAACTGATCCTGCATTACCAGCCCAAGTTCCCTGCCGCCGGCGCACCGGCCACCGGGGCCGAAGCGCTGCTGCGCTGGCAGCACCCGGAGCTGGGACTGCTGGCGCCGGACGTGTTCATCCCCATTGCCGAGCGCAGCGGCCTGATCCTGCCGATCGGTGACTGGGTATTGGACCGCGCCTGTGCGCAGCTGCGGGCATGGCACCAGGCCGGGCATACGGAATGGTCGATGGCGGTGAACCTCTCGCCGCTGCAGTTCGCCTCGCCGGCACTGCTGGACAGCGTGCGCGAGGTGCTGCACCGGCATCGGATCGAACCGGCGCGGCTGACCCTGGAGATCACCGAGACCACGGCGATGAAGGACGTCGATGCCAGCCTCGCGATTCTCAACGACCTGACCGCGATGGGCGTGCACATCGCCATCGATGATTTCGGCACCGGCTATTCCAGCCTGCTGTACCTCAAGCGCATGCCGGCCACCGAACTGAAGATCGACCGTGCGTTCGTGCACGACCTGGAGCGCAATGACGAGGACGCCGCCATCGTCTCGTCGATCATCGCGCTGGGCCGCACCCTGCAGCTGCAGGTGGTGGCCGAGGGCGTGGAGACGCAGGCGCAGCGCGAGTACCTGAGCGAACTGGGGTGTGATCAGTTGCAGGGTTACCACCTGGGCCGACCGATGGACGCCGAGGAATTCCTGCGCCGGGTGGGGTGAGGCGCCAGGTCCGGGGTCGGATCCCTTGCCGCAGGCAAGGGATCTGACCCCATCCACGCATGGCGTGGATCTCCTGGTAGAGCCGGCCGCTGGCCGGCTTCGCGTAATTGCCGGCCAGCGGCCGGCACTACCAGCCTGGTAGGTGCACGAAACGCGCAACCACAGCAAACAGAAAGGCCGCCCGAGGGCGGCCTTTCTGCGTGGCAACGTCGCGAGGACGTCAGTGCATCATGTGCACGTTCATGTTGTGCATGACCCACAGGGTGCCGATCACGATGATGCCGATCACCACAACGGTGAAGGCCGCAGCGTTGACGTTCCAGCGGCTTTCCGAAGAGCGGTCCAGATGCAGGAAGAACACCAGGTGGACCAGCATCTGCAGCACCGCGGTGACCGCGATCACCACACCGTTGACGGTGCGCGAGAAATCACCCGACATCACCATCCAGAACGGGATGACGGTCAGCACCACCGCCAGCACGAAGCCGATCAGGTACGACTTCACGCTGCCGTGGCTTTCGCCGCCGGTGCCGTGGTCGTGTGCGTGGTTGTCATGTGCCATTACAGCGCTCCATTGAGGTAGACGACGGAGAACACGCCGATCCAGATCAGGTCCAGGAAGTGCCAGAACAGGCTCAGGCACGCCATGCGGGTCTTGTTGGTCGGGGTCAGGCCGTACTTCTTCAGCTGCACGAACATCACCAGCAGCCACAGCAGGCCGGCGCTGACGTGCAGGCCATGGGTGCCGACCAGGGCGAAGAACGCCGACAGGAAGGCACTGCGGTCCGGACCGTAGCCCTGATGGATCAGGTGCTGGAACTCATAGACTTCCATGCACATGAAGCCAAAGCCCAGCAGCCAGGTAACCGCCAGCCACAGGAACATCTGGCCAACCTGCTTGCGGTGCATGGCGATCATGCCCAGGCCGAAGGTCAGCGACGAGGTCAGCAGCAGCGCGGTTTCCCACGCCACGAACGGCAGTTCGAACAGGTCCTTCGCGGTCGGGCCACCATCGGTACCGCCTGCCAGCACCACGTAGGTGGCGAACAGCGAGGCGAAGATGAGGCAGTCGCTCATCAGGTACACCCAGAAACCGAAGACGGTGTTGCCGCCGGTGTCGTGGTGCTCGTGGTCGTCATGGCCATGGGCCGCCGCGTGCGCGGCGTGCCCGTGGCTCAGGGTCGAGGTATTGGTGCTCATGCCTTCAGCTCCGACTTCACCAGGCCCTGGGCTTCCAGGTGCTTGCGGTGTTCGTTCTCGATGCGTTCCACCTCGGCGGCCGGGACCCAGTAGTCCACGTCCTGGTCGAAGGTGCGGTAGATGAACGTGGCGATCATGCCGACGAAGCCGACGATGGCCAGCCACCAGATGTGCCAGATCATCGCGAAGCCGAACACCAGGCTGAAGGCACCGATGACAACGCCCGTGCCGGTGTTGCGCGGCATGTGGATGTCGGTGTACTTGGCCGGCTTCGGCCAGGCTTCACCGCGCTGCTTGCGCTCCCAGAAATCGTCCAGCTCGGTGACTTCCGGCAGCGTGCCGAAGTTGTAGAAGGCCGGCGGCGAAGAGGTTTCCCACTCCAGCGTACGGGCATCCCACGGGTCGCCGGTCAGGTCGACGGTCTTCTTGCGGTCGCGGATCGAGACGGCCACCTGGATGATCTGGCACAGGATGCCGGCGCCAACGATGAAGGCACCTGCGGCGGCGATCAGCAGCAGCGGCTCATAGGCCGGGTTGACCGTGCTCTGCAGGCGACGGGTCATGCCCATGAAGCCCAGCACGTACATCGGCATGAAGGTCACGTAGAAGCCGATGAACCAGCACCAGAACGCGCACTTGCCCCAGAACTCATTGAGGCGGAAGCCGAACATCTTCGGCCACCAGTAGGTGATGCCGGCGAACATGCCGAACACCACGCCGCCGATGATGACGTTGTGGAAGTGGGCGATCAGGAACAGGCTGTTGTGCAGCACGAAGTCGATGGCCGGGATCGCCAGCATCACGCCGGTCATGCCGCCGATGACGAAGGTGACCATGAAGCCGATGGTCCACAGCACCGGGGTGGTGAAGTGCACGCGGCCGCGGAACATGGTGAACAGCCAGTTGAAGATCTTCACGCCGGTCGGGATCGAGATGATCATCGTCGTGATGCCGAAGAAGGCATTGACGTTGGCACCGGAGCCCATGGTGAAGAAGTGGTGCAGCCACACGATGAACGACAGCACGCCGATGCAGGCGGTGGCGTAGACCATGCCCTTGTAGCCGAACAGCGCCTTGCGCGAGAAGGTCGCGATGACTTCGGAGAACACACCGAACGCCGGCAGGACCAGGATGTACACCTCCGGGTGACCCCAGATCCAGATCAGGTTGATGTACAGCATGGCGTTGCCGCCACCGTCATTGGTGAAGAAGTGCGTACCCAGGTAACGGTCCAGGGTCAGCAGCACCAGGGTGATGGTCAGCACCGGGAAGGCAGCGACGATCAGCACGTTGGTCACCAGGGCGGTCCAGGTGAACACCGGCATCTGCATCAGCTTCATGCTGGGGGTACGCATCTTCAGGATGGTGATGAAGAAGTTGATACCGCTCAGCGTGGTACCCAGGCCTGCGACCTGTAGACCCCAGATGTAGTAGTCCATGCCGACGCTTGGACTGTATTCGATGCCCGACAGTGGCGGGAATGCCAGCCAGCCGGTGGCAGCGAACTCACCGATCCACAGCGACAGCATGATCAGCACCGCACCGGACACGAACAGCCAGAAGCTGAGCGAGTTGACGAACGGGAACGCGACGTCGCGCGCACCGATCTGCAGCGGCACGGCCAGGTTCATCAGGCCGGTGATCAGCGGCATCGCCACGAAGAAGATCATGATCACGCCGTGGGCGGTGAAGATCTGGTCGTAGTGGTGCGGCGGCAGGTAGCCCTCGGAGCCACCGACGGCGATGGCCTGCTGGGTACGCATCATGATGGCGTCGGAGAAACCGCGCAGCAGCATGACGAAGGCGACGATGAGGTACATCACGCCGATCTTCTTGTGATCCACCGAGGTGAACCACTCCTTCCACAGATAGCCCCACAGCTTGAACTTGGTGATCAGGGCGACGACGCCCAGGCCACCAAGAACCGCGCCGATCAACGTCGTCAGGACGATCGGATCGTGGGGGATCGACTCAAGAGAGAGTTTTCCCAACATGTTCATTCTCCCGAACCCGCGTGGCCGGCATGGCCTGCGTGTTCGTGTTCGTTGGCATCCAGGTTTTCACCCGATTCCTTGGAATCATGCGCATCACTGGGGGCATGGCCCTCGTGCGCTTCATGGGTGGCGGCATCGGCAGCGGCGGCACCGGCATGCGAGTGCTTCATGCCGTAATGCTTGTTGTCGCCCATGTGCTTGGCGATGACCCAGTCGAACAGGCCTTCTTCGGTCTTGCCGAAGTAGGTGACCGGATACCACTCGGCGTTGCGTGCTTCACCCAGCGCCTTGAACGAGGCCTTGTCCAGGGTCTGCTCACCGGCGCGGACCTGGTCCAGCCACTGGCGGTATTCGGCATCGGTGACCGAGTAGGCGGTGAAGTGCATCTTGGCGAAGCCCGCGCCGCTGTAGTGCGAGGACATGCCCGGGAATTCGCCGGTCTCGTTGGCGATCAGGTGGAGCTTGGTCTCCATCGCAGCCATCGAGTAGATCATGCTGCCCAGGTGCGGGATGAAGAATGCATTCATCACCGAATCGGACGTGATCTTGAAGTTCAGCGGCGTGTTGACCGGGAACTTGATTTCGTTGACGACCGCCACCTTCTCTTCCGGATAGATGAACAGCCACTTCCAGTCCAGCGAGATCGCCTCGATGGTGACCGGCTTGACGTCCGAATCCAGCGGACGATACGGGTCCAGTGCGTGCGACGAACGCCAGGTCAGGACCGCCAGCACCAGCACGATCATGCAGGGAATGGACCACACCACCACCTCGATCGCCGTCGAGTGGGACCACTTCGGCTCGTAACGGGCCTTGGTGTTGGAGGCGCGATACTTCCACGCGAACGTCAGGGTCATGATGATGACCGGGATGACGACCAGCAGCATGAGCACGGTGGCCGTGATCAGCAGGGTCTTCTCATCCTGGCCGATCTGGCCCTTCGGACTGAGGATGGCCACCGCATCGCAACCGGTGAGCATCACCAGCAACGACAGCAGCAGGCCCGGGCGCAACCAGCGCCCAAGGGTTTTCAACGGAATCATCGGTCGATCCAATTGCGAGGGAATGCCGTTCCCCGTCCCTGCCTGTTCCGGCCAAAAGCCGGTCCCACCGGTCCGGAAGACAGGCAGGGAGGTGGGGTCGAGTCAGCCTTTCAATTTTAGGCCGTCACCCACCATTTAAGAAAGGCATTGACATTGATCGAGCGCAGGAAAGGCCCGATTCTGGCTGCGACACGTTGTCGCACCGCGCAGGTGTGACGGGCCCATGACCCAGGACTGCGTGCCGGCCCCGCGCGCTCGTGGGGCCATTCGCCCTCGTTCGGCAAAGTCACCTGAACCGGTTCAGCGTACTGGCGGGTGCCTGGCGTGGGATGCTCTGCACAGGAGGAAGCCCCCGATGGACAAGATCGACTTCAAGAAGCGCGACCGGGCGCTCTATCAACCGCCCGCCGGCAGGTTCGTACCGGTCGATGTGCCGCCCCTGCCCTACGTGATGGTCGATGGTCACGGCGACCCGAACACGGCCCCCGCCTACCTGCAGGCCGTGCAGTGGCTGTATTCGGTGAGCTATGCATTGAAGTTCGCGCTGAAGGCCGAAGGGCGCGACTACGTGGTGCCACCGCTGGAGGCGCTGTGGCGCGCCGAGGACCCGGCCAGCTTCATCGCGCGACGCAAGGATAAGTGGGCCTGGACCGTGATGATCCGCACGCCTGAGGATATCCGGCCTGCGCAGTGGCAAGCGGCGATCAGCAAGGCGCGCGCGAAACTGGGGGATGCGCCGCCCAGCCTCCGCCATGAAATCCTTGCCGAGGGCCCCAGCCTGCAGACCTTGCACGTGGGCGCCTACGACGACGAAGGCCCCGTCCTGGCGCATCTGCATGACGAAGTGATGCCCGCACTGGGTTACACCTTCGCCGGCCCCCATCATGAGATCTACCTGAGCGACCCGCGCAGGACCGACGCGGCACGGTTGAAAACCGTGCTGCGGCAGCCGGTGCGGCCGATCGGGCCTGATGAGGATTCCGGCACATGACACAAGGAATGCCATGCACCTGATCAACCGACTGCTGCACTGGACCACCCTGCCCGCCGGGCGCCGCCTGATGGCCGTGCTGGGTGCCGCGCTGGTGATCGTGCTGGCCTGCAATCCGGATCTGCTGCCGTTGTTGCCGGTGGTGGATGCGCTGGGGCTGGACGTGCTGATGCTGCTGCTGGGTGCGCAGGTGGTGGCGGTCCTGCCTTGGGTGCGGGAGCGGGCCGGGCGCGGAATCAGAGTGCTCGCACGCCTGCTGATCGGTGCATCGGCGGGAGCAGCGGGTGGCTATCTCCGGCAGCTGGCGTGGTGGCTGGCACAGGATGCGGTGGTCGCTGGACGCAAATGAAGGCGCGTTTCGATCGGTGACGTTGCCGACCAACCCTGTTCCTTGGGCAGAAACAGAAAGCCCCCGCGAGGGCCGGGGCGTTCTGTTGATGGACCTGCTCGCCTTACGTGGAGCGCGCCTAGAACGCGGTCGGACCGATCTGAATCACGCCATCATGGGCCAACGCGAGACGGATCTTGGTTCTGCCACCCGCCGTGACCATTTGGGAAATCTCTCGCCTATGCGCCGATTCATCCCCCCACGAACAGAGACCTTTGCCTGCGAAACTTGCGCTGACAATGCGATTCCCGGCGGGAACAGGCAGCGAGACAGACTCTCCCCGCTGCAGATGGGCTGCCAGGGTGCCGTCGATATACAGTGCAATCGGGCACGCCCCACCAACCGCGCCAACGTCGCGCGTAACAATTACCTGTCCGGAAGCAGTGTCACCGATCCCATTGAAGGCGAAAACCCGCTCGGCGGGCACCGGTTGCGCCTGTTCGGAGCTGATCTGGCGGGTTGCACAGCCGGCAAGAACGACGCACGCAATCAGACTCAGCACGATCTTCTTCATGAGATCCGCCGTTTATTGAAACTGTGTTGCCCGGTCCAGCGCCGCAAGCAATACACCTTGGCAATGTTAACCCCGACCAAGCAGGTACATGCCCGCGGTTCCATCGGACGCTGGCGCGGGCCCTGGGCCGGCGCCAGCACAGCCCAAACAAAAAGCCCCGACCAAAGGCCGGGGCTTTTCTACAACTGGTGCCGGAAACAGGAGTCGAACCTGCGACCTACGCATTACGAATGCGCCGCTCTACCAACTGAGCTATTCCGGCCTAGCAGGGAATTGTAGGGGGTGGCGATCAGCAGGTCAATCGAGGTCAGCCTGCTGGCGCTCCCCCTGCCTGCCCCTGGCGCGGCGGATCGACTGCACGGTCAGCACCCCGAAAAACACGCAGAACAACGAAAGCCCGACCAGGGCGACGTCGTGCATGCCGCCCAGCTGTCCGCTGGTGGCCCGGCTCCACAGGTAACGCGTCGCCAGCAGGATGATCAGCAGCGCGACCGCCAGATTGATCCACTTCATGATGGCCCTGAACGTCGTCTGGGTCATGGATGTATTACTCCCTCTGCAGGCATCGTCGGTGGCCTACCTGGCCGCATTATCAGCCAGTACCCACCGCATTGACGCAGGCGCGCCCCGCGGCGAAATCGCGCAGGTTCCCCAACGTGATCGCCGAGATCTCCTGCAGCGCCTCCATGGTGAAGAAGCCCTGGTGGCCGGTCACCAGCACGTTGGGGAAGGTCATCAGGCGTTGGAAGGCCTCGTCGTCGATGATCTCGCCGGAAAGGTCCTGGAAGAACAGCGCGCTTTCCTGCTCGTAGACGTCGATGGCCAGATGACCCAGCCGCCGCGATTTCAGCGCGCGGATCACCGCATGGGTATCCACCAGCGCGCCGCGCGAGGTGTTGACCAGCATCGCGCCGGTCTTCATCCGCGCCAGCGAGGCGTCGTTGATCAGGTGCTGGGTATCGGGCGTCAGCGGGCAATGCAGCGATACGATGTCGGCCCGCGCCAGCAGTTCATCCAGACCAACCCTGTCGCCCACGCCGGCGAAGGCCGGCGATGGATACGGGTCGTGCCCCAGCACGGTGCAGCCCATGCCATGGAAGATGCGCGCGGTGGCCAGGCCGATCTTGCCGGTGCCGACGATGCCGACCGTGCGCCCATGCAGGGTGCGCCCGAGCAGGCCATCGAGCATGAAGTTGCCCTCGCGCACGCGGTTGTAGGCGCGATGGGTCTGCCGGTTGAGCGTCATCACCAGCGCCAGCGCGTGCTCGGCCACGGCTTCGGGGGAATAGGCCGGCACCCGTGCGACGAACAGGTCCAGCGCTTTCGCGGCGGCCAGGTCCACATTGTTGAAGCCGGCACAGCGCAGCAGTACGGCGCGTACGCCCAGCGCATGCAGCGCGTGCAGTACCGGCGCGTCGAGGCGGTCATTGACGAACACGCAGACGGCGGCGCAGTCCTGTGCCAACGCAGCGGTATGCACGTCCAGCGCGGCATCGAAATACACGAATGCAAAGCCCTGCCCGGCCGCATCGCGCTGGTTGGCCTCGTCGAGGAAACGACGATCGTAGGGGCGGGCACTGAAGACGGCGATCTGCATGACGGGGCCTGGCTGGATTTCCCTGCCGACCATACCGCAGCACCTGCCCTGATGGGATGGCCCCGGCGATACGCATATCGCCGGGGCCGGGTACCGCTTAGAACCGGTAGCCCAGGCCCAGCATCACGCCGTTCCGGATCTGCCCGTCGCGGCGCTCACCCACGTAGTCGGCCATGATCGACAGGCGCTCGCTGGCGCGACTGGTCACGCCCACGTTCCAGGCCAGTACCTGCTCGCCCACGGCCTGGCTGCTGGCACCAAACACCAGGTCCGGGGCCGCAGCAAAACCGGTGCTATAGCGCGCCTGCGAGTCGCCCAGCTCCTTCTGCCAGACCACGCGGGCACGCGGGGTGATGCGCTCGCCGTTGTTGCCCTCGAAGGTCTTGAACAGCTGCAGGCCGGCACCCACGCGGATGCTCTCCAGGCTGCCGCTGCGTCCTGCCAGCGCACCAGCGCCCTGCCCTTCGTTGAAGCGGGTGGCCGAGGTCCGCGCGTAATCCACCACCGGCAGCAGCGGCTGGATCACCAGTCCCTTGCCGGTGGTGAAGGAGAACGCATGCTCCACCCGCGCCGAGATCGCGTCGTTGCTGTATCGGGCACGCAGCGGCTGTTGCAGGCCATCGATGGCCGAAAGGCTGCGGCGGGTATCGTGGCGCAGGTCGGTGTAGCGCACGGCCGCCGACAGGTAGCCACGCGAATAGGTCGCATCCAGGTAGCCGCCCACATCCAGCGCGCGCACGTCGCCACTGAAACCGGAGCCATCGCTGGCCTTGGTCGACATGTCCGCGGCGGCCACGCTGACGCCGAGGGTGACGCGGTCATCGGCCACGTGCGTGTCGGCACCGACCACGATGCCGCCGATGTTATGGCTCAGGCCGGCCACGCCACCGTCGGCGTCGATGCGGCCATGGCTGGCGAAACCGCGCGCCCACAGGCCACGGCTGCCACCCGCCGCGCGGCTGTCGCCAGCAGCCCCGCCGGCCGGCTCGACCAGATGCATGGCCAGCTGGTTGAACAGGCTGCCATGGCGCATGCCCGGCTGCGCCGACACCGACTGCGCCGCCTGCGAGGCCAGGCCATCGGCATCGCCGCCACTGCGCATCGCTGCCTGGTGCTGCTGCACCACGTTGCCGATGCTGCCCAGCAGTGCATTGTCGGCCAGGCGCAGGCTGGCATGTGCATCACCGCGCAGGGCGCCGGCCTGCTGTGCGATCACATCGCGGTCGGTGAACTGCAGCGCGCCGAGCAGCGACTTCAGGCCGCTGTCCTGGCGATCCGATGCGGCTGCCAGCGCGCGCCCCAGTCCATCGCCGGAGGTGCCGTTGGCAAACAGGCCCAGCTGATCGAAGCCCGGGTTGGCGGTCAGCCACAGCCCGTCGGTCGTCTGGTTGACGTTGAAGCTGAGCAGCGAATTGTGGCGCGGGCGGAATACTTCGCCCGCGGTGATGCTGGCGCTGTAGCCGGTGTCGCCCAGTCGCACGGCATCCTGGAAACCGCCTTGGTAGATCGGCCCTTCCACCAGATCGCGGCGGTAGGTGCCGGCATAGAAGCCCTGGGCGACGTTCAACGCCAGGTGTGCGCCCTGCGCGATCACCAGCGCCCCCTCTTCGGCACCGCCATCGTAGAAGCTGCCGACACGCAGGCGGCCACTGCCGGTGCCACCGGCCTCGGTAACATCGAACAGCACCTGCCCGCCGGGCATGATGTTGACGTAGCCGTGGGTCACCAGATCACCGCCACGCGGCATCAGCGTGCCGAACACGCGCAGGCGGTTGAAGCCGTCTTCGCGCCAGGACGGGCCGGTGCCATCCAGCAAGGCATCGCTGTCGGTGCCGACCGATGCGATATCACCGTGGCCAACCACGATGCTGCCCGGCATCACCCGCAGCTCGGGGGTGCGCAGCGCGCCGCCCTCCAGCGCGATGGTGCCGTTGTCGACCAGCATGAAATCGGCGCCGGTGGTTTCGGCGGTGCGCCAGGTGGCGCCATTGCTGACACGGATCACGCCCGCCGAACTTGCCAGGGTGGAGGCATCCAGATCGGCCAGCCGCAACTGGCCGCGCAGCTCATCCTGGAGGTCGGGGTCGGCAAGCAGCTGCTGCAGCGACTGCGTGCCGATGCCGTTCGGCCCCCGCGTGGAGACGTTGTACAGGCTCACCGCGTAGTTGATGTAGGTGCTGGCCCAGTCGGTGTTCCAGCGCGCGAAATCGTCGTCGACGAAGGCCTGCAACTGGCGCGCGGTGCGCAGGTAGCCCGGATTGATGTCGCCGCTGACGTTGCTGGTCACATGCAGGGTGTCGCCCGGATCGCGATAGCCTGCCGTGTTGATGATGTTGTTGCCGCGGATGTCCTGGCCCGGGAACGACTCCAGCTTGCTGCCGCTGCCATCCGGATCGAAGGTGACCGATGTACCCGTGGTGCGCGCCGGGTCGCGGAACACCAGCAGGCCATTGGGCCGCACCACCTCATACATGGCCTTGTGCAGCAGGCCGGCATCCATGCCGCCGCCATAGTTGCCGGTGTAGATCTGGGTCATGCGCGGCGACGGTGCGTAGGTGATCCTGCCACCACTGCTGGCGGCATGGATCTGCACCGAATCGACCAGCGGCAGGTCGCCGCCGAGATAACGGTTGACGCCGCCGGACTGCATGATCGAGCAGGACGAAATGCAGTGGCCGGACACGATCGTGTCCAGGCCCTGGGTGCGGATCACCGCCTGCAGCCACTCGCCGGCGATCAGCGCGCCACCGTTGGACGTGCGCAGCACGACTTCGCGGATCGGGCGTCCTTCGGCCTGCGCCTTGGCCAGCAGCGCGGGCAGCGCCACCACATCGGCAACGGTTACGCCGCCGCTGAGGAAGACGCGATCGTCCTGCACGTGATAATTCATTGCCATGACGTCATCAACCGCCGCCATGGCGGTGATGCCCAGCAACGCTGCCAGGGCCAGGCTCAACTTCGAATGCTTCATGTGTTCTCTCTCTCCACCCGCAACGCACGGGTCGAAAGTTCAACGTCCGGACGGTGCGCCCTCCCCCAGTGCAGCGCCCCTCGAAACATGAACGCATTCACAATGGATTCGTGGGCCACGCACACTCTTCCCCATCCGGTCATCGTCGCGTAAAACTCGAAGACGTACCCGCCACCGACGTCCGAGGCCAGCCCTGTCCGCCCCCTCTCCTCTGATCCATCGCGCGCCGGACCTGTCCGCGCCGGCGGACGCGTTCATTGCGTTCGTGCGGGAGGAACGCGCGCCGTTGTGTGCGTTCCTGCGCACGCGCGGTGTCGGGCCGGAGGATGCGGAGGACATCGCGCAGGACTGCATGGAGCGGTTGATCCGCTATCGCGCGCACAGTGCCGACGAGCTGCGGCTGCTGCTGTATCGTATCGCCCGCAACCGCCTGGCAGACCGCGGCCGTTCGTCGCAGTCGCGGCCGCATCTTTCCCTCGCCGAACATGATGGCGGCAACGAGCCTTCCAGCACGTCGCCCGATCCATTGCGCCAGGCCGAGTCCGGGCAGATGCTGTCCCTGCTGCGGCAGGCCCTGTTCAAGCTGCCCGAGCGCGCGCGCGAGGTGTACCTGCTCAACCGGATCACCGGCATGAGCTATACGCAGATCGCGCGGCACTGTGGAATTACTGCCAAGACCGTGGAAAAACACATCGCCCGCGCACTGCAGGGCCTGCGCCAGGAACTCGGAACGGATCCGCTGCACAACGACAGGGACAACGGATGAGTCACGCCAGGCCCAGGGAAGATACGCAGCTGTTCGAACGCGCCAGCGCCTGGGTGGCGCGGCTGGAGGCTCCGGACTGTACGCCGGGCGAGCGCGAGACGTTCGAGGACTGGTTGGCCGAGGACCCGGCCCATGTCACTGCCTGGATCCAGGCCGAGACCCTGTTCCAGCAGGGCGAGGAACTGGCCGCCGACCCGTGGCTGCGCACCGCCGCGGCACGTGCGGCACGGCCGGCGCCGCGTCGCTGGCTGCCGGCAGTGGCCGCTGCCGCAGGCGTCTGCCTGGCCATCGGGATCGGCTGGATGATTGCCGTCGACGGCAACCCCACGCCGCTGCGCTACGCCAACGATTCCCACCAGCCCCGGCTGCAGACGCTTGCCGATGGCAGCGTGGCCACGCTGGATGCGGGCACCACCCTGCACGCCCGTTTCGGTTGGCGCCATCGCAACCTGGTGCTGGAACGTGGCCGCCTGCAGCTGCAGGTCGCACCGTCGGGCAAGGCCCTGCAGCTACGCGCCGGCGACAGCACCATCCGCGACATCGGCACCACCTTCCAGGTGGAACGCCTGCATGATGGCCTGGTCGAAGTCGCACTGCTGGAAGGTGCGGTGGAAGTCAGCAGCGGGGGCACCCAGCACACCCTGGCGCCCGGCCAGCAACTGCAGGTACTGCCGTCGGGCCGCATCCAGCCCGGTCCGGCACTGTCGTCCAATGCCGCTGCTGAAGGCTGGCTGCAGGGACAGCTGGTGTTCGATGCCACACCGCTGTCGATCGTGGTCGAACGCATGAACCGCTACGGCCACACGCCGCTGGTGATCGCCGATCCGGAGATCGCCAGCCTGGCGGTAAGCGGTACCTTCCGTGCCGGCGACGCGCAGGAACTGCTGTCGGCACTGGAACTGGGCTGGTCGGTGGCTGGCCAGACGCGACCGGATGGCGCGCTGGAACTGCGCCGCACGTACTGAGGAGGCCTGCGGTGATGGCAGTACCGGGCGCGCTGCAGGGGGGGCTGCTGCTCCGCACCCTGTTCTGCCTCGCGTTGGGCATCCCCGCGCTGCCGTCTGCCGCTGCGGCCGAGCAAGCGGGCACCCTGGAGGTCGATGTTGGCTCAGGCCCGCTGGCGCCGGCCCTGCAGCAATGGGCGCGACAGAGCGGCATTGCCCTGCTGTTCGATGCGCGTGAGCTGGATGGCCTGCGCACGGCCGGCACTCATGGCCACCGCGATGCGGCCGCGGCCCTGAAGGAACTGGTCGCGGGCATGCCGGTGAACATCCTGCGTACGCCCGCTGGCGGATTCGTCGTACGCCGTACCCACCCCGCGCTCCCATCGCGACCTTCGGTCGCGGCACGCGCCACGCCCGCAGCACCTTCGCCACACAAATCCGCCGACGCGCCGCCGCAGGTGGAACTGGCGCCGATCCATGTCACCGGCAGCCGGCTGCCGCGCACCTCCGTGCAGACCACGCTGCCGGTCACCATCATCGACCGCGATGACATCCTGCGCAGCGGCTACGGCAGCCTGTTCGACCTGCTGCGGCACTTGCCGGGCATGAACGGCCACCCGGCGATGAGCACCTCGCGCAGTGGCGATTCGCAGTACCTGCCGGTGGGTGCGGCCACCACCACCAGCCTGGACGGCATGGGCCCGCGTGCGACCCTGTTCCTGGTCAATGGCCGGCGCCTGCCACGCTATCCCATGGTGTCGCTGGAACAGGGTGGGCTCACCGATCTTGGGGGAATTCCGCTCAGCTTCGTCGAACGCATCGAGCTGGTACGTGGCGGCGCCTCGGCCATCTATGGTGCCGACGCGATGTCCGGCGTGGTCAACATCATCCTGCGCGACCAGGCTGACGGCCCGGAAGCCATGCTGCAGACCGGCCTGAGCGGGCGCGGCGACGCTGGCCAGTATCGCGTGCAGGCGGCCACCGGCGGCGTGCGCGACGGAGGGGACCGCTGGTTCGCCGGCATCGACCTGCACCGCATCGACCACGTGGCCGGTGATCGCCGCCAATGGCATGCGGAAACCTCGCAGTACCTGATCGGCGCGTTCCGCGATGGACGCTACTGGCCGGCAGAACGCTGCGAAGGCCCATTGACGCGGCGCGATGGTGCCTGCTGGTTCGACAGCGCCCGACCACGCTCGCTGCAACCGGCCTCGGATACCGCCTCGGCCTACCTGCGCTACCGGCATGAGCGCGGCGAAGGTCGCTATGCCTACGCCGAGGCGCGGGCCAGCCACAACCGGCAACGCTTCGACCTTGGTCCAACCGCCGTTGCCATCGGCCTGTACGGGTTCACCTTCAACAGCGTGCTGCGCGAAGCCGGCAACGTGCGTCCGCATGTACGTGCCACCGACGCCGACGTCACCTTCGGCATTGGCCGCGACCAGGGCCGGCGCAGCTGGGATGCCGGCATCAGCGCACAACGCAGCGATGTCAGCCTGTCCACGTCGGGCACCGTGCGCGCCGAGCCCCTGCTGCGGGTCGCCGAGACACTGGATTTCCTGCCCGGCTTCACCTCGTTGCCGGCGGGCGCGGCCGAGCAGTTGTTCCCGTCGATCCGCAACCGCGGGCGCACCGAGCAGTGGCAGGGCTGGTGGGGCATGCAGCGGGAGCTGATGCCATTGGCCGGCGGTGCTGCACAGCTGGCCACCGGCATCGACCTGCGCCAGGAGCGCTGGACCTCGCATCCCGACGCCCTGCTGAGCCAGGGTGACCTGGCGCTGGGCCTGCCGCAGGAGCAGCGCCACCTGGCGCGCCGCAGTGGCGGCGCCTACGCCGAACTCGGCCTGCCCCTGGCGCACACGCTGCGCATGGACCTGGCCGCACGCTGGGACCGCGATGGCGACTACCAGGCCTTTTCACCCCGTGTTGGCCTGCGCTGGAGCCCCACGCCCCGGTGGTCCTTCCTGCTTGCCAGCGGGCGCGGCTACCGTGCGCCCAGCCTGTTCGAGCAGCGGCGCCCCCCGGGCTATTTCGGTGCGATCGAGCTGCCGGCCTCCAGCGCCCTGCCCGACTGCGCGCAGAGCAGCGGCAACGGGCGCTGCAGCGTCACCGTGGACGTGGTGGAGAACGATGCGTTGAAGGCCGAGCGGTCGCGCAGCCATTCCCTGGCCGCGACCTGGACGCCGACCGATACGTTCTCGCTGTCACTCACCCACAACATCGTCGAACTGCGCAACGAGATCCTGGCCCTGCAACCGGCCGACGCGGTGTGGAACCCCGGCACCTGGGAGCTGGACGAGGACGGCCACCTGAGCAACCTGCGCCTGTCCTTCGACAACATCGGCCGCACCACCTCGCGCAACTTTGTACTGCGCGGGGAGTACCACATCGATACCGGCAGCACCGGCCAGTGGCTGTTCTCGCTCGATGCGCTGAAGCAGCAGGAACTGCGCCGCGAACGTGGCCATGATGCAACGGTGGACCTGCGCGGCCATGTCACGCCGACGATGGCCGCCGTGCTGAACGTGCAGTGGCAGAACAGCAACTGGGACATCGCCCTGCGCGGCAACCAGGTGGGGCGCACGCGCGCCTGGCTGCCCGGTGCGGCATGCCCGGAGGAACAGCGCGAGCAGAACCACTGCATGAACCCCCGGCAGCTGCGCTGGAACCTGCATCTCGCACGACGCCTGGGGCCGCGCGTGGTCGCCGCGCTGGACGTGCACAACGTGCTCGACACGCAACCGGTGAACTATCTGGTTGGCAACGGTGGCCAGATGCCGGGGCTCGACGATCCGCTCGGCCGCTACTTCCTGCTGACCCTGCAGATCCGCTGAGCGTAGTACCCTACGCGCCCTGTTCCATCGGTTCCCCACCACCCCATGAAGGCCTATCTCTGGTTCTGGGGCGCGTTCCTGCTGTTCTTCGCGTTGCCCTTCCCCTGCATCCTCTATGTCGGCACGTCGTGGCCGGTGCAACTGGCCGACCGCAGCGCGCCATGGCTGGCCCTGCTGCTGCTCGCGCTGTCGGTGATCCTGTGGCTGGCCCTGCTGCTCGCCTTCCTGCACTACCTGCTGCTGGGCCCGCCGCGCGCGCTGCATCGGGTGCGCACCATCCTGGCCGGCGGTGAGCCGCGCGACGCGTTGATCGAACAGGCCGAGCCGACCGGCGTGCACGTGCGCGGCTTCGCGCAGTGGAAGCTGCAACTGGGCTTCCAGAACCTGTCCGGCACGCCCATCAACGAACAGATGCTGGTGGTGGACAGCAAGCCGCAGCTGCAGCGTTTCGTGGCCGGCAAGCGTATCGAGGTACGCCTGAGCCGGATGCCGGGCGCGTTCCCCAACGTGGTGCTGGAGGGGGCGCAGCCCGAACTGGATGTCGCCAGCCTCTGGCGTCGTGGTGTCGGCGCAGCGATCGGCATCGTGGCGGTGGCCAGTGCCTATGTGGCCGCCTATCGGCTGCAGAGTGAGGGGCTGGGCTGGACCTTCCTGTCGCTCGGTCATCCGCTGCTGGTGTGCCCGCTGGTGTTGTGCGGCTACGCGCTGGGCCTGCGCCTGCTCGGCCGGCTGCTGCAGGCCGACGCCCGCGGTGACGCGCTGAAGTATCGCGGCATCGGCGTGGATGCGAAGGTGCTGAAGCTGCGCCAGACCGGCACCTATCTCAACGAGCAGCCGCAGGTGGAGTTCCAGCTGGAATACATCGACCGCGAAGGTGGCGTGCAGCAGGTGAGCGTGCGCCGCTTCATCCCGTTGATCGAGCTGGCCAATCTTCCGCGCGAGCGGGTCACGCTGTTGTACGACCCGGAAGATCGCCGCAACGTTCGCCTGGAGGGTGTATGAAGCAGCCGCCCTCGACCCGGCTGGTGTTCTCCGTGGTGTTGCTGGTGCTGGCCGGCGTCGCCGTGGCAGGCGGAGCCCTGCAGACGCTGGGCGAAACACTGGGCCATTCGGTGCAGGCCGACAGCGCAAGCGCGCCGATCGCCATGCCGCCAGCGCGCGAGAGGCCCGCTTCGCTCGCGCCGATGACCGAGCCGCGGTTGCCGCCGGTGCCCGAACGCAACAACCGGTTGTTCGATGCGGACTACCTGCTGGCCGCCCGCCAGGCACTGGAACAGATGCCTGCGCTGGCCGGGCACCGGCTGGCGGTGTTCCACAGCATCCACTTCTACGACGACGGCCGCATCAACCTGGACCTGGTCGATCCGCAGCAGCCGACCCGCGTCGACAGCTACCACTTCGAGCGTGGTCAATGGCGCAAGGGCAATCCAGTGAACCCACAACAGTTCGCCCCTACCATCAGCCTGCAGCGCAGCAGCACGCCTCTGGCCAACATCGATTTCGATGCCGTGCCACGCGTGGCCAAAGCACTGCAGGAACAGCGCAATGCGCTGCAGAACCCTGCATCCGAAGTCGGCCATGTCTACGTGATCGTGCGCAAAGCTGGCAAACTGGCATGGCTGCCGGACGAAGTGGCCGGTGATCGCGAATCAGTGCGCCTGCAGTTCGATGAACAGGGCACCCTGCGCGGCGTTAGTCGCCGGTAGACAGCGCGATCCAGTCCAGCCCCAGCAGCCGGTACTCCAGCAGGTAGAGCAAGCATTTTTTGCTGGCCAGAAGACTGGAACTAGCGGGCAGCCAATGCGGATGCCCTCAATGGATCACAACTCCCAGTACTTGGAACCTTGGGCTTCATGCAGCCGGGATAGGAAGCCTGCAAGCGAGTCCGATGCTTCATGCCAGTCTTTTCGCTCGTCCAAAGGCAGGCAGACCAGCACCGAACCAAAGGCGTTCATAACCAGTAGATCTGAGTCGCCGTAGAAGCGGCCAAATACGACATCGCCGCTCCGGAAATCCAACGGACGCGAACCAGCGAGAAAGGCCGTCTGAACGTGTGCATCCTCGACGCTGAGCATCTCCATGCCCCATTGACCAAATTGCTCGTCCTTGAACAATTCCGCCGAAGCGTACCTGTCCCAGAATGCGAGCAACTGCGCTGAACAGCCCTGGAATCGTCGGTCTGTTGGTACCGCAGCACTGCGTTGTACAAAGGAAGATCGAAGCAGGAAAGGACACTCCCCATGCTGATGCATGGCGACCCGGGGCCGCGACCACTCCGCCCGTATGGCATCGATAACTGCAGCCAGCGCGTTGATTTCCCTATCCATCAGAAAATCATAACGAGGCCAGGCTACCGATGGCCAGGCACAACCGAGCGGGCGATGGCGTACTGCGCGCCGTAGTAGGTGGACAGCACCAGCAGGCTGGCCAGTGGCAGGCCGCCGGCGAAGCGGTCCCAGGCCAGCAGCGAGTCGCTGGCGACGAACAGCAGCGCACCGGCGGCCGCCCAGCGGGAGCTGCTGGCATCCATTGCATCGGTGTGCGGTCGCCGCCACTGGCGTGCGAGCGCCAGGACCGCCATCGAGGCCAGCACCACCACGTATGCCAGCACCGGAATGCGCATCGGTGCGGGCAGGTGCGGCCACAGACCAAGTACATTCAGTACAGCGAACGCGCCGAGCAGGACGCTGGCGGCAAGCAGGCCACGTCCGGCACGCAGGCCATCGCGGAAGGCGACGATGTAGCAGAGGTGCGCCAGCAGGAACGCGACCAGCCCCGGCACGAACGCATCCACCGGCAACATCAGCGCGATATCCCCCACGCACGACAGCAGCATGCCAGCCAGCACCGCGCGTCGGTAGAACGGCTGCGCTGGATCATGCACGCGCCAGGCGATGGCAGCGATCAGCAGCGTGGTGGTCGGCTTGGCCAGCCAGTGCAGCCAGCGCCCGTCGCCGTGCAGGAACGCACCGAGAATGGCGAGGATCGCCATCAACAGGATCACGCCATCGCGGGCGCGCGGTTTCATCGTGCCTTCCACAGGTCCGCAAGGCGGTCAGGCTTGCCGGCGATACGCTCCAGCACCGGGTACTGCAGGCCACCGTGGTAGGCGATGTTCATCGTTTCGATGCGGTCGAACTGCTTCACCAGCAGTACGATCGGCGCCTTGTCCTTCGCCGCCGCAGCTACCGCATCCTTCAAGCGCTGGCTGCTGTACTCGCGCCCGCCAACGGCAATCACCTTCATGCCCGGCGCCAGGCCGGCATTGAACGCCGGGCTGTCCCAGATCACGTCGCCGACCACGCCGCTGTCGAGCACGGTCGCACCCAGCGAGTACGCCAGCAATGCCGCCTTGGCGCGTTTTTCCTGCGCCTTGTAGGCATCGTTCGGCGTATCGCGGTAGACCAGCTTCCAGCCCGCCAGTTCCAGGCCGCCGGTCAACGAACCGTGGCCGTCCAGGCGCCCGCGCAGGAACGTCGCCCAGTCATACGGCGCGATGCCGTTCAAGGTCACGACCACGTCGTTGAAGGTGTACGGGTTGACGTCCCAGTCGCCGTTGCCGACGCCGAAGAACGCACGTGCGAAGTCATCCAGGCTGCGCCGGTTGCCGCTCAGTTCGCGCAGCTTGCCCTCCACTTCCAGCCACAGCATCTGGCCGCCGGAGTAGTAGTCCTCGCTCATCTGATAGTTGCGGTAAGGCAGCGTGCGGCGCTGCGCGATGGTCGGGTCATTGGTGGTGTCCTGCAGCGGCCGCCAGGCCAGGCCCGGCCGACCACGGTCATAGGTCGCGGCCACGTTGGCCAGCATGTCGCGCGCCTGCGCGGTCGACCACAGCCCTGAACGCGCCGCCAGCACCTGGCCCCAGAACTGGGTCTGGCCTTCGTAGACCCACAGCAGACTATCGCCCATCGGCGTGTTGAAGTTGGCGGTGGCCAGATCGGCGCCGCGACGGTACTTGCCATTCCAGGAATGGGTGTACTCGTGCGGCAGCAGATCGCGCATCCACGCGTTGTTGTCCCACTCGGTGAAGTAGCCCGGGTCGGCGCTGTTCTCACTGGAACGGTGATGCTCCAGGCCGATGCCGCCGAGGCGGTCCGTCAATGCCAGCAGGAACTCATAGTGGTTGTAGTGCCGCGCGCCGTAGAGCTTGTCGGCCTGCTGCACCAGCGCGCGGTGCATCGTGATCTGCGCCTCGCTCGGCTTCAGCGATTTGGCGTCGTCGGCAAACACGTTGAGGTGCACCGGCACCTTCGCGCCCGGATCGAGATCGATGCGCTGGTAGTGCTCGCCGGCAAACAAGGGCGAATCGACCAGATGGTCATAGGAGATCGGCTTGAACACCACGGTGTCACCGTCGCGGCGCGCGGTCTCCAATGCAGTGGCGAACGACCAGCCCTTGGGCAGGGTCACGCTGGCCTGCGCCTGCAGCTGGCGCGCGTCGATGCCGGCCGGATACAGCGAGTTGGCGTTCCACTGCAGGTTGAGCATTTCCGGGGTCATCACCACCCGGCCCTGGCTGCCGCCCTGCGAGGACAGGAAATCGAAGTGGGCGACGATCTCGCTCACGCCCTCCGGCACGTCCACCTTGAACGCATAGACGTTGTACTGGTCACGCTGCCAGGCCAGCGGCTTGCCGTTGGCGGTCACGCGCAGGCCGGCCAGCTTGTCGATCGGGCCGGTGGGCGAATGGTTGCCGGGAATCCACTGCGGGTACAGCAGGGTCATCGGGCCGGGCGTGGCCGGCACGGTGGCGGTCACCTTGAAGATGCGCCGGGCCAGATCGCGCGCGTCCACATCGATGCGCAGCAGTCCTGGGGCTGCCGCGTTGGCCGGTGGCGAGGTCTGCGCAAGTGCAGGCGTGGCCGCCAGCGCGAACAGCAACGACATCGCCAGGGCTCGGGTCTTCATCAGGCAGTTTCCAACAACGGGGAATCCTCCGATGCTAGGCCTGTGCGATGGCCGGCCCCATGGCCAAAGGTCATGGGCGGTGCGCCCACCCGGCCATGCCAAAGGCGTGCGAACCAAGGTTCGCACCCACCAGATCAGTTTCGGTTCGCACCCACACCGGGTAGTGGCGGGCCGTACCCTGCAGACGTCCTTCCGCGCTCAGTCGACCAGGCGCAGGCGCAGTTCCTTCGGCAGCGCGAACACCATCGATTCCGGTTCGCCGTCCAGCTCGCCCACGCCGGTGGCGCCCAGCTCGGCCAGGCGCGCCAGCACGCCATCGACCAGCACCTGCGGCGCCGAGGCGCCGGCGGTCACGCCGATGTGCTGCTTGCCTGCCACCCATGCCGGGTCGATCTCGTGCGCACCATCGATCAGGTACGACTCCACGCCTTCGCGGCGGGCCAGCTCGCTCAGACGGTTGGAGTTGGAGCTGTTCGGCGAACCGACCACCAGCACCAGGTCGCAGCGCTTGGCCAGGTCGCGCACAGCATCCTGGCGGTTCTGCGTGGCGTAGCAGATGTCGTCGTTCTTCGGGCCCTGCATCGCAGGGAACCGCTCGCGCAGCGCATCGATGATGCCGCGCGTGTCATCCACCGACAGCGTGGTCTGGGTGGTGTAGGCGAAGTTTTCCGGCTGGTTGATCTGCAGCGTCGCGACCTGCTCGACATCCTCGACCAGGTAGATCTGCCCGGTCCCGGCTTCGCGGTTCCACTGGCCCATGGTGCCTTCCACCTCCGGGTGACCGGCGTGGCCGATCAGCACCACGTCACGGCCGGCACGGCAGTGGCGCGCGACCTCGAAGTGGACCTTGGTCACCAGCGGGCAGGTGGCGTCGAACACCTTCAGGCCACGGCGCTCGGCTTCCTGGCGCACGGCCTGGGACACGCCATGCGCGCTGAAGATCACGGTGTTGTTGTCCGGAACCTCGTCGAGTTCCTCGACGAAGATCGCGCCGCGCTGCTTCAGGTCGTCGACCACGAAGCGGTTGTGCACCACTTCATGGCGGACATAGATGGGCGCGCCCAGCGTTTCGATCGCGCGCTTGACGATCTCGATCGCACGATCGACACCGGCACAGAAACCACGCGGGTTGGCGAGCAGCACATCCATCAGTTCAGTCTCCCGGCGGCAGCCGGCTTACGGTTTCGGGTTGGCATTATCCGCCTTTTTGGCGGACTTGCCGTCGAACAGGCCAAACAGCGCGATGCCGATGGCACCCACCACGATGGCCGAGTCGGCGATGTTGAACGAGGGCCAGGTGTAGCTGCCCACGTACCACTGGATGAAGTCGACCACGTGGCCGTGCACCTGGCGGTCGATCACGTTGCCGATGGCGCCGCCGATGATCAGCGCATACGGCACCGCGGCCTTCCAGTTGCCGCGGGCGGTGCCGCGCAGCCACCAGGCCATCAGCCCGCTGATGGCGATCGCCAGCGCGGTGAAGAAGTACTTCTGCCAGCCACCGGCGTCGCTCAGGAAACTGAATGCCGCGCCGGTGTTGTAGGTGCGGTACCAGTTCCAGAAGCCGTCGATGACCACCACCGGCTGGAACTCCGGCAGGCTGGACAGCACCCAGGCCTTGGACCACTGGTCCAGGCCGATGATGGCCACCGACAGCAGCAGCCAGACCAGGGCGTTCGGATGCGGACGGGGCGCGGCCATCAGAACCAGCTCCGCACTTCGCCGGCGCCGGTCACGTTGCTCACGCAACGGCCGCACAGCTCGGGATGGTCGGCGTTGCTGCCGACGTCGGCGCGGTGGTGCCAGCAGCGCACGCACTTGGCCTTGGTGGTCGGCTGGGCGCTGACGAACACCTCGTCGGTGGTCGCCGGGCGCACCTGCACGTCGCCACTGATGAACAGGAAACGCAGTTCATCGGCCAGCGGCTGCCAGCGCGCGGCCTGTTCTTCGCTGGCGGCGATGGTGATCTCCGCTTCCAGCGCCGCACCGATCGCACCGTTGGCGCGCATCGGCTCGAGCACCTTGGCCACCTGCTCGCGCACGGCCAGCAGCTGGTCGAAGTCGGCGGCATTGAGCTGGGCATCGGCCGGCAACGGCGCCAGGCCGTCATACCAGGTGGTGAACAGCACGTGGCCGGCGCGTTCACCCGGCAGGTAGCCCCACAGCTCGTCGGCGGTGAAGGTCAGGATCGGCGCCACCCAGCGGGTGAACGCTTCGGCGATGTGGTACATCGCGCTCTGGGCCGAACGGCGACCGTGCGAATCGGTCGGCATGGTGTACAGCCGGTCCTTGGTCACGTCCAGGTACAGCGAGCCCAGGTCCACGCTGCAGAAGTTCAGCAGCAGCTGCACGATCTCGGCCATGTTGTAGCCGTCGTAGGCCGCCTTGATCTTCTCCTGCAGCTCCCACGCGCGATGCACGATCCAGCGGTCCAGCGCGACCATCTGCTCGAGCGGCTGCAGGTGCAGCGCCGGGTCGAAACCGTCCAGGTTGCCGAGCAGGAAGCGCGCGGTGTTGCGCAGGCGGCGGTAGGCGTCGGCGTTGCGCTTGAGGATCTCCTGCGACAGCGACATCTCGTTGCTGTAGTCGGCCGAGGCGATCCACAGGCGCAGGATGTCCGCGCCCAGCTTGTTCATGATGTCCTGCGGCTCGATACCGTTGCCCAGCGACTTGGACATCTTGCGGCCGTGCTCGTCCACGGTGAAGCCGTGGGTCAGGCACTGCTTGTACGGGGCGCGCTTGTCGATCGCCACGCCGGTCAGCAGCGAGGACTGGAACCAGCCGCGGTGCTGGTCGGACCCTTCCAGGTACAGGTCGGCCGGCTTGCCGAAGCCACGCGCGGCGAGAACGCCTTCATGGGTCACGCCCGAATCGAACCAGACGTCGAGGATGTCGGTGACCTTCTCGTAGTCGGCCGCGTCGGCACCGAGCAGTTCGGCGGCGTCCAGCGAATACCACACGTCGATGCCCTCGGCTTCGACGCGGTCGGCGACCTGCTGCATCAGCTCCACCGAACGCGGATGGATCTCGCCGGTCTGGCGGTGGGTGAACATTGCGATCGGCACGCCCCAGGTGCGCTGGCGCGAGATGGTCCAGTCCGGGCGACCGTCGACCATGCTCTGGATGCGCGCCTTGCCCCAGGTCGGGAACCAGCCGACGGTGTCGATGGCGGCCAGCGCATCGTTGCGCAGGTTGGCCTTGTCCATCGAGATGAACCACTGCGGGGTGGCGCGGAACACCACCGGCGTCTTGTGGCGCCAGCAGTGCGGGTAGCTGTGGCGGATCGGATGGAACGCCAGCAGCGAACCGTTGTCGCGCAGCACGCCGACGATGGCCTCCTGCGCCTTCCACAGGTGCTGGCCCGCCAGCACCACGTCACCGGCCGGCGGGGTCGATTCCAGGTACACGCCGCGGCCGTCGATCGGAGTGACCTGGCCAGCGTTGTACTTGTCCAGCAGGCCGTACTTCTGGCTGACCACGAAGTCTTCCTGGCCGTGGCCGGGGGCGGTGTGCACCGCACCGGTACCGTCCTCGTCGGAGACGTGGTCGCCATTGAGCACCAGGATCTCGCGCTCCGGGTAGAACGGATGCGCCAGCAGCTGGTTTTCCAGCGCAGCGCCGGTGGTTTCACCATGCAGCACCACTTCGTCCACGCCATAGCGCTGCAGCGCGCGCTCGGCCAGGGCCGCGGCCAGCACCAGCCAGCGGCGCTTGCCGTTGTGGGCCGGGCCTTCGGCCAGCACATAGTTGATCTCCGCGCCCAGCGACACCGCCAGCGAGGCCGGCAGCGTCCACGGCGTGGTGGTCCAGATCGGTACGGCCACTTCGACGTCGACCGGCACGCTCACGCCGAACGCCTGGCCGATGGCCTGCGCATCGCGTGCAGCGTAGGCGACGTCGATCGCCGGCGATTCCTTTTCCTGGTACTCGATCTCGGCCTCGGCCAGCGCCGAGCCACAGTCGAAGCACCAGTACACCGGCTTGGCGCCGCGGACCAGGTGGCCGTTGGCCACGACCTTGGCCAGCGCGCGGATCTCGTTGGCTTCGAAATCGAAGCTCAGGGTCTTGTACGGGTTGTCCCAGTCACCGGTCACGCCCAGGCGCTTGAAGTCCACGCGCTGGATGTTGATCTGCTCTTCGGCGAACTCGCGGCACTTCTGGCGGAATTCGACGGCGTCAAGCTTGGTGCCGACCTTGCCCCACTTCTTCTCGACCGCGATCTCGATCGGCAGGCCATGGCAGTCCCAGCCCGGCACGTAGGGCGCATCGAAGCCGGCCAGGTAGCGCGACTTGACGATGATGTCCTTCAGGATCTTGTTGACCGCGTGGCCCAGGTGGATGCGGCCGTTGGCGTATGGCGGGCCGTCATGCAGCACGAACAGCGGGCGGCCGGTGGCGTTGTCGCGCAGCTGCTGGTAGAGCCCCTGCTCTTCCCACCGCGCCAGAATGCCCGGCTCGCGCTTGGGCAGGTCGCCGCGCATCGGGAATTCGGTGGCTGGCAGGTTCAGGGTGGTCTTGTAGTCCTGGCTCACGCAGTGGCTCGCAATCTATGTTCGGAAAGGATGGCGCGCGCCTGTTCGGCGTCGCGGTGCATCTGGTCGGTCAGCGCCGCCAGATCATTGAATTTCTCTTCGTCGCGCAGCTTGGCGACGAACTCCACGTCGATGTGGCGGCCGTACAGGTCGCCCTGGAAATCGAACAGGTGGGCTTCCAGCAGCGGCTCCACGCCCTCCACCGTCGGCCGCGTACCGAAGCTGGACACCGAAGGCCAGGGCTGGTCGAACACGCCGTGCACCCAGGTCGCGTAGATGCCCGACAGTGCCGGGGTCTTCGGGAAGCGCAGGTTGGCGGTGGGGAAGCCCAGCGTACGGCCGAGCTGGCGCCCGCGCACCACCCGCCCGCTGATCGCGTAGGGGCGGCCGAGCAGGTCGTTGGCGCGGGCGAAATCGCCCTCCTGCAGCAGCTGGCGGATGCGGGTGCTGGAGATGCGCTCGCCATGCAGGTCCACCGCTTCGATCTCGCCCGCGGTGAAGCCGAGTTCGGCGCCCATCTCCTGCAGCAGTGCCAGATCACCGCGGCGGCGGTTGCCGAAGCAGAACTCGGGCCCGATCCACACTTCGCGGGCGCCCAGCCGGTGCACCAGCAACCGGCGCACGAAGGTCTCGGCCGGCATCGCCGCCATCGCCGCGTCGAAACGCAGCAGGCCGATCGCATCGACGCCGAGCTCGCGCAGGATCTCGACCTTGCTGCGCGCCAGGGTCAGCCGCGGCGGCGGCGTGCCCTGGGCGAAGAATTCACGCGGCAGCGGCTCGAATGCCACGGCCACTGCGGCCACGCCCAAGGCGCGCGCGCGGGCAACCGCGTGGCGGACCAGCGCACGATGGCCCAGGTGGAGGCCGTCGAATGCACCGATACAGACCACGCTTCCGTTGGGGAACAGCTCCCCGCCCTCGACGCTTCTGAACAGCCTGCTCATCAACTCTCGTTCCGGCCCGACCGGGGCCGCCGCTTCAATGGTGTAACCCTGAAGTATAGCCGCCACGGACCGCGATCAATGCCCGCGCAGGTCGCGCGGGCGGAAGCCCATCGCCAGCATGGCCACCACGTAGGTCGCGCCGCCGCCGCCGACCAGCAGCATCAGGCCACCGATACGGTGCCATTTGTCCATGCCGGTGAAGTCGGGGACCCAGTGCAGCAGGGCCAGCAGCACGCCGACCATGGCCACGCAGGCCACCCCCAGCCGCACCAGATAGCCGCCCCAGCCCGGCCGCCGCTGGTAGACGTCGGTCTTGCCCAGCCAGTACCAGAGCAGGCCCAGGTTCAGGTAACTGGACAGCGCACTGGCAATGCCCAGCGCCAGGTGCAGGCCCGGCTGCTTGCCGATCGCCGCCATCACGCCCTGCGCCTTCAGCGCGTCGGGCACCATCACCTGGTACAGCACGGCCAGCAGCGCGAAGTTGAACACCATGTTGGCCACCAGCGCGGCCACGCCGGCACGCACCGGGGTCTTGGTGTCCTGCCGCGCATAGAACGCCGGCAGCACCACTTTCAGCAGCGCGAACGCCGGCAGGCCGAAGCTCAGGCCGTATACCGACAGCGCGGTCATGCGGGTATCGAACGCGGTGAACTGGCGGTACTGGAACAGCGTGGCGATCAGCGGCTCGGCCAGCAGCACCAGGCCCAGCATCGCCGGCACCGAGATCAGCAGGGTCATGCGCAGGCCCCAGTCCAGCGAGCGCGAGAAGCCCTCGCGGTCGGTGCTGACATGGTGGCGGGCCAGCGCCGGCAGGATCACCGTGCCCAGCGCCACGCCGAACACGCCCAGCGGCAGCTCCAGGAAGCGATCGGCCAGCGACAGCCAGGACTGCGAGCCGTCGGTCAGCTTGGCCGCGATGAGGGTATCCAGCAGCAGGTTGATCTGCGCCACCGACGAACCGAACAGGGTCGGCACCATCAGCGTCAGCACCTTGCGCACGCCCGGATGGTTCCAGCCCCAGCGCGGCAGGGTCAGCAGGTTGATGCCCTTCAGCGAGGGCAGCTGGAACAGCAACTGCAGGAGACCGGCCGCCAGCACCGCCCAGCCCAGCGCCAGGATCTGCTTCTCCGGGGTGCCGCCCAGCCGCGGCGCCAGCCACAGCGCACCGGCGATCATGCACAGGTTGAGGATGACCGGGGTCAGCGCCGGCATCGCGAAGCGCTGGAAGCTGTTCAGCGCACCGCCGGCCAGCGCGGTCAGCGACACGAACAGCAGGAACGGGAAGGTCAGGCGGAACAGGTCGACCAGCAGGGTCTGCTTGACCGGGTCGGTATCAGCACCACTTGAGAATGCCACCGCCAGCTGCGGCGCGAAGATCAGCGCCAGGGCGGTGACCAGCATCAGCACCCCGCCCAAGGTGCCGGCGGTCCGGGACATCAGCTCACGCAGTTCGGCGTGGCTGCGGGTCTCCTTCACCTCGGTGAACACCGGCACGAAGGCGGTGGAGAAGGACCCCTCCGCGAACAACCGGCGCAGGAAATTGGGTATCCTGAAGGCAACCCAGAACGCATCGGTAACCGCATTGGTGCCGAACGTGGTAGTGATCACCTGATCCCGGACAAGTCCGAGAACCCGCGAGACCATGGTCATGCTGCTGAACGACAGCAGGCCCCGCAACATCTTCGGTGAACTCACTCAGCGTCCCTCTTGACAATCGACTTGACGTGCATTTCTCGGGCCATCATACTAGCTAGCTTGCTGTTCCCATAACACCGATTTTTTCAGGAAACCACCACCGTGGCCAATATCAAGTCCGCCAAGAAGCGCGCCAAGCAGACCGTCGTGCGCAACGCGCGCAACGTGGCTCAGCGCTCGATGCTGCGCACCGCTGTCAAGAAAGTGATCAAGGCGCTGGACGCCAACGATGCCGCCGGCGCCGAAGCCGCCTTCGCCGTTGCCCAGCCGATCCTGGATCGCTTCAGCGCGCGTGGCCTGATCCACAAGAACAAGGCTGCTCGCCACAAGAGCCGCCTGAACGACCGCATCAAGGCCCTCAAGGCCGCCTGATCCGGCGTTGCCGCCCTGCCCTTCGGAGTTGGGCAGCAGACAAAAGCCCGGCCCCGGCCGGGTTTTTTGTTGCCTGCGGTTCACCGGGATTGCCGGCCAGCGGCCGGCACTACCAAATGAAAAACCCGGCCGAAGCCGGGTTTTCCGCATGGAACCACAACGGCATTCACTGCGCGTTGCGGGCTTCCAGCTCGTCTTCCTTCTGGCGATCGAAGAAGGCCATGATCCGGCTCATGATCGGGAAGGTACCTTCGCGGCCCAGCGCGGAAACCAGGAACCACGGCTCCTTCCAGCCCAGCTCGGCGACGATCTGCTCCGCCGCGGCCTGCGCCTCGTCTTCGAACATCAGGTCAGCCTTGTTCAGCACCAGCCAGCGCGGCTTGTTCAGCAGCTCCGGATCGTGCTTCTCCAGCTCGCGTTCGATCGCACGCACCTGCTCCACCGGCGAAATGCCCTCCACGCCGCCTTCCATCGGCGAGATGTCCACCAGGTGCAGCAGCAGGCGGGTGCGCTGCAGGTGGCGCAGGAACTGCGCACCCAGGCCGGCGCCGTCCGCAGCGCCTTCGATCAGGCCCGGAATGTCGGCGATCACGAAGCTGCGGTGGTTCTCCACCTTCACCACACCCAGGTTCGGGTACAGCGTGGTGAACGGGTAATCGGCCACCTTCGGCGTTGCCGCCGAAACGGCACGGATCAGGGTGCTCTTGCCGGCGTTGGGGAAGCCCAGCAGGCCGACATCGGCCAGCAGCTTCAGCTCCAGCTTCAGCGTGCGCTCTTCGCCCGGCTCGCCCGGCAGCGCCTGGCGCGGCGAGCGGTTGGTCGAGCTCTTGAAGTGCATGTTGCCCAGGCCACCGCGACCGCCCTTGGCCACCAGCAGGCGGTCGCCGTGCTGGGTCAGGTCGCCGATGACTTCATCGGTGGCAACGTTGATGACCACGGTGCCGACCGGCACGGTGATGGTCAGATCTTCGCCGCCCTTGCCATAGGCCTGGCGGCCCATGCCGTTCTCGCCGCGCTGCGCCTTGAAGATACGCTCATGGCGGAAGTCGACCAGGGTGTTCAGGTTTTCGTCGGCGCGGATGTACACGCTGCCGCCCGCACCGCCGTCGCCGCCGTCCGGGCCGCCGAGCGGAATGAACTTCTCGCGACGGAAGCCAATGCAGCCGTTGCCGCCGTTGCCGGCGAACACTTCGATTTCTGCTTCGTCTACCAGTTTCATTGTTTCGATGCCTGCGATGGGCGCGACCTGCTGGCCGCCACCTTGAATGTCATGCCGGCCGCGGGCCGGCAACCCGGCCCAGCCGGTCTTGCTTCAACTCTAACGAAAAGCCCCGCCGAAGCGGGGCTCTCCATGCAGCGTGCTCTTCATCCAGCACGGCCATGCCGCGGCACGGGTGCCGGCGATGCCTGGATCAGGCGTCGGCCGAGACGATGCTGACGGTGCGACGCTTCTTGGCGCCCTTGACCGAGAACTCCACCTTGCCGTCCACGAGGGCGAACAGGGTGTGGTCACGGCCCAGGCCAACGCCGGTGCCCGGGTGGAACTGGGTGCCGCGCTGACGCACGATGATGTTGCCGGCTTCGATGGCCTGGCCGCCGAAGATCTTGACGCCCAGGTACTTCGGGTTGGAGTCGCGACCGTTGCGCGAGGAGCCTACGCCCTTTTTATGTGCCATGACTGCTTCTCCTGATGCTTAGCCGGCGATGCCGGTGATCTCGATTTCGGTGTAGTACTGACGGTGACCCTGACGCTTCATGTGGTGCTTGCGGCGACGGAACTTGATGATCCGGACCTTGTCAGCACGACCCTGGGACAGGACCTTGGCGGTGACGGCAGCGCCCTTCAGCGCATCGCCCAGCTTCACGCCGTCGCTGTCACCCAGCATCAGGATGTTGTCAAACTTGATCTCGCTGCCGACTTCGACTTCGAGCTTTTCAATGCGGAGCTTTTCGCCCTGCGCCACGCGGTATTGCTTACCGCCGGTGACCAGTACTGCGTACATGACCAGGCCTTCCTCTGTAGTTATTGTGGTCTGAGCTGCCGCCATCGAGGGCGGACAGGAGCGGAATTGTACGCAGATCAGCGGGCGCGGGTCAAGTCAACCCCCGAACGCCGCGGGGGACGGCTCCGGAACGGGGTCAGATCCCTTTTCACCCCGTGAAAAGGGATCTGACCCCTGCCTGACGGCCTGTCTCACCAGATGAGACATCGGGCTGGCATTGTCGCCCATTGCCCCCATCTGGTCACCTCGGTAGGCTGACCGATTGCCGTTCCCTGCTGGCCCGGCACCCAGCCAACGCCCCCACAACCGGATCCCCCATGGCGATGGATTTCATCCGCATCCGCGGCGCGCGGACGCACAACCTGAAGAACCTCGACCTCGACCTGCCCCGCGACAAGCTGATCGTGATCACCGGCCTGTCCGGCTCGGGCAAGTCCTCGCTGGCGTTCGACACCATCTATGCAGAAGGCCAGCGCCGCTATGTCGAGTCGCTGTCGGCCTATGCGCGCCAGTTCCTGAGCGTGATGGAAAAGCCGGACCTGGACCACATCGAGGGCCTGTCCCCGGCGATCTCGATCGAGCAGAAGTCGACCTCGCACAACCCGCGTTCGACGGTCGGCACGATCACCGAGATCTACGACTACCTGCGCCTGCTGTACGCCCGCGTCGGCACCCCGCGCTGCCCGGACCACGGCTATCCGCTGGAGGCGCAGACGGTCAGCCAGATGGTCGACCAGGTGCTGACCCTGGACCCGGAACAGCGCTACATGCTGCTGGCCCCGGTCATCCGCGACCGCAAGGGCGAGCATGCCCAGGTGTTCGACCAGCTGCGCGCGCAGGGTTTCGTGCGCGTGCGCGTGGACGGCGAGCTGCATGAAATCGATGCGGTGCCGCCGCTGGCGCTGCGCCAGAAGCACACCATCGAGGCGGTGATCGACCGCTTCCGCCCGCGCGAGGACATCAAGCAGCGCCTGGCCGAGAGCTTCGAAACCGCGCTGAAGCTGGGCGACGGCATGGCCTCGGTGCAGAGCCTGGACAGTGCCGACGCTTCGCCGACGCTGTTCTCCTCCAAGTACTCCTGCCCGGTCTGCGATTACTCGCTGCCGGAGCTGGAACCGCGCCTGTTCTCGTTCAACGCACCGATGGGCGCCTGCCCCGGCTGCGACGGCCTGGGCATGGCCGAATTCTTCGATCCTTCGCGCGTGGTGGTGCATCCCGAGCTGTCGCTGGCCGCCGGCGCGGTGCGCGGCTGGGACCGCCGCAACGCCTATTACTTCCAGCTGATCGCCTCGCTGGCCAAGCACTACCGGTTCGACGTCGACGCGGCATGGAACTCGCTGCCGCAGAACGTGCAGCAGGCCGTGCTGTACGGCAGCGGCGATGAGGCGATCACCTTCACCTACTTCACCGAAGCCGGTGGCCGCACCCAGCGCAAGCACCGCTTCGAGGGCATCATTCCCAACCTCGAGCGCCGCTACAAGGAAACCGAATCGCCGGCGGTGCGCGAAGAGCTGTCCAAGTACATCAGCGAACAGCCGTGCCCGGAATGCCATGGCGCGCGCCTGAACAAGGCGGCACGCAACGTGTTCGTGGCCGACCGCCCGCTGCCGGAGCTGGTGGTGCTGCCGATCGACGAGGCGCTGAAGTTCTTCAGCGAACTGAGCCTGCCGGGCTGGCGTGGCGAGATCGCCGCGAAGATCGTCAAGGAAATCGGTGAGCGCCTCGGCTTCCTGGTCGATGTGGGCCTGGATTACCTGACCCTGGAACGCAAGGCCGACACCCTGTCCGGTGGCGAGGCACAGCGCATCCGCCTGGCCAGCCAGATCGGCGCCGGCCTGGTCGGCGTGATGTACGTGCTCGACGAGCCGTCGATCGGCCTGCACCAGCGCGACAACGAGCGCCTGCTCGGCACCCTCACCCGCCTGCGCGACCTCGGCAACACGGTGATCGTGGTCGAGCATGACGAGGATGCGATCCGCCTGGCCGACTACGTGCTGGACATCGGCCCGGGCGCGGGCGTGCATGGCGGCGAGATCGTCGGCCAGGGCACCCTGCAGGACATCCTGGAGGCACCGCGCTCGCTGACCGGCCAGTACCTGTCGGGCAAGCGCGCGATCGAGATCCCCGCGCGCCGGCACAAGCCGAACCCGAAGATGACCCTGCACCTGCGCGGGGCCAGCGGCAACAACCTCAAGGGCGTGGACCTGGCGATTCCGTCGGGCCTGCTGACCTGCGTGACCGGTGTGTCCGGCTCCGGCAAGTCCACCCTGATCAACGACACCCTGTTCTCGCTGGCCGCCAACGAGATCAACGGTTCCTCGCACCCGATCGCCCCGTACAAGGAGATCGATGGCCTGGACCTGTTCGACAAGGTGGTGGACATCGATCAGTCGCCGATCGGCCGCACCCCGCGTTCGAACCCGGCCACCTACACCGGCCTGTTCACCCCCCTGCGCGAACTGTTCGCACAGGTGCCCGAAGCGCGTGCGCGTGGCTATTCGCCGGGCCGTTTCAGCTTCAACGTGCGCGGTGGCCGCTGCGAAGCCTGCCAGGGCGACGGCCTGATCAAGGTGGAGATGCACTTCCTGCCGGACGTGTACGTGCCCTGCGACGTCTGCCATGGCAAGCGCTACAACCGCGAGACGCTGGAGATCCTCTACAAGGGCTTCAACATCAACGACGTGCTGGAAATGACCGTCGAGGATGCACTGAAGCTGTTCGAGCCGGTGCCGTCGATCGCACGCAAGCTGGAAACCCTGGTCGACGTCGGCCTGAGCTACATCAAGCTGGGCCAGAGCGCGACCACGCTGTCCGGTGGTGAAGCGCAGCGCGTGAAGCTGTCCAAGGAACTGTCGCGCCGCGATACCGGCCGCACCCTGTACATCCTCGACGAACCGACCACCGGCCTGCACTTCCACGACATCGAAGCGCTGCTGGGCGTGCTGCACAAGCTGCGCGACGAAGGCAACACGGTGGTGGTGATCGAGCACAACCTGGACGTGATCAAGACCGCCGACTGGATCGTCGACCTGGGTCCGGAAGGCGGCCACCGCGGTGGCACCATCCTGGTCACCGGCACGCCGGAAGACGTGGCGGCCTGTCCGCAGTCGTATACCGGCCAGTTCCTGGCGCGCATGCTGCCGTCCACCAGCGCGCGCCCGGAACAGCCGGCTGCCGTGGCCAACAAGCCCGACGCCCGCCCGCCACGCAAGGTGAAGCCTGAGAAGCCGGCCAAGGTTGCCAAGAAGGCCGCGGCCGCCAAGAGCACCGGCAAGGCCAGCAAGAGCACATTGAAGAAGAAGGACGCCTGATGAGCAGCGAACACAAGATCCTGGCCCGCATCCCGATCAGCGTGCGCTGGCGTGACATGGACAGCATGGGCCACGTCAACAACGCCAAGTACATTTCCTACCTGGAAGAAGCGCGCGTGCGCTGGATGCTGGGCGTGGACGGCGTATCGATGACCGACCGCATCGCACCGGTGGTGGCCGCGACCAACGTCAATTACCGGCTGCCGATCGTGTGGCCCAACGACATCCTGGTCGAGCTGTTCGTCGAGCGCCTGGGCAACAGCAGCGTGACCATCGGCCACCGCATCGTCGACCAGCAGGACGCGTCGAAGCTGTATTCCGACGGCAACGTGGTGGTGGTGTGGATGGATACGCAGACCGGCAAGAGCGCGGCGCTGCCGGAGGCGATCCGCAGCGCCTCCACTTGACGCGCCCTGGTAGGTGCCGACCTTGGTCGGCACGCTTTGGCTGCAATGAGGTTGCCGGCCAGCGGCCGGCACTACCGATCCCATTCAATGGACTGACATGATCCACCAGACTGAACTGCGCGACCTGCTGCCCGGCATGGTCCCCTTCCCCACCGACGTCTTTCCCGCCGACCAGGCCTGGCTCGGCCAGCACCTGCTGCCGCTGCTGAAGATTGACCTGGGCGTGCTGCGGCCGGAACTGGCCGGCCAGGTGGCGACGATGCTGTGCCCGATCGAGCCGTACGACGGCTGCATCGGCGAGACCACCGAAGAACACCACAACGATTTCACCGGCACCAACTGGATCGCCTTCGAACTGACCGCCGGCAACGAGATGCGCTTCCTCGGCAATGAGGGCTATTTCATCGGCGAGGCGGTGCAGGACAAGGATGCGCAGGAGCACATCGCGCAGATGCGCGACAGCTACGCCAAGGCCCGCGATTACCATGCCGCGCACGGCCGTCTCGCCTGCTACTCGCGCTACGGCAAGGGTGAGGCCAGCGAACGCGACTACCTGGATACGCTGGGCGGACCGATAGGCTTCGGCAACTGGACTGAGACCGCGGAGATTCCCGCGGCCTTCGAACTGGGCTTCACCGACGCTGCCGATGACCCAAACGCTGCGGACGATGCCGAAACGGTGATCATCACCCGCAACGGCAACAAGTTCTTCGCCGTGGCCGGCGTAGCCGGCTACAACTGGTGCGCCACCGGCGCCGATGCGATCGTGATGCTGTACGAGCCGGAAAGCCGCACCGTGCTGTTCTCGTACGACTGGTCGTAAGGCCCTTTGATCGTGCCGGCCAGCGGCCGGAACTACACGATCCTCTGCGCCACCGGCGCCGACGCGGTCGAGATGCTGTACGAGCCGGAAAGCCGCACCGTGCTGTTCTCGTACGACTGGTCGTAAGGCCCTGTGGTAGTGCCGGCCGCTGGCCGGCATTGCCCGTGCTGCCGGCCAGCGGCCGGCACGACCATCCCGCTACGGCGCAGCCTTGCGTACGGCCAGCGTCGCACTTGCTTCGCCGCCGCCTTCCAGCTGCAGCCGTAGCGGCACCGCCTGCCCCTCCTTCAGCGCGCCCTTGCCCTGCATCAGCATCAGGTGCAGGCCACCGGGCTTGAGCTCGGCACGTGCACCCGGCGCCAGCGGCAGGCGCTCGATCGCGCGCATTCGGCTGACCCCATCCGTGATCGTGGTTTCGTGCAGCGACACATCATTGAAGCTGCTGCTGGTCGCGCCGGTGATCACCACCGCCTTGCCGCAGCCGTTGTGGATGACGCCGTAGCCAGCGGTCATCGGCATTGCCGGATTCGGTGGCAACCGCGCCCAGCCCTGATCCACCGTGACGCAGCCCGATTCCGCCGCCGAGGCCGATGCTGCGGCCGCACACAGAAGCCACAGTACGCCAACGAATGGTTTGGTTATCATCGCCCAGGTTCCTTCTTCGCAACGAGACCGCAGCATGACGACGCTCATCGAGGTGATCAACCATGGCCCCATCCGCGAACTGCGCCTGGCGCGGCCGCCGGTCAACGCACTGGACACCGACCTGTGCCGGCAGTTGATCCATGCCATCGAGCTGGCCATGGCCGAAGACGCGCACGGCATCGTGCTGTCGGGCAGCGAGCGCATCTTCACCGGCGGCATGGACGTGCCGCACCTGCTCTCGCATGGCGATGACAAGCACAAGCTGCTGGACACCTGGAACGCCTTCTTTGGCGCCGTACGCACGCTGGCCGAGAGCCGCATCCCGGTGGTCGCGGCGATCACCGGCCACGCCCCGGCGGGCGGCTGCGTGCTGGCCCTGTGCTGCGACTACCGGGTGATGGCCCGCAGCGCCGATCCGTCGCGGCCATATGCCATCGGCCTGAACGAGGTGCAGGTGGGCCTGATCGCGCCGGAGGGCATCCAGCGCCTGCTGCGCCGTGCGGTGGGCGTGCACCGCGCCGGCGTGCTGCTGACCACCGGTTCGCTGGTACCGGCCGAACAGGCGGTGCAGATCGGCCTGGTGGATGAGCTGGCAGAGGGGGACCTGGTGGTGGCACGCGCGATTGCCTGGCTGCAGGACCTGCTCAGGCAGCCGCGCCAGCCGATGCTGCTGACCCGCGCCATCGCCCGCGCCGACCTGCACGTGGCGCTGCAGCCGGACCTGATCCAGCTCGACCGTTTCGTCGAGGCCTGGTTCGCCCCGGACGCACAGAACGCCCTGCAGGCCCTGGTAGCCCGGCTGGGCAAATAGCGGTTGCCCCGCCCGGGGTCAGATCCCTTTCGCCGGGCGAAAGGGATCTGACCCCTGACCGGTATAATCAGGCCCTCTTTCACTGCTGTGGCCGCCCCCTTGAACGACACGCCCGAACCCGTCGTCTCCGAGCTGATCGACCTGCTCACGCTGGAGCGGCTGGAGGACAACCTGTTCCGCGGGCAGAGCCGCGACATCGGCACCAAGTACGTGTTCGGCGGGCAGGTGCTGGGCCAGGCGCTGGCCGCGGCACAGGCCACGGTCGACAACGGCCGCCACGTGCACTCGCTGCACGCCTATTTCCTGCGCGCCGGCAACATCGACCACCCGATCGTCTACGACGTGGACCGTACCCGCGACGGCGGCAGCTTCTCGGTGCGCCGGGTCACCGCGATCCAGCACGGCAAGGTGATCTTCTTCTGCGCGGCATCGTTCCAGCAGGCCGAGACCGGCGCCGAGCACCAGCACAAGATGCCCGAAGTGCCGCAGCCGGAAGACATCGAACCGAACCGGCCGCTGCCGGCCGAAGTGCTGGAGCGGCTGCCGATCAAGGTGCAGCGCTGGCTGTCGCGCGGCGGCCCGTTCGAATTCCGCCACGTCTACCCGCGCGACGAACTGAACCCGCCCAAGCGCCCGCCCTACCACCAGGTGTGGCTGCGCCTGAGCGAGCCGGTCGGCGATGCTCCGGAACTGCACCAGGCCCTGCTGGCCTATGCCTCGGACTTCCACCTGCTGGGCACGGCGACGTTCCCGCACGGCATCAGCTACTACCACCCGCACGTGCAGATGGCCTCGCTCGACCACGCGATCTGGTTCCACCGCCCGTTCCGTGCCGACGACTGGCTGCTGTACTCGCTGGACAGCCCCAGCGCGCAGGATTCGCGCGGCCTGGCCCGCGGCCAGTTCTTCACCCGCAATGGTGTGCTGGTGGCCAGCACCGCGCAGGAGGGCCTGATCCGCGTGGTTCCCGACCAGGCTGCCGCGGCCGCCGTGCCGGCCAAGGAGTAAACCCATGCGCCAGATCTTCAGCAGCCAGCGCGTGGAAACCGTCGAAGGCGTGGCCGAGCTCCTGCGCGGGCATGGCATCGACGTCAAGGTGACCAACGGGCGCTCGTACAAGACCCGTCGCCGCGGCCAGTTCAGCTATACCGACCTCGGCAACGCCAACGCCTACCCGGCGGTATGGATCGTGCGCGCCGACGACCAGCCGCGTGCACGCGAGATCCTGCGTGAGGCGCGCCTGCTCGACACCACCCGCCGCGACCATCCGACCGCCGAGTTCGCCTTCCGCGACACGCCGGAACAGGGCAGCGGCGGCCGCAGCTGGGCCTGGCGCATCCGCATCGCCCTGCTGGTGGTGATCGCCGGCGTGGCGCTGGTGATCGGCCTGCGCCATCGCGGTGCCCCGGCCCCGGCAGCACCGGCCCCTGCCCCGCAGGCCCAGCCGCAGCAGGCGCAACCGGCCCCGCAGGCCGCACCGGAAGAGGAAGAAGTCCGGGTCCGCATCCAGCCATCGAAGTAACTCACGGGTCGTACCCGCCGCTGGCCGGCAACTGCAAAAAGGGGACGGAGGGGATTAAGTCGTTTGTGGCACAAACGACTTAATCCCCTCCGTCCCCTTTTTTGTCAGCACAGAAAGTCGGTCACATTGGGCGCGCGGCTCCGTCATGGGACACAATCCCAGCAGGAGAGCCGCCGCCATGACGACGTTCGCCGCATCGATCGACCAGACCCTGGAACGCGAACTGCCCGCCGCCGCCAGCGGTTGCCAGCACGCCTACGGCCGTATCGTGCTGGCCTGCCAGAACACGGTCACCGCCATCGCCCTGGCCATCACCCGCGACCGCCAGGCCAGCGAGGACATCGCCCAGGAGGCCTTCGTGAAGGGCTGGCAGCAGCTGCACCAGCTGCGCAGCGCGACCAGCTTCCTGCCCTGGCTGCGGCAGATCACCCGCAACCTGGCCCGCGACTGGCTGCGTGCGCAACGCGGCCGGCCGCTGACCGGCGAGGCCGCGGAGGTGGCGATGGGCATGGCCGCCGACCCGGCCCCAGGTGCGGCTGATCGCCTGCAGCGGGTGGAAGAGGAGATCGCCGCCGAGGACATCATCTCCGCCCTGCCCGCTGACAGCCGCGAAGTCCTGTTGCTGTACTACCGCGAAGGACAGCGCTCGCAACAGGTCGCCGACCTGCTCGGGCTCAGCGATGCAGCCGTGCGCAAGCGCCTGTCGCGTGCACGTGCCCTGGTGCGCGAAGGCCTGCTGCAGCGCTTCGGTGAATTCGCCCGCAGCAGCGCGCCGAGCGCTGCATTCGCCACCGCCGTGGTGTCGATGGTGCTGGTGGCCGCGCCCGGCACCGCCAGTGCAGCGGTGCTGCTCGGCACCGGCGTCGGCATCGGCGGCAGCAAGCTCGGCCTCGGCGGCGCCAGCGTTGCCGGTGGAACCGCGATGGGCTCGTTGACCGCCACCCTGGGCCAGCTGCATGTGTTGCCGGCCGAAAGCTGGGGGGCGGTCATTGGTGGCGTTGCCGGTGGCGCGATCGGCAGCTATCTCGGCGGGCGCTTCCTGATGTCGTACACCGAAACTGCGGCAGAGCGGGCCGATGTGCGCCGCTTCCTCTACCTCAACATCACCACCGGCATGTTCTGGTGCCTGGCGATCCTGCTGGCTGTGGTGCTGCAGGCACCGGTCTGGACGCAGCTGACGGTGCTGGCGGTCGGGTTGGGCGTGGTCAACTACCAGTGCCTGGTGACGCTGCAGCGGGTGATGGCGCCGATGATCGCGCGCGATTCGGCGCGGCGCGGGCGAACCGGCATCAACTGGAAGTTCGAATCGATGTACGGCCGCACCGCCATCATCGCCATGAACCTGATGGTCATTGCGCTTGTGGCGTACTCGCTGATGCGCAGCGGCCGCTTGTAACGGACAACGCCGGCAGTGCCGCCGGCGTTGTCGTCATCACTGCATTGATCCTCAGCGCTGCGGCTTCGGTGCGCCGCCGTCGCGCGGACCGCCATGGCGCGGGCCACCATGCATCGGGCCCTTGGCCGCATCAAACTCGGCCTTGCTCAGCTGGCCGTCCTTGTTGGTGTCGGCGGCGGCGAACCAGGCATCACGATGCTGCTTCATGCGCAGCTCGCGGTCGGCCTTGTCCAGGTAGCCGTCCTTGTTCAGATCAAGCTGGTCGAAGCGCGCGGCCAGGCGCGGATCGGCCTTGGCTTCCTCGCGGCTGATGCGGTCATCCTTGTTGACGTCCAGCGCGGCCCAGCGCTCACCGCCGTGGCCACGACGGCCATGCTGCCAGCGCGGCAGCTCGTCGCGCGAGAGCTTGCCGTCCTTGTTCTTGTCCAGCTCGTCGAACTTCGCGGCCAGGCGCGGGTTGGCGGCCGCCTCGCTGCGGTCGATCACGCCGTCACCGTTGGTATCCAGCTTGGCCGGGCGCGGTGCCGGCGTGGCCGGGGTGTCGGCCGCCAGCGCGATACCGGATGCGGAGGTGCCAAGCAGCAGGGCCAGCAGCAGGGGGGTACGGATCATGAGGTCACTCCTGGGGATGGGAACAGCGTCGGGGTGATCACTTCACCCTCGGGGGACAACAACGCCCGGGCGCGACGTCGGTTGACGCTACTGCCGATTCCATTCATCCGGCGGACAGTCGCCGCCACTGCGACAACCTGGGGCTATGCTGTGCCCATGGCGATACATGGCGACAGAGACGACGAACTGCGACTTTTCCAGACCGGCGAGCACCCCTGCGGGTACTGGTCGGACCGGGTGGCACGCGACCTGGTGCTGGACCCGAACGACCGCCGCCTCGGCGCGCTCTATCCACTGGCACTGAGCTGGGGCTTCCGCCGCAGCGGCGACCTGGTCTACCGGCCGCATTGCGCGCACTGCCAGGCCTGCGTGGCGGTGCGCATCCCGGTGGCCCGCTTCGCCCCGGACCGCAGCCAGCGCCGCTGTGCCACCCGCAATGACGACCTGGAGGTGCGGATCACCGCCGCCACCGCCCGCGATGACCTGTTCGCGCTGTACCACCGCTACCTCACCCACCGCCATGCCAACGGCGGCATGGACGACCACGGCCCGCACGAGTTCGAGCAGTTCCTGATCGGCAGCTGGTCGCACACCCGCTTCATGGAGATGCGCCTGCCCGGCCACGACGGCCAGCCCAGCCAGCTGCTGGGGGTAGCGGTGACCGACGTCACCGAGCACGGCCTGTCGGCGGTCTACACCTTCTTCGACCCGGACCACGCCACGCGCGGGCTGGGCACCTTCGCGATCCTGCAGCAGATCGAGTGGGCACGCCGCGAGGGCCTGCCGCACGTGTATCTGGGCTACTGGATCCGCGGCCACCAGAAGATGGACTACAAGCGCCGCTTCCATCCGCTGGAAGCCTACGATGGCCGCCGCTGGCACGATTTCGACAAGGATCTGGACGGGCGCTGACAAACCGCTGACACCGGGCCGGGTGCACAATATGGCCCATGAACATGACCCGCCGCCATCCCCTGATCCTCGCCCTGGCCCTGCTCTGCGGCGCCACCGCCCCTGCCTTCGCCACGTCCCCTGCGATGACCGAAAAGCCGTCCGCTGCGCTGCGCCTGGCCACCTACAACACCTCGCTGTACTCCGATGACGCCGGTGGCCTGATCAAGGAGCTGGAAGGCGACAGCGAACACGCGCGCAAGATCGCCGCAGTGCTGCAGCAGGTGCGCCCGGACCTGGTGCTGCTGAACGAATTCGACTTCGACGACGCCCATCGCGCCGCCGACCTGTTCCAGAAGCGCTACCTGGAGGTCGCCCAGCCCGGTGGCGGCAAGCCGCTGCACTTCGCCTACCGCTATCTGGCACCGGTCAACACCGGCGTGCCCAGCGGCCTGGACCTGGACAACAACGGCGTGGTCGGTGGCGAAGGCCGCAGCCGCGGCAACGATGCCTGGGGCTACGGCCTGCACCCGGGCCAGTACGGCATGCTGGTGCTGTCGCGCTACCCGATCGACGAAGCCAGGGTGCGCAGCTTCCAGCTGCTGAAGTGGAGCGCGATGCCGGGCGCGATCCGACCGGTCGATCCACGTACCGGCCAGAGCTTCTACAACGACCATGTGTGGTCGCAGCTGCGCCTGTCGTCGAAGTCGCATTGGGACGTGCCGGTGAAGACCCCGGCCGGCGTGGTGCACGCGCTGGTGTCGCACCCGACCCCGCCGGTGTTCGACGGCCCGGAAAAGCGCAACGCGGCGCGCAACCATGACGAACTGCGCCTGTGGCAGGAATACCTGTCCAAGGGTGACAAGCCATGGCTGTGCGACGACAAGGGTCAGTGCGGCGGCCTGGCCCAGGACGCGCGCTTCGTGATCCTCGGCGACCTCAACAACGACCCGGTCGATGGCGATGGCCGCCATGAGGCGATCGTCGAACTGATCGAGAACGCCCGCGTGCTGCGCTACCCCACCCCGCGCAGCGTCGGTGGCGAGCAGACCAGCCTGGCCTATGCGGCCAAGGGCATCGAGCGCAAGGGCGCACCGTTCCATGCCACCGGCGATTTCGGCCCGAAGTCCGGCACCATGCGCCTGGACTACGTACTGCCCTCGACCGGTTTCGAATATGTCGGCAGCGGTATCTTCTGGCCGGCCAATGAAAGCCCGGAAGCGAAGATCGCCGACGGCAGCGACCACCACCTGGTGTGGGTGGACGTGCGGTAGAGTCGACGGCCCTGAAAAGGGGACGGAGGGGATTAAGTCGTTTGTGGCACAAACGACTTAATCCCCTCCGTCCCCTTTTTGCTTTACGGGCGCAGTTCGACGCCGATGGCGTCGGCGGCATCTCGCGCGATGGCGCGCGCCTCGTCGATGGTTTCCGCGCGCGCCAGGGTGACACCGACGCGGCGATGGCCATGCACGCTCGGCTTGCCGAACAGGCGTACGGCAGTATCCGGCACCTGCAATGCAGCGGCGACGTTGTTGAAGTACGGCACGCCCTCGCCGTGTGCCAACAGCGCGCACGACGCCGACGGGCCGCTCTGGCGGATCACCGGGATCGGCAGGCCGAGGATGGCGCGCGCATGCAGCGCGAACTCGCTCAACTCCTGCGATACCAGCGTCACCAGGCCGGTGTCGTGCGGGCGCGGCGACACTTCGCTGAACCACACTTCGTCGCCCTTCACGAACAGCTCCACGCCGAACAGGCCCCAGCCGCCAAGGTCGTCGGTGATCGCACGTGAGATCTCCTCGGCACGTGCCAGTGCCGCGCTCGACATCGGCTGCGGCTGCCAGCTTTCGCGGTAGTCGCCATCCTTCTGCAGATGGCCGATCGGCGCACAGAACGAGGTGCCACCGGCATGGCGCACGGTCAGCAGGGTGATCTCGTAATCGAAATCGATGAAGCCTTCGACGATGCAGCGGCCGGCACCGGCGCGGCCACCGGTCTGCGCGTAGTCCCAGGCCGGGGCGATGTCCGCCTCGCTGCGCAGGGTGCTCTGGCCCTTGCCCGAGGACGACATCACCGGCTTGACCACGCACGGCAGGCCGATGGCGGCGACGGCAGCACGGTATTCGGCCTCGGTATCGACGAAGCGGTACGGCGAGGTCGGCAGGCCCAGGGTTTCGGCGGCCAGGCGACGGATGCCTTCGCGATCCATGGTCAGGCGTGCGGCGCGCGCGGTCGGGATCACCCGCAGGCCCTGCTCCTGTTCCAGCTGGACCAGGGTCTCGGTGTGGATGGCCTCGATTTCCGGCACCACCAGGTGCGGCTGCTCCTGGGCGATCAGCGCCCGCAGCGCCATCGCATCGAGCATGTCGATCACGTGCGAGCGGTGCGCGACCTGCATGGCCGGGGCGTCGGCATAGCGATCAGCGGCGATCACCTCCACGCCCAGCCGCTGCAGCTCGATGGCCACCTCCTTGCCGAGTTCGCCCGAGCCCAGCAGCAGCACGCGGGTGGCGGAGGGGGACAACGGCGTTCCAAGCTTGGCCATGGCGGTTCCAGCAGCGATGTGAAGGCGGGAGGGCATTCTAGCTGGCCGGGCACCCTGACCATGGCATCCGACGAACGGTAGTGGACAGGTGATATCACTTTGATATCTTAAATTTGAACCCTCAAGGACGTACCGCCATGAAAGAGAAGTCGCTGTCTTCCCTCAACGGCCTCGGCACGCTGGTCGGCGCCCTGCTCGTCGGCCTCGCCGGCGCCGCCCTGTTCGTGGTGGGCGTGGCAGCCAAGGCCAGCACCGGCTCGCCCAGCCTGCTGCTGATGCTGCTGGGCGCCCTGCTGGTGGCGCTGGGCGTGTTCATCCTGGCCGGTCTGTACACCATCCAGCCCAACCAGGCGGCGGTCCTTAGCCTGTTCGGCAAGTACGTGGGCACGGTGAAGGACAACGGCCTGCGCTGGAACAACCCCTTCTTTGCCAAGCGCCGGGTCAGCCAGCGCGTGCGCAACTTCGAGAGCGGCAAGCTGAAGGTCAACGAGCTGGACGGCAGCCCGATCGAGATCGCCGCGGTGATCGTCTGGCAGGTGGTCGACGCCTCCGAGGCCGTCTACAACGTGGACGACTACGAGAGCTTCGTGCACATCCAGTCCGAATCTGCGCTGCGTGCGATGGCCACCAGCTATCCCTACGACCAGCACGAAGACGGCCAGCTGGCCCTGCGCAGCCATGCCAGCGAGATCTCCCAGCACCTGAAGAACGAGCTGGCCGAACGCCTGGCCGACGCCGGCGTGCAGGTGATCGACGCACGCATCAGCCATCTCGCTTACGCCGCCGAAATCGCCCAGGCGATGCTGCAGCGTCAGCAGGCCAACGCGGTGATCGCCGCACGCACGCGCATCGTGGCCGGTGCGGTGGGCATGGTTGAAATGGCCCTGGCCGAACTGCAGAAGAACGGCGTGGTGCAGCTGGATGAAGAACGCAAGGCGCACATGGTCAGCAACCTGCTGACCGTGCTGTGCTCGGACCGCGGTACCCAGCCGATCGTCAACGCCGGTTCGCTGTACTGAACCACCCTCGCAACGGGGTGCCCCACCACCCCGCCAGGAGCTTGCATGAGTGAGAAGAAAGCCTACCCGCTGCGCATCAATGCCGACGTCCTGGCCGCCGCGCAACGCTGGGCTGACGACGAGCTGCGCAGCCTCAACGCACAGATCGAATACGTGCTGCGCGACGCCCTGCGCAAGGCAGGACGCCTGCCGAAACCCACGCCATCTTCGGGGGACAAGGAATGAGCAAGCGCTGGAACTACCAGACGATCGAGGTCAAGACGTCCATGATGGGCCAGCTCAAGGCCGAGGACATCCAGAGCGAACTGAGCCGTCAGGGCCAACTGGGCTGGGAGCTGGTCAACATCATCATCCCCGCACCGATGCGCCCGGCGATGCTGGTATTCAAGAAGGAGGCCTGAGCCATGGGTGCCAGCGATCCAAAGCAGTACGAGGTGGCCGAGAGTTCGCCGTTGCGCGTGCTGTGGATCGTGCTGCCCCTGCTCGCCGCCTTCGTGGCCTGCCTGTATGCGCAGTTGTACAAGGCACCGGCCACGGCGCCCTGGATCGAAGTGACGCTGTCGCCGCCCTGGTTCCGGATGGGCGGCAGTGCCGCCTGGAGCCTGCTGGTGATCGCCGCGCTCGGCATCGGGTTGGGCGCGGCGTTCTTCCGCCGCCGGGTGGAACTGGCCGACGACGTGCTGGACGTGCGCTCGACGATGTACCGCCGCCGCGTTCCGGTGGCACAGCTGCGGCTGGACCAGGCCGAGGTGGTCGACCTGCAGCGTGACCGCCGCTATGGCATTCGTTTCAAGACCAATGGCTATGCGATGCCGGGCTTCTATTCCGGCCACTTCCGCCTGCAGGGCGGCGGCAAGGGGTTCGCGCTGGTCACCGACCGCACGCGCGTTCTCGCCCTGCCGGTCAGCGATGGCAGCACGCTGCTGCTCAGCCTGGAGCGGCCGCAGGTGCTGCTGGACGCACTGCGCAAGGTGGCCGCACCGGCGCCTCGGCGGTAAGCTGCGGCGATGCAACGACGCGCCCCCCTGCTGATCAATACCGAGGCCATCGAGCTGTGGCCCGCCCACCTGCTGCGCGCACGAAGCAACCTGGATGCCCGCCTGCTGTCGCAGGCACAGTGGGTGCTGCGGCGCAAGCGCGATGGCCGCTACCTGGCGGCGGTAACGACGCATGGCGTGCATTCGCTGGTGCCACGCCTGCCGCGCGAGCCCGGGGCCGAGGACGCACTGGCGCTGCTCGATGCAGCGGCGGCACGTCCGTTCGGCGCTGCGCTGCAGGAACAGTGGCTGCCGCTGGCCGGGCTGCAGCAACGCCTGCAGCAACTGGGCCTGGATGCACAGCGCTATGCCGACGACAGCGGCCTGCCACTGCAGCCCGAACCGTGCCTGCTGCACTTCGCCGGCCGTGACCGCTTCGGCCGCCCGCTGTGGCTGCGCCGTGGCGCCGCGCAGGGATGGCGGCGGATGCGCCTGCAGGCGGCACGGGAGGGCATCGCGCTCGACGCAATTTCCGGCTTCCGCAGCCATGCCTACCAGCTGGGCATCTTCGAGCGGAAGCTGGCACGTGGGTTGAGCGTGACGGAGATCCTGAAGGTCAATGCAGCGCCGGGGTTCAGCGAACACCACAGCGGCCATGCGCTGGACATCGGCACACCGGGCGATGCCCCGGCCGAGGAATCATTTGAAGCCACCGACGCGTTCGCCTGGCTGCAGGTGCATGCCGGCGGGCATGGCTTCCATCTGAGCTACCCACGCGACAACCCGCACGGCATCGTCTACGAACCCTGGCACTGGTGCTGGAGGCCTGCCAACGGCTGAGCCCCTCGTGGCGCCCGCACGCGGAATGGAACGAGAGAGCGAAGACAAAAGCGGGCCGCTTCGCTCGAAGCCGAGCATGGCTCGGCTCTACAGGAGCTGCCGCGCAACGCCCCCATGTCGTGCCGAGCCATGCTCGGCTGTACCCGGATTGCCGTCACCGCCTCAACGCGTTGATCGCCAGCACCACCCAGCCGGCCATCATGCTGGTGCCACCGATCGGCGCCATCCGCGTCGGCCACTGCCACAGCGCCCCGCCCACCAGGCTGCCTGAAAACAACAGCACACCCAGCAGCAGCACGTACAGCGCCAGGTGTGCGATCGCCCCGTGCGCGCGCGGCCCGAGTGCCACCAGTACCGCACCATGCGCGAACGCGTACAGCGCCGCCATGTTCAGGTGCTGCTGCGCCAGCGGATCGGCCACGCCATGCGAGGCGTAGGCGGACAGGCCGATCGAGGCAGCGGCCAGCAGCGCCCCCAGGCAGGCGAGCAGGGACGGCTTACGTGCACGACGTTCGAGATTGAACATGGGGGCTCCTTGCGCAGCGCCCCTTGCCGGGCGCCGGATCAAAAAAAACGCGCCGCAATGAGCGGCGCGTTTTCGTGTCCAACACTACATGGGTCAGCCGAGGCTTACTTGACGGCCCAGTAGATGTCGTAGGTCGCTTCCGGGGTGAACGACTTGTCGATGCCGTCCTTCCAGGTTTCGTACGGGCGGTCGATGACTTCGTTGCCCGAAGTCACGGCCCAGGCACGCAGGCCGTTGCGGGCCACGTCCAGACCCGCCATGTGGCCGGTGTAGGCCGCATGCGCCGAACGGTGCGGAGCAACGTGCACGTACTTGACCGGAGCGCCGCCGTCGATCTTGACGGTCAGCTCGTCGGCAGCAGCACCTTCAGCACCCTTCTTCTTCACCGGCTGGGCGATGTCGAAGGCGTACTTCTCCTGGCCGAAGTCGGTGGTGATGATGCGGAACGGGCCGGCGGCTTCAAGGCCATTGGCCTCCATCACGCGCTTGATCCACTCCTGGTTGTCCTTGATGGACTTGGTGATGGTGTCCTGACCGCGGTCCACGTTGCCGGCGTTGACCACCAGCAGGTTCTCGGCCGGCACTTCAACGATGGCCAGGTCGGTCAGCGGGGCTTCCGGCGTGCGGTAGTCCACGTTCGGCACGGTTGCGAGCATGTTGGCGATGCGCGACAGGCCCAGCTTGATGTCGTCGCCGATCTGGCGGCTGACATACAGGCCGGCGTAGCGGCCGAACAGGTCGAAGCCGTACTTCACCGAGTAGTCCTGGGTGATCTTGACGTTGCGACCGCCCTTGCCGGTCGGCTCCAGGTTGAAGGTGGTGACCTTGTCGTGACCCTTGGTGGCGTCTTCGATGGCGATCACAACACGCTTGTTCTCTTCGGCTTCGGTGATCTTCCAGGAACCGGTGCCCAGGTCCTTGGAGGTGAAGTCGAGGGTGGCACCGGTACCGGAGGCCGGGCCGGACAGCTTCAGTTCAACGGCGGGATCGCGCAGTACCAGCGGGTTCCAGTCCTTGAAGCGGCGCAGGCTGCTGACCGTGTCGTACACGATCGTCATCTTGCGGTTGGTCTCGATGCTTTCGGTGATGTGACGCTCGCCCGGCAGACATACGCCAATGATGACGAACAGGCCAGCCACGATCCCCAAGGCGATCAGGAACTCGATAATACGGGTCATTCAGAGAGTCTCCGGGGCCGATCCCACGGCCGGGTTGATTGAAGCGAAGCGCCAATCCTAGCAGGCTTCGCGGGCATTGTTTATCGGGATTGGCGCACCGGTTTCCCTGCCGGCTGCGTATTTGTATGGACAAAGAATTCGAAGGGTAACGCATACCGCTACCCGGCAAGTAGGGGGCAACCTTGGCAGGAACCCGTAACTACGACCCAAGTCTTTGTACTTGAACGATTTTCTTCAGACCAGCTGGAGTTCGAACGCCTTCAGTACGGCACGCGTACGGTCGCGCACGCCCAGCTTGGACAGGATGTTGGACACGTGGTTCTTGATGGTGCCTTCGGCCACGCCCAGCGAATTGGCGATCTCCTTGTTGGAGAAGCCGCTGGCCATCAGCCGCAGGATCTCGGTCTCGCGGTCGGTCAGCGGGTCCGGGCGGTCCAGGCTGACGAACTCGTTGCGCATGTGCTCCAGGCCGGACAGCAGGCGCTGGGTCACCGCCGGCTGCACCAGCGAACCGCCGTCGGCCACGGTACGGATGGCACCGACCAGCTGCGCCAGGGTGACATCCTTGAGCAGGTAGCCCTTGGCACCGGCCTTGAGCCCGGCCAGCACCAGCTGGTCATCGTCGAACGTGGTGAGGATGATGGTCGGCGGCAGCTGTTCCTGCCGCGACAGCACCTGCAGTGCCTCCAGACCGGACATCACCGGCATGCGCATGTCCATCAGCACCACGTCGGGGCGCACCTGCGGTATCAGCTCGACCGCCTGCCGGCCGTCGCCGGCCTCGGCCACCACCTCGATGCCGTCGTCGAGCGCCAGCAGGGAGCGGATTCCCTGCCGCACCAGGGTTTGGTCGTCGACCAGGCAGACGCGAATCATCAACGCACTCCTTCAGGAACCTTGGTAAGGGCCGCCACCAGCACCGTTGCCGGCACCGTCGCCCGCAGCCGGAAGCCTTCTCCGGGACGGGTTTCGATCTGCAGCTGGCCACCACATTGTTGCAGGCGCTCGCGCATGCCGCGCAAGCCATTGCCTACATTGACCATATCCGCGCCGACGCCGTCGTCGCGGGCCTCCACCACCACCCGGTCGGGGGCTTCACGGTACACCTTGATCCACAGGTGGCGGGCGCCGGCGTGGCGCACCGCGTTGGTAATGATCTCCTGGGTACAGCGCAGCAGCACGTGGGCCCGCTGCGGGTCTTCCACGTTCAACGGATCCTCGATCTCCAGCTGGATGTCCAGCGAGGGCACGTTCTCGGTCAGCGGGCGCAGCGCCGCGGCCAGATCGATCGCGCCGGTCTCGCGCAGCTGGCTGACCACCTCGCGCACATTGCCCAGCAGCAGCTTGGCCAGCGCGTGCGAGCGCTTCACGTGGTCCAGCGCCTGGCCCTCGGCCAGGTGGCCGGCGACCTCCAGGTTCAGGGTCAGCGCGGTCAGCTGGTGGCCCAGCAGGTCGTGCAGCTCGCGCGAAATGCGGGTGCGCTCGTTGACCCGCGCGCTCTCGGCCAGCAGGGCGCGGGTGGCACGCAGCTCCGAATTGAGCCGGCGCTGCTCGTCGCGGGCCTCGGTCTGCTGCCGTGCAACCAGGCTGGTCACGAAGATGAACATGGAGAAGCCGCCATACAGCAGCGACTGCATCACCGCTTCGAACAGCGGGAAGCGCAGCAGCAGGTAATAGACCGGCGCCACCGCCAGCTGGCTGACCAGCAGCCACAGCACCCCCAGCCGAACCGACAGCATCCACGGAATGACCCCGGCGGCGACCATCATCAGGATGCTGCCCAGGCCCGAACCGCTGAGGAAACTGACCCCCAGCGCCGAGACCGTCAGCAACAGCAGCAGGCCGCGGTCCAGCCAGCTGGTGTGGCTGTCGCTGCGCAGGATGCGGGTCAACCAGTAGTAGGCCGTGCCGAAGGACAGGTAGGCGACGAACAACAGGATCGCCCAGCCGCCCATGTCACCGCGGCTGTGCAGGTTCTCGAACTGCGAGTACGCCAGGGGCAGGCCGACCATGACCCAGGTGAACAGGCCGGCCAGGCGGAGGACGCGGGTATGGCTGAGGACTCCCAACATGCCAGCACTCTACGGGCCGCGCCTGCGCACCGCACCCCACGGAAGTCATGCCTGCCCGGTCGCCTGTTCATGCCGCAGCCCACCCCGGGCATGCAATAATCGTGCGCAGGGTCCCTTGATGGACCAACCGCGTTACCCCACGGAGTCACAATGTCGATTGTCATCCGCGACGTGCGCGAGCACGAGCTCGATTCCGTCCTGGCTTTGAACAACAACGCTGGCCTGGCCATCCTTCCCCTGGATGCGGCCCGCCTGCGCCTGTTCTATGAAACCGCTGAGTATTTCCGCGTCGCCGAGCGCGACGGCAACCTGGCCGGCTTCCTGATCGGCTTCGGCAGCGACAGCCAGCACGACAGCAGCAATTTCGCCTGGTTCAAGCAGCAGCTGGACACCCCGTTCTTCTATATCGACCGCATCGTGGTCGCCAGCCGCCGTCGTGGCGGTGGCGTCGGGCGTGCGTTCTACGCCGACGCGCAGAGCTTCGCCGAGCTGCGCTACCCGCAGATGACCTGCGAGGTCTTCCTCGACCATGGCGCCGATGCCGCCCTGCTCTTCCACGGCAGCTTCGGCTTCCGCGAGCTGGGCCAGAACACCATGCCGCAGGTCGATGTGCGCGCCAGCATGCTGGCCAAGGAACTGTGCAGCTACCCGTGGGTCCAGGAGACCTACGGCGACAAGCTGCCGGATGTGGCATGGACACGCGCCCGGCAGCTGCCGGCGCAGGCACAGCGGCCGACGGGGACCTGAGCGTGGCGGTGAATTTCGATTACGAACAGGCCGGTGAACTGAAGATCGGCCAGGTGGGCATCGCCAACCTGCGCATCCGTACCCTTGATGTCGAACGTCTCGTGCAGGAAATGCGCGAGCGCGTGACCCGCGCCCCGAAGCTGTTCGGCCGCGCCGCGGTGATCCTCGACTTCGGCGGCCTGAGCCAGGTGCCGGACGTGGCCACCGCGCAGGCGCTGGTCGACGGCCTGCGCAGCGCCGGGGTGCTGCCGGTGGCGCTGGCCTACGGCACCAGCGCGGTCGACCTGCTCTCCCAGCAGCTCGGCCTGCCGCTGCTGGCCAAGTTCCGCGCGCAGTACGAGCGTGCCGAGGGCGAACCGGCCCCGCCGCCGCCCGCACCGGAACCGCGCCGGACAGCCCGTGCCGAACCGAAGCCAGCCCCAGCGACGCCGGTGGCCAAGGTGGCCGACGCCGCTGCACCGCAGCCGGGCCGCATGCAGCTGGGCAACGTGCGTTCGGGCCAGCAGCTGTACGCGGAAAACTGCGACCTGACCGTGATGGCCACTGTCGGCGCCGGCGCCGAGGTCATCGCCGATGGCAGCATCCATATCTACGGCACCCTGCGCGGCCGCGCGCTGGCAGGGGCCCAGGGCAACACCGCGGCACGCATCTTCTGCCGTGATTTCCATGCGGAACTGGTGGCCATTGCCGGCCACTACAAGGTACTGGACGATGTTCCGGACAACCTGCGCGGCAAGGCCGTCCAGGTGTGGCTGGAACAGGACCAGATCAAGATCGCTGCGCTGGACTGACGCAGCACCAAACTCATGCAGAACCAGGAGAAGTCCTTTGGCTGAAATCATCGTAGTCACCTCCGGCAAGGGCGGCGTCGGCAAGACCACTTCCAGCGCGAGCCTGGCCTGCGGCCTGGCGCGGCGCGGCAAGAAGGTGGCGGTGATCGACTTCGACGTCGGCCTGCGCAACCTCGACCTGATCATGGGCTGCGAACGCCGCGTGGTGTACGACTTCGTCAACGTCGTGCACGGCGAAGCCACCCTCAAGCAGGCCCTGATCAAGGACAAGCGCTTCGACAACCTGTACGTGCTGGCGGCCTCGCAGACCCGCGACAAGGACGCACTGACCCAGGAAGGCGTGGGCAAGGTCCTGAAGGACCTGGCCGCCGACGGCTTCGACTACATCATCTGCGACTCCCCGGCCGGCATCGAGAAGGGCGCCTTCCTGGCGATGTACTTCGCCGACCGCGCGGTGGTGGTGGTGAACCCGGAAGTGTCGTCGGTGCGCGACTCCGACCGCATCATCGGCCTGCTCGATTCGAAGACCCACAAGGCCGAATCCGGCCAGGACGTGCCGGCCTTCCTGCTGCTGACCCGCTACACCCCGCTGCGCGTGGAAAGCGGCGAGATGCTGAGCATCGCCGACGTCGAGGAAGTCCTCGGCCTGAAGGCGATCGGCGTGATTCCGGAATCGGGCGACGTGCTCAACGCCTCCAACAAGGGCGAGCCGGTCATCCTGGATGTCGAATCCGCTGCCGGCCAGGCCTATGAAGACGCCGTCGCGCGCATCCTCGGCGAAGAACGCCCGATGCGCTTCACCAACGTCGAGAAGAAGGGCTTCTTCAGCAAGCTGTTCGGAGGGTAAGCATGGGCCTGTTTGATTTCCTCAAAGCGAAGAAGACCACCGCCGAAACCGCCAAGAACCGCCTGCAGATCATCATCGCGCAGGAACGCAGCCACCGTGGTGGCCCGGACTACCTGCCGCTGCTGCAGCGCGAGCTGCTGGAAGTGATCAGGAAGTACGTGAACATCGACGTCGATGCGGTGAAGGTCGACCTGGTGAAGGATGGCCAGCACGATGTGCTGGACATCTCCGTGGCGCTGCCGGAAGGCCCGGACAAACCCTGATCCCCTGCCCCGCCCGTGCCTGCATGGGCGGGGCTGCCTGACCCGCATGACCGATACGACAACCGCCGTGGACATCACCTGCGTGGGCGACATCGCCTTCGCCGATGCGCAGTGCCTGCTCGCCGCGCATGGCCTGCGGCTGCACCACGTGGCCGCCGGCGAGCCGATTCCCGGCAGCTACTGGGGCGAGCCCGAGGCGGGCATCATCGCCAGCAACGTCTACGTGCGCGATGACACGCCCGTGCACTCGATGCTGCATGAGGCCTGCCACCTGATCGTACTGCCGCCGGAGCGGCGGGCGCAGGTGCATACCGATGCCACCGACTCGGTGGCCGAGGAAGACGCGACCTGCTACCTGCAGATCGTGCTGGCCGGGCAGCTGCCCGGCGTCGGCAGCCAGCGGCTGATGGCCGACATGGATGCCTGGGGGTATACGTATCGGCTGGGATCTACGAAAGCGTGGTTCGAGCAGGACGCCGAAGACGCGAAGGCATGGTTGATCGAACGCGGGTTGCCAGTGGCGTGATTCACCGGGAACCGGGGTCAGATCCCTTTTGCGTCGCAAAAGGGATCTGACCCCATCACCCCGTCGCCGTATCAGCCCTGCCCGGCCAGTGCGCGCAGGGTGATGCCGACGATGTAGGCCAGGTAGGTGCCGGTGGCATAGCCCATCGTGCCCAGCAGCACGCCCACCGGCGCCAGGGCCGGATGGAACGCGGCCGCCACCACCGGCGCCGAGGCCGGGCCACCGATGTTCGACTGCGAACCGACGGCGAAATAGAAGAACGGCACCTTCAGCAGCTTGCCCAGGCACCACAGCAGCACGATGTGCACGGCAATCCAGATCAGGCCAAGCAGGAACAGCCACGGGCGATCCAGCAGCGCCAGCAGATCCATCTGCATGCCGATGCAGGCGATCAGGAAGTACAGCAGCAACGAACCCAGCCGCGATGCACCCGCCCCTTCCAGGTTGCGTGCGCGGGTGAAACTCAGGCTCAGGCCCAGCGTGGTCGACAGCACCACCACCCACACGAACGGCGCGTCCAGGCTGAACTGCGACGCCCAGCTGACGTTGGCCTTGAACCAGGCCGCCAGCGGCGCACCGATCGCATGCGACAGGCCGACGCCGCCGAAGGCCACCGCCACGATCAGCATCAGATCGGTCAGGCTGGGAATGCGTTCGTGCTCGGCCTGGAAGCGCGCGATGCGTTCCTTCAGTTCATCGATGGCCGAGGTATCAGCGCCACTGCGTGCATCGATCTTCGCTGCACGTCCTGCCAGGAAGATCAGCGCGGCCATCCACACGTAACCGACACCGACATCGACCACCGCGAACTGGCCAAAGGTGGTCGCGTTGACGTCGAACACTTCGCGCATCGCCAGCATGTTGGCACCACCACCGATCCAGCTGCCGGCCAGTGCCGCCATGCCGGCCCAGGTATCGCCGGCCACGGTGTCGGGATGGATCGCGCGCATCACCAGGAACGCCACCACCGCACCGAGCATGATGCTGGCCGAGGCGCCCAGGTACATCAGTACCAGCTTCGGGCCGAGCCGCAGGATGCCCTTGATATCCACTGCCAGGGTCAGCAGGATCAGCGCCGCCGGCAACAGGATGTCGCGCGCGATCGGGTTGTAGAGCTTGGTGTTCTGGCCGTCGATCAGGCCGACGGTGTTGTAGATGCCGGGAATCAGGTAGCACAGCAGCAGCGCTGGCACGAACGTATAGAAGCGCTTCCACAGCCCCTGCTCGCGCGAGGCGGTCCAGAACACGGCGCCAAGAGTGGCGGCGATCAAACCGAAGACGACGATGTCGTTCTGGATCAGGGCAGTCGAAGGCATGCAGGCGCTCTGGTAGAGCCGGCCGCTGGCCGGCTGCTGGTGGCGGCAGATCAGGAAGGTGTGCCGACCAACGGTCGGCACCCACCGGTAAAGCAGATGGTGAAACAGAAGCGCCGCCCCGGAGGGCGGCGCCGCAACCATCAGTTGCCGATGTGCTGCTTCAGCCAGGCATTGACGGTGTCATGCCACAGGATGCTGTTGTTCGGCTTCAGCACCCAGTGGTTTTCATCCGGGAAGTACAGGAACTTCGATTCGATGCCCTGGCGCTGGGCAGCGGTGAACGCGGCCAGGCCCTGCTCGACCGGGATGCGGAAGTCCTGCTGGCCGTGGATGACCAGGATCGGCTTCTTCCAGTCCGCCACGTGGTTGACCGGGTTGAACTTCTCGTAGTTCGCCGCCTTCTGGTACGGCGTACCGCCCTGCTCCCACTCGGTGAACCACAGTTCTTCGGTGGCGTAGCCCATCATGCGCTGGTCGAACACGCCGTCATGGTTGACCAGGCACTTGAACGGGCTGTTCCAGTTGCCGGCAATCCAGTTGACCATGAAGCCGCCGTAGCTGGCGCCCAGCGCACAGGCCTTGTCACCATTGAGGAAGGAATACTTCTTCAGCGCCGCATCCCAGCCCTTCTGCAGGTCTTCCAGCGGGCGGTCGCCCCAGTGCTGGCTGATCGCATCGGTGAACGCCTGGCCGTAGCCGGTGGAGCCGTGGAAGTCGATCATCACCACCGCATAGCCCTGGCCCGCGTAGGTCTGCGGATTCCAGCGGTAGCTCCAGCCATTGCCGAAGCTGCCCTGCGGGCCGCCGTGGATCAGGAACGCGACCGGGTACGACTTGCCTTCCTGGTAGTTGTGCGGCTTGACCACGTAGCCATGCACGGTGTCGTTGTTCCAGCCCTTGAACTCGAACTGCTCGTAGTCGCCGAAGCTGACATCCTTGAGCACCTCACCAGCGGCCGGGGTCAGCGCGCGCAGCTCGCCGATCGGCTCACCGTCAGCCGGCAGCAGGCCGACCAGCACCTGGTCGTTGCTCTTCAGGCTGTTGCGGGTGATCGCCACGCTGTTGCCGGCCACATCGACCGAGGTCACGCTGCCGTCGCCGATCAGCTTGGTGGCCTTGCCGCTGGCCACGTCGATCTGGAACAGCGGGTGTTCGCCGAGGTCATCGGCCGTGGTGTAGATGCTGGCGCCGTCGGCGGACAGGGTGATGCCGCCAGCCGAACGATCCCACTGCGGGGCGATCTCTCGGGTCTTGCCACTGGCCAGGTCCATCGCCATCAGGCCGAAGCGGTCAGCCTCGAAGCCCGGGCGCTTCATCGCGCGGTAGAACAGGGTCTTGCCGTCGGCACTGAACACCGGGCCGGCATCCCAGGCCGGGTTGGAGGCGGTCAGGTTGACCGGCGCCTGCTTGCCCGCCGCGTCGAAGCGGTACAGGTCGAAGTTGGTCGACCACGGCTCCTGCTTGCCGGCCACGCGGATGCTGGCGACCACGCTGGCGCCATCCGGCGACCACGCGAAATCATCATTGCCGCCGAACGGCTTGGACGGGGCATCACCGTCGATGGTGGCGCTCAGCGCGGAAGCGCCCTTGACCGGACCGGCCTTGGCTGCCGGCAGCGGCGCGACGAACAGGGTGTTGCGGCGGCCGTCGTTCCAGGTATCCCAGTGGCGCACGAACAGCGAATCGAAGACCTTGCCACTGGCCTTGGCGCCGGCGACGTCCTTGAGCTTCTTCTCGGTGCAGGTCAGGTCCGAGGCACAGGCCTGGAACACGCCGGCGCTGAACAGCACGCGGTCGTCCTGCGGCGACACGTGGTAGCTGTCCACGTCGACCGGGAAGTCGGTCAGCTGGCGCGGGGCGCCGCCGCTGACCGGCTGCGCGTACAACTGCTGGCTGCCGTTCCTGGCGCTGAGGAAATACACGGTCTGGCCATCGGCCGACAGCGAAGCGGAATTGACGTTCCAGCCGGCCGGGGTGATCTGCTTCGGCGGCGCTGCGTCGCGGGTACGCAGGTTGCGCGCGTACAGCGCGGTGGAGGCCTTCAGGTTGGCATCCACGCTGCGCTTGGCGAACACCACGGTGCCGCCGTCAGCGGTCAGTACCGGTGCGGAGACGCGGTCCATGGCCACCATGTCGCGGACTTCCAGGCCACGGGCAGCGGCGACGCTGGGCAGGGCGGCCAGCAGGCTCAGTGGCAGCAGGGCATGACGCAGTTTCATCGGGGTCTCCGCAGGACGGCAAAAAACCGATGGTAGGCCCGTGCGGCCGGGGCTGCCAAGGCCATCGGTCATGGCTGCCGGTGGGGCGCGGCCCCGCCGCCAGAAAAAGCAAACCGCGCCGTGGCGCGGTTTGTGGGGACACCGGGGTCGGATCCGATTCCGACGGAATCGGCTCTGACCCCAGACGCTGTCAACCCGGGGTCAGAGCCCTTCCCTGCGGGAAGGGATCCGACCCCAACCCTTACGCCATGGCGCGCTTGCCGGTGCGGTAGATCAGCCAGCCGACCAGGAACAGCACGGCCAGGCCGATCCACTGTGCGCCCGGCAGGTGGAACGGCACGGCCAGCACGTCGGCGCGACTGCTCACCACGATCGGAATCGCGATGGCGATGCCCATCAGTGCCTCACCGGTGATCAGGCCGGCGGCGAACAGCACGCCCGGCTTGTGCACGCGGTCGCGACCTTCTTCGTCATCGGCACGCACCTTGTGGAAGCGCTCGACGAGGTAGGCGATCAGGCCGCCGAGGAAGATCGGCACCATCAGTTCCAGCGGCAGGTAGATGCCGATGGCGGCGGCCAGCACAGGCACGCGGAAGCGGGCGTTGCGCGACTTCAGCCAGCTGTCGAACGCGATGATGGCGGCACCGACCACGGCACCGATGCCGATGAAGGTCCACGGCAGTTCACCACCGAACAGGCCCTTGGCCACCGAGGCCATCAGGTTGGCCTGCGGCGCGGCCAGCGCGTTCGGGTGCAGCTCCGACTTCACGCCGATGCCGTAGGCGGTGGCCAGCAGGTTCAGCACCGGGGCCATGATCAGCGCGCAGGAGAACGCACCGATGCCCAGCATCAGCTGCTGCTTCCACGGGGTGGCACCGACGATGTAACCGGCCTTGAGGTCCTGCAGGTTGTCACCGCCGACCGCTGCAGCACAGCACACCACCGCACCGATCATGATCGCGGCCACCGCGCCCAGCGGCGCGCCGAAGGCGCCGACCGGCTGCAGGCCATCCTTGCCCAGCAGCACGACCAGCACGGCCGATGCGAACAGGATGGTGGAGATGGTGATGCCCGAGACCGGGTTGTTGGACGAACCGATCAGGCCGGCCAGGTAGGCCGAGACCGAGACGAACAGGAAGCCGGCGACGATCATGATGAGGGTCATCGGGATGGACACGTGCCACTGGCCGACGATGGCCTGGTACAGGGCCAGCAGCGGCAGCACGAACACCACCAGGGCGACCAGCATCCACTTCATCGGCAGGTCGCGCTCGGTGTGCGCCAGCACCGGGCCACCGCTCTTGCGGGCGGCGGCAAAGCCGCTCTTGACGCCGTTGAGCAGCGACTTGCGCAGCGAGATCAGGGTCCAGATGCCACCGATCAGCATCGCACCGACGCCCAGGTAGCGCATCTTCGCGCCCCAGATAGCGAACGCGGCCTCGGTGGACGAGGCAGCGGCAACCGACGCGGCCAGCGCCGGGTCGGTGTTCATGAAGAACGCCTGGTAGATCGGGATGGCAATGTGCCAGGTCAGGATCGAGCCGGACACCACCACGATGCCGACGTTGAGGCCGACGATGTAGCCCACGCCCAGCAGTGCCGGCGACAGGTTGGTGCCGATGAAGGCGGTGACCTTGGAACTGCCGACGTAGGCCGAGGTGGCCCAGGCATCGGGAATCAGGCGCATGCCGCTTTCCGCGGCCAGCTTGACGAAGGCACCGATCACCGCCGACAGGCCGAGGATCTTCAGGCCCGGGCCCGGGTTCTCACCGGCCTTGAGCACTTCGGCCGCAGCCTTGCCTTCCGGGAACGGCAGCGGGTCTTCGACAATCATCGAACGGCGCAGCGGCACCGAGAACAGCACGCCCAACAGGCCACCGAGGCCGGCGATGCCCAGCACCCACCAGTACTTGAAGTCCGGCCAGTAGCCCATGATCACCAGCGCCGGGATGGTGAAGATCACACCGGCGGCGATCGATGAACCGGCCGAGGCGCCGGTCTGCACGATGTTGTTCTCGAGGATGGAGCCACCGCCCAGCAGGCGCAGCACGCCCATTGAAATCACCGCGGCGGGAATGGCGGTGGCGATGGTCAGGCCTGCGAACAGACCGAGGTAGGCGTTTGCGGCCGACAGCACCACCGCCAGCACGATGGCCAGGGCCACTGCGCGGAAGGTGAGCTGCTTGGGCGCAGCGTCGTGGTTCATGGGAGCCCCTGCTGGCAAAAAATCCCCTGCACGCTAGCGTTCAGGAGGCGGCAAGTCCAGTGCGGTTCGGGAGGGTTGCGGCCAGGTCGGCAGTGAGATAGTCGTTTCTGGCCAAACTCGGCCAACGCATCAAGCGCGTGAGGCACATCCCGGAGGGCTGCCGGGCCTCGCGGTCTCTTTGTCCTGCAGGGGCCAGGCCAACCAGTACTGCAGCATTCCAGCCATCATCGTTTGAAGTGCCTCAACGCCCCGTGCATCGTGTTCATGATCTGAACCGATGACGCTGAGCCGCCCGATGAACAACCCACTGCGGATCCGCCCGATCAAATCACCGGTCGTAGCTGTCGTGACCCTGACCTGCCTGATGCCGCTTTGCGATTACGCATCTGCCTGGAGCCGCATTGGCGCAGTCGAGATCACCGACCACGCCGGCAAACCTTGTTTCGGACTACCCAAGAAGGAGCGCAAGCGTATCGGTAAAACTCCAGAGGTGTTTGGTGTGGAGGTGCATGACGCAATTACTCCACCGCTGCGGCGGCAATGGTCTTTCTACTTTGCCCATCCCGCATCAATCCCACTTCCCCCCGGAGCCTGCGTGGTCTACGGAGAAGTGCCAGCCAACGCCATTACAAGGCAGACGGCGATGCCGCTGCAGCCCGGACGCCTGTACGACGTATCGCTGTCGGCCACCAGGACCGGCGCCACGCAACACCACAGCGCCCGATTCTGCTTGAAGGCCAACCCCGACGGGAGCCTGCGAGCGATCCAGGTCCACTACGACGAGGCGCTGGGCTGGAGCCCCTCGGTTTGCCTGCCCTGAGCCGACGCGCGCGCTCGTCGGAACAGCTCAGCACGCGCTGGAAAGACGCAATTGTTATGTTATATCCTGCCACGCCGACCGAACTTCGTACGTGGCCCCTTCCCCCACTACCCGCCTGGCCTCCATCGACCAGCTGCGCGGCACCGTGATGCTGTTGATGCTGCTGGACCACGTGCGCGAGACCTTCTTCCTGCAGCACCAGGTGAGCGACCCGATGGACGCAGCGACGGTCTCCCCTGCGCTGTTCGCCTGCCGTCTGCTGGCCCACCTGTGCGCCCCCGTGTTCGTGCTGCTGACCGGGCTGTCGGCCTGGCTGTACGGCCAGCGCCAGGCGGATCCGCGCGGGGCCACAGCTGCGTTCCTGCTCAAGCGCGGGCTGTTCCTGGTGGTGCTGGAACTGACCCTGGTGAATTTCGCCTGGACCTTCCAGCTGCCGCCGGAAACGCTGTACCTGCAGGTGATCTGGGCCATCGGGCTGAGCATGATCGCGCTGGCCGGGCTGCTATGGCTGCCACGCCCCGTCCTGCTGGCGGTCGCGGTCGCGGTGGTGGCCGGGCACAACCTGCTGGATGGTGTGCGGGTGGAAGGAAGCGGCCTGCTGGCGGTCGCGGTCGCGGTGGTGGCCGGGCACAACCTGCTGGATGGTGTGCGGGTGGAAGGAAGCGGCCTGCTGGCGGTGCCGTGGAAAGTGCTGCACCAGCGCGACTGGATCGAGGCCGGCGCGCTGCGCCTGCGCACCTCCTACCCGGTACTGCCGTGGATCGGGGTGATTGCGCTGGGTTATCTGATGGGGCTCTGGTTCGGCCGCGCGCGCGCGCCGGAGCAGCGCCAGCGCTGGCTGCTGTGGGCAGGCGTCAGCGCGCTGGCCCTGTTCGCGCTGCTGCGGTTCGCCAACCAGTATGGGGATGCTCCCTGGTCGTACCAGACCACTACGCTGCGCACGTGGTTGAGCATCTTCAACGTCACCAAGTACCCGCCGTCATTGCAGTTCCTGTTGCTGACCCTGGGCGTGGGGCTGTTGCTGCTGCGCTTGTACGAATGGCCGCCCCTCGCGCTTGCGCTGCGCCCGCTGTCCGATATCGGCGCCGCGCCGATGTTCTTCTACCTGCTGCACCTGTACGTACTGAAGGGGCTGTACCTGGCCGCGTTGGCGGCCTGGGGGCCGACCCATGGCGAACTGTATGCCCTGGATTCGGTCAGCGGCCTGCTGCTGGTGGCCTGTGCGCTGGCGGTGGTGCTGTACCCCCCGACGCGGGCCTTCGCGCGGTTCAAAGCGCGAAGGCGCGATCTGCCTTGGTTGCGATACCTGTGAGCGGTGGCCGCCGGGGGAGCGCCATCCCTGCATGGCGTGGATCCACCGGCGGCTGCCTGCCCAGGCCCAGAGGCCTATAATCGCGCCCTTTCCGCTGTCCCCGCCGTCGATGACCGTTGCCGCCTCTGCTTCCGACGACTTCCTGGGCCACCCCAAGGGCGTCTACGTCTGCTTCTTCACTGAAATGTGGGAGCGCTTCTCCTTCTACGGCATGAAGGCGCTGTTGCTGCTGTACCTGACCAAATACCACCTGTTCGGCGACAAGGCCGGCCTGGACCTGCTCGGTGCCTACGGTGGCCTGGTGTACTGCATCCCGGTGTTCGGCGGCATGCTGGCCGACCGCTGGCTGGGCATGCGCCGGGCAGTGCTGTTCGGCGGCATCCTGCTGGTACTCGGCCACCTCGGCATGGCCTTCGAGGGCCACGCCGCGTACCGGGTGAACGGCGAAGTGGTGCGCGACACCTCGGCGCTGGCGGTGACCTACCTGTCGCTGGCGCTGATCATCATGGGCGTCGGCTTCCTGAAGCCGAACATCTCCACCATTGTCGGCAAGCTGTACGCCAAGGACGACCCGCGTCGCGACTCGGGCTTTTCGCTGTTCTACGCCGGCATCAACCTCGGCGCGCTGTTCTCGTCCCTGGTGTGTGGCTTCCTCGGTGAGGCCTACGGCTGGAAGTACGGTTTCGGTGCGGCCGGCATCGGCATGCTGGCCGGCCTGGCGATGTTCCTGTGGGGTCAGAAGTACCTGCAGGGCCATGCCGAACCGCCGCAACCGGCGGCGCTGAAGCAGAAGGTGCTGGGCCTGCCACGCGAATGGCTCATCTATCTGTGCGCGGTGCTCGGCGTGCTGCCGGTGGCATGGCTGATGTGGGCCGCCGGCAACGGCGCATTCGCGCTGGGCGGTGAAATCAGCCTGGCGCTGATGCTGATGCTGGTGGTGTTGGGCGGCGTGCTGGTCTGGTTCGCCTGGTTCACCGGCACGAAATGCACGCCGGTGCAGCGCCAGCAGATGATCGCGCTGATGGTGCTGATCTTCATGGCGCTGGTGTTCTTCACGATGTACGAGCAGTCCTACGGCTCGTGGGTGACCTTCACCGACCGCCTGCTGACCAAGGACATCGTGCCCTCGCTGGTGATCACCGGCGGCACGCCGCTGCCGTGGTCGATCCTCTCGCTGCTGCTGGCACCGCTCGGCTTCGTGGTCAGCGCGCGCCTGTCGGAACGGCGCCCGGGCTCGGCCGCGCCGCGCACGTTCTTCGCCGCCATCGTCGTACTGATGCTGGTGCTGCTGGTGCGCGACTGCCTGGTGATTCCGCAGACCGCCGGCTCGCTGACCTACCTCGGCGGCCTGTTCCTGGTGCTGCTCGCTCCGGCCTTCGCCGCGCTGTGGACGTGGATGGACCGCCGCGGCTGGGAACCGGGCAAGCCGGTGAAGTCGGCCTGGGGCCTGGTGATCGGCGCGCTGTCGTTCGTGCCGCTGGCGCTGGCCGCACAGCAGGTGGGCGCCACCGGCGAGATGGCCAGCGTGTGGTGGCTGGTGCTGGCCTACTTCCTGCTGGCCAGCGGCGAGATGTGCCTCTCGCCGGTCGGCCTGTCGGCGGTGACCCAGCTGGCCGTGCCGCGGGTGATGAGCCTGATGATGGGCACCTGGTTCCTGGCCACCGCATTCTCGGAAACGCTGGCCGCGCTGTTCGGCAAGCTGGCCGCGATCGAGGTGCCGGAAGGCGAATCGCTGGACATGGTGGCTGCCGCCGGTGCCTACGCGCACCTGTTCTGGCTGCTGATGTGGATCGGCCTGGGTTGCGCGTTGGTGGCCTTCATCGCCGCGCCGCTGCTGAAGAAGATGATGCACGGGGTGAAGTAAGTCCCGCGTGCCGAAGACCAGGGCGGCGGAAAATTCATCCGCCGCCCTGTCAGCTCAGGGCGCCTTGTCCTTGCCGGCCACGGGCGCGGTCGTCGCGGTCTTGCCCCCCAGGCTGCGCGCCAGGAACGCCAGCAGCTTGTCGTAGTACTCGCTGCGATGCGCCTCGGTGTAGAAGCCGTGGCCTTCGGTCTTGTAGTACAGGCTTTCCACCGGTGTGCCGGTGCGCTTGAGCGCCGCTTCCATGCGCTCGGTATGCTGGATCGGCGCACGCTTGTCTTCGCCACCGGCGGCGAGGAACACCGGCACCTTGATCCGTTCGGCCAGGTTCACCGGCGACACCGCGCCCAGCTTGGCCGGATCACCCAGCCATTCGCGCAGGTAGGTCACGCCTGAGCCGCGGTCCTGGATATCGCCACGGGTGTACATCATCGGCAGGTCGTAGACCCCCACATAGCCGGCCGCGCACTGATACAGCCCGGGTTCGCGGGCGGCCCCCATCATCGCCGCGTAGGCCCCGTAGCTGGCGCCATAGATGCAGATGCGACGAGCATCGGCGATGCCTTCGCTGATTGCCCAGCGGGTGGCATCGGTGACATCGTCCTGCATCGCCGCGCCCCACTGCTGCGCACCGGCCTGGGTGTGGGCCCGGCCGTAATTGCCCGACCCACGGAAGTTGACCTGCAGCACGGCATACCCGGCGGCGGCCAGCATCTGGGTTTCGCGGTCGTACTGGCCGGAATCGAAGATGTCGAACGGACCGCCATGCGGCATCACCACCATCGGCAGGTTGCGGCCGTTGCTGCCGGCCGGCAGGGTCAGGAAGCCATGCAACGGCAGCCCGTCCCGCGCCTTCAGTGCAATCGGCTTCACGCTGGCACTGCGGTCCACGTCAATCCAGTCGCTGCGGCTGATCAGGTGGTCAGCCTTGCGCGCCACCGTGTCGTAGACGTAGAAATCGCCCGGGTTCGAGCCCGACCAGGTTTCCACCAGCACGACACGGCCATCGCGGGTGCTGGAGGTGATGTAGACCGGCCCTCCGAAGGCGGCTTCCAGGCTGCGGTACAGGCGCGCCTCCGGCGACTTCTCGTCGAAGAACCGGGTACGCGGCGTATCGCCCAGATAGAGCGCGCCCACCGGCACGTGGGTGCCGGGCCGATGGATGATGCGATACGGATTGACCACCTCGTCGCGCAGCAGCGTGGCACGCTCGCCGGTCTGCGGGTTCCAGCTGACGATCGCGTCCGGGCCCTGGGTCTGCTCGACGTTGAGGTAGGCCAGGCTGTCATCGGCCGAGAAGCCGAGGGCGGTTTCGATGCGCTTGCTGACGGCCTCGTCGTTGATCAGCTTCCAGCTGTCGCCACTGCGTTCGCGGAAGTACAGCTTGTTGATGTTGTCGCTGCCCGAGCCATGCACGAAGCGCACTTCGCCGGCGCCGTCGGTGGTGAACTCGCCGCGCCGTACCGGCGAGGACGCCACCCGCGAGCGACGACCCGTAGTCACATCCATGCGATCTACGCGGGTGTACGGATCCTCGGCCAGCGGCCATACGGTCACCAGCACGTTGCGCTCGTCGCCCGGCAGGTCGTCGGCCAGGAAGGCGGCCACTGCTTCGACCTTCTTCGGCTGGATGCGGGTCCCCGGGCCCTTGCTTTCGACGCGATAGCCGACCAGCAGCTCGCCACGGTTGCCGTTGGCGTCGATGGCATAGAGTTCGCCGGTGGGATTGGGTTGGTCGAGCGAGCCCCACTTCTGGGCCAGGCCGATCAACAGGCGCTCGTTGCTGACCCAATCGAATTCCTGCGCGTGGTTGCGGCTGGGCGGCCAGAAACTGCCGACCACCTCCTTGTCCTTCAGGCGCAGGATCGCGATCGCGGTGCTGTCCTCCCTCGGCACCGTTGCCGCTACGTACTCGCCCCCCGGCGAGATCTTGATGTCGGTGAAGGTCTCCCGCCGCAGGTACTGCGTCAGATCCAACGCCCCCGCGCTGCCTGCGGCAACGCCCCCGATGACGGCCAGTGCGGCCGCCAGAATCGTCCTGTGCATCCTTCCCCTGCTCCTGTGGACACCTTGTCCTGGTCTCCGATTCTAGGCAGGGCAATGGGTTTCCCGCCAGAGCCGGAAAAGACGACGGCACCGTTGCCGGTGCCGTCGTTGCCACTACCTTGGAGAGAGAGTCAGGACGTGGGTTCGGGGGGCGTGCGCCGGGTCAGTGGACCCCGCGCACCGCCAACATGAGGGCCAGGATGCTGAGGATCACGGCGATGGTGCCGTCGAGCACGCGCCAGGTGCTGGGCTTGGTGAACAGCGGCGCCAGCAGGCGTGCGCCAAGGCCCTGCGCGGTCAGCCACAGGCAGCTGGCCGTGACCACGCCCGCAGCGAAGGCCATGCGGGCATTGCCGAAGTTCTCGGCGATGGAGCCGATCACCATCATGTCCAGCCAGAAGTGCGGGTTGATCAGCGAGAAGCCGACCGCGGCCATCAGCACCGCGCGGCGGCTGCCGTCGTCGCTGTCGGCCTCGCCCATGCCACCGCCGCCGGCGATCGCACGGCGTGCCGACTTCATCGCATACCAGGCCAGGAACGCGACACCGGTCCACAGCACGGCGGTGGTCAGCCACGGCAGCGCTGAAGTGAGCGTGCGCAGGCCGGCCACGCTGGCAAAGATGAAGATGGCATCGATGGCCGCGCAGGTGGCGACCACCGGCACGATGTGCTTGCGCAGGATGCCCTGGCGCAGAATGAAGGCGCTCTGGGCCCCGACCACGGCGAACAGGCCGATGCCGGTGGCTGCACCAGAGAACCAGGCACCGAGGCCGGTGCTGGCGGAGATGACCGAGAACATGGGATTCACTGCCTTGTATTGCTTGGGGGACGGTGCCTCGCGAAGGCGGACAGCACCGGAACGGGCGCCATTGTCGCGCCGCAACATGGAAAAGACGAGCTAAACTTCCTAAACCAACATTAGCGGAGCTTAATTCGATGCGCATCGATCACGCCCAGCTGCGCGCCCTGGCCGCGGTGATCCGCGAAGGCAGCTTCGACCGCGCCGCGCAATCGCTGAATGTCACGCCCTCGGCCATCTCGCAGCGGGTCAAGGCACTGGAGGACCGGATCGGCCGCCTGCTGGTCAAGCGTGGCACCCCGGCCACCGCGACCGCCGAGGGCCAGTTGCTGGTGCAGCTGGCCGAGCAGACCGCCCTGCTGGAACACGATGCGCTGCACCGCATGGGCCTGGCGGATGAGGACCTGCCCCAGGCCAGCATCCCGGTGGCGGTGAACCACGACAGCCTGGAAACCTGGTTTCCGCAGGCCGCGGCGCAGTTCGCGCAGGGTACCGGGACCACTCTGGACCTGCGCGTGGAGGACCAGGACCACACCGTCGAACTGCTGCGCCAGGGCACGGTGCTGGGTGCGGTGACCACGCTGGACGAGCCGGTGCAGGGCTGCCAGATCCACGCGCTGGGCAGCATCCGCTATGCAGCGACCTGCACCCCCGAATTCCGCGAACGCCACTTCGCCAAGGGCGTGACCGCGCAGGCGCTGGCACAGGCGCCGGTACTGGTGTTCAACCGCAAGGACGACATGCAGTCGCGCTTCGCCCGGCGCATGGCCGGCGATGACCTGCCCAGCACCGCACCGACCTGGTGGATTCCGTCCACGCGCGCCTTTGTGCAGGCCAACCTGGGCGGCATGGGCTGGACGATGAACCCATTGCCGCTGGTCAAGCGGCACCTGGATGCCGGCCGCCTGGTCTACGTACGCCAGCGCGCGTGGGAAGACGTGCCGCTGTACTGGCAGCACTGGAAGGGCGACGTGCAGACCATGGCCCTGCTGACCCGCGCCGTGCTGGATGCATCCTCGGCATTGATCCGGCGCAAGCGCTGACGCACAGCGCAAAAAGGGGACGGAGGGGATTAAGTCGCTTAAGGCCAATACGACATCCAAGGCAAATACGGCTTAATCCCCTCCGTCCCCTTTTTCGGGGCTCCATCGGATCTCCATCAAGCCTACACACCGGGTCCATGCGCGATGCGGATACTGGCGGGCCGACCATTACAAGGATGTCCGGCATGCCCGTGTACCTGCGCGATGCCCGCCCCGAGGATGCCGCTGCCTGCATCGATCTGCGTGGGCGCACCCGCGAGAACGCCTTCAGCGCCGAGCAGCTGGCCCAGCTGGGCATCACTGTGGACAGCTGGGCGGCCGGCATCGCCCAGGGCGATTCGATCGGCCGCGTCGCCTGGGAGGGCGAGCGCATGGCCGGCTACTGCTTCGCCGACCGCGACAGCGGCGAGGTGCTGGTGCTGGCCCTGCTGCCGGACTACGAGGGCCGCGGCATCGGCCGCCAGCTGCTGCAGGAAGTGGTCAGCCTGACCCGCGATGCCGGCCACCGGCGGCTGTTCCTGGCCTGCTCGGCCGACCCGCGTTCGCGCTCGCACGGCCTCTACCGCCGCCTGGGCTGGCGCCCGACCGGCGGGGTCGATGAGGCTGGCGACGAGATCCTTGAGCTGGTCTGATCCCACCGTCGCCGGGCATCGCCTGCCGCCCATGTGGCAGCGCCGCGAAACGTCGGATGCTGCGTTGCATCAAAAAAGGACCGGATCCGGTTAGAATCACCGGTGGATGATGCAAGGCGTTGTTTCTTCACGCCCTTTCCCTGCCCCACGCGCATCCTGACCCCTTCCCCTCCGCCAACGATCCCGCCCCCATGAAGAAATTTGGCAAGGCTCTTCTCGCCCTGCTCGTGCTGCTGTTGCTGGCCGCCGCGCTGTTCCTGTACTGGCCGCTGACCCAGCGCTCGGTGCCTGCCGCCAGCAACGACAAGCCCGTCGATGTTGTGCTGGTCGGCGCCGGCATCATGAGCATCACCCTGGCCACCTACCTGCAGGAGCTGCAGCCGGACTGGAACATCCAGGTCTACGAACGCCTCGACGGCGTCGCCGGTGAAAGCTCCGATGGCTGGAACAACGCCGGCACCGGCCACTCGGCGTTCGCCGAACTGAACTACACCCCGGAACTGCCCGACGGCAGCATCGAGACCAAGCGCGCGGTCGGCATCGCCGAATCGTTCGAGGTCTCGCGCCAGTTCTGGTCGCACCAGGTGAAGGAGGGCCGGCTGAGCCAGCCCAGCGACTTCATCAATCCGACCCCGCACATGAGCTTCGTCTGGGGCGATGACAACATCGCCTACCTGCACAAGCGCCAGCAGGCCCTGGTCAAGAATCCGCTGTTCTACGGCATGCAGTACTCCGAGGATCCGGCCCAGATCAAGCAGTGGGCCCCGCTGCTGATGGAAGGCCGTGACCCGAAGCAGAAGGTTGCCGCGACCTGGATGCCGCTGGGCACCGACGTCAACTTCGGCGTGATCACCCGCCAGCTGACCGCCGGCCTGCAGCGCAGCCCGAACTTCAGCCTGCACCTGAACCATGAAGTGAGCGCGCTGCGGCAGAACGCCGACAAGAGCTGGAACGTGACGGTGAAGGACCTCAAGGCCGGCACCGAATCCACCACCCACGCCCGCTTCGTGTTCATCGGTGCCGGTGGCGCCGCACTGAAGCTGCTGCAGATGTCGGGCATTCCGGAATCGAAGGACTACGCCGGCTTCCCGGTCGGCGGCCAGTTCCTCGCCTTCCAGGGCCAGGACGTGACCTCGCGCCATGGGGTGAAGGCCTACGGCATGGCCGAAACCGGTTCGCCGCCGATGTCGGTGCCGCACCTGGATGCACGCAAGCTGGACGGCAAGCCGGTGGTCCTGTTCGGGCCGTTCGCGCTGTACAGCACCAAGTTCCTCAAGCACGGCTCGTGGTGGGACCTGTATTCCTCGGTCACCCACAACAACGTTGGCCCGATGCTGGAAGTGGGCAAGGACAACCTGGACCTGGTGCAGTACCTGATGGGACAGGCGCGCCTGAACGATGCCGACCGCCAGGCCGAACTGGTCAAGTACTTCCCCAATGCCAAGCCGGGTGACTGGAAGCTGGTCACCGCCGGCCAGCGCGTGCAGATCATCAAGCGCGATCCGCTGAAGGGCCCGGTGCTGCAGTTCGGTACCGAGATCGTGACCGACAAGGACCACACCCTCGCCGCCCTGCTCGGCGCGTCGCCGGGCGCGTCGACCTCGCCGCCGATCATGCTTGACCTGATGGCCAAGGCCTTCCCGGAGCAGATGAAGGCCGGCTGGGAAACCCGCCTGCGCGAGATCGTGCCGTCGTACGGGCGCAAGCTCAACGACAGCGCCGCGCTGGTCAACGAGATCCGCACGCTGACCAGCCAGACCCTGCAGCTGCCCTACCTGGAGGTGCCGGTGGACGCGAACGCGGCATCGCCCGCTCCGGCGGCGGTTCCGGCGCCGGCCAAGGAAAAGCGCAACGCCAACGAGGAACTGCAGGCGCTGTAAGCCCGCAGGTTCCCTTCGATGCAGACGGACGGCCACCTTCGGGTGGCCGTTTGCGTTTGTGCAGGTTACGCCTGTAGAGCCGAGCCCATGCTCGGCTCCGGCAAAAAGCAGCCGAGCATGGCTCGGCTCTACAGAAAGCGATGCCCCGTGCCGGGAACCCTGCGCACAATGACGCGAATTGTAATGTTGTTAAGAATTATTTACATTTGCGTCCTGCGCAGTGACCGCGCCTCGCCCCAGACGGACCTGACCGTGCCCGAAGCCGCCGCCCCGGGTGCTGGACGACTGTTGCCGCCCCTCCCCGCCTCCACGCTTCGAGCCCACCATGTGCCTGACCTTCGATAACCGCCTGCCCCGCCGCGCGCTGCTGCCGGCTGCCCTGCTTTCGTCTTTGACCCTGCTGGCCGCGCCCAGCGCGTTCGCCGCCACTGATGGCGCTGCCGACGCCAAGACCCTGGACCGGGTGAGCGTGCGTGCCGAACAGTCGGCGCCGCCGGCCAGTACCACGCGCCTGCCGATCACCCTGCAGGAAACCCCGCAGTCGGCCACCGCGATCAGCCTGCAGCGCCTGCAGGACGAATCGCTGTTCAGCATCAACGATGTGATGCGCAACGTGACCGGCGTCAGCGTGTCCTTCTATGACACGCAACGCCCGCTGTACTACGCGCGCGGCTTCGCCATCACCGACTTCCAGGTCGACGGCATTCCCACCTACAGCGGCTCGACCAACCAGGAGTACGACACCGCCTTCTACGACCGCATCGAAGTGATCCGCGGTGCCAACGGCCTGCTCAGTGGCGCCGGCGTGCCGTCGGCCACGGTCAACCTGCTGCGCAAGCGCCCCGGCAAGGAATTCGACGCGTCGTTCGCGGTCAGCGCCGGTAGCTGGGACTACCGCCGCATGGAAGCCGACGTAACCGCGCCGCTGACCGCCGACGGCCGCTTCCGCAGCCGCGTGGTCGCCGCCTACACCGATCGTGGCCTGTATTACGACCGCTACAAGGAAAACAAGATGGCCGGCATGGCGGTGCTGGAAGGCGATGTCACCGACAGCACCACGGTTACCGTCGGCTACCAGACCCAGGACAACAACCCGACCGGTTCGACCTGGGGCACCGTGGCGTTCTTCGACAACCAGGGCAACTTCGCCCATCTGGCGCGCTCGACCAACCTGTCGCCGAAGTGGAGCTACTGGAAGCGCGAAAGCAATACCGCCTTCGCCAACCTGGAACAGCGTTTCGGCGACCACTGGCTGCTGAAGATCAACACCGCCTACACCCGCGGCAACGTGCAGAACGTGCGCCTGTACGGCACCGGCAACCCGGACCCGGTGACCGGCGCGGGCATCTACCTGCGCGCGGCCGCCGGTGATTCGAAGGACACCCGCCGCAATGTCGATGCCTACCTGACCGGCAGCTTCCCGCTGTTCGGCCGCGACCACGACCTCACCGTCGGCGCGCAGTGGTCGGACCTGGAAGGCACCACCAATACCGTGGCGCTGAACTTCCCGGGCGACTGGGCGACCTGCGGGCGTGAGCGCTGCTACTACATCCCCAACGTGTTCAACTGGAACGGCGACATCTCCGAAGTGACCTACACCCGCACCGGCGCACGCCGCGTGGCCAAGACCACGCAGAGCGGCGTCTACCTGGCCACCCGCCTGCGCCTGGCCGAGCCGCTGTCGCTGATTGCCGGTGCGCGCCTGAGCCGCTGGGAAACGCTCAGCCGCTCGTACAACGCTGCCGGCGCCTATACCGGCACCAGCGGTGCATACAAGGTGAGCGATGAGGTCACTCCGTACGTGGGCCTGGTCTACGAGATCACCCCGAACGTGTCGGCCTATGCCAGCTACACCGAGATCTTCAATCCGCAGAACTACAAGGACCGCAACGAGAACCTGCTGGCACCGGTGCAGGGCTCGAACCTGGAAGCGGGCATCAAGACGCAGTGGTTCGATGGCCGCCTGACCGCCAATGCGGCGGTGTTCGAGGCCAAGCAGGACAACTACGCGGTGCGTGACATGAGCGTGCCGGAAGGTACGCTGAGCGACGGCAGCTCGGCCTATATCGGCATCAACGGCACCAAGGCGCGCGGTTGGGAGATGGACGTCAACGGCGAGATCCTGCCGGGCTGGACGGTCAATGCCGGCTACACCCGCGTCAAGGTGACCCGCGCCGCCACCGACCTGCTGTACGCCAATCCGCCCAAGGACCTGCTGCAGCTCAACACCCAGCTGCAGCTGCGCGGCGCGCTGGAGCGACTGAGCATCGGCGGTGGCCTGCAGTGGCAGAGCCGGGTGCAGGGCTACAACATCGCCTACCCGCTCGGCGGCACGGTGACGGTGAACCAGCCGGCGTATTCGCTGGTGCAGTTCAACGCCAACTACCGCATCAGCGACAACTGGACCGCGACGCTGAGCGTGCGCAACGCGCTGGACAAGACCTACTGGGCCAACCTGGACTACAACAACTTCGGCGAGCCGCGCTTCGTGTCGGCCAGCCTGCGCTGGAAGTTCTGAGCAAACGACGGGTGCAAGGTGGGTGCCGACCGTTGGTCGGCACGCCCTCCGCCACGACCACGGTCGTGGGCTACCTGAATGGGCCCGTCTCCGTGCGGGCCTTTCCTTTTGCTGCACTGCAGGTTGCACCCTACGCCGTAATTATGCCGTAATTATTCCAACACCCGTCGGAAGCCGGTCAATGAACCCGAGCTGGGATACGTTGGAACGCAGTCGCCAGGCCCGCCTGGAACGTGCCGCGCCGTGGGCCCGGGAACGCGAGGTCGCCGCCGGCGACGTAGGCGAGCTGCTGCATGCACTGCTGGAGCCCGGCGACAAGGTCTGCCTGGAGGGCAACAACCAGAAGCAGGCCGATTTCCTCGCCCAGGCCCTGGCCGATCTTGATCCGGCCCGCGTGCACGACCTGCACATGGTGCAGTCGGTGCTGTCGCTGCCCTCGCATCTGGATGTATTCGAGCGTGGTATCGCTTCGAAACTGGACTTCTCGTTCTCCGGCCCGCAGTCGGTGCGCCTGGCCAACCTGGTGGCTGAAGGGCGCATCCAGATCGGTGCCATCCACACCTACCTGGAACTGTTCGGCCGCTACTTCATCGACCTGACCCCGCGCGTGGCCCTGGTCGCCGCGCAGGCCGCAGACCGGCACGGCAACCTGTACACCGGCCCGAACACCGAAGACACGCCGGTGATCGTCGAAGCCACTGCCTTCGGTGGCGGCATCGTCATCGCCCAGGTCAACGAGATCGTCGACACCCTCCCCCGCGTCGACATTCCCGCTGACTGGGTCAACTTCGTGGTGCAGGCGCCGAAGCCGAACCACATCGAGCCGCTGTTCACCCGCGACCCGGCGCAGATCTCCGAGATCCAGGTGTTGATGGCGATGATGGCGATCAAGGGCATCTACGCCGAGTACGGCGTGAACCGCCTCAACCATGGCATCGGCTTCGATACGGCGGCCATCGAACTGCTGCTCCCCACCTACGCCGAATCGCTCGGGCTGAAGGGAAAGATCTGCCAGCACTGGGCGTTGAACCCCCACCCGGCACTGATTCCGGCGATCGAATCGGGCTTCGTCAGATCGGTGCATTCGTTCGGTTCGGAACTGGGCATGGAGAAATACATCGCCGCGCGAGGTGATGTGTTCTTCACCGGCGCCGATGGCTCGATGCGTTCCAACCGCGCGTTCTCGCAGACCGCCGGCCTGTATGCCTGTGACATGTTCATCGGCTCCACCCTGCAGATCGACCTACAGGGCAACAGTTCCACTGCCACCCGTGACCGCATCGCCGGCTTCGGCGGTGCACCGAACATGGGCTCGGACGCACGCGGCCGCCGCCATGCCAGCGAGGCCTGGATCAAGGCCGGGCAACAGGCTGCGCGCCCGGGCGAAATGCCACGCGGGCGCAAGCTGGTGGTGCAGGTGGTGGAAACCTTCCGCGAGCACATGGCACCGGCCTTCGTCGAACGGCTCGATGCCTGGGAACTGGCCGAGCGCGCGCAGATGCCGCTGCCGCCGGTGATGATCTATGGCGACGACGTCAGCCATGTGCTGACCGAAGAAGGCATCGCCAACCTGCTTTTGTGCCGCACCCCTGAGGAACGCGAACAGGCGATCCGCGGCGTGGCCGGCTATACCGCCGTGGGCATGGGGCGCGACCGCGCGATGGTGGAGAACCTGCGCGACCGCGGCGTGATCCGCCGTCCCGATGACCTCGGCATCTCCGTGCGCGATGCCAGCCGTGACCTGCTGGCGGCGCGTTCGGTGAAGGACCTGGTGCGCTGGTCCGGCGGCCTGTACGACCCGCCCAAGCGCTTCCGCAACTGGTAAGGGGCTGAGCATGGAAACCCTCGACTATCGATTCGAAGGGCACACTGCGGTGCAGTTTCCGCGCGACGCGGTGCTGGTCGGCGTGCTGGCCTCGGGCAACCTGGAAATCCTGCTGGAGCCGGCCGCACTGGACGGCGCGATGACGGTGCGCATCATCACCGCCGCGAAGGGTTTCGGCAGCGTGTGGCAAGCGGTGATCAGCGACTTCGCACAGCGTCATCCGCTGCGCGATGTACGCATCTCGATCAACGATGCCGGTGCGACCCCGGCGGTAGTCAGCCTGCGCCTGGACCAGGCCGTGGAAACCCTGCGTGCTGGAGATCCACGATGAACCGGAGGCAGCGCTACAGCTACTACGAAGCCGATGCGCGCGAGCGTATCGCCAGCCTGGTCGATGCCGGTTCCTTCAGGGAATTCCTCGGCCCGGCGCGGCGGATGATGAGCCCGCACCTGGCACAGCTCGACCAGCCCGCGGCGTTCGACGACGGCATCGTTGTCGGCGAAGCCACGCTGCGTGGCCGACGCGTGCTGCTGGCCGCGCAGCAGGGTGAATTCATGGGCGGCGGCGTGGGCGAAGTGCACGGTGCCAAACTGACCGGGCTGCTGCGCCGCGCAGCCGAAACACATCCCGAAGGCGTGCTTCTGCTGCTGGACACCGGTGGTGTGCGCCTGCACGAAGCCAATGCAGGGCTCATCGCCATTTCCGAGATCATGCGCGCCACCCTGGACGCGCGTGCAGCGGGTGTGCCGGTGATCGCGCTGATCGGCAGCGGCAACGGCGCCTTCGGCGGCATGGGCATCGTCGCCCGCTGCTGCAGCACGGTCATCATGTCCGAAGAGGGGCGCCTGTCGCTGTCCGGCCCGGAAGTGATCGAAACCGTGCGCGGCGTGGAAGAGTTCGATTCCCGCGATCGCGCGCTGGTCTGGCGCGTAACGGGAGGCAAGCACCGCTACCTGATCGACCAGGCACAGGTGCTGGTGCCCGATGCCATCGAGGCCTTCGCGCAGGCGGCCAGCAACGCGCTGCAGCCTGATACCAGTAGCACCGATCCGGATACTGCACTGGCTGCGCTGCAGGAACGCCATGCGGCATTGAAGGCGCGCGTGCAGGCCTGGGGCGATTGCCGCGATGGCCTGGAGATCTGGGCCCGCCAAGGCATCGCAGCCCCCGAGCGACTACCGCTGCTCGACACCGATGAGTTCCTCATCGCCACCGCCGACCGGAGCCTGCCATGAGCATGCCGTTGCAGAACCTGCTCGATGCCCTGTTCCCGCATGGGCATGCCATTGCGGTGAACGATTCGGTGCTGACCGGCAGCGCCACCACCGAGGATGGCGAGGTGACCGTGATCGGTACCGCCGACAAACTTGAAGTCGGCGTGGACCACGCACTGGCACTGGCCGAAACCGTGCTTGCCAGCACCGGCGCACATCCACAGCGACCGATCGTGATGCTGGTGGATACCGCCGGACAGCGCCTGGCGCGGCGCGACGAACTGTTGGGCATCAATGGTTACTTTGCGCATCTCGCGCAGACGCTCGATCTGGCACGCCGCCGTGGTGCGCGCCTGGTCACCCTGGTCTACGGCGAATCGGTCAGCGGTGGCTTCCTGTCATTCGGCCTGATGGCCGACCACATCCACGCCCTGCCCGACGCACAGGTGCGGGTGATGGACCTGCGCGCGATGGCACGGGTTACCAAGCAACCGCTGGAGAAGCTGCAGGCGCTCAGCCAGAGCTCGCCGGTATTCGCGCCGGGCGTGGCCAACTACGTGGCGATGGGTGCGGTGGACTCGTTGTGGGAAGGCGATCTTTCCCAGCACCTGCTGCAGGCCCTGCGCACACCCGCCGAAGGCGACCGACGTGCCGCACGCGGCGCACAGCGCGGCGGTCGCGCCCTGGCGGCAGCGGTTTCGACTGCGGTGGCCCACGGCGATGCCTGAGCGGCCCGCCCGCCACACGCTGGCCTGGCTGTCGGCCGATGCCGACTGGCGGGCTGACGTGACTGGACACGAACCGCGCCTGGCAGCATGGTTCGCACAGGGCCTGCCAGCCATGGTGGCACGCAGTGCGGCGGGTGATCCCGACCCGCGGCTTCGCCTGGGGGTGCCGCTGCCGCCAGGCGAAGGCAAGCAACGGCTGGCGCTGCGCGTGGCCCTGCAGGACATCCAGCACCTGCAGCCTCCCCCTGCCCTGGATCAGATTCTCGCCGGCGGCGTTCCGGCTGATTGGCAGGCGGCACTGCAGGCAATGCTGCGGCTTGCACCGGCCCGCGTGTTCGGCGCCTTCGCCTGGCAGCACCTCAGCGGTCTGCCCTATGTGCACGCACGCTCGGACATCGACCTGCTGTGGCAGGTGGGCGACGCGCGCCAAGCCGACCTGCTGGTCGAGCGCCTGCAGCACTGGGAAAGCGCCTTCGGGCATCGGGTCGATGGCGAACTGTGCCTGGTGGATGGTGGCGCGGTGAACTGGCGCGAATACGCCGGGCGCAGCCGCGAGGTACTGGTCAAGCGCCTCGATGGTGCCGCACTGGAACTACGTGATGCGTTGTTCGCCTCCACCGGGGTGAGCGCGTGAACGCCCTCGTGCAACCGGCGGTCAGGCCAGCTGCCGTGGACAGCGCGCGTCTGGGGCGCCTCGCCATCGCCAGCCTGCACGCCGAACTGGCCCTTGCACCCAAGCCAGGGTTGGTCACCCCCTTCGACAGCGGCAGCCACCACGACATGGACGCCGGCACGTTCCTGCGCAGCCTGTTCACGCTGCGCCACTACTTCATCGCCGTGGCCTGCCTCGGTGCAGCCGAGGCGGACTTCAATGCCTTGCGCCGGTGTGGCATCTCCGCCGAAATCGCGATGCTGCGCGCGACCGCCGGCATCAACACTCATCGCGGCGCGGTCTTCAGCCTTGGCCTGCTGGTCGCGGCTTCCGCTGCCTGTCGGGGCCGCGCGGGCGGTGCCATCGCAGCCGAGCAGGTCTGCCAGGAAGTGCGCCGCTGGGCTGCCGAGCTCGCCGGCGCACCACTTGATGCGAACAGCCCTGGCCAGCGCGCGCGCGCACGGCACGGCGTGCAGGGTGTGCGCGAACAAGCGGCCGCCGGCTACCCGCTGCTGCGCGAGGTGGCACTGCCTACACTGCGCCACGCGCTGGCCAGCGACCTGCCACGCGAGGCCGCGATGTGCCAGACCCTGGTGCAGCTGATCGCGTGCGTGGATGACCTCAACCTGCTGCACCGTGGCGGCGCCAACGGCCTGCGCTGGGCCCAGCAACAGGCGCGAGGCTTCCTCGATGCCGGTGGCGCCTTCGTACCCGGCTGGCAGGCACGCCTGCACAGCATCGGTGATGGATTCGTCGCACGCCGGCTGAGCCCCGGCGGCAGTGCCGACCTGCTGGCCTGTGCCTGGTTCCTGCTGCAGCAGGAGGTCGCATGAGCCTTGCCCTGCTCTGCCCCGGCCAAGGCGTCCAGCACGCGGAGATGTTCGAACGCGTGCGCGATCTTCCGGCCGCACGCCACATCCTTGATCTGGCCAGCACGGTGCTCGGACGCGATGTATTTTCCGCCGCTGGGGCCGAAGACCGCTTCGACAATGCGCAGGCGCAACCGCTGCTGTGCGCGGCCAGCCTGGCGCAGTGGCAAGGACTGCGCGACTGCGTGCCAGCGCCGACGCTGATCGCTGGCTACAGCATCGGCGAGCTCGCCGCGCACGCCATTGCCGGCAGCTTCGATGCGGCCACCTGCCTTGCCCTTGCGGCGCAGCGCGCGCGATTGATGGACAGCGCCAGCCCCGCCGATGCATGCCTGCAGGCGGTGCTTGGCCTGGAACGCCATGTACTGCAGCCGCTGTGCGATCTGCACGGTGCGCACGTGGCCATCGCCAACGGGCAGGACCATTTCATCGTGGGCGGCACGCACGCCTCGTTGCAGCGGCTGGCCGATGCAGCGCGGGCGCAGGGCGCGGACATCCGTCTGCTGCCGGTGCGCGTGCCCGCACACACACCATTGCTGGCGGCGGCGGTCGCACCGTTCGCTGCCGCACTCGATGCATCGCCACTGCAGGCCCCACGCCTGCCGCTGCTGGCCGGCATCGATGCGCGACCGGTGCGGGACCGCGCAACGGCAGTCAACACGCTTTCGTTGCAACTGGCGCAGACCATCGAATGGGCGCAGGTGATGCGCCAGGCCTTCGAGCGCGGCGCGCGGGTATTCCTGCAGTTGGGCCCGGGCAACGCGCTGGCGCGCATGGTCGCGCCGGCCTATCCGTGCTGCGAGGTGCGCGCGGTGGAAGAGTTCCAGAGCCTTGAAGGCGCGGCGGCATGGGTCCGCAGCGCGCTGGAACGGCTGCAGTAACGGGTTCGAGCAGTACGTATCACGCAACACGCCGTACGTCGCCTTACCCCGGGATGGCGGGTCTCCATCCGCGCTGTACGTGAGTCACGTGTCTGGGAGGGCGCATGAGTCCACAAATCGCAACGATCATCGGTCTGGTGATCATGTTCATCGTCGCCACCGCGATGCCAATCAACATGGGTGCCGTCGCTTTCGCGCTGGCCTTCATCATCGGCGGGCTGTGGGTCGACATGGGCGGCAAGGAGGTCCTGGCCGGCTTTCCCGGCGATCTGTTCCTGACCCTGGTCGGCATCACCTACCTGTTCGCCATCGCGCAGAAGAACGGCACCATCGACCTGCTGGTGCACTGGGCAGTGAAAGCGGTGCGCGGCCATATCGTGGCCATTCCGTGGGTGATGTTCGTGATCACCGCGGTCCTCACCGCGTTCGGCGCGCTGGGCCCGGCCGCGGTCGCGATCATCGGCCCGGTCGCCCTGCGCTTTGCCAAGCAGTACAACATCAATCCACTGATGATGGGCCTGCTGGTCATCCATGGTGCGCAGGCCGGCGGCTTCTCGCCCATCAGCGTGTACGGCAGCATCACCAATGGCGTGGTGCAGAAAGCCGGGCTGGAAGTGACCGAGATGGCGGTGTTCCTGACCAGCCTGGGCTTCAACTTCATGATGGCGACGATCTGCTTCTTCGCCTTCGGTGGCATCGCCCTGCTGCGTCGCGGTTCGATCACGGCAGCGGGAACGATCGGCAATGCCGAGCTGGCGATGGCCGGTGGCCCGCAGGCATCCTCGCGCCAGTTCGCGATCGAAGGCCATGGCGCGCTGGTCGCGGCGGGCGGCGGCACCCTGTCCAACGATCCGGCGGCACTGGATGAGGTCAGCCTGACCCGCGAGCGGTTGTTCACCCTGATCGGCCTGCTCGGCCTGGGCGTGGCCGCGCTGATCTACAACCTCAACGTCGGCCTGGTCTCGATCACCGTGGCTGTCGCGCTGGCACTGCTGTCGCCACAAAGCCAGAAGGGCGCGGTCGATGGCATCAGCTGGTCCACCGTGCTGCTGATCTGCGGTGTGGTGACCTACATCGGCGTGCTGGAACATGCCGGCGCGGTGGACTTCATCGGCAATGGCGTGTCCGACATCGGCATCCCGCTGCTCGGCGCGCTTTTGGTCTGCTACGTCGGCGGCATCGTCTCCGCATTCGCCTCGTCGGCCGCGGTGCTCGGCGCAACGATTCCATTGGCCGTGCCGTTCCTGATGCAGGGTCACCTCAGCGCCGCTGGCGTGATCTGCGCGCTGGCGGTGTCGTCCACCATCGTCGATGTCAGCCCGTTCTCCACCAATGGCGCACTGGTGGTGGCTTCGGCAGCCAAGGAAGAGCGCGAGAGCCTGTTCCGTCGCTTCCTGGTGTACAGCGGTCTGGTGGTGGCGCTGGGGCCGTTGCTGGCCTGGCTGGTGTTCGTGGTGCCGGGCTGGATGTAACCGCCGTCGGGTCGTGCCGGCCGCTGGCCGGCGCGACCTGGCGTTACACTCTGCGCATGGCCATTGCCCCTGCCCCGCGGTCACCGAAGAAGCGCGCGCCTCTGTACGAAGAGGTGGCCGAACACGTGCGCGAGCGCATCTATGACTACCGGTTGCCGCCGGGCGAGTGGATCGACGAGCCCGCGCTGTGCGAGGAACTGGGTATCAGCCGTACGCCCCTGCGCGAGGCGTTGAAGCTGCTGGCAGCCGAAGGCCTGGTGCAGATCGATGCCGGTCGTGGCAGCCGGGTCACCCGGCTGACGCTGGAAGACCTCAACCAGCTGTTCCCGGTGATGGCCATGCTGGAAGGCCGTTGCGCACACGAGGCAGTGAGGCACATCGACGATGCCGGCGTGCAACAGCTGGAGGCCCTGCATGCGGCGATGGAAGCGGCGGCGGCCGAGGGCAACATCGCCGAGTACTACCGCAACAACTACCTGATCCACGAAACCGTGCAGCATTACGCCGGCAACCCGTGGCTGATCCGCATCACCCACGACCTGCACCGCATCCTGAAGATGCATCGCGGCCGCCAGCTGCTGACCCCAGGGCGCACCGCGCAATCGCTGGCCGAGCACCGCGAGCTGATGGAGTGCTTCCGCCGCCGCGACGCGCAGGCCGCCGAACGCACCATGGAACGCCATCTGCTCAGCCAGGGCCAGGCCCTGGCCGCCTATGTGGCGGCAGGCGGGCTGTTGAACGTGCCGGCGCCCTTGCCGACCGAAGGCGGCGGCTGAGCGGATGTGGTTGCCGGCCAGCGGCCGGCACTACCGGGACGTGCCCTTGGTTGGACTGTTGAACGTGCCGTGGGCGCTTGCCCGCCGAAGGCGGCGGCTGAGCGGATTTGGTTGCCGGCCAGCGGCCGGCACTACCGGGACGTGACCTTGGTTGGGCTGCTGAACGTGCCGTGGCCGCTTGCCCGCCGAAGGCGGCGGCTGAGGGGAAGAGGTTGCCGGCCAGTGGCCGGCACTACCGGGACGTGACCTCGGCGGGTTAGTGCCGGCCGCTGGCCGGCATCCCGAAACGTCTGATCAATCGCCACCGCAGCTGCCGCCGTCCCCCCCACCACCATCACTGCTGCAGTCGGAGCTGCTGTAGCTGTGATGGCTGTGGCTGTCACCGGAATAGCCAACGGAGGTGTCATGGCTTGCACCGCCATCCCCCCGGCTGCCTGAGCCATCGGCCGTGGCCACTGCCAGGCACAGGATGGCGCCGACCAGCGGCAGCAGCCAGACCAGCAGCAGCTGCACCGCGCGGCCACCCGCCGACAGGCCATCACGCCTGACGATCACCACGGTAGCCGCCACGTTCAGGCCCAGCACCAGCAGGACCAGCAGAAGGGCAACGATCAACATTCGGCGGCTCCATGCCTGGACTGGAGGGCATTATGGGCCTGCCAGCCCGGCAATGGCCCTGCCCGTCATGAAGATGGGACAATGCAGGGCGCGCCTGCCTGCTTCCAGGCCGCCGGCGCCCCCCGCACCACACGGAAGAAGAAGAACAACAACATGCTGAAAGTCATTTTCGATACCGACCCGGGCGTCGACGACGCCCTGGCCCTGCTGTACCTGCACAAGCACGCCCAGATTGACCTGATCGGCGTCACCACCACCTTCGGCAATGCCTCGGTGGAGTCGACCACGCACAACGCGCTGTACCTGAAGCAGGCCTGGGGCTTCGCCGCCCCGGTCGCGCGCGGTGCCGGTGGCCCGCTGCAGCCGGAAGCCACCCCGGAAGCCTGGCCGGTGCACATCCACGGCCACAACGGCCTGGGCAACCACCCGGTGCCGACCGAACTGGACGTGGCCGCCGACGCGCGCCCCGCTCACCAGCTGATCATCGACCTGGTCCGCGCCCATCCGGGCGAAGTGACCCTGGTCGCGGTCGGCCGCATGACCAACCTCGCGCTGGCCCTGCAGCAGGCCCCGGACATCGCCGGCCTGGTGCGCGGCGTGGTGATCATGGGCGGCGCGTTCCACGTCAACGGCAACATCACCCCGGCCGCCGAGGCCAACATCTGGGGCGATGCCGAAGCGGCCGACGTGGTGTTCACTGCCAGCTGGCCGGTCACCGCCATCGGCCTGGACGTGACCACCCGCGTGGAAATGGACCGCGACGGTCTGGACAAGCTGGCCGCCATCGGCGGTGCCGATGCCGAACTGGTGCGTGCGCTGTCGCAGGATTACGTGGACTTCTACCTGCAGGCCGGCCACAAGGGCATGGTCGTGCACGACTGCTGCGCCTGCATCGCGCTGACCCGTCCGGAGCTGTTCCAGTTCGAGCGCGCCAGCGTGCGCGTGGCCACCGACGGCGTCGCCCGCGGCATGACCATTCCCAAGCCGGAAGGCCTGGCGTTCGGCCCCAGCGTGTGGGACGGCCACGTGGTGCAGTCGATCGCCATCGGCGTCGATGCGGCCGCCGTGCTGGCCGACATCGAGCAGACCCTGAAGGTCTGACCTGCTAGCGCTTGGCCCTGCCCGGGACCGTCTCGGGCAGGGTCCACAGCACCGGCAGCACCAGCACCGCCACCAGCGCGATCATCGCGCCCGGCGCCGCCGCCCAGCCGCTGCGTTCCACCCACCATTGCGCCAGCCATGGCGTTGCCCCGCCGAAGAAGGCCGTGGCCATGGTCACGCCCAGTGCCAGCCCACTCACCCGCCCTTCGCCGGGGAACTGCTCGGCCGTGGCCGGGGCCGCCACCGCGCTCACGCCGCCGGCCACGCAGGCCAGCAGCACCGCCGCCAGCGCAATGCCCAACGGCGGCGCCTGTGCCATCCAGGCGAACAGGGACAGCGGCAACAACGCTGCCAGCAGGGTCAGGCCCAGCAGCATCGGCCGCCGCCCGACGCGGTCGGACAATGCGCCACACAGCGGCGTGATCGCAATCACTGCGACCGCCGCAATTGTCGAAAGCCACAGTGCATCGCCCTCATCGTGGCCCTGCGCGTGCAGGAACGCAGGCACATAGGTGATGCCCACGTAGTAGGTGATCGATCCCAAGGCCGAGATCGCGAAGGTGCGCGCCACCGCCAGCGGGTGGTGCTGCAGCACATGCCGCAGCGGCGTGGCAGGAATGCTGCCTTCGCGGCGCTGGCGTTCGAACTCAGGCGATTCGTGCATGCCCGAGCGCGCGACCAGGATCACCAGTGCCAGCGCAGCGCCGACGAAGAACGGAATACGCCAGCCCCAGCTGTCCAGCTGCGCGGGCGCGAGCAGCGCCACGGTGACCGCCGAGATCGCTACCGCCAGCAGTGCGCCTACTTCACTGGCGGCCGAGGCCAGCGAGGTCACCAGGCCACGCCGCCGCGCCGGTGCGCTTTCCAGCAGGTACGCCACCACGCCGGTGTACTCACCGCCCACCGAAAACGCCATCACGCAGCGCAATACCAGCAGTAGCACGCCCGCCGTGGTACCTGCGGTGGCCGCGGTCGGCAGCAACGCAGTGGCCAGCATCGCCGCCGCCATCAACGCCATCGAAGCCAGCAGCATCCAGCGCCGGCCCAGGCGGTCGCCCAGGTGGCCGAAGCACAGCGCGCCCAGCGGGCGCATCAGGTAGGACACCGCGAAGCCTGCCAGCGTGACCAGCAGCGCCTGTTCGCCGCCGCCGAAAAACACCCGCGACAGCACCGTGGCGAAATACAGGTACAGGGTGAAGTCGTACCACTCCACTACCGTGGACAGGCCCGCCACCCACATCGAGCGCTGCCGCGCCGCGGTCATTGCGTGTTCGCCTTCAACAGCCTCGGTCCCGGTTGCGCAGGTTCGGGGCAGGATGTCATGGCCCGGGTGAAATACCGGTCATCGGCCATCCGCTGCCTGCATGTACTGGGTTTCATGGCCGGTGAAGCGCTCACCGTCAAAACCGAAGCAGAAGCGCCCTTCCTCGAACACGCGGTAGACCAGCAACGCGCCATCGAGGCAGAACTGCTGCCGGTCCACGCCCGTCTCCAGTGTCCCGTAGCCGGTAGCATCACCGCCCTTTCCCGCCGGCCCGGTGAAGGCATCGAACGGCAGTGGCGTCGCCCTGCCCGTGCGGGTATCGACCAGCACCAGCGTGCGCTGGAAATACTCCGGACGATCATCGACCTGTACCAGCAGGTAGTGCCGGTTGAAATTGGGTTTCTGATGCTGGAGGGCATCTTCGATGGCTGCGCGGTGCCGCGCATCGCAGAAGTCGACCGGGCTGTAGCGGTAACTGCAACCGTCGTGGTCGTAGGGCAGGTTCATGCCGGAATAGCTGATGCTTCCCTCGCTGTCCACGTCGTGGCCCAGTTCCGGGGTGCTGCACAGCAGCCACGAACGCTGCGCATCTTCGGGATCGGCCATCAGCTTCGGCTCGCGGCCCTCCTCGTAAGCCGCACCACCCGGGAAGTCCTGGCCGAAACGCTGGCGGACGATGGGACGTGCCTTCTCCAGCGGCAGGCCGATCCTGGCCCCACGGAACGAAACGAATGTCATCGTCGGCAGGATCACCTCTTCCACCGGCAGCCCCTTCCACTGCCCCTGCACGCAGAACGTGGCGATCTCGTTCTCCACGTCTTCCTTGCAGGGCTTCGGCGCGTTCGCCGCCAACCAGGGATGGGCCGGGCGCCCGGTCTGCTGATCGATGTACCAGCCGTCCAGCGCGCAGGTCGGCAAGGCGTCGAGCAGCGGAGAGAGATCTGTTGCGGTGGCCGGGGCGGCAGGCGGTGTGCCCGCTGCGGGTGCGTCGGTCGGTGCGTCCGGTGTGCGCTGGCAGGCCGCCAGCGCGAGCAGACCGACCAGCAGCGCGACGTGGCGCGGGCGCTGGATTGAATGCTGCGTTCCCTGCATTGCGTGCTTCCTGGTTTCGACACTCCCTGCAGATGATCGCCGATCCCAAGGCCGTGCAGGAACGTCACAGATCCCACATCGGGGTCAGAGCCCTTCGCTCCCGCAAAGGGATCCGACCCCGCCCGTTACCCCGGCAGCTGCAGCTCAGCCATCAGCCCGCCACCCTCGCGGTTGCGCAACCGCAGCGAGCCGCCCAGCGACTGCGCCAGTTGCACCGCGATGGCCAGTCCCAGGCCAGTGCCACCGGTATCGCGATTGCGCGAGCTTTCCAGCCGATGGAACGGCGCCAGCACTGCCTGCAGCTGGTCCTCGGGGATGCCCGGGCCACGGTCGGAAATTCCGATCCATACCCTTCCGGCCTCGTCACGGCCGGCCTCGATCTCGGCAGCGCCGGCGTAGCGGAGTGCATTATCGACCAGATTGCCGACCACCCGTCGCAGCAGCTGCGGCCAAGTCTGCACGACCAGTCCAGCGGGCGCACCGCCACTGACCGGCTTGCCCATGTCCTCGTAATCGCCGACCACACTGGCCAGGAACGCGCCCAGGTCCATCGACACCGGCGCGCCACTGGCGACGTGGCTGCTGCGCGCATAGGCCACACCCTCGCGCACCAGTTGCCCAAGGTGATCGAGGTCGGCCAGCAGCCGCTGCTGGGTGCTGTCTTCAGGCAGGGTCTCCACCCGGAGCTTCATGCGCGTGATGGGGGTCTGCAGGTCATGCGAGATCGCGGCCAGGATCTGCAGGCGTTCACTGACATGGCCACGAATGCGTGCCTGCAGTGCGTTGAGTGCGGCTGCTGCGCCGCCTACTTCCGCCGGGCCATCTTCAGGCAGTGCAGGCCCGTCCTTGCCCGGCTGCAGATGCTCCACCGCATGCGACAACTGCTGCAGCGGGCGCATGGCCAGGCGCACCGCCAGCCACGCGCACACCAGCAGCAGCGCCAGCTGCACCAGCAGCACGGCGGGCAGCCAGCGCGCCAGCGGCAGGCCCGACGGGGTGACTTCAATGGTCAAGGGAGTGCCGTCGTGCAGGCGCAGTTCCACCTCGAACCGCTCCGGCAGGCGAGCCACCTGGCGCGCCTGCAACGGATAGCGGTGCTGCAGGCTGTCATCGATGATCGCCGTGACCTGGCGTGCACGATCGGTCTGCAGCCCCGGTCCGGCCGCGGCCGGGCGCAGCAGGTAACGGTAGGTGCGCCGCTCCAGCCGCGGCACCCAGGCATCGCGCTGGTCCGCGGGCAGGTGCTCCAGCAGCGCGACACTCACGGCCACGTCTTCGTCCAGGTTGCGCAGCATCATGCTGCGGGTGGACTGGTAGCGTTCGAAGAACAGCAGGCCGAAGGACAGTGCGTGGGCCAGCGCCAGTCCGCCCAGCAGCACCAGCAGCAGCCGCGCCGACAGCGTGCGCGGCCAGCGTGGGCGGCGTGCGGTGGCGTTCATTCGTCCGGCCCCAGCAACTGCACCGGCACGCTGAACACATAGCCTTCGCTGCGCACGGTCTTGATGTAGGTCGGCTCGCGTGCGTCGTCACCCAGGCGCTGCCGCACGCGGCTGACCAGCAGGTCGATCGAGCGGTCAAACAGTTCGGCATCGCGGCCCTGCGTGAGGCTGAGCAGCTGGTCGCGGCTGAGCACCCGATTGGCGTGATCGAGGAATACGCGCAACAGGCGGAATTCGGCGCCACTGAGTGGATACGCGGTGTCCTGTGCATCCAGCAGATGGCGTGCGGTGGTGTCCAGGCGCCACTCGCCGAAGGCCAGCTGGCGACCGGCTTCGCTCACCTGCAGATTCGGCGGCAACATCCGGGTGCGGCGGATCACCGCATTGATGCGTGCCAGCAGTTCGCGCGAAGAGAAGGGCTTGGTCACGTAGTCATCAGCGCCCATTTCCAGGCCGATGATGCGGTCGGTTTCGTCGTCGCGGGCGGTCAGCAGCACCACCGGCACCGCACGATGCTTGCCGGCGCGCAGGTTGCGGCACAGGCTCAGTCCGTCCTCGCCCGGCATCATCACGTCCAGCACGACCAGATCCACGGCATGGGTATCCATCAGCGCGCGCATGGCCCGGCCACCGTCGGCCTGGCTCACGCGCAGGCCGTTGCGTTGCAGGTAATCGGCCAGCATCTGGCGGATCTCGCTGTCATCGTCGACGACCAGGATGTGCGGTACGTGGTTCATTGCGTTCTCGATGAGGACGAAGGTCAAGGCCGCGCGGTGCGGCCATGGTAGCGCGGCTCAGGGGTTGGCCAGCAGGCGCTGGATCTCGCTTTCGGTACGTGCGTAGTCGCCCTCGCCGTAATGGCGGTAGACCACCCGCCCCTGCCGGTCGAGCAGGTACAGTGCGGGCCAGAAGCGGTTGCCCCAGGCGTTCCAGATCCGGTACTGGTTGTCCTGCACCACCGGCCAGGCGATGTCCAACCGTGCGATGGCCTTGCGCACGTTGCCAGGCAGCCCTTCATAGGCGAACTCCGGCGTATGCACGCCGATCACCCTCAGGCCCTGCGACGCGTAGCGCGCATGCCACTGGTGGACATACGGCGCCACGTTGAGGCAGTTGCTGCAGGTGTAGGTCCAGAACTCGACCAGCACCACCTTCCCCCGCAACTGCTCCAGTGTGAGCGGCGGGCTGTTGTGCCAGGGCCCGCCACCGTCGAACCCGGCGGCGGGAACGGCCTGTGCCGGCTGCGCATCGGCCTCCGGGCTGGGCCAGGCCATCAACAGCGCAGCCCCACCCAGCACGCCCATCAGCAACGGCAGCACGTACGCACGCAGGCCGGCCATCGCTCAGCCCCCCTGCTCGGCCAGTGGCAGTTCCGCCGGCTTCACCCCCGCCGCTTCCAGGATACTGTCGGCCACCTGCGCCGGATGCGAAAGCAGCGACACATGGCTGCTGCCGATCGATTGCAGCTGCGCGCCAATGCGCTTTGCGGTGGCGGCCTGCAGCTGCGGCGACAGCATGCGATCGTCACGGCTGAGCACGTACCAGCTCGGCTTGCTGCGCCACGCCGCAACGTTCACTACTTCGCCCAGCGCGCTGGCCTTCAACGGGACCTGCGTGCTGTACAGCAGTGCGGCCGACTTCTTCATCACGTCCGGCGCGAAGTCCTGGGCGACAGCGTCAGCCGGCAACGTCAGGTAGCCGTCCCTTTCCTGCAGGCGGGCCAGGCCCGGACCGACCGGGAAGCCTTCGCCCTGTTGCGCCGATGATTGCCCTGCATCCGGTGCGAACGCCGCCACATACACCAGCGCCTGCACCTTCGGGTCATTGCCCGCTTCGGTGATGACCGTGCCACCCCAGCTGTGGCCGACCAGCACCACCTTGCCAGGCGCAGCGGCAATCGCACGACGGGTGGCGGCGACGTCGTCGGCCAACGAGGTGAGCGGATTCTGGACGGCCACCGCCGGCAGCTTCCAGTCATGCAGGGTGCTGATGACCTTGCTCCAGCTGGAGCCATCAGCGAACGCGCCGTGCACCAGGATGACGGTGGGCGGTGCAGCGGTATCGGCCCGGGCAGCGAAGGCAGGGGCGGCGGCGGCAAGGGCGAGAGCGGCGGCCAGCAAGCAGGTACGGATCATGGGGGCACTCCGGAGTTGGGAGTGGCCATTTCCGCCTGCCGGTGTATCGGCGCTGTTTCTCCGCAGCGCGGAGTTGTACCGGACTGTAGGGCGCAGGCGGGTTTCTACAGTGGGATACATTCGCGCGCCGGTCCTGGCCGGGCGCTTTCGGGTGGATATCGCTGCCCGCACGCGGGCGCGCAACGCCCCGATGCGCATCCGCGCATCGTCTTTGTATCTGACTGTACGAAACCCCGGCCGCGGCCACAGTCGCTGACAAAACCCCGGGCAACGGCACACGTTGCCGATACCTGCGCCGCCTGGAATGGCTTCCATCGACCACTGGCCCGCAGGACACCACCATGATCAGCACCGCTTCTTCCGTGTATACGCCCCGCCTGGACGCCGTCGGCCGCTGGCTCTCGCCGTTGGCGCTGCGCACCCTGCTGGCCTGGGAGTTCTTTGAATCCGGCCGCGAGAAGCTGGGCGGCCAGAACTGGTTCGCCGACCTGGAAGGCCGCTTCCCGTTCCCGTTCTCCACACTGCCCGCGTCGCTGAACTGGCAGCTGGCCACGTGGCTGGAACTGGTGGGTGCGGTGATGCTGCTGCTCGGCCTGGCCACGCGCTCGGTGGCCTACGTCTTCTGGGTACTCACCATCGTTGCCATCGCCGCCGTGCACTGGCCCGACCAATGGAACGGCCTGGGTGAACTCTGGCAGGGCTATGCGATCACCGACCAGGGCTACGGCAACTTCAAGCTGCCGTTGCTGTTCCTGGCCATGCTGCTGCCACTGATCCTCAACGGCGGTGGCGCACTCAGCGTGGACCGGCTGCTGGCCGGGTCCGGCCGTGCCACGGCACGCAATGACGGCCTGGGTTGGGGCGTCAGCCTGATCGCCCTGCTGCTGCCGGTTGCCGCGCTGTTGCCCGGCATCGGCTTCGGCGGTGCCCTGCTCGGCGGTGTGCTGCTGCTGGGCCATCTGCTGCGCTGTCGCCGCGCCGCCTGAGCCGACTCCCCTGTTCCCGCGCGTTTCGCTTTCCGTCGCCTCTTCGGCGGCGTCCATCCCGCACGCCCCGCGTGCTTTCCCAAGGAGTCACCACCATGTCCATCTCGACCAAGAACACCTCTTCCTCCCGCCTGCCGCGCATCGGTGCCATCGGCATCGCCCTGGCCGGTGGCCTGCTGCTGGCCGGCCAGGCCGCGGCGATCCAGCCGCTGGCGATCAGCGCGGTGGCCATGAGCGCCGCCGCCGAAGGCAAGTGCGGTGAAGGCAAGTGCGGGGCCAACAAGGCCACCACCGGCACGCCCGCCGGCAAGGCCAAGGTGGCCGAGGGCCAGTGTGGCGAAGGCAAGTGCGGCGACGCCTCGTTTGCCCGCACTGATCGCGACCACGACGGCAAGGTCTCGCGTGCCGAATTCAACGCTGTGGCCGCCAAGCGTGCCGCCGAGTTCGACCGCATCGACACCGACCACGACGGTTACATCAGCGAGCAGGAAGCGCACGACTACCTGCGCAGCGTCTACACCGCCAACGGCAAGCCGATGCCGAAGGGCCTGTTCTCCCGCGTTGCCGATTGATCGACGTTCACCCGGCGCCGCCTTCAAGGCGGCGCTCTCTGTGGAGCATCCGCCATGTCCCTGCCCCTGCCCACCCATGCCGCCGGTCTTGGCCTGCGCCGTGGCCTGATCGACGAACTGCTGGCCATGCCGGCCGGTGCCATCGACTTCCTCGAAGTCTCCCCCGACAACTGGATCGGCGTCGGCGGTGCACACGGCAACGCGCTGCGCCAACTCAGCGAGCGCCACCCCTTGACCTGCCACGGCCTGTCGCTGTCGCTGGGCGGTCCTGATCCGCTGGACCGCACCCTGCTGGCACAGACCCGTGCCTTCCTCGACCTGCACCAGGTGCAGCTGTACAGCGAACACCTGAGCTACTGCGCCGCCGGTGGCCATGTCTACGACCTGCTGCCACTGCCGTTCACCGCCGAGGCCGTTCACCATGTCGCCGGCCGTATCGCCCAGGTGCAGGACATGCTGGGCCGACGCATCGCCGTGGAGAACATTTCCTACTACGCCGTTGCCGGCGCGGACATGAGCGAGATCGACTTCATCAACGCCGTGCTCGCCGAAGCCGACTGCGACCTGCTGCTGGACGTCAACAACGTCTTCGTCAATGCCTGCAACAACGGTTACGACGCCTTCGAATTCCTGGCCCACGTGCCGTCCCACCGTGTCGCCTCGCTGCACGTAGCGGGCCACTTCGATGAAGACGACGGCTTCAAGATCGATACCCATGGTGCGCCGGTGAAAGGCGTGGTCTGGGCCCTGTTGCGCGAGGCCTACATGCGGGTGGGCGTGCGTCCCACGCTGCTCGAACGCGACTTCAACTTCCCGCCGCTGGCCGGGTTGCTGGCCGAGATCGCGCAGATCCGCCAGGCGCAGGCTGAGGCACGTTGGCCGGAGGTGGCCCATGGCTGAGCCGCTGGCTACCCTGCAACGGCGCTGGGCCGATCATGTTCGGGATCCTGCAAAGACCGCACCCGAAGGCGTGGAAGCGCGCAGGCTGGCGGTATACCGCCGCCTGTGCATCGACAGCCTGGAGACCCTGCTGGCCGGCAGCCTGCCGCGCCTGCAACAGCAGTTGGGCACGTCGCGCTGGCGCGACACCGTGGCGCACTATTACGCCCGCCACACCTGCCAGACCCCGTTGTTCCCACGGATCGCCGGCGAGTTCGCGGCCTGGCTGGCAGTGCAGGACACGCTGGCACTGCCGGGCTGGGCGGCGGAACTGGCGCACTACGAGAGCACGCAGCAGTCGCTGCACATTGAAGCGCGTGGCACTGGGTGTCTGCTGCAGCGCGTACCCGAGGACAGTGATGTGCTGGCGGTTTCGCCGCTGGTGCGGGTGCTTGGGTACCGGTGGCCGGTGCATGAGGACGAGGGCCTGGAGCCGGTGCTGGGCGCAGCTCCCACGCTGCTGGTGATCCAGCGCCGCGCCGATTTCAGCCTGAAGGTCGAGCAACCGTCACCGCTGGCCTACGCGCTGCTTTCGGTCTTCGGTGACGACGGCGCGCGTGTGGATGAGGCACTGCAGGCGCTGTCCGAAACACATGACGTGGCAACGGACGCATTGCGTGCTGCCTGCGTGCCCGTTCTGGGCGAGCTGTGCACGGCGGGGGTGCTGGTTGCATTGCCTGCTTTCTGAGGTGCCGGCCAGCGGCCGGCACTACCCGTTCATTGACCGGCAAGCGGCCGGCACTACCCGCCCCCTACTTCGAGGTCTCATCATGGCTGCTTCCAACATTTCCTTCCTGCACGGCTGGCGCCTGTTCGTAGCCATCGCTGTGGTCCTGATCGCGTTCGCACTGACCGCCTTCGCCCTGAATCCCGATGCAGCCGAAGGCAGCCGCGCGGCGATCCGGCTCACCGCCCGCACATCGTTCCTGCTGTTCCTGGCGGCATTCACGGCATCCTCCTTCGCCACCCTGCTGCCCGGCCCGTTCACCCGGTTCCTGCTGCGTGAACGGCGCATCATCGGCCTGTCCTTCGCGTTCTCGCACCTGCTGCACGCAGTCGCCATCACCAGTTTCGGCATCCTCAACCCGGCGTTCTGGCCAGCACGCTCCGCGCTGGCCAACCTCCCGGGTACGGTGGGCTACATCGCCATCCTGGCGCTGGCCATCACCTCGCACCGGGGGCTCGCCAGGCGCATGGGACCCACCGCCTGGCGTCGCCTGCACGTCACCGGCATGTGGATCATCGCGGCGGTGTTCACCTACTCGTACTTCAAGCGCGTGCCCGGCAACTTCTGGTATGCGGTGCCGTCGGCGCTGCTGTTCACCGCCTTCGTGGTGCGCTGGATCGCCAAGCGGGCGCAGGCCCTGCGTCGAAGTGCGCATGCGCGGCCGCCGCTGCGGGCGGCCTGACGGGCCGGGGTCAGATCCCTTTGCCAAAGGCAAAGGGATCTGACCCCACATCAGGTCAAGGCGCGCGGCGCAGCGTGATCAGGGTGATCTCCGAAGGCACGCCGATGCGCGCCGGGAAACCGGCCCAGAGGCCCGCGCCGTTGCCCACGTACAGCGTCATCCCCTCCACGTCGTAGCGGCCGGAGACAAAGCCACCATTGGCCCGCTTCACCAGCTGGTCCATGCCGATGATCTGCCCGCCGTGGGTATGCCCGGACAGCTGCAGCTTCACCCCACGCGCCGCCGCCTCGCGTGCATTGCGCGGGCGATGGTCGAGCAGGATCACCGGTGCGGACGGATCGGCACCGGCCAGCGCAGCATCCAGATCCGGCAACGGCAGGCCATAGCGCGCCGCCACCGGATCGGTGACACCGGCGATGGTCAGCGCCGCGTCGCCGCGCCGCACCTGCATGTGGCTGTTCTCAAGCACCTGCATGCGCAGTGCGCGGAATGCCTGCATCCAGTCCTGGTACTGCGCGTAGTACTCGTGGTTGCCGGTGATGGCGATGACACCGTCCGGCGCTCGCAGATCGGCCAGAGGACGCGCGTCGTCACGGCGGGCCTCGACGCTGCCGTCGATCAGGTCGCCAGTGATCACGATCAGGTCCGGCTTCAGCGCGTTGCTCTCGTCCACCACCCTGCGCACCCAGTCGCCGGTCAGCAGGCGGCTGGCGTGGATGTCGGTCAGCTGCAGCACGCGATAGCCGTCGAACGCAGCAGGCAGATCCTTGATCGCCACGTCGATCTGCCTGGGCTGGGGCACGGCCATGCCCTGGCTGATGCCATAGCCACTCACAAGCAGCGCCAGCAGGCCGGCCAACGGCCGCAGCTTCGAGGCGCGCAGGGCCGATAAGATGCGCGGCCAACGCAGCAGGCGCGACAGCAGCAGGCCCACATCCAGCACCAGCATCAGCAACGCCAGCAGCAGCACCGCCGTGGAGCCGGTGGCCAGGACGGCGATGGCCATCTTCGGGATTTCCGGCGATGCCATCGTGCCCCAGAAGGTGGCCACGATGCGCAGCTGCACGGCCATGGCCACCACCAGCAGCGACAGCACGACCTTCAACCCGATGGGCATGCGCAGCGGCCAGAACAGGCGGCAGGCCACATACAGGCCCATCAACAAACCGATCGTACTCAGCACTGCAACCATCCATGACAGAAAGCGGGCCCGCCATGGTGACGGCTGCGGGTCGTGTTGTGTAGAGCCGCGCCCATGCTCGGCTTCTCGACACGCAGCCGGGCATGGGCCCGGCTCTACAACAACAGGCGGTCAGGCCATTCCGTCGAGGCGCTCCACCCGCAGGCGGGCGATACGGCGCTTCTCCATTGCCAGCACGGTGATGCGCACGCCGGCCACCTCCACCGCGTCGCCGACGTCCGGCAGGCGGCCCAGCTGCTCCAGCACCAGACCCGAGATGGTCATGTAGTCGGCACTGCGGGGCAGCGACACGCCCGCCAAACGCTGCAGGTCGTCCAGGGTCAGCGCACCATCGGCCTCCCATTGATCCTCGCCCTGCGCCACCACGCCATAGCGCTCGTCCTGGGTATCGACCAGGTCACCGGCAATCGCCGCCAGCAGGTCGTTGGCGGTCACCAGGCCCTCCACGCTGCCGTACTCGTCCACCGCCACCGCCAGCGGCACCGGATGCTGGCGGATCAGTTCCAGCGCCTGCAGCGCACTGGCAGTGGACAGAACGTACTGCGGTTCGCGCAGGTTGCCCTCCAGCTGCAGTGGCTTGCCCTGCAGCAGGTCGGCCAGCACGTCCCGGCTCTGCACCACGCCACGCAGGCTGTCCAGGTCACCGTCGCCGACCAGCAGGCGCGTATGCGGCGAGGCCACCAGGCGCGCCACCACATCCTCCTGACCACGCGCCAGGTCGATCCATTGCACGTCGGCACGCACAGTCATCACGCTGGACACCGGACGATCGGCCAGGCCCAGCACGCTGCGGATCATTTCGTGCTCCGCCGGCTGCAGGCGCTCGTCGGCGTCCACCTGCTCGTCCACGCCTTCGTCGTCGTGGCCGTTCGCTGGACGCGCGCCCAGCATCCTCAGCACGGCATCGGCGGTGCGCTGGCGGAACGGCTGGCGGCGCTCGTTGCGCTCACGGTTGAAACGCACCCACTGGTTGAACGCCTCGACCAGGATCGAGAAAGCGATCGCTGCGTACAGGTAGCCCTTCGGGATCTTGTAGCCCAGGCCTTCAGCCACCAGGCTGAAGCCGATCATCAGCAGGAAGCCCAGGCACAGCACCACCACGGTGGGATGCTTGTTGACGAAGCGGGTCAGCGGCTTGCTGGCCAGCAGCATCAGCGCCATGGCGATGGTCACGGCCGCATACATCACGCCCAGGTTGTCGACCATGCCGACGGCGGTGATCACCGAGTCCAGCGAGAACACCGCGTCGAGCACCACGATCTGTGCCACCACCATCGCGAAGCTGGCATAGACCTTCTTGCCATCCTCGTGATGCGCGCGGCCTTCCAGCCGTTCGTGCAGTTCCATGGTGCCCTTGAACAGCAGGAACAGGCCACCGCCCAGCAGGATCAGGTCGCGCCCGGAGAAGCTGTGGTCGAACAAGGTCACCAGCGGCTCGGTCAACTTCATGATCCAGGCCAGCGCCGCCAGCAGCACCAGCCGCATCAGCAGTGCCAGCGCCAGGCCGATCACCCGCGCGCGGTCGCGCTGGTGCGGCGGCAGCTTGTCGGCAAGGATCGCAATGAACACCAGGTTGTCGATGCCGAGAACGATCTCCAGCACGACCAGGGTTGCAAGGCCCATCCATATCGAGGGGTCAGCCAACCATTCCATTTCAGGTCCGTTTCGTCAGTGGGTAAGGGAAGAGGGCGTCCACTCAGTCGGCATCCTGCGCCTGCGCCGGGTCATGCCCAAGCAGGTCGCCGGGCGTGCACTGCAGCTCGCGGCAGATCGCATCCAGCGTGGAAAAGCGGATGGCTCGCGCCTTGCCGGTCTTCAGGATCGACAGGTTCGCCAGGGTGATGTCGATGCGCCCGGCCAGCTCGGACAGGGTCATGCCCCGAGCCTGCAGCATGCGGTCCAGGGTGATGACGATCGCCATCAGATGACACCATCGAGGTCATCGCGCATCGCCGCGCCCACGGCGAACACGCGTGCGAGCACGAACAGCATCAGCACCGCCACCAGCCCGGTGATCGACATGCCGCCGCCCACCTCCATCCAGGTGAAATCCGGGCCCATCCAAGCCGCGTAGGCACCGATCAGGATCGACAGCAGTTCCATTGCCAGCATCAGCCAGGCCATGCGCTGCAGGCGCTGTGCATTGGCATGGGTGAACGGCCGCTCGCGCGCCGCCGACTTCAGCAGCCTCAGCAGATGGCGCAGGAACAGCAGGCACAGCACCAGCAGCGCGACGATCGCGCCCAGGCCCAGGCAGAAGTGCAGGAACAGGTCGTTGCCATGCGCAGCGGCGGCCTCGGCGTCATGCACGCTGTCGAGCAGCCAGCGGCGGTCATGGGCGACCAGGGGCACCGCCAGCAGTGCGGCCAGGATGCCCAGCCAGCACATCGCCCGGACGGCCTGTACGGCGGCCTGGGCCAGGGTGAACAAGCCTCGCGCGGGTCTGGCGCGGGCGGGACGAGCGGTCAAGCGGCCTCCGGCATTGGGGTGGCCTCGCCGCCCCAGGGTGGATTTATCGATAAACGATATACCACATCCTGCGTGAAAGGCTGAATCGCGGGCATGGTCCACCGGCTGGGCGCGGGCCCCGGCAGGCGTTATCGGGTGGGAGCCGCGGGTTCGAGCATCGCGTCCCCCGGCGTCACCGAGGCCATCGCCTGTACGCCGGCCTCGGCCGCCTGCCGCGTCACCAGCCGGAAGCGCACCTGCAGCTTGGCCTGCCCCGGCGTGGCCCAGCCGTATTGGATCGCCACCTGGTCGGCCGACAGCGGACCACGGCCCGGCAGCGAGCGCGCCTGCAATGGCTTCGGTGCCGCCTGCACCAGCCGTGCGAAGCCCTTCTGCACCACCGCCGCTTCGGCCTTTTCCGCATACACCGAGCAGGTGCCGTCGTCGGCCCAGCTGACCGCATAACGGCCGCTGGCCAGCGGCACCATCCAGGCCACGCCCGACTGCCCCTGCAGCAACGTTGCCGCTTCGGCAGGCTGCAGCGGTGACAGCCCGTTGGATTCCATCAGCGACTGCAACCGCGCCGGCGCACCGATGTGCTGCATGCAGGCGGTATCGAACAACTCGCTGAAGGGATCCTGCGCCGGGGCCTTGGCCTTGGGAGTACGCGCGGGTTGCGCCACCGCCAGGGTGGGCAGCAGGGCCAAAGCCAGCCAGAACGCAGGACGCATCGGGATTCCACGCTACGGAAAACAGCAGGGAGGATGGCAAAGCCCGGGCGCGCCGCGCAATGGGTTCATGGCTTGACAGTCCTAAGCGGCGGGAGCAACATGAATTAACGAATTAGTTAACTAGCTCTCCATGGACCGCATCTTCGAAGCCCTTGCCTCCACCGCCCGCCGGCAGATCCTGGCCTATCTCAGCGCCGGCGAGCTCAGCGCGGGCGAGCTGGCCGAGCGCTTCGACTTCAGCAAGCCGGCGTTGTCCAGCCACCTGCGCATCCTCGAGGAAGCCGGACTGATCGAACGCGAGAAACGCGGCCAGTTCGTGTACTTCAGGCAGGTACCCGACCGTTTGGCCAACACGTTGTTCTCGTGGGCGGCCGAAGTCTGCCCGGTCGGCGGCCCGCTCAAGCGTGAAGCCCGCGCCCGCCGCAAGTCCCCCGCCCGCTGATCCGCCCCGCCAAGGAGCATGACCATGCCTGGTTCGACCCGCGATCGCCGTTCGTTTCCAGCAGTGCAGCTTCCGGCACAGGACGGCGGCAGTCCGACCGAAGTCACCCTGATCGCGCAGCTCGGCATCGGTGCGGGTGACGCGCTGGTGAGTGACGCCGGCCAGCGTCAGCGCCACCACCCGGCCTTCATCGATGCGTTGGATGAACCTTCGGCGCGACTGGGTGGCATGCACCTGCAGCACGGGGATGCCTCCTCGCTGTACAGCTTCACCGTCGGTGCCGGTGGCCACCCGTTTCATCGCCATGCAGGCCCGCGCATGTTCACCGCCATCGCCGGCAGCGCGGGAGCCGAGCTGCGTTTCGCTACCGCCTCCGACGCGCAGCTGGCAGCAGGTCCTGGTGCCTTCGCGCGCACGCTTCGGCGCGTCCGCATCCCACCGGACTGCCTGTTTACCGTGCGCTTCGGCGGCGGCACCTGGCACCAGTTCGCGTCGAACCATCCTGCACATCCGGCGCTGTTTGCGCTGTCCTGCCACAGCGATGAACTGGCAGGCCGAATGAGCGAGCAGACCCGTGCGCAGGTGGAGCGCAATGCCGCCGATATCCCCAGCCTGACCGAGGTGCTTCCGGAATCGTACTGGCCTTCGTGCACCTCGCTTGCGGCGGCACCGCTGTTGCAGCTGTCGCTGCAGGCGGCACCTCCCAGCGTGTGCGCGCACCTGTGCGCGCGTACCCGTGCCCTGCTCGGCCCGCTGCGCCGCATCCCCATGCGGCCGCTGCGCGGGTTCGTCGAACGTGCCACACCGGCCTATCCCATCCATTCGCGGCCCGCGCCCACCGATGGCCTGCTGACCACAGCGCTGCCGCACAGCCACTACCAGGACCTGACCACCCTGTGCCTGGAACCCTCGCAGGTGGTCCACCGTTCCGCGTCGGCGCTGCTGGCCGACGTACTGGAGGGCTTCCTGCGCAATCCACCCAGCGGCGTAGGCCAGCTGATGGCGCTGCGAAACCGACTGGTGGCACCGTTGCGGTTGCGCACGTCGCCGCTGGGATGCCCGGTGTCGTCATTGCTGTCGACCGATCGCAGCCGGTTGTTCGCTGGTCGATTCCCGGTGCTGGATTCGCACATCGATACGCAGGACAACGACGCCGAAGTCCTGCTCGGCGCCGACGATCGGCACCTGCGTTTCCGCAGCAGCGTGCGCGTGCAGCGGCATCGCGATGGACATGTCGAGATCAGCCTGGGCTCACGCGTGCAGACCCTCAATGCGTTCGGCGGCATGTACATGGCCCTGATCGACGCCGGGCACCGGCACTATGTCGCACCGGCACTGCTGCGGCGTGCGGTGGAGCACGCCTTGGCACCTGAACTGGCCAACCTTGAGGATCCGGCAGCACACCCTGCGCGCTGCTGACCCTGGAACGCGATGCGCCGGGCGCTGCGCGGTTCCGGTCAGATCACGATTTCGCCCTCGTCCTCGCCATCCCAGTAGTGGATGCGGCTGGCGCGCACGTGAATCAGCACCAGTCCCGGTGTATCCACGCCCTGTTCGAACCAGCGCTCCAGGTCCTTCACCCAGTGCTGGCTCATCGTGGCCCGGTCGCGCACCAGCACAGCCCTGCCCTGCACGTGCACGAACAGCGGCGGCTTGCCCAGCAGCGACTTGCTGCCGGAAAAACCCAGCGCAACGGCGGGGTCAGCTTCAATCTCGCGCACCATGTCGGTGTCTTCGGTGGTGAAGAACCAGCTGTCACCGTCATAGTCCACGTCGCCATTGTTGCTCATCGGACGGCCGGCAATCTCTCCACCGGCGTGGGTCTGCAGCAGGCTGAAATCAATGCCGGCCATTTTCCTGGCCAGTTCGGGCAGGGTGAGCTGGGTCATGGCGTCGTCCTTCATGGAATGGAATCCCAGCGTCTGCGCAGCGCGGTGACCTGGGCGTGGAGGGGTAGTTGCGGCCTCTTCACAGGAAACGAGATAGAGCGCATGGCGCGTACGTGACGCATTCCTCACCACCGCACTGGCGTTAACGGCAGATGGAGGAACGGCCCTGCAAGCCGCGACACGCCCCTAACGGCGTGCTGCCCCAGAATCGCGCAACCCCGTGGCGCGACCGGCATGGCTGCCGGTACAAACGCGGCCTTTCCTCCGCAACCGCATGGCCTCCACATGGACCTGTCCGCCTGGCTCGCGTTCGGCTGCTACCTGTTGGCGTTCTTCATTGTCTGCCTGTTTGCTGCGGCCTATCTGAAACGCTCCGACTTCATGCCCTACCACGGCCAGGCCGTGGACAGGCCGTGGGCACAGATCGACCCCCGCATGCAGGTGCTGCTGATGGCACTCATCCGCGTGGTCGGCGCTGCCTGGATCGCACTGGCCGGTGCCGGCGTGATGCTGGCCTGGTTGATCTTCTTCGGAGGCCACTTCGCACTGCCGCAGCTGCTGGCGTTCCAGCTGTTCTGCCTGGTCGCCACCCTGCCGCCGGTCCTGGTCGCTTCCGGCGTGCGGCGACGCACCGGTGCGCGTACACCGGTGCCCGCCGGCGCCGCGGTGGTGCTGCTGTCGGTCATCGGATTCGTGCTGGCCCTGTTGTCGCTACCGCAGTGAGTTCTTTTTCTCCCCTCTCCCCCGCGAGGCTCCACGATGAATCCCGAATCGATCTTCTACAGCGTGGTCAACGGTGATCTTCCACGCTCCCAGGCCGGCACCCTGCTCGGCTGGCGCTTCGTCGGTTACGACGATGCACTGCGCCGCATCCAGGTCGAGTTCGAGGCCGGGCCGGTGCTCACCAACCCGATGGGCAACGTGCAGGGCGGTTTCCTGTCAGCGATGCTGGACGACTGCATGGGGCCAGCGATCTACGCCACCCTGCCTGCCAACCGCATCGCGGTCACGGTCGAATCCAAGACCAGTTTCGTCAGCCCCGCACGGCCCGGGCGGATCATCGGCTGGGGCGAAGTCGAGCACAGCAAGGGCAGCATCGCCTTCACCCGCGGCTGGCTGACCGACCCGGCCGGCAAGGTGCTGGCCACTGCCAGCGCCACCTTCCGCGTGGGTGCGCTGCGCTGGCGTGGACTCTCGGTGCCGCGTCCCATCGCGCGCCGGATGATTGCGCGCACGCTGCGGCGCGTGCATGCGCAGATCGGCTGATGGGTGCCGTCAACGTGCGTTGCGGCCGCCGCCGGCCACGCGCACGCGGTCGCGGCCCTGCGCCTTGGCCTGGTACATGGCCGCGTCGGCGGCACGCAGCAGGGTGCGCCAGCCCAGCGCATCGGTGCCGCCCTCGGCCACACCGAAGCTGGCGGTGACGCGCAGCACCTTGCCACCGACCAGGGCGATGTCCAGCCGCTGCAGCGCCACCCGCAGCGACTCGGCCAGCTGGCGGCCACCGGCCAGATCACCGTCGGCCAGCAACACGAGAAACTCCTCGCCACCATAGCGGGCAATGCTGTCGCTGCGGCGCAGGTGGCGCTGCAGCAGCTGCGCCACCTGCACCAGCACTTCGTCACCGGCATCATGCCCGTGGCCATCGTTGATCGCCTTGAAGCGGTCCACGTCCAGCAGGATCACCACCGCGCTGTTGCCACCGTCGGCATGACGCTGCTGCACCAACTCGTCCAGCGCGCGCCGGTTCAACAGCCCGGTCAGCTCATCGGTGCCGGCCAGCTGGCGCAGCTCGCTGGTCAATGCCGAGCGCTCGCGCGACTTCTCGCGCAGCACTTCGATGGCATCGAACAGGCGCTGCATCTCGGCCAGCGGGTGGGTCACATGCTGCTCCGGGCCGGGCGCTTCCGAGGCGATCTGGATGACCTGCTTCTGCGCCTGCAGCAGCGGCCGCAGGATCTGAAGATGCGCGATGCGCAGCGCCACGCCCAGCACCACCAGCGTGCCCAGCACCGTCGCCACCAGCACCACCAGGCGCGTCGCTTCGCGATTGCGGGTGCGCTCGAAACGGGCGATGGACACGCTCAGGTAGCCGTCCCGCAGCGCTTCCAGCGACCGCAGGGTCGGCACGTAGCGGGTGGTGAATTCGGCGGAGGTCCACGGCGGCGGCACGCCGCGCCGGCCATCCTCGATCAACTGTTCGATCATCGGCAGCGATTCGCCGAAGAACTGCCGGCGCGCCATGTCCCAATGCCAGGACAGCGCCGGATCACTGCGGAACACCGCTTCATGGCTGCCTGCCAGCCGCCACAGCTCCAGCAGGCGGCCTTCGGTCTGCAATGCCGCCCGCACCTGTTCGTCACGCCAGGCCCCCGGTACCGCCACCGGCGCCATCACGTTCGAGGCCAGGCGGCCGCCATGCTCGCGCAGGTCGATCAGCACCTGGCCCTGCATCGCCGGAATCGCTGCTTCGCGGTCGGCGCTGACCAGCACGTTGATCTGCGCCGAGCTCAGCACGTGCAGGCGATCAACCACGGCGAACATGCTGCTGATCGCGCGCTCCACGTCCTCCACCTGGCGCGCGCCATGCGGCTGTGCCGCCACCCGGTCCACCGCGGCCCGCGCCGATTGCAGGCGACGTTGCGCATCGGCCAGCAGCCCGTGTTCGTCGACCACGCCCGGGTCAGCGTTGAACACGGTGTCCAGGCGTTGCAGGGCGGTATCGACCCGCTTGCGCGCGACTGCCAGCTCCGCCGCCAGCCGGGCCTGTTCGCCCGCATCGGCCGTGTTGGCCCCGAGCAGGCTGTTGGCGGGGCCGCGCTCGGCCGACACCAGGTTGGCCAGGTCGAAGGTCTGCCGCAACTGGCGCAGGCTGACCAGGTTGTCCTCGGCGGCAGTGAAGCGCAGCGTGCCCTGCACCAGCGCGATGGCCATCAATGGCAGCGTACAGACTACGAACAGCCCGGCCAGGATCCAGACCCAGGTCCGCAATCCGATGGGCGACGCCTTGCGGGCCATGCACATTTCCCCTGTAGTGCACAACACTGTAGCGGCCGCCTGCACAGGCGCCAAGCCGCTACCGGATCAATCGTTGCCATGGGTATACCGCGCCCGCCGCGAACGCACCGACAAAGGCCGCACGGGTTGTCGAATCGGGGCAAATTACGTCATGCCCCGCCGCGTCAGATCCAGCGCTGGTCGACCAGTTCGCGCTTCACGTAGGCATAGAACACCGGTGCGGCGACCAGGCCCGGCAGGCCGAAGGCCGCCTCCATCACCAGCATGGCCAGCAGCAGCTCCCAGGCACGCGCCTGGATCTCGCCACCGACGATGCGCGCGTTGAGGAAGTACTCCAGCTTGTGGATCACGATCAGGTACAGCAGCGCCGCCACCGCCACATAGAACGAGACCGACAGCGCGACGATGGCGATGATCGTGTTGGAAATGATGTTGCCCACCACCGGCAGCAGGCCGGCCAGGAAGGTGATCAGCACCAAGGTCTTGGACAGCGGCAGGTGCACGCCGAACAACGGCAGCACGCCCAGCAGGAAGATGGCGGTGAACACGGTGTTGAGCAGCGAGATCTTCACCTGCGCGAACACCACCTGGCGGAACGCGGTGGCCAGGCGGCTGGTGCGCCCGACCAGCTCCTGCGCCAGCGGGCCCATCTTCGGCAGCGGCAGTTCGTCATACAGCGCGATCATCGCGCCCAGCACCATACCGATCAGTACGCGCACACCGACCTGTACCACCGAGGTACCGGCCACGCCCAGCTGCCGCTGGTGCTCGGCGGCCCAGTCGTTCAGCGCCGCGCGCAACGCCGGCATGTCTTCGGGAATGTAGGGTTGCAGCAGCGCCGGCACCTGGTGCCGCGAAGTGTTGAGGATCTCCATCAGGCGCGCCAGCAATGCGTCCGGGCCGCCGGTCTCGTTGCGGAAGAACGAGGCCACGCCGATGCCGGCCAGTACCAGCCCGCTGATGATGATCGCCGACAGCACGATCACTGCGATCGCCCGTGCCCGCCCCGGCGGCAGCTTGCCCTCCACGGTGGAGGCCAGCACGTGCGTCAGCTGGAACACCAGCAGGCCGGACAGCAGGGTCACTACCAGGCCGAGCTTCAGCGCCAGCCACATGCCAAGCAGCATCATCAGCCACGCCGCGATCCTTGGAATGGGGGGTTTGGGCTGGGCAACGAGAGCGTCTTGCATGGGAGCGCGTCCGGGCGGGGTGGCCCATGGTAGAGGATTGGCATGCCGATTCCGCGTGCAGGATGAACGGGCATTTCACCCTCGTTCGGCGGCGGCGGTGCCGCACTCACTCGCCGTAGCTGGCCGTGTTCTTGCCCTGCCGCTTGGCGTGGTACAGCGCGCGGTCGGCCAGTGCCAACCAGTCCTCGACACTGCCGCCACGCGGTGTGGCGGCAATGCCGATACTGACGCTGAACTCCACGCCCGGCGTGGCCTGCTGCGCGGCCTCCAGCAGGTGCAGGCGCACCCGCTCGGCCACGTGCATCGCATCGACGGGTGCGCAGTCGCGCAGCAGCACCACGAACTCATCGCCCCCCAGCCGCGCGGGCGTATCACCGGGCCGGGCAAAGGTGCGCAATGTCGCCGCGATATGCCGCAGTACCTCGTCACCGGCGCGGTGGCCATGCGAGTCATTGATGCGCTTGAAATCATCCACATCGAGCATCAGCAGGCAGGCAAAACCGCCCTGGCCCTGTGCCCGGTCCAGCGCCTGCTGCGCACGCAGGATCAGGAAGCCACGGTTGGCCAGCTCGACCAGCGGGTCCATCCGGCTGAGCCGCTGCAGCTGACGGTTCTGCGATTTGACCCGGCGCGCCAGCTGCCAGCTGAGAATGCTGAGGCCGATGCCATACACGAACAGGAACGGGACACTCAGCACGATCGTGCGCTGCGAGGTGACCGGCTGGTAAGGGAAGCCGAGCAACCACCAGGTGAGTGCGAAGCCCAGCAGCAGGGCCAGCGTGGCGCGCATCGCCAGGCGCACGCCACCGGCGGCGATCTTGTCGGCCACCAGCAGCGCGGCGAACAGTGCGCTGGGCACCGCGCTCAACGCCATGAAGGCGATCCAGCCACCGCCGAAGAAGGAGTCGGCCACCATGCAACGGAACTGGACGACCGCCGGCTGGCGGGAGCGCTGGGTCAGCCGCAGTGCCAGTGCCGGCCACGCCAGCGCGTTGAGCAGCAGCAGGACCCAGGCCAGCCCGCCGTCATGGCGTTCAAGCATGATCGAAGCGATGGGGATCGCCCCCAGCCCATTGCCGACGAAACGCATCCAGCCGATGCGACGTGCCGCGCCAATGCCTTCGACCGCGCCTTCCGCCGAATCGGTGAAGAATGGCATTGCCGACCCCCTTGCGCGATCGCACCTGGTGCTACGGCCCTTGCCGGGCTGCCTGCGATGAGTCTGACAGCTTTGCGTCAATTCGGGATCAAGGTTGCGCGATATCGCGCGGGCCGCTGCCGCTGCCCCTCCCGCTCCCGTGGTTACCCGGGGCGGGGCGCAGCCGTCGAGCCACGCAGCTTGAAGCTGAACTCCAGCGTCTGCTGAAGCGGCACATCGACGTGCTCGATGATGGCGAGCAGCAGGTTGACCGCACGCTCGCCAATCTCCCGCATCGGCTGCCGGATGGTCGTCAGCGGGGGCGTGAGGTAGCGGGAGGACGCCAGATCATCGAAGCCGACTACGGACAGCTCGTCCGGCACGCGGATGCCCAGGTCCCGGCAAGCGGCCAGGGTTCCCAGTGCCATCTGGTCACTGAAGCAGAACACCGCGGTCGGCGCGGCCGTGCCATCCAGCAGCGCCATCGCCGCTGCATGGCCGGATTCCACGGAAAAGTCACCCGGCACGATGCTCAGCTGGCGCAGGCGGCCACGCGCCTTGCCGGCCGCGCGGACCCCTTCCAGCCGTTGCTGGTGCAGGGGGTTGTCAGGCGGCCCGCCGACCACCGCAATCCGTTCGTGTCCCAGCCCGTACAGATGCTCCATCACCGCGCGTGCGGCGGCGGCGTTGTCGATGTGGACGCTGGGGATGCCCAGCGCGGGGTCGAACTCGCAGCCGTTGACCACCGGTGCGGCGGCGCCGCGCTGCTCGACGATCTCGCGCGCGGTCGGTGGCAGGCGATGGCCCAGCACGATCATGCCGTCGGCCTCGTTGCGCCGGAGCATCTGCGCGTAGCGCTCCTCGCGGTCGGGTTGATGCTGGGTATCGCCCAGCAGGACCGCATAGCCCACCGCCTGCGCGGCCTCCTCCGCCCCCTGCAGGATCTGCGCGAAGAACGGATTGGCGATGTCCGGGACGGTGACCAGGATCTTGCCGCTGCGCTGGGTCTTGAGCGTGCGCGCCACCGTGTTGGGCACATAGCCCAGTGCGGCGGCGGCCTGCTCGATGCGCGCGCGGGTGGCCGGCAGCACCTTGTCCGGCCGGGAAAGCGCGCGCGACACCGTACCGGCGGACACGCCGACGTGTTTTGCGATGTCGTAGATGGTGGCCATGGCGTTAGTCCTCCTGCCCGCTGTGCACTGCACAACAGGTCCTGCGTAAGCCCCTGCTAGGATAATGCAATCGATTGCATCGAGGGCGAATCACGTTGAAGACGCTCAAGGGTCCAGCGCTGTTCCTGGCGCAGTTCATCGGCGACACAGCTCCTTTTGATCGGCTGGACACGCTGGCCGGATGGGCCGCGGGTCTGGGCTATTCTGGCGTACAAGTCCCCACCTCCGCGCCCCACCTGTTCGACCTGGCGGAGGCGGCGCGCAGCCAGGCGTACTGCGACGACATTGCCGGCATGCTGGCCGGGCACGGCCTGCAGATCACCGAACTGTCGACCCACCTGCAGGGGCAGTTGGTTGCCGTCCATCCTGCCTACGACAGCCTGTTCGACGGATTCGCGCCACCGGACAAGCGCGGCAACCCGGCCGCCCGCCAGGCCTGGGCGGTGGAGCAGCTGCGGCTGGCGGCGCAGGCCAGCCAGCGCCTGGGGCTGACCGCGCATGCCACGTTCTCCGGTGCATTGGCCTGGCCCTACTTCTACCCCTGGCCGCAGCGCCCGCCGGGACTGGTGGAAGAAGCCTTCGCCGAACTCGGCCGTCGCTGGCGCCCGATCCTGGATGCGTTCGATGCCTGCGGCGTTGACCTGTGCTTCGAGATCCACCCGGGCGAGGACCTGCACGATGGTGCGACCTTCGAGCGCTTCCTCGATGAGGTCGACCACCATCCCCGCGCGAAGATCCTGTACGACCCCAGCCACCTGCTGCTGCAGCAGATGGATTACCTCGGTTTCATCGACCGCTACCACGCGCGCATCGGCATCTTCCACGTCAAGGACGCGGAACATCGCCCCAGCGCAAGCAGCGGCGTGTACGGCGGCTACCAGGACTGGATCGACCGTCCGGGCCGGTTCCGTTCACCCGGTGACGGCCAGATCGACTTCAAGGCGATCTTCTCGAAGTTCGCGCAGTACGACTTCCCCGGCTGGGCGGTACTGGAATGGGAGTGCTGCCTGAAGCACCCGGAAGACGGCGCGCGCGAGGGTGCCGCCTTCATCCGCGACCACCTCATCCGCGTGACCGAACGCGCCTTCGATGACTTCGCCGACAGTGGCACCGACGCCGCATCACTGCACCGCATGCTGGGAATCTGAGCCAAGACCGCCCCGGGAGGGCAAGCCATGACGCACGCCATGTCGCGCCTGGGCGCGATGATGTTTCTGCAGTTCTTCATCTGGGGGGCGTGGTTCGTCACCCTGGGCACCTACCTGGTGCAGGGCCCGCTGCAGGCCAGCGCGAGCCAGGTGGCGACCGCGTTCCTCAGCCAGTCGATCGGTGCCATCGTGGCGCCGTTCCTGGTCGGGCTGATCGCGGATCGCTACTTCGCGGCGCAGCGCATTCTTGCGGTACTGCATCTGGCCGGTGCCGCGCTGATGTGGCTGGCGTCCACGGCAACCAGCTTCAGCATGTTCTCTGCGTGCGTCATGGGCTACATGTTGCTGTTCATGCCGACCCTGGCACTGGCCAACAGCGTGGCCATGCGGCACATGCAATCACCCGAGAAGCAGTTCCCGCTGGTCCGCGTGGCCGGCAGCATCGGCTGGATCGTGGCGGGCGTGCTGATCGGCTGGCTGGGCTGGGAACAGGCGCATCGGCTTGAGCTGACGTTCCGGATGGCGGCGGCGGCGTCGCTGGTGCTCGGGCTGTATGCGTTCACCCTGCCGCACACACCGCCACTGGCGCAGCAGCGCGATGCCGGGCTGGGGCAGATCCTGGGGCTGGATTCGCTGCGGCTGCTGAAGTCGCGCGCCTACCTGGTGTTCTTCCTGGCCTCCATCGCCATCTGCATCCCGCTGTCGTTCTACTACAACTTCACCAATCCCTATCTCAACGACCTCGGCGTGCGCGGCGCGGCGGGCCTGCAGTCGCTGGGCCAGGTTTCCGAAGTGCTGCTGATGCTGGCCATGCCGTTCCTGTTCGTTCGGCTGGGGGTGAAAACCATGCTGGCGGTCGGCATGGCCGCCTGGGTGGTGCGCTACGCGCTGTTCGCCTTCGGCGATGCAGGTGGCGGTTTCCCGCTGCTGGTGATCGGCATCGTGCTGCACGGCATCTGCTACGACTTCTTCTTCGTCACCGGCCAGATCTACACCGATGCACATGCCGGCCCTGCCGCGCGCAGCAGCGCACAGGGGTTCATCACCCTGGCCACCTATGGCGTGGGCATGTTGATCGGCACCTTCCTGTCCGGCGCGGTGGTGGAGCACTTCACCACCGAGGCCGGTCCCGACTGGCAGCAGATCTGGCTGTTCCCGGCCGCTGTTGCGCTGGTGGTGCTGGTCGCCTTCCTGCTGCTGTTCCGCGACCGGCCGGCGGCTGCGGCCGCGCCCTCCACACCCTGAGGATCCCCGTCGATGCCCAAGCTTGGAATCGCCATCGTCGGCACCGGCATGATCGGCGCCGTGCACCGCCGCGCGGCCTTGCTCGCCGGCGCCGAGGTACGCGGCGTGGCCGCCTCGTCACCGCAGCGCGCGCATGAGGCAGCGCACTCCTGGAATGTCCCGCGCGCCTACCGGGATATCGAGGAGGTGATCGCCGATCCGCAGGTACAGGTGGTGCACGTGTGCACGCCCAACCATCTGCACCGCGCCATGGCACAGGCTGCGCTGGAAGCCGGCAAGCACGTGATCTGCGAGAAGCCGCTGGCGACGACGCTGGACGATGCGCAGGCGCTGGCGGTACTGGCCGCCTCGACCGGATTGGTTGCCACCGTCCCCTTCGTCTACCGCTACCACCCGGTGGTGCGCGAGGCCCGTGCACGCATCGCCCAGGGTGACCTGGGGCCGCTGCACCTGATCCATGGCAGTTACCTGCAGGATTGGCTGCTGGACCCGGCCAGCAACAACTGGCGCGTGGACCCGGCGCTGGGCGGCACCTCGCGCGTGTTCGCCGACATTGGTTCGCACTGGTGCGACCTGGTCGAATGGGTCAGTGGCGAGCGCTTCACCGAAGTGAACGCGGCGTTTGCCACGGTGATCGCCGAACGCAGCGCCGTCACCGGCCAGAGCTTCAGCACACCGGCAGCGAACGGCGCGACGCAGGCGGTCGCGAGCGAGGACGTGGCAACGGCGATGTTCAGGACCGGCGCCGGTACGCTGGCGTCGTTGACGGTGAGCCAGGTTTCGGCCGGACGCCGCAACCGCCTCTGGTTCGAGATCGACGGCGCCAACGCCAGCATCGCCTTCGACCAGGAGGACGCCGAGCGGCTGTGGATCGGCCTGCCCGACCAGCGCGAGGAAATCTTCGTGCGCGGGCCCGGCGCGGGCACTGCCGAACAGCGCCGGCTGTCGGTGCTGCCGGCCGGGCACGCGCAGGGCTACGCCCAGTGCTTCGAGGCGTTTGTCGCCGACACCTATCGCGCTATCGACGGCGAGCAACCGGACGGCCTGCCCACCTTCGAGGACGGCATGCGTTCGGCGCGGATCGTTGATCGTGTCATTGCATCGGCCAGGTCACGCGCCTGGACCACCATCGGTTGAATCCCGGGAGGATCTGTTGATGAAAGCCCTTGTCCGTCGAAGTGCAAGCCTCGTCCTGCTGCTCGCGGCGCTGCCCGCCTTCGCAGTCGAAGCCGCCAGCGCGCAGAAGCCGATCGCGGTGCAGATGTACACCCTGCGCAATGCCGGCTCGCTCGAGCAACAGTTGAAGATCGTCCACGATGCCGGTGTGCACGCGGTGGAAACCGTCGGCACGCAGAACGTCAGTGCCGCGGAACTGAAGCAGCTGCTGGACCGGTATTCGATCAAGGCCATTTCATCGCATGTGCCGCTGGCCGAGCTGCGCAGCAACCTGGATGGGGTGGTGACCTTCAACCGGTCGATCGGCAACACCACGCTGGTGGTGCCGTACCTGGACAGGAAGGAACGCCCGAGCGATGCCGCCGGCTGGACCGCCCTGGGACAGGAACTGGGCCGGATCGCGAAACAGGTGCGCGGCAAGGGCATGCGCCTGGCCTATCACAACCACGACTTCGAGCTGGTCGACTTCGATGGCAGGACCGGGCTGGAACTGCTGTTTGCCGCCGCCGGCCCCGACCTGCAGACCGAGCTGGACTTGGCCTGGGTCGCGCGTGCGGGCCTGGACCCGGCGGTGATGCTGGGAAAGTTCCGCGGCCACGTATTCGCGGTACACGCCAAGGACAATGCGCTCAAGGGCCAGGCCGAAGACGAAGGCGGATTCGCTGCGGTCGGCCAGGGCGTACTGGACTGGAACACGATCCTGCCTGCTGCGAGGGGCGCCGGCGTGCATTGGTACATCATCGAGCACGACCAGCCACGCGAGCCGGCCAAGGTCGTCCAGGCCGGCGCCGACTATCTGCGTGAACACCTGACCACCAATACGCCTGCCCGTGCGCGGCGCTGACGCATCAAGGAGCCCCACATGAAAATGATCCTGGCAATGGCGGTGGCCCTGGGCGGCATGAGTGTTGCGACAGCCGCCTGGTGCAAGGGCGACCCGGCTGCGGGAGCAAAGCTCTACACCGCGAACTGCGTGGCCTGCCACGGCGCCGATCGCGCGGGCATGCCGGGCGCGTTCCCGGCACTCACCGACATCGGCAAGCGCATGGCACCTGCACAGATCAAGGAAAAGATCAGCAAGGGCGGCGGCCTGATGCCGCCCTTCTCCCAGCTGTCACAGCAGGAGATAGACGATATCGCCAGCTACCTGGCGAAGTAAGCGGCCGGCGGCCACGCCAGCCGCATGCCACTACAGCTCGCGCACCCAGATGTTGCGGTAACTGACCCTGGAGTCATGCTCCTGCAGATAGAGCGGCGCACACGCATGGGGCGAATACGAGGGCGCCCCGATGTACTCGGTCTTGCCTGCCAGCACGGTGTCATCCTGCACCAGCACGCCGTTGTGCAGCACCGTGATGCGCGCGGGCGACACAAGCCCACCGCCCACCGAGAAGCGCGGTGCCTTCCAGATGATGTCGTAGGCCTGCCACTGGCCCGGCGCGCGCGAGGCATTCACCCGCGGCATGGCCTGCTTGTAGATGGAGCCCGCCTGGCCATTGGCATAGGTCGGGTTGTTGTAGCTGTCGAGCACCTGCAGTTCATACAGTTCCTGCAGGAAGATCCCGCTGTTGCCCCGGTTCTGGCCGTCGAAGCCCTTCGTGTCAATGGGCGTGCGCCACTCCACATGCAGCTGGACATCGCAGAAGCGTTGCCGGGTGCGGATGCCCTTGCTGCCCGGAACGACGGTCATGGCGCCCCCGGCAACCTTCCAGGGCACGCGTCCGCCCTGCTCCGATTCCCACGCGGAGACATCCTTGCCATCGAACAGCACGATCGCGTCGGAGGGGGCCTTGCCTGGCGGCGTGGCCACGACAGCGGGCACGGGGGTCCACACTTCGGTCTTCTTCGGGTCGCGCGCAGCGTCGGCACTGTCCTGCGCGAATGCAGATGCAGCGGCCAGCAGGCCAACAGTGATCAACGCAGGGCGGATCATCAGGGTGGTGTCCATCAGCTGGTCCCCCACGCGGGCGTACCGGGGACATAGGCGAGGTCGCCGTCGTAGCGGCCGGGCACCGCGACGTACTGCAGCACGCCGGTCGCCCCGACCTTGGAGGTGAAGAAGCCGAAGATGGCCAGCTGCTTGATCATCGTGAAGTAATGCGGCATCGCCTCGCCCTCTTCAGGCGTACCGGTCTCGGTCACGTCGGCAGAGCGCGCCTTGGCTTCGGCGTCCAGCGTTCGCAGCAACTGGGTGCGGGCTTCCGGCGCAAGCGCCACAAACCGGCCGCCGGCGCGCTTGTCGATATCGACCAGGCCTGCCCGGAACGTTGCCTGCTGCCGGGCGGTGTAGCAATCGCTGACGAAGGTCGCCATGAACAGGCCAGCGCCGGCATCCTTCGCCCCTGGCGTCCGGGTCCGCGGCAGGATGGTCTCGGCGATCTCGTCCAGCGTGCCGATGTCGGCATCGGAGAACAGGGTCTTCACCGGTGCCGCAGCGGCGTTTCCCTGCGCGAGCGCAGGCAGGCCGACCATGGCCGCGCCGGTGGCGGCAACGATCATCTTCAACAGTTCGCGGCGATCCATCAGAGGTTCCCCGCTTTCAGTTCGCGTACCGCGTGGTCGGCCGCGCGCGCGGTCAGCGCCATATAGGTCAGCGAAGGATTCACGCAGGCGCTGGAGGTCATGCAGGCACCGTCGGTCACATAGACGTTGGGCGCATCCCAGACCTGGTTGTGCGCGTTCAATACCGAGCTCTTCCGGTCACGTCCCATGCGTGCGGTCCCCATCTCGTGGATGCCCTTGCCCGGGGCATAGTCGTGGTCGTGCATCTTCACGTCCTTGACGCCAGCCGCCTCCAGCATCTCGGCAGCATCGGCGGCCATGTCCTTGCGCATCGCCAGTTCGTTGGCGCGCATGGACACGTCCATCGCCAGCACCGGCAGCCCCCATTTGTCCTTGCGGTCGTGGTCCAGGCGGATCGTATTGTCGTGGTGCGGCAGCATTTCACCGAACCCGGTCATGCCGATGCGCCAGTCGCCCGGTACGGTCAGCGCCTCCTTCAGGTCGGCACCGATGTTGAGCTCGGCGATCTCGCGCGACCAGCCGGTGCGGCTGGCACCGCCCTGGTAACCGAACCCGCGCAGGTAGCCGCGCTTGTCGGCCGCGACGTTGCGGAAGCGCGGAATGTAGAAACCGCACGGACGGCGGCCGAAGTAGTACTTGTCTTCGTAGCCCTCGACCCGGCCCGAGGCGCCCGCACCGAAATGATGGTCCATCACGTTGTGCCCCAGCTCGCCCGACGAAGAACCCAGTCCCCCCTCCCACACATCGGTCGCCGAGTTCATCAGCAGCCAGGTCGAATTGAACGACGATGCATTGAGGAAGATGACCTTGGCGGTGTACTGGTAGGTCTGCCCGGTCTCGGCATCGATCACCTCCACGCCGCGCGCACGCTTGCGATCCTTGTCGTAGAGCACTTCCTTGACGATCGAGAACGGCCGCAAGGTCAGGTTGCCGGTCTTCATCGCCGCTGGCAGCGTCGCCGCCTGGGTCGAGAAATAGGCACCGAAGGGACAGCCCAGGATGCACTTGTTGCGGTACTGGCAGTTCACGCGCCCCTGCTCGGGCATCGGCTGGGTGATGTTGGCGGTGCGCGAGTGGATCATGTGCCGCGTTCCGCCGAAGGCCTTCTTGATCCGCGCGGCCACGTCCTTCTCGACGATGTTCAACGGGATCGGCGGCAGGAACTCGCCGTCCGGCAGCACGTCCAGTCCTTCGCGCGTGCCGGCGATGCCGGCGAACCTCTCTACATGGTCGTACCACGGCGCGATGTCGGCATAGCGGATCGGCCAGTCGGTGGCGATGCCATCCTTGAGGTTCGCTTCGAAGTCCAGGTCGGAAAACCGATAGCTCTGCCGGCCCCACATCAGCGAGCGCCCGCCTACGTGGTAGCCACGGAACCAGTCGAAGCGCTTGGTTTCGATGTAGGGTGAGTCCTGCTCGTTGGCCCACATTCCTTCCAGGTTCTCGGCCAGGCCGTAGTCGCGCATCAGCACCGGGAAGGCGGCCTTCATCGCCTGCGTCGGCCGGTTGCGATGCGGGAAGTCCCACGCTTCCTTCATCGCATTGACGTAGTCCTTGACGTGCTCGATGTTGCGCCCGCGTTCCAGCATCAGGACCTTCAGGCCCTTCTCGGTCAGCTCCTTCGCTGCCCAACCGCCACTGATTCCCGAGCCAACAACAATGGCGTCGTAGTGATTATCTGCCATGGTCTCTCACCTGGGTGGATATCGTTTCAGACGTCGCAGAGGCGGATCGCCTCGCGCAATGAGGCAACGGGATCGGGCGCTGCAGGCGTGAATTCCTGCGCCAGATACCCCTTGAAACCGGTGTCGCGGATCGCGCGACAGATGGCCGGATAGTGGAGCTCCTGCTGGTCTCCAATCTCGTTCCGGCCCGGCACGCCTGCAGTGTGGTAATGCTTGAAGCAGGCGTGATGCTTGCCGATGGTGGCGATGATGTCGCCCTCCATGATCTGCATGTGGTAGATGTCGTAGAGCAGGCCGAAGTTGTCCGAGCCGAGCCGCTGGCACAGCTCCACGCCCCAGGCCGAGTGATCGCACAGGTAGTCGTGGTGATCGACCCTGGAGTTCAGTAGCTCCATCACCAGCACCACGCCGCGCTTCTCGGCATGCCCGAGGATGCGCTTGAGGCCCGCCTCGGCATTGGCCATGCCGTCCTGCGGGTCCATGCCGTTGCGATTGCCGGAGAAGCAGATGAGGTTGCGGTAACCGGCATCGGCGACCAGGTCGATGTGCCGCGTGTAGCGCTCCACCAGCGGGTCGTGGAATTCGCGGCCGGCAAAGCCCTTGGTCAGGCCCAGCTCCGCGCCATTGCACATCGAGCTGTAGACGCCGTTCGCCTTCAGCGTGGGCCAGTCTTCCGGGCCGACCAGGTCGATGGCGGCGAAGCCGATGTCCTTCACCGTCGTGCAGAGCTGGGCGACCGACAGCTGCGGGAAGGTCCAGCGTGCGACGGAGTGCTTCAGGTTGCCCTTGAGCGCTGCGGTGGCGGCGAATGCAGGCAACGCTCCCGCAGTACCCAGGGCTACGCCTCCAGCAACCGCCATGCGCAACGCATCACGCCGCGTGAGGCCCGTCGCCGGAGCCGGTCTGATCGAATGGATGGACATCCACCTGCCGGCCTCCCAACCGACATCAAACACTGAGGATTCACGGCAATGCAATCGATTGCACCATAGGGGAGGAATTTGTGTGTTTGCAAGTCGCAGTGCACGAAAATCAATGCTGCGAGGCACAACTCCGCAACCGACCTGGAAAACAAAAGCCCCGCGTGAGCGGGGCTTTCCTTCTGGCGGTGGGAGCAGGACGACGCCTGTTGGCTACAGGGTCGAAACCGTGCCGCCGTCGATCCGATACTCCGTTCCGGCAATCGACGCCGACCGGGGAGACGCCAGGAACACAATCAGATCGGCCACCTCCTGCGGTGCCGCGGGCCGTCCCACCGGGATCCCGCCGAGCCAGTCCATGACCACCTTCTTGCCTCCTTCATAGTCGGTTCCCGCTTCCGCAGCGATCCGTTCTGCAAATTCCCTGGATGCTTCTGTCTCGATCCAGCCCGGCGCTACGCTCAGCACCCGCACGCCCTTGGGGGTGACCTCTCGTGAAAGCGACTTGCTGTAGGTCGTGAGTGCCGCTTTGGCGGCGGCGTAGGCGGTGGTGGACTCCGGCAGAGGCAGCATGCGCTGGATCGAACTGACGTGGATGATCACGCCAGCGCTCTGCGCGAGCATGGATGGCAGCAAGGCACGATCCAGGCGGACCGCCGGCATCAGATTCAGGTTCAGCTCGGCAAGCCAGTGCGCATCACTGATCGCTGCGAAGCCACCGGCAGGTGTCTTTGATCCCCCCAGCACATTGACCAGGATGTCTGCGCCGCCCCATGCCTGCAGCACGGCGTGGGCGAAAATGCCGGTGCCCTCGGCCGTCGACAGATCGGCGGCTACGTAGGCGACTCCTTCCACCGGGCGTGCCGGCAGGCTGCGCGCCGACGTCATTACCCTGGCCCCGGCCTCGGCGAGGGTCCTGACCACGGCCGCCCCCACACCGGCCGTGCCGCCGGTCACCACGGCCCGCAGGCCACCGAGTTGAAGATCGAAGCTCATGCCGTGATCTCCAGCGATGCGATCAGGCCCCGTTCCAGTTCGAAACGGTAGCTCAGCAGAATCGGACTGCCGGGGAAGTTACCGCTCACGATGGCACGGACAACGTGGTGTTTCTCCTTCCGTTCGATGGCGCTCGGCACGCTGGTGGCGCTGTATTTGGCCGATGCCTCGGCCAGGAAGGCTTTGATGGCGTCGACGCCGACGAGGGTGTGCCCGTCGTCCTTCAGCACAGCCTGGGCGGCAAAACAACGCGCCAGCAGTTCAGGGTCATGTTCGGCCGCGAAGTACGCGGCAATGGGTTCTGGGAGGGTCAACGCATTCATTCCTGGCTCCTGCAGTGGTCAGGCGCTCAGGATGTGCACGCTGATCGGTTAAGTGAATGCCCTATAATCCGAATGGGTTATGTCAAGAATCTCACATAATGCGCGGATCCGAGTTCGCTGAACTGAAGGCCTTCGTGGCGGTAGTGGAACGTCAGAGCTTCGCGCGGGCGGCGGAACATCTGGGGGTATCGCCCTCGGCCCTGAGCCAGACCATCCGCCAACTGGAAGGCCGTCTCGGCACCCGCCTTCTCAATCGCACGACACGAAGCGTGGCGCCCTCGGCAAGCGGCGGGCGACTGTACGCGCGCATCGCGCCGCTGTTCCAGGAGTTGGCCGTCGCGGTCGCTGAAACCAGCGAAGCCAGCGGACGGATCAACGGGACCCTGCGAATCAATACGCTGGGCATCGCCGCGAGAACACTGATTGCCCCGCGGCTTGCCCGCTTCCACCAGGCCTACCCTGATGTCGTTGTCGACATCGTGGTCGACGACGCGCTCAGCGACATCGTCAGTGGCCGGTTTGATGCGGGCATCCGCGTGGGTGGTCAGCTCGAGAAGGACATGGTGGCCATCCGCCTCACCCCGGACCTGAACATGGTGGCCGTGGCGTCACCGGATTACCTGGCACGCCGCGGAACACCGCGAACTCCCGCGGAACTGCAGGATCACGCCTGCATCAACTGGCGGCTGCAGAGCGATGGCAGGCAGTACCGATGGGAGTTCAAGAAGCGAGGTCGCCACCTCGAGGTCGCCGTGGACGGTCCTGTCGTCACCAATCACGCTGACATCGGGATTGCGTCGGCCCTGGCCGGCCTTGGAATCGCCTATCACTTCGAACAGGATGGTGTGGGCGAACTGTTGGCACAGGGACTGCTGGTGCGGGTACTGGCGGATTGGTCGGTCTCGCGGCCCGGGCTTTTTCTCTACTACCCGAACAGGCGGCATCGCCCCGCCCTGCTGGGCGCGTTCATTGACTGCCTGCTGGACCAGGGAATGTTCGGCAATCGGTGACGAGGTCGACGAACGTCCGCATCCTGCCGCCGGGCAATGGGATCCTGCCACGTCGCCTGTAACGAGAAGGGCCCCGGGCACGCGTGCCAGGAGCCCTTGTCGGGATAAACGGAAGGTACGCTTAGAACGGAATATCGTCGTCAGCGAAGTCGTCCATCGGCGGCGCCTGCTGCGGCTGCGGGCGCTGGTTGCCGCCCTGGTTGCCGTAACCCCCGCCCTGGTTGCCGCCCTGGTTGCCATAGCCACCGCCCTGGCCGCCACGCTGGCCACCGCCGCCACCGCCATACTCCTGGCGCGGCGCCTGCTGGCGCTGCGGACGATCGCCGCCGTAGTTGCCACCACCACCGCCACCGCCTTCACCGCGGCCGCCCAGCATCTGCATTTCATCGGCGATGATGTCGGTGGAGTACTTCTCCACGCCGTCCTGGCCGGTGTACTTGTCGTAGCGCAGGCTGCCTTCGACGTAGACCGAGCTGCCCTTGCGCAGGTACTCGCCGGCGATCTCGCCGAGCTTGCCGAAGAACACCACGCGGTGCCATTCGGTGCGCTCCTGCTGGTTGCCATCCTTGTCCTTGCGGACGCTGGTGGTGGCCAGGCTGATGCGGGTGATCGCCATGCCGCCCTGGGTGTACTTCACGTCCGGGTCGTTGCCGAGATTGCCGACCAGGATGACTTTGTTGATGCCGCGCGCCATAGGTACCTTCGTCCGTTGTCCAGGGGCAGACCGCCAGTGATAGCACAGCCCCGGGCGGGGTGCAGTACGCTGAGCCGCCCCTGGTGAAATTTGGGGGAATGCGAGAACGACGCATCTTACCATTGCCGCCGCCTTCCGCCCGGTCAGGAGACCCCGACCGCACCGAAGGATCAGGCTGATTTCCTTGTCCGGCAATAACTTACCTGCGCCCAGGCCGACGCCCGGAGGGGCATTCGCGTCTGCGCATGGCATCATGCCCGGGCACCTCCCACATGCCCGCTCCGCCCACACATGACGATCAAAGGCAAAGCCACCTCCCTGGACATCGCCCACCTGGCCGGGGTCTCCCAGCCGACCGTGTCGCGGGCCCTGCGTGGCAGCCCGATGGTCAACGCCGAGACCCGTGAGCGCATCCTGCGCATTGCCCGCGAGCTGAACTACAAGGTCGACAAGAATGCCTCCAGCCTGCGCCTGCGCAATGCCGGCACGCTGGCCCTGCTGTTCTTCGAGGACCCGACCAACGACGACTCGCTGATCAACCCGTTCTTCCATTCGATGCTGGGCTCGATCACCCGCGCCTGCGCCCTGCACGGGCAGGACCTGCTGGTCTCGTTCCAGCAGCTGTCCACCGACTGGCAGGCCGATTACGAGGACAGCAACAAGGCCGACGGCATCATCCTGCTCGGCTACGGCGACTATCACGAATCGCGCGACCGCCTGCAGCGGCTGGTCGAACAGGGCACGCACTTCGTGCGCTGGGGCGCCGCCCTGCCCGGCCAGCCCGGTGTCTCGATCGGCAGCGACAACTTCCAGGGCGGGCATGACATCACCACCCACCTGCTGCAGCAGGGCTGCCGCCGCATCGCCTTCCTCGGCCATGCCTCCAGCCACTACCCCGAATTCCAGGAGCGCTACCGCGGCCACGTCGCGGCCCTGCAGGACCACGGCCTGGCCGCCGAACCGGCGCTGCAGCACGATGCGATCACCACTGAAGCCTCCGGCCAGGAAGCCTGCCAGGCCCTGTTGGCGCGCGGCGAGCCGATCGATGCGATCTGCGCGGCCAGCGACCTGATCGCCATCGGTGCGATGCGCGCCCTGCGCGAGGCCGGGCTGCGGGTGCCGCAGGACGTGGCGGTGACCGGCTTCGACGACATCCCGCTGGCCGCTTCGGTATCCCCCGCGCTGACCACGGTGCAGCAGGACACCAAGCAGGCCGGCCAGCTGCTGGTGGAACGCCTGCTGGCGCTGATCGGCCGGCAGCCGGTGGACAGCCAGAGCATCCCGGTGAAGCTGGTGGTGCGCGAATCATCCCTGCGCGGGTAAGCGCCGCTGGGCCGGCGCGCTGGCCAACGCACGACGGCGGGATTCTCCCCCCATGACCAACGGCGGATGCGCACGGAGGCGGTTGCGCGGATAACGCGCAGACATTGCCCATGGAAAGGTGTACGTCGCATGCTGAAGATCGATTCGCTGTCCAAGACGTACGCCAACGGCGTGCATGCCCTCAACAACGTCACCCTGGACATCCCGCGGGGCATGTTCGGCCTGCTCGGCCCGAACGGCGCCGGCAAGTCCTCGCTGATGCGCACGCTGTCCACCCTGCAGGAGGCCGACAGCGGCACGGTGACGCTCAGCATTCCGGGCGAGGCGCCGATCGACGTGCTGCGCGACAAGGACGCCGTGCGCCGTCGGCTGGGCTACCTGCCGCAGGATTTCGGCGTGTACCCGAAAGTCAGCGCGCTGGACCTGCTGGAGCATTTCGCAGTGCTCAAGGGCCTGACCCAACGCGCGCAGCGCCGCGAGGTGGTCGATGGGCTGCTGCAGCAGGTGAACCTGTGGGATGCCCGCAAGCGCAAGCTGGGCACCTACTCCGGCGGCATGCGCCAGCGCTTCGGCATTGCCCAGGCGCTGCTGGGCGACCCGCGGCTGGTGATCGTCGACGAGCCCACCGCCGGCCTCGACCCGGAGGAACGCAACCGCTTCCTCAACCTGCTGGCGGCGATCGGCGAGAACGTAGCGGTGATCCTGTCCACCCACATCGTCGAGGACGTGACCGACCTGTGCCCGACGATGGCGATCATGAACAAGGGCCAGGTGCTGCTGACCGGCCGCCCCAGCGAAGCGATCAACGCCCTGCAGCACCAGGTCTGGCGCAAGCAGGTCGATCCTTCGGAGCTGGCCGACCATGAAGCGCGCTACGTGGTGCTGTCGACCCGTCTGGTCGGTGGCCGCCCGGTGATCCATGTGCACAGCGCCAACGACCCCGGCGACGGCTTTGCGGCCGTGGCTCCCGACCTCGAAGACGTGTACTTCCAGCGCCTGCGCCTGCAGGCCCGTGCTCGCGCAGCAGCCTGAGCGGAGCACGCCATGATCCTCGATTTCTTCCGTTTCGAGCTGCGCGAGCAGCTGCGTTCCCCGCTGCTGTGGCTGCTGGCCGGGCTGTTCGCCCTGCTCGCCTTCGCCGCTGCGTCCAGCGACGCCGTACAGATCGGTGGTGGCAGCGGCAACGTGCACAGCAACGCGCCCACCGTGATCGCGCAGATGCTGGGCATCTTCACCCTGCTCGGCATGCTGGTCACCGCCCTGTTCGTCAGCAATGCGCTGCTGCGTGACTTCGAACTGGGCACCGCCGAGCTGATCTTCGCCAGCCCGGTGCAACGCCGCGATTACCTGGCCGGCCGCATCGCCGCCGCCCTGGCTACCGGCCTGCTGTTCTACCTGCTGGTCGCTTTCGGGCTCTGGCTGGCACCGTTCATGCCCTGGGTGGACGCCGAGCGCATGGGGCCGATCAGCTGGCAGGGCTATGCCTGGAGTTTTGCGGTCATCGTCATTCCCAACCTGTTGTTCACCACCGCGCTGCTGTCACTGCTGGCAGCGGTCACGCGTTCAATCCTGTGGGTCTACATCGGGCTGGTGGCCTACCTGGTCCTGTTCGGCGCCAGCGCGGCGGTGCTGCGCGACATCGACAACACCTGGCTGGCGGTGCTCAGCGAGCCTTTGGGCATGCGCGCCCTGTCGCGCACCATCCGCTACTGGTCCACCGCCGAGCACAACAGCGGCGTTCCCGGCCTGGCGGGCTACCTGCTGGCCAACCGTGCCCTGTGGCTGGGCGTGACGGCGCTGCTGTTCGCCGCCACGTTCGCCCTGTTCCGCACCGAGCGCAGCGGCAGCGGCCGTCGTCGCTGGGGCCGCCGGCAGGCGCAGCCGGTTGCCGACGCCGCCGCCCTCCGGCCCAACCGCACCCCGTTGCCGCGCGTGGTACCGGCATTCAGCGCGACCACCGCGTGGCAACAGTTCCTGCGCCAGGTGCGCTTCGACACGCGCGGCGTCCTGCGCAGCGTGCCGTTCATCGTGCTGCTGGTGCTGGGCCTGGCCAATTTCCTGCCCAACGCGCTGTTCCGGCAGACCCTGTACGGCACCTCGATCTGGCCGGTCACCTCGCAGATGATCATGGGCCTGCAGGGGGCCTTCAGCTGGCTGCTGGTGATCATCGTGCTGTTCTTCGCCGGTGAGCTGGTGTGGAAGGAACGCAGCGCGCGCATCAACGAAGTGACCGATGCCATGCCGGTGCCGAACTGGGTACCGCTGCTGGCCAAGTTCACCGCACTGCTGGCAGTGATCATCTGCTTCCAGGCCGCCGGTGCACTGGCGGCGATGGGCGTGCAGCTGGTCAAGGGCTACACCCACCTGGAGCCGCTGCTGTACCTGCGCAGCCTGGCGCTGGACTCGGTGATCTACATCCTGATGGGAGGCCTGGCACTGGTGCTGCAGGTGCTCACCAACAACAAGTTCGTCGGTTACGCGCTGCTGATCGTGGTGATGATCGGCCAGGGCGTGCTCGGCATGCTGGACTACACGCAGAACCTGTACACCTTCGGTGGCTGGCCCAACGCTCCCTATTCGGACATGAACGGCTACGGCCACTTCCTGCCGGGGCAGCTGGCATTCCAGGGCTACTGGGCGCTGTTCCTGCTGACCCTGATGTGCCTGGCATCGGCGCTCTGGGTGCGCGGTGTCAGCCAGGGCCTGCGCCAGCGCCTGGCCCTGGCCGGCCGCCGCCTGCGCGGCCCGACCGGCGTCTTCGCCGGACTTGCGGCATTGGCCTTCGCCGGCGTGGGCAGCTGGCTGTACTGGAGCACCAATATCCGCAACGAGTTCATCTCGCCCGACCAGCAGCTGGACCTGCAGGCCCGCTACGAGCGCGAGCTGTCGAAGTACCGCACCCAGCCGCAGCCGCGCATCGTGGCGGTGGACAACCGCGTGGACCTGTTCCCGGAATCGCAGTCGATGGTGATCGATGCGAACTGGACGGTGCGCAATACCCATGCCACGCCGATCCAGGACGTGCATGTCTCGATAGGCGATGACAAGCAGCTGGTCGACGTCGACCTGGGTGGGCAGACGCTGTCGTTGCACGATGCCGATCTCGGCTACCGCATCTACCGCCTGCAGAAGCCGCTGCAGCCGGGCGAAACCCGCAGCGTGCATTTCCGGGTGGTGCAGAAACCCAACGGCATCACCGCCGGGCTGGCGCCGAGTAACATCGTGGACAACGGCACCTTCTTCAACAGCCGCGTGCTGCCCTCGTTCGGCTACAACGAGGGCGCCGAGATCAGCGACCGCAACGAGCGGCGCAAGCGCGGCCTGGGTGAGCCGCGGCGCATGCCCAGGCTGGAGGACGACGCCGCGCGTGCCAACACGTACATTGCCAATGATGCCGACTGGCTCGACTTCCGCACCACGGTCTGCACCGCACCGGACCAGGTAGCGCTGGCCCCGGGCTACCTGCAGCGCGAGACCACGGTCAACGGCCGGCGCTGCTTCAGCTACGCCATGGACCGGCCGATGCTGAACTTCTATGCCTATCTATCGGCACGCTGGGAGGTGCGCAAGGCGAAGTACAAGGACATCCCGATCGAGGTCTACTTCGATCCGGCGCACGGCTACAACGTGGACCGGATGATCGAGGCGGTGCAGAAGTCGCTGGCCTATTACGAGGCGAACTTCACCCCGTACCAGCACCGCCAGGTACGCATCATCGAATTCCCGGGCTATGCCCGCTTCGCGCAGTCGTTCGCCAACACCATCCCCTATTCCGAGGCCATCGGTTTCATCGCCGACCTGCGCGACCCGGACAAGGTGGACTACGTGTTCTACGTGACCGCGCACGAGATCGCGCACCAGTGGTGGGCGCACCAGGTGATCGGCGCCAACGTGCAGGGTGCGACCGTGCTGTCCGAATCGCTGTCGCAGTACTCGGCCTTGATGGTGATGGAGCAGGAATACGGCCGCCAGCACATGCGCCAGTTCCTCAAGCGCGAACTGGACGGCTACCTGTCCGGCCGCGGTGGCGAAGCCATCGAGGAACAGCCGCTGGAACGCGTGGAAAACCAGCAGTACATCCACTACCAGAAGGGTTCGCTGGTGTTCTACCGCCTGCGCGAGGAAATCGGCGAGCAGGCGCTGAACCGTGCGTTGAAGCGCTTCCTGCAGGACAAGGGCTACCAGCAGCCGCCGTACACCACCTCACGCGAGCTGCTGGGCTACATCCGCGCCGAGACCCCGGCCGACCGCCAGCAGCTGGTCACCGACCTGTTCGAGAAGATCAGCTTCTACGACAACCGGGTGATGGCCGCCAGCGCCCGCAAACGTGCTGACGGCCGCTACGACGTGACCCTGGACCTGCATGCCGCCAAGCAGTACGCCGATGGCAAGGGCAGGGAGAGCGACGCGAAGATGGATGACTGGGTCGAGATCGGCGTGTTCGCCACCGGGCCGTCGGGCAAGGAACGCGACCAGAAGGTGCTGTACCTGCAGCGCCACCACATCACCAGCGCCGCGCCGAAGATCACGGTGACGGTGGATGAAAAGCCGGACGAAGCAGGCTTCGATCCCTACAACAAGCTGATCGACCGGGTGAGCGATGACAACCGGCGCAAAGTGACGATGTGAAGCAACGGGGCGCCGGCCGATGTGCCGGTGCTCCGCGCGACGCGTGCGGGCTTGGCTTGGCCTTGCTGTAGTGCCGAGCCATGCCCCGCACACCGTCCACGACAACCGCGAAGGTTCAGCGCACCGGGGCCTTCGGCCCCAGCAACGCCAGCAGCACGAAGACCACGATCGAGGCGACGGTGCCAAGCACCGCCGGCAACCCGAATGCCCACGCCGGACGGCCCTGCTGGCGCGCCCACTGGCCCAGATGCCAGGCCGCCCCCAGGTTGATCAGCCAGGCAATGGCGAACACCGGCCACAGCACCATGCCCACCGCACGCAGAACAGGCATGAACACCAGTGCGGCGACGATGGCCGCGAACAGGAAGACCAGTGCGGAGCGGGAATGGCGTGATCGTGCCGGTGCGTCGGCGGGTGATTCGCTGAATTCCATGGAGAGTGCCTCGATCCCGATGTAGTCCAAAGGGGATCACGTACGGTGCCCGAAGGGAAGCTCTCTGTAGTATCGAGCCGTGCTCGACTGATCCGGCATTGCGCGAACGGCAGCCGAGCATGGGCTTGGCTCTACATGACAATCAACCCTGGGCGAAGTCCTTCAGGATCTCGCCGACGCCGCTGGGCGAGATCTCGAAGCCCAGCGAAGTGCCCGGGTTGATCACCACGCCGTAGCCACCCGGCACGCGGCGCAGCACGTCCAGCATCCGCCAGCGGATCTGGTGTTCGGCCTGCTGGCTGTAGATGCCCACCCGCGACGGATCGGTGAACACGGCCACGTGCAGGGTGCCCTGCTTGTCGAACAGCAGCGGGTCGAAGCCGCTGCCATCGGGGGTCACCAGGCTGCCGGTCAGCAGTACCACCTCGGAGGCGACGAAGGCCTCCATGAAGGCGCGGATCGGCACCGACCCGTCCATCGCCGCCTTCAGCAGGGTTTCGATCGGGGTCTGCGGGGCGAGGTCGGTCATGGCGATACGGCGGGGCGTGAGGGGGGGCCTATTGTGCCGGATATGGTCACCCCGGTAGTGCCGGCCGCTGGCCGGCACCTGAAGGTGCCATGGATTCATGGGTTGCCGGCCAGCGGCCGGCACTACCGCCCCAGACGCACGTCCCGCGCCCGCTGGTCGGCCATCGCCTTGTCCAGCTCGGCCTGCAGCGCCGGCTGCTGCACGGCGGCATCGAGCACGTACACCTTCACCCCGTGCGCCGGCACTTCGGCCTTCAGGGAAGCATCCACCTGCAACGAACCGCCGTCCAGCGCATCACGCCAGCGGCCCGCCTGGACGTACCGCGCCACGGTGAAGGTCTTCGCACTGTCGCCCTTGTTCAGCAGCACCAGCGCGGTCTGCGCCACCTCGCCATGCTGCAGCACGCGGAAGAACACCGCCTCATCACCCTGCAGGCGCTCGTTCACCTGCAGGCCGCGCTGCAGCGCCGGAGTGGCTGCGCGCAGCCGGGCGATACGCTGCAGCGGCGCGAAGATCGGACTCTTCGGCGCAGCATCCACACGCGGCTGGCCGAAGTAAGCGCGATTGCCGGCATGCTCGGCACGGCCACGCATGAAGCCCGTCTCCGAGCCGTAATAGACCACCGGAATGCCGCGCGCGGTGAACAGCCAGTTGTGCGCATCGATGAAGCCGTTGTCACTGGCCTGCAGGCGCGGCATGTCGTGGTTGTCGTAGAAGCTCATCAGCTCGTACGGGTTGGCATACGGCCCCCCCCTCAGGTGCAGCGGCTCGGCCAGGGTTTCAAAGCCCTTGCCGGCGGTGCCGAACGCCTGCTCCAGCGCACCGCGCAACGGGAAGTCGAGCACGCTGACGTTGGCGTTGGCCGGCCAGGTGTGCTCTGCAATGCGCGCGGCATCGTAATCGAACGCTTCGCCGAACATGAACATGCCCGGGTGCTCGGCGCGGATACGCTTGACGAAGGCATGCCACCACGGGTGCGGCAACCAGCCGATGGTGTCGATGCGCAGCGCATCCACGCCCTGAGCGGCCCATTGCAGGTAAGCACCGACCAGGTAGTCCATCACCGCCGGATTGTCCTGGTTGAAGTCGGACAGCTCGGCAAGGTTGCCATCGAAGATCGAGCCGTCCTTGCTGTCGACCGGTCCAATGCTGTTGTAGAACGCGTGCAGCGGGTTGTGCTTCGGATCCAGTTCCTGCGGCGGCAGGTTCTGGTGGTCGGCGATCAGTTTTCCGTCCTTGTCGAAGATCTGCCCGAACTGCGGCTGCCGTGTCGGCATGGTCCAGGCCGGCGAACCGTGGTTGCCTACGATGTCCAGCACCACCTTCAAGCCGGCACCGTGCAGGCCCTTGGTCAGCCCGGCGAAATCCAGGTCTTTGCTGGGCAGGTGCTCATCGAGCTTGTAGAAGTTGATGCCCCAGTACCCGTGGTAGCCGGTCTTGCCGCGGTCGGTCAGCGTGCTGGTGCAGCTGATCGGCTTGCTGCCGGTAAAGGCCTCGTCCGGGTTGTCGACGATGGGCGTGATCCACACCGCGCCGAAGCCGAGGTTGCGGATGTACTGCGCATTGTCGAGCACGCCGCGGAAGTCGCCGCCGAGATAGCCGATGTTGCCGTCCACCTTGTCCGGGCATGGCACCGGAATATCGAAGGTGCGGTGCACGCCGCCCTGGTCACGGTGATCGTTGGACGGATCACCGTTGACGAAGCGGTCGGTGACCACGAAGTACACCGCATCGCTGGCGAACGGTTCGGTGGTGCCCACATAGTCCGGGCGCGGCGCGGCCGCCGCATGGCCGGCCAGCAGCATCAAGGAAACAGCAACAGACAACGCAGCACGCATCACACCACCTCCGGACGGGACGGAACCCACAACACGCACAGGCCGGCAATGAACAGGCTGCAGCCGCCCAGCACCAGCACATGCATCGGCTGGCCGCCCAGCAACGTGCGCAGGGCGAAGCCGAGTGCACTGGCCGCCACCAGCTGCGGGATCACGATGAAGAAATTGAAGATGCCCATGTACACGCCCATCTTCGATGCCGGCACGCTGTCGGACAGCATTGCATACGGCAGCGAGAGGATGGACGCCCAGGCGAAACCGACGCCGACCATCGACAGCAGCAGCCAGTGCGGGTCGCGGATGAACATCAGCGAGACCAGGCCGGCACCGCCCAGCCACAGGTTGACCAGGTGGCTCCAGCGCAGGCCGATCGCACGCACCATGAGTGGAATCAGCACCGCCGCCAACGCGGCGAACCCGTTGTAGGCGCCAAACAGCACGCCCACCCAGTTGGCGCCCTCGTTGTAGGCCGCCGACTCTGGTTCAGTCGAACCGAAGTGGGCGCCAGCCACCGCGGCGGTGGTGTAGATCCACATCGCAAACAGCGCGAACCACGAGAAGAACTGTACCCACGCCAGGCGACGCATGGTGACCGGCATCGCGCGCAGGTCGCCGACGATGGCGGCCAGCATGTGCGTGGCCGGCAGCGTACGCGCGAGCGCCAGCAGCAGGCCATAGCCGGCACACAGGCCGGCCAGCACGTACAGCATCCGGTCGCCCTGCCGCCAGGTGATCAGCAGCGCCAGCAGTACGCCCAGCCCCAGCCATCCGGCCACCTGCACCCAGGGCGCCGGGCCGCTGATCGGCGCTGCTGCGTGACGTGCCGGAGGTTCGGCGTCATCGAAACCGGCCAGCTCCGCCGGTGAGTATTCGCGGGTGCTGACCACCGTCCAGGTGATTGCCGCCAACAGCACCACCGCGCCGAAGTAGAACGCATAGCGCACGGTATCAGGCACCTCACCTGCGGCGGCCGTATTGGCGACCCCGAAGTGGGCCAGGATGAACGGCAGGAAGCTGGCGACGATGGCGCCCACGCCGATGAAGAAGCTCTGCATGGCATAACCGGCCGGACGCTGGCGCGGCGCCAGCTGGTCGCCGACGAAGGCGCGGAACGGCTCCATCGACACGTTGATCGAAGCATCGAGTACCCACAGCGTGCCGGCGGCGATCCACAACGTCGGCGAGTTCGGCATCACCAGCAGCGCCAGCGTGGTCAGCACCGCTCCGATCATGAAATAAGGACGGCGGCGCCCCCAGCGCGTCCAGGTGCGGTCGGACAGGTAACCGATCACCGGCTGCACCAGCAGGCCGGTCAGCGGCGCGGCGATCCACAGCCCGGGCACCGCGTCGATGTCCGCGCCCAGCGTCTCGAAGATGCGGCTGGCATTGGCGTTCTGCAGGGCGAAGCCGAACTGGATGCCCAGGAAGCCGAAACACATGTTCCAGATCTGCCAGAACGACAGCTGCGGCTTGGCGGTACGATTCATCGTGCGCCCTCTGCCGCGGCCACCGGCGCCACCATCAGCGCCTGCACCTGGGCCTGGTTGAGCACGCCATCGCGTCCGCCCTTGCCCCCGGTGTAGTGCGCGAAGTGCTGCAGCGCACTCATGTTGAAGCCTTCTTCAAGCGTGACCGTGCATCGGCCCTTGGGCACCGTGAATGTCGCCGAGGTCGAGTCCTGCACGGCCACGCTGTGCGGCAGGGTGACGGTGTGCCGCTGCAACGGCTGGCCCGGGCACTGCAGCACCAGCTGCTTCACCGCAGCGGTAACGCCGGTGTTGATCGGCCCGTTCGGGTTGCGGTACTGCAGGCGCAAGCGCACCTGCCCGGCCTTGGCCGAGGTGAACTGCCAGCGCTTTGCACCCTTCAGCTGCTGCTGCGGACCGATGCAGAGCATCGGGCTGTGCAGCGACTCCAGCGCCCCTTCGCGGGCGGTCAGGCTGAGGCAATGCTGCAGGCCATCGTCGCCGATGCGTGCCAGTCCGTTGTCGGCCGTGACCGCCCGACCGTCCTGCCACAGCACCTGGCCGGCGGCGACCGCGACGGTCCAGCCCTTGCCATTGCGGCGTGCCTGCGGCGCGGCCGGTGCAGCAGGTGCACGCGCGTTGGCATCGGCGGTGGTCGTGTCACTGCGCGTGGCTGCTGCGGTAGGCACCAGCTGCACGGTGGTGGTGGCACCGCGCGTGGTGACCTTGCCCGCCACCAGCAGGCCATCACCCACCTGCTTCGGCCGCTCCAGCACATAACGCTTGCCGTTGGCCTCCAGGGAGATGCGGCGTTGCTTGCCGAACAATTCGGGCACCAGCACGGCCGGCAGCTTGGGCTGCACGCGACCATCGTCCTGCACGCCGAACACCCCCTCGATCACCATCGACAGGTAGCCGGCCACCGACCACAACTGGCGTTCGGAATTGACCACCGGGCCGCTGAGCTCCCCTTCGTCCACGTGCACCGCCTGGGTCACCAGCTCGTAGTTCTCCATGTTGGAGCCGGCCAGCGCGGCACCGCGCATCAGCGAGCGGATTTCGGCAGCGATGCGCGGCGCATCATCCAGTTGCCGCGCCGCACGCAGCGAGTAGGCGCTGACAAACGGCCAGATGGCGCGGTTGTGGTAGATCGGCTGCTGCGCTTCCTGTGGCCAGACCACCGGGCTGCCGGCCGGCCCCATCGGGTAGGTGGCCAGCGCGCGACGCGCGCGCTCGGGCGGCAGCACTTCAGCCAGGATGCCCAGCGACAGGCCGAGCAGATCGATCTTGGCGTACGGCACCGGGTGTGCGGCTTCGCCGATGTAGCTCATGTACTGGCCGGTATCCTCGCGCCAGAAGCGCGTATCGATCTGCCGTGCCAACGCATCGGCCCATGCCTTGTACTCGGCCGCGCGCGCATCCCCGCGCTGGTCGGCCAGGCGTTCGGCCAGGCGCAGCGCCTGGTAGTGCAGCACGTTGGTGGACAGGGCGTAGGAATCACCGATGAAGCGCACATCCTCGCGGGTCCAGTCCGGATAGGTCTGCTCGCGCCAGTCCAGGAACGAGGTCTCGCCACGGTACAGGCCCATCTGCATGTCGAATACCATCGCGCGGTCCTGTGCCAGCGTGCCCTGCAGCGCCTGCCAGACCTGATCGGCAAATGCGCGATCGTCCAGCAGATGGCGTGCGGCCAGGAACCACACCACGCGGTCGCTGCTGATCGGCCAGCTGCCGCCGGAACCGGTGTCCTGTGCGACGAACAGGCCGGAGGTATGCCCATCGCGGGCCGCCGACAGCTTGAACTGCAACGATTGCCGGGTGCGCTGCGGATCCAGCCGCGCCAGCGCCAGATCGGCGGCGAAGCTGACATCGCGGGTCCAGACATAGGGCCAGCGCGCACCGGTCTGGAAGCATTCGCACGGCACCGGCCGGCCCTCGTCGAACGCCGGATCGCGGATCGCATCCACGCGGTCCTGGTCCAGCTCCTGCTGGGCCAGCGCGAACAACGCATCGAACATCACGCTGCCGGTCTGGCTGCGCATCGGCATGGGCGCGATGCGCACCTCGCCGCGCCCTTCCGGTGTGCGCGCATGCAGCACGAAGCTGCCCTTGGCAGCGGCTTCGGCACGCGCATGGCGGCCGTCGAATTGCAGGTCGGCCGCCTGCGCGGTCGACCCCAGCGCTGCCCCCAGGGCAGCGGTCAGGCAAATGATCTTCAGCATCGAAGCGGCGGACCGGCTTGCGCCCGTCGGCCTCCCTCCCTCTCTGCACGCGTTGTAGGTCCGCAACACCGTTGCCGGTCGGCGGGCGCGGCCCCTCCCTCAAGGTGCCTTGGTCCCATGGTAGACGCGGGGCTGTCGGCTGCGTCCAGTTGCATACGTATTCATGGCATCGCGCGGCAGCACGCCTGCCCCGCTGGCTTATGGTCCGGATCGGCCAACGGTGCCTTGGGAGGGGCCATGCCGATGTCACCCATTGCTGTACGCACGGTGTTCGCGCACCTGTTCGGCCTGGCCCTGCTGGGCGCGGCCTCGCTGGCATACGCGGCCCCGCAGGTCGCCAGTGTCGAATCACCGGGCAAGGTGCTCAAGGTCAGCCTGGTGCTGGACGGCGGCACCGCGCGTTACCGTGTCGAGCGCCTCGGCGACACCGTGGTGGAGGATTCGAAGCTCGGCTTCGCGCTGCGCGACGGCCGCCTGGATCGCGATTTCGCCCTGCTTGGCCAGCAGCGGCGCAGCGTCGATGACACCTGGGAGCAGCCGTGGGGCGAGCGCCGGCTCACCCGCAACCACTTCAACGAGCTGACCGTGCAGTTGGCTGAAACCACCGGCAGCAAGCGGCGGCTGGATGTGGTGTTCCGCGTCTACGATGATGGCCTTGGCTTCCGCTATGTGTTCCCTGAACAACCGAACCTGCGCGAAGCCATCATCGATGACGAACTGACCGAGTTCGCCATCGCGCCCGAATCAACCGCCTGGTGGATTCCTGCCGGCGAACCGATCCACTACGAATACCTGTATCAGCGCACGCCGCTGCGCGAAGTGCCGCTGGTGCATACGCCGATGACCCTGCGCAGCCGCGATGGCCTGCATCTGGCGATCCACGAGGCCGCGCTGGTGGACTATGCCGGCATGTGGCTGCGGCGCACCGAGGGGCAGCGCCTGCGCGCGCAGCTGTCGCCTTCGGCCGAAGGCTGGAAGGTACGCCGCACCCTGCCCTTCGCCACGCCGTGGCGCACGCTGCAGATCGCCGATCGTGCCGGTGGCCTGGTCGAATCGGACCTGATCCTCAACCTCAATGAACCCAACGCGCTGGGCGATGTGAGCTGGGTGAAGCCGGCCAAGTACCTGGGCGTGTGGTGGTCGATGCACCTGGACAACGAGAGCTGGGCAACCGGACCGAAGCACGCGGCCACCACCGCCAAGACCAGGAAGGTGATCGACTTCGCGGCCGCGCACGGCTTCCGCGGCGTGCTGGTGGAAGGCTGGAACCCGGGCTGGGATGGCATGTGGGTGGGCAATGGCTACGACTTCGATTTCACCCGCGCCACGCCTGATTTCGACATTGAAGCGCTGACGGCGTATGGCCTGAAGAAGGGCGTGCACCTGATCGGCCATCATGAAACCGGCTGCGCCATCGAGCACTACGAGGACCAGCTGGGTGCCGCGCTGGACCTGTATGCACGGCTGGGCGTGGACCAGTTCAAGACGGGCTACGTCTGCGACGACGGCCAGGTCGACCGCCGCAATCCGGCCGGGGGCCCACTGTGGCGCGAGTGGCACGACGGGCAGTTCATGGCCCGCCACCACCTGAAGGTGGTGCAGGAAGCCGCGCGCCGGCACCTGTCGGTCAACCCGCATGAGCCGATAAAGGATACCGGCCTGCGCCGCACCTATCCCAACTGGATCTCACGCGAAGGCGCGCGCGGCATGGAGTACAACGCCTGGGGCCAGCCACCGAACCCGCCCGAGCACGAGGTCAACCTGGTGTTCACCCGCATGCTGGCCGGGCCGATGGATTACACCCCCGGCATCCTCAGCCTGAAGGGCCGCCACGGCCAGGCCATTCCCAGCACGCTGGCCCGCCAGCTTGCCCTGTACGTGGTGCTGTACAGCCCGATCCAGATGGCCGCGGACCTGCCCGAACACTACCTGCAGCATCGCGAGGCGTTCCGTTTCATCGAGGACGTGGCGGTGGACTGGGAGCAGAGCCGCGTGCTCGATGGCGAAGTGGGTGACTACGTGACGATCGTGCGCCGCGACCGCAACAGCCGCGACTGGTTCCTCGGCAGCATCACCGACGAACACGGCCGCGTGCTGCCGGTACCGCTGGGCTTCCTGGAGCCAGGCGTGCGCTATCGCGCCGAGATCTACCGCGATGGTAAAGGCGCTGATTTCCGCAGCAACCCGTTCGCGTTCGCACGCGAAACCCGCGAGGTGACCAGTGCCGATGCACTGACGCTGGTGCTGGCACCGGGCGGTGGGCAGGCCATTCGCTTCACGCCCATCCACTGAACGTTTTCCTACCTGCGCTCCCGTAGCGCCCGAGCCCATGCTCGGGCGGCGGTGCGTAGCACCGAAACGCAGCCGAGCATGGGCTCGGCTCTACCGAACAAGGCACCTGAAAGCGATTACAACCCTGCAGACGCCATTGAATACGTATGCAGGGTGATTCCCGCGAAGAACGCGCTGCCTACCATAGCGGCGACGACAGCGGCCACCGCGTCGCACGTTCACGGCCCCGCCGGAACGCTCACAAATCGATCTGCAACATTGCCTGGGAGGGGAAAATGTTGAACCACAAGCGCAGCGCGCTGAGCATCGCGCTGGCCGTTGTCCTGGCGCCGACGCTGGCGTCGGCACAGTCCACGCAGAACACCACCACGCCGGCCGGCACCGCCGCCACCAACCTGGATACGGTGCAGGTCACCGGCATCCGCCGCGGCATCGAGAGCGCGATCGCGGTCAAGCAGGACGCCACCTCGGTGGTCGAGGCAATCTCCGCTGAAGACATCGGCAAGCTGCCCGACGTCAGCATCGCCGAATCCATCTCGCGCCTGCCCGGCCTGGCCGCCCAGCGCGTGGCCGGCCGTGCGCAGGTGATCAGCGTGCGCGGCCTGTCGCCGGACTTCGCCACCACCCTGCTCAATGGTCGCGAAGTGGTCAGCACCGGCGACAACCGCGGCGTCGAGTTCGACCAGTACCCGTCCGAGCTGGTCAACGGCGTGACGGTGTACAAGACCCCGGACGCGGCGCTGGTCGGCCAGGGCCTGTCAGGCACCATCGACATGCAGACCGCGCGCCCGCTCAGCTTCGGCGAGCGCGTGATCGCGGTCAGTGGCCGCTACCAGAAGAGCTCGCTGGGCCGCGCCGCCAACACCGATCCGTACGGCAACCGCTTCAGCGCCAGCTACATCGACCAGTTCCTGGACAAGACCCTGGGCATCGCCATCGGCTATGCGCACAGCGACATGCCGATCCAGGAAAACCAGGTCGGCCTGTACGAGCCGTGGACCACCGAGCATACCGACAAGGGCGACCGCCCGGGCGTGGGTGCCGGCACCTACTTCTCCGATGGCATCAAGGCACTGCGCCGTACCGGCAACAACAAGCGCGACGGTGTGATGGCCACGATCCAGTTCCGGCCGAACAACAGCTGGACCAGCACCTTCGACGCGTTCCACACCGAAGCCGAGCAGATCGACACCGCCAACCAGTTCGAACTCAACCTGAGCAACTACAACGGCGGCTATACGCCTGGCCTGCTGATCAGCAACCCGCAGATCAATGCCAACGGCTCCTTCACCGGTGGCACCGCCAGCGGCGTGTATCCGCTGGTGCGCGGCATGTACAACAAGCGCAAGGACAAGATCGATGCGTTCGGCTGGAACAACGAGTTCAACTTCGGCGGCGTCAAGCTGGTCGCCGACCTGAACTACTCCAAGGCCACGCGCGACGAGCTGAACCTGGAAAACAACCTGCAGCTGACCCCGATGCCGCAACTGGATACGGTCGGCGTGTCGATCCGCCAGGACGGCTTCTCGCAGATCACCCCGGGCCTGAACTACTCCAACCCCGATGCGCTGTTCCTGACCAACACGATCTACGGCTCCGGCTACGGCAAGGTGCCGCAGGTGGAAGACCGCCTGAAGGGCGGCAAGCTGGCTGCCACCATCGCCCTTCCTGATGCCATCGCCTCGTGGGCACCGGACATCGACATCGGCGTGAACTATGCCGACCGCCGCAAGGTGAAGACCCAGTCCGAAGGCAACATCCTGCTCGGCGCACAGGGCGATGCCAACATCGCCTCGGACCTGCAGTACCGTCCGGTGGACCTGGGCTTCGCCGGCCTCGGCACCATCCCGGCCTGGAACGTACCGGCCGCTGTGGGTCGTTACATGACCTTCAACCCGGTCGACAACCTGGACTACCTGATCCCCAAGTCGTGGACGGTCGAAGAGAAGATCACCACCGCCTGGGCGCGCCTGAACATCAACACCGACATCGGTGAAGTGGGCGTGCGCGGCAACATCGGCGTGCAGATGCAGCACACCGACCAGAGCTCGGATTCGCGCTACTGGGACAGCTCGCAGTCAGCCGGCAACAACGTGCAGCCGTATTCGAACGGCCGCACTTACAACGACTGGCTGCCGAGCTTGAACCTGGCCTTCATGTTCCCCCACCAGCAGACGCTGCGCTTCGCCGCCGCCAAGCAGGTCGCGCGCCCGCGCGTGGACCAGATGCGCGCCGGCCTGGAGTTCGGCGTGGATACCGGCACCGGCCGGCCGGGCGGCAGTGGTGGCAATCCGCTGCTGGATCCGTGGCGCGCCACCGCGCTGGACCTGTCCTATGAGAAGTACTTCGGCGAGAAGGCCTACGTGGCTGCCGCGATCTTCTACAAGGACCTGAAGAGCTACGTCTATACCCAATCGGTGGACAACTACGACTTCACCGCGCTGCTGGGCAGCTACGTGCCGCCGCCGGGCATGACCGCGCCGGTGCTGACCACCGGCACCTTCTCCGCGCCGCAGAACGGCAAGGGCGGCACGCTGAAGGGCCTGGAGCTGACCGCATCGTTCCCGCTGGAGATGCTGACCGACAGCCTGCGTGGCTTCGGCGTGCAGGCCAGCGCGACCTTCAACAAGAGCGACATCACCATCCTGGACCCGGAAAGCGCGTCCAGCGTCGGCAGCGACCCGATCAGCCTGCCAGGCCTGTCCAAGCGCGTGTACAACTTCACTGCCTATTACGAGCGCAGCGGTTTTGAAGCACGCGTCAGCCAGCGCCGCCGGTCGGACTTCATCGGTGAGATCGGCAACTTCAACGGCAACCGCAGCCTGCGCTATGTCGTCGGCGAAAACGTGACCGATGCGCAGGTCAGCTACACCTTCAGCGACAGCAGCGCCCTGCGTGGCCTGACCCTGCTGCTGCAGGGCAGCAACCTGACCAACGAGCCGTACCGCACCTACGCCGGCAGCAAGGACCGCCCGCTGGAGTACATCGAATGGGGCCGCACCTACATGCTGGGCGTGAACTACAAGTTCTGAGGCAGCGCCGGGCCCTGCCCGGCAGCCCCGACCCGGTAGTGCCGGCCGCTGGCCGGCAACAGAAAACAGGGAGCAGGACCGGAAACCCGCTGCGCAGGCAGCGGGTTTTCCTTTGCGCGGATGCCGGCCGCTGGTCGGCAAGGCCCACCCACAAAAAAGGGACGGGGCGCTTCGGCCCCGTCCCCGCAAGTACCGCCACCGGAGAAAACGGTCAGCTGCGTCGGGCGCAATACACCGCGCGTGGCGGCAGCTGGAGTTCATTGCCCTGCACCGTGCCCGCATCCGGGCCCGGTACCACCACCTGCTGCCAGTTGCCCGGCGGCAGCGGATGGCTCACCGCTTCGGCCGACAGGTTGAAGGCCAGCAGGAGGGTTTCATCTGCAAGCATACGCTCGAACAGCAGCACGGGCTCGGCGCTTTCAAGAAATCTGATGCTGCCATGCAGGAGGGCCGGCTGGGTATGCCGCCAGGCCAGAAACGCGCGGAACGCCGCCAGCACCGAATGCGGGTCGCGCTCCTGCACGGCGACCGCCGCGGCCCGGTGTTCGGCCGGGATCGGCAGCCAGGGCTGGCCAGTGGTGAAGCCGGCCAGCGGTGCATCGGTCCACGGCAGCGGGGTACGGCAGCCGTCACGGCCCTTGAAATTCGGCCAGAAGGTGATGCCATAGGGGTCCTGCAGGGCCTCGAACGGCACCTCGGCCTCGGCCAGGCCCAGCTCCTCGCCCTGGTACAGGCAGACCGAACCGCGCAGCGAGCACAGCATCGCCACCAGCATCCGCGCCAGGCGCGGGTCGGCGGGGTGGCCGCCCCAGCGGCTGACCGCGCGCTCCACATCGTGGTTGGACACCGCCCAGCACGGCCAGCCTTCGGTCATCGCTGCTTCCAGGCGCGAGACCGTATCGCGGATGTAGGCCGCACTGTAGTCGTCCACCAGCAGCTCGAAGCTGTAGCCCATGTGCAGGCGGCCATCGCGGGTGTACTCGGCCGTGGTGGCCAGCGAGTCTTCCGAAGAGATCTCGCCCAGGCTGACCGCCCCCGGGTATTCGTCCAGCAGCGCGCGCAGGCGCTCCAGGAACGGCAGGTTCTCCGGCTGCGTGTTGTTGTAGTAGTGGTACTGGTAGGCGTACGGGTTGTCCGGGCTGAAGCCGCGCCCCACCCGCTTGTCGGCGGGCTTGGCCGGGTTGTCACGCAACTGTGCGTCGTGGAAGCAGAAGTTGATCGCATCCAGGCGGAAGCCATCCACGCCGCGGTCGAGCCAGAAGCGCACGTTGTCCAGGGTCGCCTGCTGCACGTCCGGGTGATGGAAATTCAGGTCCGGCTGGTCGACCAGGAAGTTGTGCAGGTAGTACTGCTCACGGCGCGGCTCCCACTGCCAGGCGCAGCCGCCGAACAGCGACAGCCAGTTGTTGGGCGGGGTGCCATCCTCGCGCGGGTCGGCCCAGACGTACCAGTCGGCCTTCGGATTGCTGCGGTCCTGGCGGCTCTCACGGAACCACGCATGCTCGATCGAGGTGTGGCTCAGCACCTGGTCGATCATCACCTTCAGGCCCAGGCCGTGGGCCTTGGCCAACAGGCGGTCAAAGTCGTCCAGGCTGCCGAACAGCGGGTCGACATCGCGGTAATCGGCGATGTCGTAGCCGAAGTCGGCCATCGGCGACCTGAAGAACGGCGAGATCCAGATCGCATCCACGCCCAGCGCGGCAATGTGGTCCAGGCGCTGGATGATGCCGGGCAGATCGCCCACGCCATCGCCGTTGGCATCGAGGTAACTGCGCGGGTAGATCTGGTAGATGACGGCTCCGCGCCACCATGGATAGTGCGACATCGACAGCCCCCCTCCGGGCATGCGGGACCCGCCGGCAGCGGGCCGAAATCCTGATCCGGCAAGCTTAGCGGCGGGCTCCCGGGCATGGCGCAACCTGCATACGTATTCACGCGGAGGGCCGCGCAGGCCGGGCTGGAATTGCCGCTCGGGCCGGTTTGCGCCCGAATTCACGGCCAGCGCCTATAATCGGTGGTGAGCCTGAAAGCCTGATCGCATGACCATCACCGAAGACACCCGTCCCGCCCTGGGCCTGCCCCAGATCCAGTCGCTTGCCGCGGCCGACATGGCCGCCGTCGACGCCCTGATCCGGCGCCGGCTGTCCTCGGACGTCGTGCTGATCAACCAGATCGCTGACCACATCATTTCCGCCGGCGGCAAACGCCTGCGCCCGATGCTGGTGATGCTGGCCGGCCATGCGGTCGGCCAGGCTGGCCCGGAGCACCACCAGCTGGCGGCGATCATCGAGTTCATCCACACCTCCACCCTGCTGCACGACGACGTGGTGGACGAATCCAGCCTGCGCCGTGGCCGCAGCACCGCCAACGCACTGTGGGGCAACGCACCCAGCGTGCTGGTCGGCGACTTCCTGTACTCGCGCAGCTTCCAGCTGATGGTCGAGCTGGAGCGCATGCCGGTGATGCAGATCCTGGCTGACGCCACCAACCGCATCGCCGAGGGTGAAGTGCTGCAGCTGCTGCACGTACACAACCCGGACACCGACGAAGCCGCCTACCTGCGCGTGATCGAGCGCAAGACCGCGGTGCTGTTCGCCGCCGGCACCCGCCTGGGCGCGCTGGCCAGCGGCGTGGATGAAGCGACCCAGCAGGCCCTGTTCGACTACGGCATGCACCTGGGCTACGCGTTCCAGATCGCCGACGACGTGCTGGACTACTCGGCCAACGCCGAGGAGCTGGGCAAGAACCTGGGCGACGACCTCGCCGAGGGCAAGGCCACGCTGCCGCTGATCCACGCGATGGCCCACTCCGACGACATCACCCGCGAGCGCCTGCGCACCATCGTGCAGGACGGTGACGCCTCGGCGATGCCGGAAGTGCTGGCCGCGATCCGTGCCACCGGCGGCCTGGAGTACAGCCGCGCGCGTGCCGAGGAATATGCCGCAGCCGCCGAGCGCGCGCTCGACGGCCTGGGCGACAACGATGCCGTGGCCGCCCTGCGCGGCCTGGCCCGCTACGCGGTGCAGCGCTCGCATTGACCGGCTGAGGTGTGCCGACCAACGGTCGGCACCCACCAAACCGGCATTCCGGTGGGTGCCGAGCGTTGGTCGGCACCGAAGCATCGGTAGTGCCGGCCGCTGGCCGGCATTCCCGATGACATCCGCAGCATCATGAGGTTGCCGGCCAGCGGCCGGCACTACTACTGCACGAATCAACGTTTCTCGAAGCGTTCCTCGAAGAACTCATCCAGCGCCTTCCATGCGCGCTTCGCCGCCCGCTCGTTGTACTGGCACCCCGGCGGACTGTTGGCATCGCGCTCGGCGAAGCAGTGCACCGCACCGCTGTAGTTGGTGAACTCCCAATCGACCTTGGCCGCGTCCATTTCCTTCTGGAAGCCAGCGATGTCCTCGGCGGTCACGCTCCTGTCGTCGGCGCCGTTGAGCACCAGCACCGACGGATGGCTGCCACCGGCCTGCGCCGGCAGAGGTGAACCCAACCCACCGTGCAGGCTGACCACACCGGCCAGCGGCGCACCGGCACGGGCCAGTTCCAGCACCGTGGTGCCGCCGAAACAGAAGCCCACCGCGCCAATCCGGCCGGCATCGAGCGGCACCTTGCCCGCCTGCGCCCTGAGCACGTTCACCGCCTCCAGCGCACGTGCGCGCAGCAGCGGCCTGTCATTGCGCAGCTTGGTTGCCACCGGCCCGGCCTCGGCATCGGTCTTCGGCCGCACGCCCTTTCCGTAGACATCGGCCACCAGCACCACGTAATCATCGCCGGCCAGCTGCTTGGCCTTTTCGACCGCCGATTCGTTCACGCCCTTCCAGTTCGGCACCATCACCAGACCCGGGCGCTTGTCGTTGTCGCCGTCGTCATAGACCAGCACGCCACTGAAGGTCGTGCCCTGGTGTTTCCATTCCACCGGCTGGGTCTTCATCGCCGCCCACGCCGGCATCGCCGCCAGCCCCAGGATCACCGCCACACCGCATCGCCAACGATTCATGCGCCTGCTCCAATGAAAAGGGGACGGAGGGGATCACGTCGCAGAACACCCTCCCGTGTCGCATTCTGCCTTGGCGACGTGACGCAGGTGTGGTGGGATACGACTCAACTCTTTTCGCCCCTGATTCTGCATGAGCCTTGTTGATCGCTTCCTCTCCGGCCTGATTCCGCGTCTGCCTGCCAACGACGCTGCGCAATGGGCGCATGTCGAGGGCGCCAGCACCGATGACCTGCAGGGCCTGCGCGCGCAGTGGCCAAAGGTGCCGGACAGCCTGCTGGAACTGCTGTCGCGGGTGGATGGCACATACTTCCGCGGATATCCCGGTGGGGAGGTGTGCGTGCTGATGCTGGGTTCGGATGTCGAGGACGGCCGCTATCCCTACTACCTGAGCTCGGCCGCAGACATCTTCGAAGACCAGGACGAGTGGGACGACAGCATCCGCACTATCTACGAAGAATGGCTGGACGACGAGCCGGAGATTCTTGGCGACGGTATTGATGCAGATGTTCCGATGGACCGTCGCCTGTGCTTCTCGCACTGCACGAACAACGGCGGCACCTCGAAGCTTTACCTGGATTTCAACCCCGCACCGGGCGGTACCGTCGGCCAGGTGGTGCGCTATCTGCACGATCCGGACAGCTACATAGTCATCGCACCCAGCTTCGATGCGTACCTGCAGCAGCTGATTGATCGCGATTACGCGTTCATCCGGCATGAGGACTGAAATCCAGCCGAGCATGGGCCCGGCTCTGCAGTAGATCCACGCCATGCGTGGATAACGGCCTCACCCGCGTTCGATCCAATGCAAGGTACCCGGCTCGAACGCCAGCAGATCCGCGGCCGCCAGGCGCGCACGCGGCCAGTGACGTTCCGGCGGTTTCGGCTGCCGGGCGCCGACCGAGCCGTCGTAGTCGCGTACCAGAAGTCCGATGCGCGCCGCGCCCCCGGCCAGCAGGGCATCAATGCGCTGCAGCCACTGGCCGGCGTCGCCCAGCGCTTCATCGCGACGTACCTGCTGATCCTGTTCATGCCGCGCTCGCTGCTCGGCCAGCGCGCGGGCGATCTTGGCTTCGCTCCAGCCCTTCTTCCGCCAGCGCTCGGCATCGCCCTTCCACTCCCGCTCGGCCCGCGACGAGGCCACCGCAGTACCGCAATCGCAGTGCGCGGCGCTCAGCCACGGCTGCCAGCCGGGTCCGACCGCCGCCTGCAGACTGGGCGAATCCTGCGCGAACAGGCGCCGGCCGCTGCGCTCCATGATCGCGGCGGCTTCAACGTGCGCAAACGAGGTGGGCAGAAACAGGGTGACGAAGGTGCACATGCGGGTATCCGGGTCCGTCCGGGGATGCGCCGATGGTAACTCGCTGGGGTCAGAGCCCTTTCCTGCGGAAAGGGATCCGACCCCTTACCCGATGCCCAACCCCGGAATCGCGCTGATGCTGTCCGGATCGAACCCGGCCAGCGCGGCGAAATGACGGCCACGCGCCACGTAGTCGCGGTACGCACCAAAGCTCGGTGCACCCGGCGACAGCAGCACCACCCCGCCCTGTTCGCCCAGCGCGGCGCGCGCCAAGGCCATCGCCTCGGCGAGATCGCCCGCCGCATGCAGGCCGAAGCGACCGGCGTCGGCCAACGGCTGCAGCATCGCGTGGATGCGCGGGCCGTTGCTGCCCATGGTCACGATCTCCACCGGCGGCACATCGTGCGCCATGTGCTGCATGAAATCGGTCCAGTCCAGGCCACGGTCATGCCCTCCCACCAGCAGCGCGATGCGCTGGCCGGCGAAGCACTCCAGCGCGGCCAGGCTGGCATGCGGCGTGGTGCTGATCGAATCGTTGACGTAGGTGAGGCCATCGGCCACGCCGATGCGCTGCAGGCGGTTCGGCAGCGGACGGAAGTCCTGCACCGCCGGTGCCAGCGCTACGGCATCCAGCCCCAGCGCTTCCAGCGCGGCCAGCACCGCGCACAGGTTGCCGCGGTTGTGGCGGCCTGGCAGCGGCGTGTTGCAGGTATCAAACACGGCCTGCTCACCGCGATGCACGATGTCGCCGCGCATGTGCCAGCCCTGCGGCTGGTTGAACCAGACCACTTCGCTGTCGGGCAGCGACAGCGCGGCCAGGTGCGGATCGGCGGCGTTGAGCACAGCGATGCGCGGTGCGGCTTCAGTCACCAGCCGCAGCTTGTCTTCGATGTAACGCTGTTCGCTGCCGTGCCAGTCCAGGTGTTCCGGGAACAGGTTAAGCACCACCGCCACCTGCGGGCGGGCGCCACTGCGTGCCACCTCACCGGTCTGGTAGCTGGACAGTTCCACCGCCCAGTACTCGGGCGCGGGCTGGGGATCCAGCACTTCCAGCAGCGGCAGGCCGATGTTGCCGACCAGGCCGGTGCGATGGCCGGCGGCACGCAGCAGGTGCGCAACCAGCGCGGTGGTGGTGCTCTTGCCCTTGGTACCGGTCACGCACACGGTGTCGTGCACGATGCCATCGTCGGCCGCGTGTTCGGCGAACCAAAGCGCGGTGCCACCGATGAAGCTGGTGCCCTGCCCTGCAGCCGCCAGCGCGATCGGCTGGTACGGGCTGATGCCGGGCGATTTGATCACCACGTCGAACGCGGCCAGCGCTTCAGCGGAAGGCTCGCCACGCACGTCCAGCGCGCCCTCCGTTTCCGCACGCGCCGCCTCGACCTCGGACACCGGGCAGAACAGGCTCAATGCCAGCGTGGGCAGGCGCGCGCGCAGCACCGCAAACGCGGCGCGGCCCTCACGGCCCCAGCCCCACAGCGCGACGCGCTTTCCTTCAAGCTTCGAAATCTTCACGCACCCGTTCCCACAGCGCAGCTGGAACACGGTGCTCGCCCTGCAGCTGCAGCAGCGGTGCGAGTTCCAGTTCGGCGGCATCCAGCTGCGGCTGGATCTCGTTGCAGAAGCGCTTCACCAGCACGTCTTCCTTCCACTCCGGGCGCTGTGCCAGGGTCGCCATCGCCGCACGCGATTCGCGGCCTTCGCCCACGCACTCGAACGGCTTGTGGTCCTGGAATTCCAGCAGCGCATCGAAGCCACCGGCCTGCTCGGCATCGTCCAGCAGGTTGCGGCCGAAGATGCGCACCAGGCGCGTCTTGGGCATGAACGGGGCCAGCGCCAGGAACACGAAATGGCATTTCGGGCAGACGCCGCACCAGCGGTTCACCGGGCGCTCGCCGAGGATGTGGAAGTTGCGGTTGCAACTGGAGAAATGCGCGTCGTAGAAGTCACTCTTGGCGAACTGGCGGGCCACCGCCAGCTCGGACATCGGGCGCAGCAGCGAGTAGTACTGCAGGTCCGCCGCCACGTACTTCTGCACATGGCTACCGAAGGCCTGCTCGCAGGCCCACCCCTTGGACCACTGGTGGTTCACTTCGCCGGTGCCTGGAATCTGGCTGCCGTAGCTGGCCGAGCGCTCGTTGGAGAACACGACCTGGTCCACGCCGTGCAGCAACGCGGCCAGCACCATGATCGCCGAGTTCACCACCGTCACCGGGATATGGCCGTTCCAGGCGCCCTGGCGGTTCAACTCGAACAGTTCCGGTGCCAGCGTGCGGCCCAGGTTCAAGGTCGGCAGGCCAGTGCGCTCGGCGCACGCACGGATCAGCTGCGAGCCACCGATCCAGGTCACGGTCTCGTCCACGCCGGCACGGCGCAGCGCTTCGATGCTGACCAGCGAATCCTTGCCGCCGCCGATGGCCACCAGCGCGTGCGGCTGCAGGCCCAGCGCCGGCGCCTGCGCAGCTACGCCCTGCACCGGCAACCGGAAGCGGCCGCGCAGGTTCAGGCCGTTGCGGTAGGCAAATTCGCCCAGGCCGTTGAGGTAAATGGTCTCCACCAGCGCGGCGGTATCGGCATCGATGCTGTAGCTGTCGATGCTGACCGTATCCGGTACGCCGGCCTTGTAGTAGCTGACACCGGCGATCAGGTGCAGCAGCTGCAGCGCGCGCTGCACGGCGGCGCTACGCGCTTCGTCCAGCACGAACGGGGCGCCCGGCACGGTGATGGTTTCCACCATCTCCGGGCCGTCATCGAAGGCGTAGACCAGCCTGGCCACGCCGGTATCCGCGGCGAATTCGCAGCGGACGAAGCGGAAGCGGGAAACCTGGTGTTTGTCGAAAGCAGTCATGGTGTATCCGGTCAGGCACGGGCCCGCGCGATGGCGCGGGGCGTGTCGGTGGGCGGGTGCAGGGCGCGCGCGGTGGTCATTCGATCACGTCTTCGCGCGGCAGCATCCGCTGGTTGTAGGTGTTGGCCATCACATAGCCGTACGCGCCGGCGTCGGCGATCAGCATCACGTCGTCCGGCGCGGTCGACACCGGCAGCTTGCGGCGCTTGCCGAACACATCGCTGGATTCGCAGATCGGGCCGACCACATCGAACGCCGCTTCGGCATAACCACCCTGGCGGCTGAGATTCTCGATGTCGTGCCAGGCGTCGTACAGGGCCGGGCGCATCAGCGTGTTCATGCCGGCATCCAGGCCCACGCGGCGCACGCCGTCCTTTTCCACCACCTGGGTGGCATGGGTCAGCAGCACGCCCGATTCGGCCACCAGGTAGCGGCCCGGCTCGATCGCCAGGCGGAATGCCGGGTGCAGCGCCTTGACCTCGGCCAGGCCCTCGGCCCAGGCGTCCAGGTCGAACGGCTCGTCTTCGTCGCTGTACGGAATCGGCAGGCCGCCACCGATGTCGATGGTGTGCACGCTGCCGATGCGGCGGGCGAAGCCGGCCAGCTCATCGCACATCAGGCGCCAGTGCTGCGCGGTTTCCACGCCACTGCCCAGGTGCGCATGCAGGCCGACCACGCGGCTGCCCAGCTCGGAGGCCGCGCGCACGAACTCGTCCACGCGGGCGATCGGCAGGCCGAACTTGGACTCCTTGCCGCCGGTGCGGACCTTGGCATGGTGGCCTTCGCCACGCCCCAGGTCGACGCGCAGCCACAGCTCGCGGTTGCGGAACAGGTCCGGCCAGCGTTGCAGCGCTTCGACGTTGTCGACGGTGACGGTCACGCCAAGGGCGAACGCCGCCTCGTACTCGCTGCGCGGGCAGAAGCTGGGAGTGAACAGCACGCGCCGCGGCGACAGCTCCGGCAGGTGCTGGAACACATGCTTCAGCTCGCCGTACGAGACGCACTCCAGCCCGAAGCCCTCGGCTTCCAGCAGCTGCAGGATGGCCGGGTGGCTGTTGGCCTTGATCGCGTAGTAACGCTGGTCGATCGGCTTGATCGCGGCCAGCGCGCGGGCGCGGGCGCGCACCGTCGGCAGGTGGTAGACATAGCGCGGCGTACCGGCATCGGCCAGCTGCAGCAGGTGCGCACGCTGGCCGCGCCACCACGGCGTGCCGCGCGGGCGCACGGTGCCGGCAATCTCGCGCCAGCGCGGGCCGAACACTTCGGTTTCTTCCACCGGCATCGCACCGCTGTCGATCAGCTCGGCATGCAGGATCGGCAGCAGGCCATCGGCATCGGCCTCGTCGATGACGAAGGTCAGGTTCAGGTCGTTGGACGACTGCGAAATCATGTGCACGCGCTCGCGGCCGAAGGTGGCCCACACGTCCGACAGCTTGTGCAGCAGAGAACGCATGCCACGGCCGACCAGGGTGATCGCCGCGCACGGCACGATCACCTTCACCTTGCAGATCTGCGACAGGTCGGCCGACAGCGCGGCCAGCACATCGGTGTTGACCAGGTTCTCGGACGGGTCCAGCGACACGGTGACGTTGGTCTCGGCCGAACCGATCAGGTCCACCGACAGGCCATGCTTCTTGAACAGGTTGAACACATCGGCCAGGAAGCCGACCTGCTGCCACATGCCGATGCCTTCCATCGACACCAGCACGATGCCGTTGCGGCGGCTGATCGCCTTGACGCCTGGTACCGGTGCAGCACTGCCGTCAATGCTGGTGCCCGGCAGTTCCGGACGCTCGGTATCGAGGATGGCCATCGGCACGCCTGCATCGCGGCACGGCTTGATCGAGCGCGGATGCAGCACCTTGGCACCAGTGGTGGCGATTTCCTGCGCCTCGTAGTAGTCCAGGCGGGTCAGCAGGCGCGCGTCCGGCACATCCTTCGGGTTGGCACTGAACATGCCCGGCACATCGGTCCAGATTTCCACGCGGCTGGCGCCGAGCAGCGCGCCGAAGTACGCCGCCGAGGTATCCGAGCCACCACGGCCGAGGATGGCGGTACCGCCATCGGCATGCCGCGAGATGAAACCCTGGGTGATCAGCAGGCGGGTCGGCTGCGCGCGGAAGCGCTGCATCCACTCCGCGTCGGCACGCCACTGGCAGTTCACCGACAGGCGCTGTGACCAGTCGCTCTGGTTCGGCTGCGGCGGCATCGCGTCCAGCCACTGGCGGGCATCCATCCAGCCCATGTCCAGGCCCGAGGCGTGCAGGTAGGCCGCGCCCAGCGTGGACGACAACAGTTCGCCCTGGCCCAGCACTTCGGCCTGCCACTGCAGCGGACGGGTGGCCGCACGCGGGTCGTCGAGCAGGCCCTGCAGTGCCGCCAGGCGCTCGGCCAGTACTTCGCGGCCCAGGCCCAGTTCGGCCAGGAAGCCTTCATGGCGTTCGACCAGCGCGGCCACGCGATCACGGCTGTCCGGCGCGCCATCGGCGATCGCGGTCAGCTCGTTGGTGACCCCGGACAGCGCCGACACCACCACCAGCACGCGCGAGCCGGTCTCTTCCGCGCGTTTTTTCGCCAGCTTCCCGATCGTGTCCCAGCGGTGACGACGCGACACCGAGGTGCCGCCGAACTTCAGTACGATCCAACGATCGACAAGGGGGGAAGCTGACATGGATTGGCTATGTAGAATGTGGGGAAGCCGCCCTCGGGGGCGGAACCTTTGATTCTAAGCGCAATATCCCCGTAGATGGCCCTCCTCCGTTACCTGCAGCTCGATGTCTTCGCCTCCCGCCCCGGAACCGGGAATCCACTGGGTGCCCTGCTGGACGCCGATGCGCTCTCCGGCGAGCAGATGCAGGCCCTGGCCGCCTGGCTGAACCTGTCCGAGACGGTGTTCTTCCTGCGCCCCAGCGCGCCCGGCGCCGACTACCACATCCGCATCTTCACCCCGACCCGTGAGCTGGCCTTCGCCGGCCACCCGAGCGTCGGCGCGGCCTGGGCGGCGGTGAGCTGCGGCCTGGCCCAGCCTCGCGACGGCGCCCTGCTGCAGCAGTGCGCGGCGGGGGTGCTGCCCGTGCGGGTGAGCGGCCCGGCCGAGGCACTCCAGATCCAGCTGGCCAGCCCACCGGCGCGGCAACTGGCGACTGGCGCAGATGCGGCACCCGAAGCACTGCTGGCCCTCGCCGCCAACGGGCACGTGCCCGAACTCTGGGACAACGGCGCGCGCTGGTGGCTGCTGCCGCTGCGCGATGCCGCCGCTGTGCGCGGCCTGGCGCCGGACATGGCCGCCCTGCGCGACTGGAGCCTTGCCACCGAGGCCACCGGCGTGGCCGTATTCGCCGACGAAGCCGGTACCGACCACACCCGTGTGGTGCGCGCATTCTGCCCCGCCGATGCGGCCAGCGTGCCGGAAGATCCGGTCACCGGCAGCGCCAATGCTCTGATCGCTGCCTGGCTGCGGCAGCGCAACGCCCTGCCCGGCCGCGAGGGCCACTACGTGGCCAGCCAGGGCCGCGAAGTCGGCCGCGATGGCCACGTGCAGGTGCAGGTCGACGCGCAGGGCACGGTCTGGATCGGCGGCCAGGTGCAGCCGGTCATCGACGGCCACCTTCGCTGGTAGCGCACGAAAAAAGGGGACGGAGGGAATTAAGTCGCTTATGGCACTTGGGGCACAAGCGACTTAATTCCCTCCGTCCCCTTTTTTGTGCCCCGCGCTACGCTATGCCGCCTGTTCACTGGAGTCCTGCCCGATGTCCACCCGCCGTTTCCTGCAGCTGGATGTGTTCTCCCCGCGCGCCGGTGCCGGCAATCCGCTGGCCGTGGTGCTTGATGCCGAAGGCCTGGACGATGCCAGCATGCAGGCCATTGCGCGCTGGACGCGCCTGCCCGAGACCACCTTCGTGTTCCCGCCGCAGGTCGCAGGCGCCAGCTACCGGCTGCGCATGTTCAGCCCGCAGAAGGAGGTCCCGTTCGCCGGCCATCCCAGCGTCGGCACCGCGCATGCGGTGCTGCAGGCGGGCCTGGCCGCGCCAGTCGACGGCGTGCTCGTGCAGGACGGCATCGCCGGTGCGCTGCCGCTGCGCGTGAGCGGCGAGGGCGCGCAGCAGCGCATTGCCATCCGCACCCCGCGCGCGCAGCTGGCGGAGATCGCCGAGGCCACCGACCCGCGCCTGCAGGCGGCGCTGAAGGATTGGCCGCTGGGCTCGCTGCCGCCGGCGCGCATGCAGGGCGGGCGCAGCTGGTGGGTGGTGCAGGTGGCCGATGAAGCGGCACTGCGCGCACTGCGCCCGGACTGGGACGCGGTCGCGGCTCTGGCCGAATCCACCGACAGCATGGGCGTGTTTGCCTACGCCTTCAGCGATGGCGGCGAAGGCTTCGATCTTGCAGTACGTGCCTTCGTCGGCAATGGCCGCCGCTTCGAGGACGCCGCCTCCGGCGCGGCTAATGCCGTGCTGGCCGCGTGGCTGGACCTGCGCGATGCGCTGCCCCGAGGCCGTGCACCGTTCGAAGTCAGCCAGGGCCGCGAAGTCGGCCATGACGCGCGCCTGACCCTGCGGGTCGATGAAGACGGCGAGGTCTGGTCGGGCGGGCAGGTGCAGACGGTGATTACCGGCACCCTTGATTGGTGATCGCGCTGGCGGGTGGTAGAGCCGAAGGCAGCGGCAGGAGCCGCTGCCAACGTCGGACGCGACGGCCCGGAGGGTGGGGACCAGGAAGGCCGCCATAACGCTGGCCGGCTGCTACATGGACCCCGGCATCATGCGGTTGCCGGCCCGCGGCCGGCACTACCGTGGCTCAGCCCAGTTCGGCTTCCAGGCTGATCGGCACCGCGCTCAGCGCCTTGGACACCGGGCAGTTCTGCTTGGCGTCATCGGCAATGGCACGGAACTGTGCGGCGTCGATGCCCGGCACCACGGCCTTCACCTTCAGCCGGATCTGCGACAGCTGCGGGCCGCCCTCCAGGGACAGATCGACCTTGGCCTCGGTGTCCAGCGAGGTCGGGGTGAAGCCGGCCTCACCAAGCTTGGCCGACAGCGCCATGGTGAAACAGCCGGCGTGCGCGGCGGCGATCAGCTCCTCCGGATTGGTGCCCTTCTCGTCGCCGAAGCGGCTGTTGAAACCGTAGCGGGTCTTGTCCAGCAGCCCGCTCTGCGGCGTGCTCAGCTGTCCCTTGCCCGACTTCAGATCGCCTTCCCAGTGCGCGGTGGCGTGTCGCGAGATTCCCATGTGCTGCTCCTGCGTGGCGGTGATGAACGGCCACTCTCGCACGGGACGCGTTAGCCCTGCGTCGCTCCGCCGCATGCCGCACGTCCGCCGGACATCGGACAGCTGGTCACTTCTTCGCCAGACTGACGCGGACTTTTCCCTTGTTTTCAGTGGTTTCGCACATTCCAGCAACGGGCAGGCAGCAGCCATCGCGCACGCTGCAGCGCCCCCGCCCCCCACCGCCGGCCATGTACTGAATCGGCCTGGATATGAAAAAACATGCACTTTCCGCGCTTCGGGCTATTGGCGGCGCCCGAGAGTTGCCCTACATTGCGCTTGCCGACGGGGTTCGGCGCCGACCACACAACCAACCGTTCACGGAACAGGAAACCATGGCAAAGACCGCTAAGAAGGCTGCCCCGAAGAAGGCAGTGAAGAAAGTCGCGACGAAGGCAGCCGCCAAGCCGGCCGCTCCGAAGCCGATCAAGGAAGTGCTGACCAAGTCCGGCCTGGTTGCACACATCGCTGAAGCCTCCGGCGTCATCGCCAAGGACGTCCGCGCTGTGCTGGCCTCGCTGGAAAGCGCCGTCGCCTCCTCGGTGCACAAGAAGGGCGCTGGCTCGTTCACCCTGCCGGGCCTGCTGAAGATCACCACCGTCAATGTGCCGGCCAAGCCGAAGCGCAAGGGCATCAACCCGTTCACCAAGGAAGAGCAGTGGTTCGCTGCCAAGCCGGCCACCACCAAGCTGAAGGTGCGTCCGCTGAAGAAGCTGAAGGACGCCGCGCTGTAAGCGCGCGCCCCAACGCGGATTCCGACGGGACGGCTCTGGCCGTCCCGTTTTTTTTTTCCGCACCACACCCCGCAACACAGCGTTGCCGCGGCCCCGGCAATCCCCGTACAGGCCCGCCAGCATTGGCTGCCGGTGCTCCGCAAAGGGCGCGGAACGTACCGGGTGGAACACTGCGTGCAGCGCCGGCCGTCGCCGCCAGCCGTGGCCTTGCCTATGGTGGGCACATCCTCCACAGCTACGGCGAGCACACCCTCATGGCCAGCCCCTCCACCCGCTACCGGATCTCGGTAACCCCGATCGAAAAGGACGGGCTGCAGTGCACCGGGCGCTGCACCATCGAACTGGAACACCGCGCCGGCCGCGACCTGATGCGCCTGCTGGAAGCGGCCCCGCGTACCGCCGGCATCAGTGGCGACGAGCGCGCGACCCTGGTGATCGCCACCCAGCTGCTGCGCGACATCGTGCAACGCCACGCCGAGACCGACGGCCACGCACTGGCCGCCATCGCCGGTCAGGTCCTGCCGGCGCTGGACGCGCTGGAGCAGCTGCCCTCCTCCCGCTGATAGCGGCGCAACCGATACACTGCCGCCCTCCAGGTTGCCTCGGGGAGGAGGCGGGCATGCGCAGGATCCTGTTCCTGATCGCACCACTGGTGCTGCTGGGTTGTTCACGCCCGGCGGCACAGACGAATGATCACATCACGGCAGCGTCCGCTCCCGTCGCCGCAGCAGCGGACACCGGTACCGGCCCCGGTCCCGCAGCATTGCAGGCGAGCGATATGACGCTGCTGTCCGCCGTCGACGACGGCGCAGAGCCGCCGTCGACGATGCTCAACCGCTACGTCGCCGCACTGCTCAACCGCGACCGCGCCGCCAGCGATGCTGCCTGGACGATCCCACCCGGCGACCCGCGGCATGCAGACGACGCCGCGCTGCGGCAGCTGCAGGACCTGCGCACGCTGCGCCTGCACAGCGATACCCCGATCGCCCGAGATGACCGGCAGCCACCGCGGCTGCTTGAAGTCCCTGTGCAGATCCGTGCGGTCACCGCCAATGGCACGTTCCGCTTCGGCGGCTGGTACCGCGTGCAGCCCAGCAGCGACGGCAGCGCCTGGCAGATCCAGTCGGCACAGCTGCGTCCAACGCTGGACTGAACCGTTGCAGCGGCATGCACGCGCGATTCAGCCTGCGCGGCTACTCTTTGATCCATCCATCTGCTTCCCACCGGTCACCGACATGCGCCTGCGTTCCCTGATGACCCGCCTCGCGGCCTCCACCGTGCTGATCGCCGCTGCGATCGGTGCACAGGCGGCTCCCTCCATTTCCGGCCGCGAACTGTCGGTGGGCGCCAGCGACGTGCAGCAGTACCTCGATGGCAGCTTCCCGCGCACCCAGGACGCCCTCGGCGGCCTGATCGCCCTGACCATGAGCCACCCGCAGCTGAGCCTTCCGGCCGGCGAACGGTTGAACCTGGGCATGGACGTCGCGCTGGCCACCGCCGGCGGCAACCCGGCCCGACTGGGCACGGTGAAGCTCAGCAGCGGCCTGCGCTACGACGCGCAGACCCAGGGCTTTCACCTGCAGCAGCCGAGCGTGGATGACTTCACCCCGGCCAACCAGGGCGGCCGCCTCGACTCGCGCACCCGTGGCCTGCTCAATGCGTGGCTGAGCGACTACGCCCAGCGCGAACCGATCTACAAGCTGGACCCGGCCGTGGCCGGGGTGCTCGGCGCCCTGCAGGTGCAGTCGGCACAGGTGAAGAACGGCAAGCTGGTGGTCACTTTCAACCAGAACCTGGGCAACCTGGTACCGGCAGGCCTGCTGGGCAAATGAGGTGGTGCCGGCCGCTGGCCGGCAGCACGTCACTGCATCTGCCGGCCAGCGGCCGGCACTACCGGTAGCGCATCAGGCGGCAAGCGCTTTTACCACCGCCTCGCTGAAAGCCGGAATGTCATCCGGCTTGCGGCTGGTGATGACGTTGCCGTCGACCACCACCTCGGCATCGCGCCATGTCGCACCCGCGTTCGCCAGATCCTGCTGCAGGGAAGGCCAGGAGGTCAGCTCGCGGCCATCGGCCAGGCCGCTGTTGATCAGCAGCCACGGGCCATGGCAGATCGCCGCCACGGGCTTGCCGGCTTCATCCACTGAACGGATGAAGGCCAGTACGGCATCATCGGTGCGCAGTGTGTCCGGATTGATGACCCCGCCGGGCAGAACCACCGCATCGAAGCGTGCAGGATCGGCCTCATCCAACGGGATATCCACCGCGACGGCGTCGCCCCAGTTCTTCTCCTTCCAGCCCTTGATCGTCGCTTCCTTTGCGGGCGAGACCACGCTGACGCGCGCCCCTTCCGCTTCCAGCAAACGCTTGGGTTCGATCAGTTCAGACTGTTCGAAGCCGTGGGTGGCAAGGATGGCAATCTGCTTGCCCTTCAATCGCTCTGCCATGGAGGCACTCCGGTTGGGGGAGCCCACAGAATGGAAGAACGGCCCTTGCGCGGCGGTGACCCTGTCGTGCACGGCAGGTGGAGAGCCGCCGGGTGGTGCCGGCCGCTGGCCGGCACCTGGATTGCGCCTTGCCGGCCAGCGGCCGGCACTACCCGGTACCGATCAGCGCTTGGGCTGCAGCATCGTGCCGGTGCACTTGGGCGAGCCGCAACGGCACTCCCAGATCTTCTTCAGCTTGGCGGTGTGGCGCTCGGCCAGGGTGATGCCGTAGTTGTAGGTCAGCTCCTCGCCGGCCTTGATATCACGCAGTGCCTCGATGAACACCTTGTCGCCCCGGCTGTCGCCGTCCTCGTCCTCCTCGATCACCGCCTCGCAGTTCGGGTCGCAGCTGTGGTTTATCCAGCGCGCGTCGTTGCCCTTGTAGTTGGCGTCGATCACCCAGTCATCGTTGAGGGTGAACAGGAAGGTATGGCCACTTTCGACGTCGCCGCTGTCATCGGCATCGACATCACCGTGGCTGCGCAGCAGGCCCTTGTACTGGATCACGCGCTCGCCCTGCTTGATCGGGGCCACGGCGAACACGCCGTTGCCATGGATGGCGGACTTGCGGGCTTGGATCTTCTTCGGCATCGGCGAGGGCTGTTTGCAGCGAATGGAATGGGGATTCTCGCCCATTCCGGGTGATTGCGAAAATCACCCCGTTGGCGCAGCATTGCGCCCCGGCAACGGCCGCGGTGTGTCCTCCCGGCCTGGCCCAAGCGCCGGCTGAATGCCCGGGTTGGATGGTGGCGAATAAAAGCGTACAATTTCAGTCCGCTTTAAGAACCACTCGCATCCCCATGTTGCGCGTCACCAAACTCACCGATTACGCCACCGTCGTGCTGACCGTGCTCGCCGCCCGTCCGGGCGAAGTGCTCAGTGCCACCGAGCTGGCCGAATTCACCGGTCTGGAGCCGCCCACCGTCAGCAAGGTGCTCAAGCCACTGGCCCAGGCCGGCCTGGTCGAAGGCCTGCGTGGCGTCCGTGGCGGCTACCGCCTGACCCGCCCGGCCATCGAGATCTCGCTGTTCGAAGTGGTCGAAGCGATGGAAGGGCCACTGGCCCTGACCGAATGCAGCCACGACCACCACCAGTGCGGCATGGCGCCCAAGTGCGGCGCGCGCAGCAGCTGGCGGCTGATCAACGACGTGGTCTCCGAGGCCCTGCGCGATGTCACCCTCGCGCAGATCCTGCCCCCTCTCCCCCTTGCCGATGACGAACAGCGCCGCACCATCGCTGTCGACGTCGTCTCCTGATCCGTAGGCAGCCCCCCATGGCCACCGAAACCATCGAAAACGTCGCCCACGACGACACCCCCAACCGCGAGATCCACGAGCAGCTCGGCCGCAAGTATTCGGCCGGCTTCATCACCGAGATCGAGTCGGACTCCCTGCCGCCGGGCCTGGACGAGGACACCATCCGTGCCCTGTCGGCCAAGAAGGACGAGCCGGAGTGGATGACGCAGTGGCGCCTGGATGCCTACCGCCACTTCCTGACCCTGCCGATGCCGGACTGGGCCAAGCTGGAGATCGCGCCGATCGACCTGCAGGCGCTCAGCTACTACTCCGCGCCGAAGGGCCCGAAGTACGCCTCGCTGGATGATGTGCCGAAGGAACTGCTCGACACCTACGACAAGCTGGGCGTGCCGCTGCACGAGCGCGCCAAGCTGGCCGGCGTGGCGGTGGATGCGGTGTTCGACTCGGTATCCGTGGGCACCACCTTCCGCAAGGAACTGGCCGAGAAGGGCGTGATCTTCTGCTCGATGTCCGAGGCCATCAAGGAACACCCGGCGCTGGTGCGCCAGTACCTGGGCACCGTGGTGCCGGTCGGTGACAACTACTTCGCCGCGCTCAACTCGGCGGTGTTCTCCGATGGCAGCTTCGTGTTCATTCCCAAGGGCGTGCGCTGCCCGATGGAACTGAGCACCTATTTCCGCATCAACGCCGGCCACACCGGCCAGTTCGAGCGCACCCTGATCGTGTGCGAGGACAAGGCCTACGTCTCCTACCTGGAAGGCTGCACCGCGCCGATGCGCGATGAGAACCAGCTGCACGCCGCGGTGGTCGAGCTGGTTGCGCTGGAAGATGCGGAGATCAAGTACTCCACGGTGCAGAACTGGTACCCGGGCGACGAGAACGGCGTCGGTGGCATCTACAACTTCGTGACCAAGCGTGCCGAATGCCGTGGCGCGCGCAGCAAGGTCACCTGGACCCAGGTCGAGACCGGCTCGGCGATCACCTGGAAGTACCCGTCCTGCGTGCTGCTGGGCGACGATTCGGTCGGTGAGTTCCACTCGGTCGCGCTGACCCATCACCGCCAGCAGGCCGACACCGGCACCAAGATGATCCATGTCGGCAAGCGCACCAAGAGCAAGATCGTCAGCAAGGGCATCAGCGCCGGCCGTGGCCAGAACACCTACCGCGGCCTGGTGCGGGTGGACCGCAACGCCGAGGGCGCGCGCAACTACACCCAGTGCGACTCGCTGCTGATCGGCAAGCAGTGCGGCGCGCACACCTTCCCCTACATCGAGGTGAAGAACCCGGGCGCCACCGTCGAGCACGAGGCGACCACTTCCAAGATCTCCGATGACCAGCTGTTTTACTGCCGCGCCCGTGGCATCAGCCAGGAAGACGCGGTGTCGATGATCGTCGACGGCTTCTGCAAGCAGGTGTTCCGCGAACTGCCGATGGAGTTCGCGGTGGAAGCCAAGAAGCTGCTGGAAGTCTCGCTGGAAGGTTCGGTCGGATGAAGGCCCTGTTCGCCTTGGCCCTGCTGCTCGGCACCGCCGCGCCGGCATGGGCGGCCAGCGCCGACGCCGACGGCTGCAATCCGGAAGGCACGCAGATGGAGCTCAACGCCTGCGCCGACCGCGATTTCCGCAAGTCCGACGCCGAGCTCAACGTGGTCTACCGGCAGGTGCTGGCCAAGCTTGCCGGGCAGCCGGTGGCACTGGCCCGGCTGAAGGACGCGCAGCGCCTGTGGGTGCAGCTGCGTGATGCCGATCTGGAGGCGCGCTACCCGGTCGGCAAGGACGAGAATCCGCGCGTCCTGTACGGCTCGATGTACCCGATGCTGTATCTGCACGCCAAGTCCAGCCTGACCGATACGCGCACCGCCTACCTGCGCAGCGAATTCCTGGAGCGCAGCGAAGACGACCTGTAAGTCGCGCTGCCTGCCATCCCCCATTCGACAAGACGACCATTCCAATGCTGAAGATCGAAAATCTCCACGCCCGCATCGGCGACAAGGAAATCCTCAAGGGCCTGTCGCTGGATGTGAAGCCCGGCCAGGTGCACGCCATCATGGGCCCGAACGGCGCCGGCAAGTCCACCCTGGGCAACGTCCTGGCCGGCCGCGACGGCTACGAAGTGACCGAAGGCAGCGTGCAGTTCGACGGCGTCGACCTGCTGGAGCAGGACCCGGAAGCACGTGCCGCCGCAGGCCTGTTCCTGGCGTTTCAGTACCCGGTGGAAATCCCGGGCGTGAACAACACCTACTTCCTGCGCGCGGCACTGAACGCCCAGCGCAAGGCGCGCGGCGAAGAAGAACTCGATTCCATGCAGTTCCTCAAGCTGGTGCGGCAGAAGCTGGCCGTGCTGCACCTGAAGGACGAACTGCTGCACCGTGGCGTCAACGAAGGCTTCTCCGGTGGCGAGAAGAAGCGCAACGAGATCTTCCAGCTGGCCGTGCTGGAACCGAAGCTGGCGATCCTGGACGAAACCGATTCGGGCCTGGACATCGACGCGCTGAAGAGCGTGGCCGACGGCGTCAACGCGCTGCGCGCGGCCGACCGTTCGTTCCTGGTCATCACCCACTACCAGCGCCTGCTGGACTACATCAAGCCGGACGTCGTGCACGTGCTGGCCGATGGTCGCATCGTCAAGAGCGGCGGCCCCGAGCTGGCGCTGGAGCTGGAAGCGCACGGCTACGACTTCCTGAAGGACCGGGTCGTGCCCGAGGCGGCGGTCTGATGAGCGCCCTGCTTGACTCCATGGCCCAGGCCTTCTGTGGCAGCGATGCGCGCCGCGAAGTGCTGGATGCGGCCCTGCGCGACGGCCTGCCCGCCGCCCGCAATGAAGCCTGGAAGTACACCTCGCTGCGCCAGCTGGAACGCCGTGCGTTCGCTGCAGCGCCGCTGCAGGGCCCGGCGCTGGACGCCGCGCTGCTGGACGACATCCCGGCGCCGCGCCTGGTGTTCGTCAACGGCCGCCTGGATGCCGCGCTGAGCGATGTGCAGGCCCTGCCGTCCGGCGTGCAGCTGCAGCCGCTGTCGGCCGCGCTGGCCGCTGGCGAAGACGCCTTGCGTTTCCTTGGCCGTCGCTACGAGCGCAGCGAAGAGATCTTCGCCCGGCTCAACGCCGCGCTGGCCGATGAAGGCGTGGTGCTGCGCGTGGATGAAGGCGTGCAGGTCGAAACGCCGCTGCAACTGGTATTCGCCAGCGTCGCCGGCGAAGCCGACCTGGCCTGGCACCATCGCCACCTGATCGAACTGCGCGCCGGCGCCAGCCTGGGCGTGGTCGAGCACCGCTTCAGCGTGGGTGACTCCGCCCACCTGGACAACACCGTGCTGCATGCCCACGTCGCCCGCGATGGCGTACTCAAGCACGCCCGCGTGCAGGCCGGCAGCGCCCGCCAGACCAGCTTCCTGCGTACCGACGCGGTGCTGGCCCGCGACGCGCAGTACCACCGCGTGGACCTGGAACTGGGCGCCGCGCTCAGCCGCCACGAACTGAACGTGCGCCTGGAAGGCGACAACGCCCGGCTGACCGCCAACGGCGTGCTGCTCGGCAATGGCCGCCGCCACGTCGAGACCCGCCTGGGCATCGACCACATCGCGCGCGATACCGCCTGCGAGCTGCTGTGGCGCGGCGTTGCCGCCAACCGCAGCCGTGTGGTGTTCCATGGCGGCATCCAGATCCGCGAAGGCGCCGACGGCACCGACGCGAACCTGTCCAACAAGAACCTGCTGCTGTCGGCCGATGCCGAGATCGACACCCAGCCGACGCTGGTGATCGACGCCGATGAAGTGAAGGCCGCGCACGGCGCGACCGTCGGCCAGCTCGATGCCAATGCGCTGTTCTACCTGCGCTCGCGTGGCCTGCCCCAGGTCCAGGCGCAGGCACTGCTGAGCGCTGCGTTCTGCCATGAACCGCTGAAGATCCTGCCGGACGCGTTGCGCGAGCAGCTGGCACGCCGCCTGGACAAGGCCCTGGCCGAGGCGGGTGTGGCATGAACCTGTCCACGCCACGCCCGATCGAAGAACGCACCGGCGCCCCGGACTGGGATCGCGTCCGCCTCGACTTCCCGCTGCTGATGCGTGAAGTGCACGGCAAGCCGCTGGTCTATTTCGACAACGCCAACACCGGCCAGAAGCCGGTACAGGTGATCGGCGCGGTGGATGAGTTCTACCGCCGCTACAACGCCAACGTCAGCCGCGCGGTGCATGCACTGGGCAGCGAAGCGACCGACGCCTACGAAGGCGCACGCAACAAGCTGGCACGCTTCCTCAACGTGCGCGCCAGCGACCTGGTGCTGTGCAGCGGCACCACCTTCGCCATCAACCTGGTGGCCTACTCGTGGGCGCTGCCGCGATTGAAGGCCGGCGACGTGATCCTGATCACGCGCATGGAACACCATGCCAACATCGTGCCGTGGCAGCTGGTCGCGCAACGTACCGGCGCCACCATCCGCGTGGCCGAGATCACGCCCGATGGCGCGCTGGACCTGGATGCGCTGCGCGCGGCGATGACCCCGGAGGTCAGGCTGCTGGCGGTCACCCATGTCTCCAACGTGCTGGGCACGGTCAATCCGGTGCGCGAGATCTGCCGTGAAGCGCGCAAGCGCGGCATCATCACCGTGGTCGATGGCTCGCAGGCGGTGCCGCACCGCAAGGTCGACGTCGCCGCGATCGGCTGCGACTTCTACGCCATCACCGGCCACAAGATGTGCGGTCCGACCGGCACTGGTGCGCTGTGGGCGCGCCGCGAGCACCTGGACGCGATGCCGCCGTTCCTCGGCGGCGGCGAGATGATCAAGGAAGTCAGCTTCGACGGCACCGTGTTCAACGATGCCCCGCACAAGTTCGAAGCCGGCACCCCGAACATCGCCGGTTTCATCGGCCTGGGCGTGGCCGCCGACTACCTGCAGCAGCTCGGCCAGGAGAACGTGGAAGCCCGCGAAGCCGAACTGCTGGCGCACTTCACCGAGGAGCTGCGCCGCGTCGACGGCCTGCGCATCATCGGCGAAGCGCCGGAGAAGGCCGCCGTGGTCTCGTTCCTGATCGATGGCGCGCATGCGCACGATCTGGCCACCCTGCTCGACCTGGAAGGGGTGGCCGTGCGCTCGGGGCAGCACTGCGCACACCCGCTGCTGCAGTACTTCGGCGTCGCCGCCACCTGCCGTGCCTCGCTGGCGTTCTACAACACGCACGCCGAGATCGAGCGCTTCATGACCGCGCTGACCAAGGTACGCAAGCTGCTGGGCTGAGCCGGCACACCGGGGTCAGATCCCTTTCGCGACGCGAAAGGGATCTGACCCCACCAGTATTCCCGACAGCCGCCGCTGCGACCGCAATGCCCGCCGGATCGCGACCAGATGAACGCGGCATACCGCCCGCAGCACACCGGGGTCAGATTCCTTTCGCCACGCGAAAGGGCTCTGACCCCACCAGCATTCCCAACAGCCGCCGTTGCAACTGCAATGTCCGCCGGATCGCGACCAGATGAACGCGGCATACTGCCCGTAGCACACCGGGGTCAGATCCCTTTCGCCACGCGAAAGGGATCTGACCCCACCAGCATTCCCGACAGCCGCCGTTGCGACTGCAATGCCCGCCGGATCGCCAGCAGATCCCCCGCCGGAATACCCGCCTCGATGAACTCCACATAGCGCCTGCACCGTTCATCCGCATCAGAACCCATCAGCTCAAATGCCGAATGCGGCTCGAGCAGCGCATTGGGCCTGCCACGCGCATTGGCACGATAGCTCGACCAGCGATAGTCACCGGGATGCGCCACCTTCCCCGCCCGAACCGGGTTGAGCTCGATGTAGCGCTGGCAGGCCAGCAGATAGCGATCCGTATCCACCACCGTGGAGTGGAAGCGCCCTTCCCATAACGTGCCGGTGCGGCCCTGCCGATCATTCACCCGACGCACGTAGGTCCGGTTCACGGCCTGCATCATCCGCGACAGCCCGCCGCAGAGATCAGGCGTTGCCAGAAGATGGACGTGATTGTCCATCAGCACAAAAGCGTGGACCCGGCAGTGCTGCTGGTCTGCGTGATGACACAGCAGACGCAGGTAGGCGACGCGGTCGTCATCCGTGAAGAACACGGGCTGGCGATTGTTGCCGCGCTGGACGACATGTTGCGGATATCCGGGCGCATCGATGCGCCGTGGCCTTGGCATGGGCTGCTCCTGGTAGCAGGGGGTCAGGGCCCTTCGCTGCGCAAAGGGATCTGACCCCGAGCATCTGCCGATTCCGGGCCCGTGCCAGTCGGTCCATGGCCTGCCGTTGAGTCAGTAGATGCCGGGGTCAGATCCCTTTCGCGTTGCGAAAGGGATCTGACCCCACTCCCCCATTTGCGCCCGCCCACGCCCCACCTAGAATGGGGCCATGAGCACCCTGACCTTCCGCGCCGCCACGCCGGCCGACATCCCCGCCCTGATCGCCCTCGTCACCTCGGCCTACCGTGGCGACGCCAGCCGCGTTGGCTGGACCACCGAAGCTGACCTGCTGGATGGCGCCCGCATCGACGCCGAAGGCATCCAGGCCGACCTCGACCGCCCGCGCTCGACCATCCTGCTGGCCGAGCGCGAAGGCGTTCTTGTGGCCTGCGCCCACGTTGCCGACGTCGACGGCAACGGCTACTTCGGCATGTTCTCGGTCGATCCGGCCCAGCAGGGCGGCGGGGTCGGCAAGCAGCTGATGGACGCCGCCGAAGCGCACGCCGCACGCGAATGGAAGGTGCCGGTGATGCAGATGACGGTGATCGACGTACGCGACGAACTGATCGCCTTCTACGAGCGCCGCGGCTACCAGCGTACCGGCATCAAGAAGCCGTTCCCGTATGGCGACGAACGCTTCGGAATCCCCAAGCGCGACGACCTGCGCTTCGAGGTCCTGGAAAAGCCACTGGCCGGAGCCGCCGCGTGAGCGATACCTGGACCTTCGTGTGTGCCGGCAACGAGCTGCTGCCCGGTGAAATGAAGAGCGTGTTCGACGAAGTGACCGGCACGCCGATCGTGGTGTTCAACCTCGACGGCGAGCTGTACGCGCTGGAAGACCAGTGCACGCATGAGGAGTTCGAGCTGTCCTCGGGCGAGTTCAACACCGACGAAGGCAGCGTGGAATGCGTGCTGCACGGCGCGCGCTTCGACGTGCGCGATGGCCGCGCCCTGTGCGCCCCGGCCTATACGCCGGTACCCAAGTTCCCGGTGAAGCGCGAACACGACGCCGTCTGGACCCGCGACGACCGCGATTGACGCGGCGTTCGGCCGCCGGCGACTCCGCCCAGGGGGTGGAAGCCAGCGGAGCGCGCTGAGAGGCGTTCAGGGGCCTCCCCGGGCCTCCAGACCGCTCGTTCGCCCGCGCATATGCGAATCATTATCGTTGATGTTATCCTACGTAACATCTTCGTAACGACTCCGCCCCCCTGCGCCATGGCTTTGCCCGCGCCCGCCGCCACGCTGTGCCAGCTTGCCCGCCATGGGTGGCCGTTGGCTGTGGCCCTGCTGCTGACGCTGCTGCTGGGCTGGTCGGCCCTGCACGAAGGGCGCGATGGACCCGCCACCTACGGCTGGCAGGCACACGCTGAAGATCTTCAGCAGGCCATGCCGATGCCGGCCCCGCCGGACGAGTGCCCGCGCCATGCGGTGCCAGCACCGGAGCCGCCGCTGGATGGCGAGGGCACAACGCCCTGTACCGGACTGGCTCCCCCGCGCGCCGCCCTGGTCGCGCATGTTCCGCTGTGGCGCTCCGATGCCCTGCACTGGCAGCTGCACGATCCCGCACTGCGGTTGAACCCCGGCCACGCACCGCCCGCACCGCACGCCAGCTGAGGCGCCCTGCGGCCATTGCCGTGCGCCTGGAGTCGTCCGCCGCCCAGCCGAGCATCGGCTCGGCTCTACAGAAAACGCCCTCTACATGCCGTCGCGCTGTCTGCGCTTCGGCCCTCGCCCCTTTCCGATCCCAGCCACTACCACCCAAGCCATGACCCACATCACGTCCCGCAAGCGCGCCCCGCGCGTTTCCCTGCTCGCCACCGCCACCCTGGCCGCCGGCTTCGCGCCGTTGGCCGCACAGGCGGCCGACAGCGCTGACGCAGCCTCCTCCCGCAAGGCCACCGACCTGGACAAGGTGCAGGTGCGCGGCAGCTGGTTCAATCCGTCCTCGCCGAAGTTCACCGCTGAACTGCTGGACACCCCGAAGTCGGTGTCGATCGTCTCGGAGAAGCTGATCGCCGAAACCGGTGCGACCAACCTGCAGGATGCGCTGCGCATGGTGCCGGGCATCACCTTCGGTGCCGGCGAAGGCGGCAATCCGACCGGTGATCGCCCCTTCATCCGTGGCTTCGATTCGCAGAGCAACGTCTTCGTCGATGGCCTGCGCGACGTCGGCTCGCAGACCCGCGAGATCTTCGACCTGGAGCAGGTGGAAGTAGTCAAGGGCCCGAGCTCGGCCTACGGCGGCCGTGATTCCGGCGGTGGCAGCCTGAACCTTGTGAGCAAGACGCCGAAGCTGAAGAACGAGACCAGCGCCAGCATGGGCATCGGCACCGACAGCTACGCGCGCGGCACCGTGGACGCCAACTACGTGCTGGGCGATGGCATCGCCGCGCGCCTGAACCTGATGAAGCACGAATCGGACATCGCTGGCCGTGACGCCGCCAATGTCAGCCGCTGGGGTATCGCGCCGTCGATCGCGTTCGGCCTGAACGGCCCGGCCCAGCTGATCGCCAGCCACTACCACATGCAGAGCGATGATCTGCCCGATGCGGGTGGTTTCCCGTATGGCAACCCGAACGGTGCGCCGGCCTCGAAGTGGGTCGACGGCCGCCCGATGGTGCCGGACCGCAACAACTACTACGGCCTGGTCGACCGTGACTTCCAGCGTACCCGCGCCGACATCAGCACCCTGGATGCCAGCTACGACTTCGGCGGCCACAAGCTGCGCAACATCGCGCGCCTGGGCAACACCAGCAACGACTACCTGTGGACCCAGCCGGACGACAGCCAGGGCAACCCGAACAACTACGGCAGCCTGTGGCGCCGGACCAACAGCCGTGCCGTCGACGTCAAGAGCTTCGCCGACCAGCTGGGCCTGACCGGTGCCTTCCAGACCGGTGCGCTCAAGCACAGCTACAGCGCGGGCGTGGAATACAGCGACGAGAAGATGACCCGCGGCAGCTATCTGATGACCCCGGGCACCAGCAACCCGCTCACCGGCAACAGCAAGTGCCCGACCACCGGCGCGGCCACCGGCTACAACTGCACCGATTTCGCCAATCCGAACCCGCGCGATCCGTGGGCGGCCACCCATTCGGTGTACCGCAGCGACAAGGCACTGGACGTAGAGCAGCGCACCAGGACCACCTCGGCCTACGTGTTCGACACCATCGAGCTCAATGAGCAGTGGATGATCAACCTCGGCCTGCGCTACGACGACTTCCGCACCACCCTGACCACCCCGGTGGCCGGCAAGGCACCGACCCGCGTGCGCAACAGCAACGACTTCCTGAACTACCAGGCCGGCGTGGTGTTCAAGCCGGCCGCCAACGGCAGCATCTACCTGTCGTGGGGCACCTCCTCGACTCCGCCGGGCATGGACGGTGGTGATGGTTCGGACGGCCTGAGCGCCGCCGTGGCCGACCTCAAGCCGCAGGATACGAAGAACCTCGAGCTGGGCACCAAGTGGGACCTGTTCGACCAGCGCCTGAACCTCACCGCGGCGATCTTCCACACGGTGATGAACAACGCGCGCGTGACGGTCGACAACGGCACCAGCCAGAATGCCGGCAAGAAGGAAATCAACGGCTTCGAGCTGGGCTTCACCGGCCAGCTGACCGACGCCTGGAGCCTGTACGGCGGCTACACCTACCTGGACTCGGAACTGAAGGACAACGGCTTCGTCTGTGGTGCACCGGTCGGCCGCACCTGCCCGTCCAACGTCTACGTGCCCTCGCCGTACAACGGCAACGTATTCCCGAACACCGCCAAGCACAGCGCCAACCTGTGGACCACCTACCGCTTCCCCATCGGCCTGACCGTCGGTGCCGGTGCGTTCTACTCGGACAAGCAGTACGGTGATGTCGCCAACACCAAGTGGATCGCCAGCTACACCCGCTTCGACGCGATGGCCAGCTACGCGATCCAGGACAACATCAGCCTGCAGCTCAACGTGCAGAACCTGACCGACAAGACCTACTTCACCAAGGCCTATGCCTCGCACTACGCGAGCATCGCCCCGGGTCGCTCGACCACCCTGGCACTGAACGTGAAGTTCTGATGTAGCTTCGCTCCACCACGGCGGCAGGCTCTCCTGCCGCCGTTTTTGTTTCCGGCGATACTCACCCCATGGCAACCCGTACCCCCATCGACAGCGACGCCCTGGCCGAGCTGCTGCAGCACGATCCGCAGGCCGCGTTCGCACGCGTGCGCGACGCTGCGCAGGCTGGGCAGGTCGATGCACAACTGCTGCTCGCGCAGATGCACATGGAAGGCAAAGGCACCGCGCAGGACGCCTCGGCGGCGCTGCTCTGGTACGAAACCGCCGCCAACAACGGCGCGCCGATGGCGATGAACATGCTCGGCCGCTGCCATGAGCTGGGCCACGGCACGGCGGTCAACCTGGCGCTGGCGGCGGTGTGGTACCGGCGCGCGGCCGACACCGGCCTGGACTGGGGCCTGTACAACCTGGCCAACCTGCTGGCCACCGGCCGCGGCATTGCGCAGGACCGCGCGCAGGCACTGGCCCTGTACACCCGTGCCGCGCACCTGGGCCACGCCAAATCGATGAACCTGCTGGCCCGCCACCTCGAAGACGGGCTGGATACCGCACCCGATCCGCAGGCGGCGCTGGCCTGGTACCAGCGCGCGGCCGAGGCCGGTGATTTCCGCGGCCAGGCCAACTACGCCTCGATCCTGCTGCAGGCCGGCCAGGTCGAGCAGGCCGTGCACTGGCTGCGGCTCGCACTGGCGCACGGCAGCCCGGCATTCATGGCGCACATCGTGCCGGAGCTGGCCGCGTCACCGCATCCACAGGTGCGCGCCCTGGTCGCACCGCCGTCCCTCTGAGGAGTCCCGCATGCTGCTGCACATCCCCGACATTCTCAGCGCCGACCAGGTCGCCGACTTCCGCCGCCGCCTCGACGCCGCCGACTGGACCGATGGCCGCGAAACCGTGGGGCATCTGGGCGCACAGGCCAAGCACAACCAGCAGCTGCCCGAGGCTTCGCCGCTGCGCCGCGAACTGGGCGAGATCATCCTCGTCGCGCTGGCCCGGCACCCGCTGTTCTTCAGTGCCGCGCTGCCGCTGAAGTACCTGCCACCACGCTTCAACCGCTACAGCGGTGGCGGCACCTATGGCTACCACGTCGATGGCGCGGTGATGAACCTGGCCAATGGCGAACAGCTGCGTTCGGACATCTCCTGCACCCTGTTCCTGTCGGCGCCGGACGAATACGAAGGCGGCGAGCTGATCATCAGCGATACCTACGGCGAGCACGAAGTGAAGCTGCCGGCCGGCGACCTGGTCGTGTATCCGTCCAGCAGCCTGCACCAGGTGCGGCCGGTCACCCGCGGCGCGCGCGTGGCCTCGTTCTTCTGGGTGCAGAGCATGATCCGCGACGATGTGCAGCGCCGCCTGCTGTGGGAAATGGATGGCGCGATCGAGCGCCTGCGGCAGACCGGCGGCGACGCCGAGGCGGTCCTGCAGCTGACCGGCGTGTACCACAACCTGTTGCGGCGCTGGAGCGAAGTCTGAGCCTTGCCGGGCCGGCCTGCGACATTTTGGCAATCATTCTCATTTGCAACAGCTAACAGCTCTCATTACAATCACGCCCCGTTGATGCCGGCCGCTGCCGGCAGCCCCAGGGAACCCCCGCTTGCTGCGCCCGCTTCGCCCTCGCCCACTCATCCATCGCAAGATGGGCACCGCCATGCGCGGCCAGCGTCCTGCGCTGGCCAGCCTGCTGGCGTGGGTGGCAATGCTGGCGTTGCTGCTGGGCACCCTGCCGCTGCTGCCACAGGCCCAGGCCGGAATGGCCGTGCAGATGCCACTGGAAGAACGTGGCGGCGAAACACCCCTGCAGGAAGAGGCGCCGGCCAAGCTGCGCCGCTGCGCCTCCGCTCCGGTGAAGGCGGCCGAGAAGGCACGCCCGCCGTTGCTGCTGGCCAGCCACTGGCTGCGCACTGAGCTCGACCTCGTACCCGCCATGCCGGCCATGCCCGGCGTGCGCGCGGACTGGCCGCTGGCCGCTCCGGACACGCCCTGGGCCGATGCGCCCGGGCGCCGTCAGCAACGCGGCCAGGCGCCGCCGCTCGCCTGATCCACGGCCCGACGTGACCGCCTGCGCAGTCGCGCCTGCACGCCGCTGCCTGCTTCATCCCTGCCGCCCCTGACCGGCCCTTCCGTGCCTGCCGCGCCCTTCGCGCACGGCACCGCGCCACCCTGCATCCTTCGAGGTAACTGCCATGGCCCAGCGCCATCGTGTCCGTTCGTCCCTGTCCCGTACCCTGCTGACCAGCGCCGTGCTGGCGGCTTTCGCCAGCCCCGCCTTCGCCCACGGTGACGCCGCAGGCGCGCCGCAGACGCTGGACAAGGTGGTGGTCACCGCCGCCGGCTTCGAGCAGAAGGTGATCGATGCCCCGGCCAGCATCAGCGTGGTCAGCCGCGAGGAACTGAGCAAGCGCCCGTACACCAGCCTGGTCGATGCGCTGCGCGACGTCGAAGGCATCGACGTCGGCCTGGAAGCGACCGACAAGAACGGCCGCGCCACCGTGTCGATGCGCGGCCTGCCGTCCGAGTACACCCTGGTGCTGATCGACGGCCGCCGCCAGAGCAATGTCGGCCAGATCTATCCGAACAACTTCGGTGGCGGCCAGTTCGCCTACCTGCCCCCGCTGGATGCGATCGAACGCATCGAAGTCGTGCGCGGGCCGATGTCCACGCTGTACGGTTCGGACGCGATGGGCGGTGTCATCAACATCATCACCCGCCGAAACCAGGACAGCTGGCACGGTTCGGTCAGCCAGGGCTTCACCGTGCAGCAGGACGACCAGTTCGGCGATGCACGCACCACCGACCTCTACCTCAGCGGCCCTTTGCTGAAGGAGCGCCTCAGCCTGGCAGTACGCGGCAGCTACTACGACGCGAAGGCTTCCAACCCGGAATGGGATGCGTTGTCCCTGCCCGACGGCACCCTGTGGGAGCGCAGCATCGGCTTCGGCGGTGGTGGCAAGTCGGTGGCCAACACCAACTGGAACAGCGGCGTGCGGTTGGACGTCCGCATCAACGACGATCACGAACTGTGGCTGGACTACGACGTGTCGCGGCAGAAGTTCGACAACAGCGAAGGCCAGACCGGCACCCTCGACAGCCTGGCCAGCCTGTGGCGCGTCGGCAATGCCGTCATTCCCAACCCGAACGGCAGCGGTACCGTCACCCGTCGCGTGGTGCAGCCGCGCGTGGGCTACACCGCCTACCAGCGCTACGAACGCGACCAGTTGTCGCTGACCCATCAGGGCCGCTACAGCTTCGGTACCTGGCAGACCTCGCTGACCCACAGCAAGAGCAGCAACCTGGGCCGTTCGCTGCCGCTGACCCTGGAAGAGCGCGCCAACCTGCAGACGCTGTGGAATGACGTCTGCCGCCGCACCGGTGCTGCCAACAACTGTGCGGCCGGCCGCGGCAACGCCCTGGTTGCCCTCAACCCGAGCGAGATGGCGCGGCTGCAGGCGTTCCTGCCGCGCCCGCTGCGCACCATGGAACTGGAAGGCTACGTGCTCGACACGATGCTCGACCTGGACTTCGGCGCGCACACGCTGACCGTGGGCGGCCAGTACAACGACACTGACATGGTCGACGGTGTGTTCGGCATGGATGGCGCCGGCTACCGCAGCAACGTCAAGCAGATGCACCGCATGTGGGCGCTGTTCGCCGAGGACAACTGGGCGCTGACCGACACCCTCACCGCCACCTTCGGCCTGCGCTACGACGACCACAACGTATTCGGCAGCCATGTCAGTCCGCGTGGCTACCTGGTGTGGAATGCCAGCGATGCGTGGACCTTCAAGGGCGGCGTCAGCACCGGCTACAAGACCCCGCGTCCGGACCAGCTGTTCCCGGGCATCACCGGCTTCGGTGGCCAGGGCGTGCTGCCACTGGTCGGTTCGCCGAACCTCAAGCCTGAAACCAGCACCAACTACGAACTGGCCGCCTACTATGAAGGCCAGCGCTGGGGCTTCAACGTCACCGGCTTCTTCAACACGTTCGAAGACAAGATCGCCAGCGGCGGCACCTTTGCGAACTGCGAAGTAGCCCGCGCCGGCAGCGGCTACTGCGTGGACATCGGCCCGGGCTGGGCGGCACTGGGCTACAGCACGTTCACCCAGAGCGTGAACATCGACAAGGCCGAGACCCGCGGTGCCGAACTGGCCGCGCATGTCGACCTGCTCGACACCCTGCAGCTGCGCGGCAACTACACCTGGACCAGGAGCGAGCAGACCAGCGGCGCGCAGAAGGGCCTGCCGATCAGCGGCACGATGCCGGCCAGGCACATGGCCAATGCCAGCCTCAACTGGCAGGTCAACGAAGCGATCAGCCTGTCGCTGATCGGCGAAGGCCGCTACGACCGCTACCGCGACACGCTGCTGGACGCCAACGGCGCCAGCCACACCCGCTACTACCAGGACTACACCATCTTCCATCTCGGTGGCAGCTGGAAGGCCACGCCATGGCTGACGGTGAACGCACGGGTCAACAACCTGTTCGACAAGGACTTCGTTTCGCAGTCGTGCCTGCTGATCAGCCAGAGCGAGTTCAACTGCGTGGACGACTACGCGACCAAGGACCAGCGCCGCAGCTACTGGATCTCGTTGAACGCGAAGTTCTGATCGCCGCGCCCGGCCCCGGTGGGTGCCGACCTTGGTCGGCACCGCTTCATCCACGCGTGGCGTGGATCTACCGATCGGTAGTGCCGGCCGCTGGCCGGCAATCGCCCTCCAGCGATACAGAACGACACGCAATTGCGAGCTATTCTCATCAATGATGTAATGGGCAGTCCCCGTCCGCCTCGAACCGTGCCGTGAGCCGTCCTGCCTCTTCCACCGTGGCGCAGCAACAGAACCGTGGCTTCTGGCTGCGGACGCTGCACCAGTGGCACTGGATCAGCTCGGCGGTGTGCCTGATCGGCATGCTGCTGTTCGCGGTGACCGGCCTGACCCTCAACCACGCCGCGAAGATCGAAGCCAAACCCCAGGTGCAGAACCAGCATCTGGAACTGCCGGCCGATCTGCTCGGCCAGCTCGGCACGCGCGAAAACGGCAATGCACCGATTCCGCGCCCGGCCCGGCACTGGCTGGACACGCAGCTGGGCATCGCCATCGGCGGGCGCCCGGCAGAGTGGTCGGCCGAGGAGATCTACCTGTCGCTGCCGCGCCCCGGCGGCGACGCCTGGCTGAGCATCGATCGCGGGACCGGCGCGGTGGAGTACGAATCAACCTCGCGCGGCGCGGTGTCCTACCTCAACGACCTGCACAAGGGCCGCAACGCGGGCCCGGCGTGGGGCTGGTTCCTGGACCTGTTCGCCGTGGCCTGCCTGGTGTTCTGCATCACCGGCCTGTTCCTGCTGCACCTGCATGCACGCCAGCGGCGCATGACCTGGCCGCTGGTCGGCCTCGGCCTGATGATTCCGCTGCTGATCGCCCTGCTGCTGATCCACTGACTTTCCTTCGTTTCCGGAGCCGCCCCATGCGCGTCACCCTGACCATCGCCCTCAGCGGCCTGCTGGCCACCTCGCCGGCGTACGCCACCACCCTCGACATCAACGTCGAAGTGCCCAAGCTCAACGTGGCCGAGTACCACCGCCCGTACGTGGCGGTGTGGCTGGAAGGCGCCGACCAGAAGGTCGCGGCCAACCTGTCGGTCTGGTACCAGCAGACCAGCAACAGCGAAGGCCACGGCACCAAATGGCTGCCGGACCTGCGCCAGTGGTGGCGCAAGAGCGGCCGCACCCTGCAGGTGCCGGTGGACGGCGTGACCGGCCCGACCCGCCCGGCCGGCAAGCACGCGCTGTCGTTCAACGACAGGCAGCCGGCACTGAAGCAACTGGCCCCGGGCAACTACACCTTGGTGGTGGAAGCGGTGCGCGAAGTCGGTGGCCGCGAACTGCTGAAGATCCCCTTCACCTGGCCGGCCACCGCCGCGCAGAACGGCAAGGCGCAGGGCGCCACCGAACTGGGCCAGGTCACCCTCGCCGTCAAACCATAACTGCCTGAGCCGGGGTCGGATCCCTTCCGCAGGAAGGGCTCTGACCCCATCGCCCTATCCCTCGGGGTCAGAGCCCTTTCCGCTGGAAAGGGATCCGACCCCTTCCAACTGGAGTCTTCCGCATGAAGCGCACGCTCGTCCTCGCCGCCGCCCTGGCCGCTGCCCTTCCCTTCTCCGCCCTGGCCCACAAGGCCTGGCTGCTGCCCTCGCAGACCGTGATCGCCGGCAACGCGCCGTGGATCACCGTCGACGGTGCGGTCTCCAACGATCTGTTCTACTTCAACCACGTGCCGCTGCGCCTGGAATCGCTGGTGATCACCGCGCCGGACGGCAGCACCGTGCAGCCGCAGAACGCGTCGACCGGCAAGTACCGCAGCGTGTTCGACATCGAACTGAAGCAGCCGGGCACTTACCGCATCGCGTCGGTCAATGACGGCCTGTTCGCCACGTACGAGCAGAACGGCGAGCGCAAGCGCTGGCGCGGCAGCGTGGCTACCTTCGGTGAACTGCCGAAGGACGCGAAGAAGCTGGAAGTGAGCCAGTCGATCGGCCGCGTGGAGACCTTTGTCACCAACGGTGCGCCGAACGACACCGCGCTGAAGCCGACCAACCGTGGCATCGAGCTGGTCGCCGTCGGCCACCCGAATGACCTGTTCGCCGGCGAGGAAGCCACCTTCCGCGTGCTGGTCGATGGCAAGCCGACCGCCGGCCTGGAGTTCGAGATCGTGCGTGGCGCCACCCGCTACCGCAACGCGCAGGACGAGCTGAAGCTGACCAGCGATGCCAAGGGAGAGATCAAGGTGACCTGGCCGGAAGCCGGCATGTACTGGCTGGAGACCGGCACCGAGGACAACAAGACGTCGGTGAAGCAGGCCGCCAAGCGCCGCCTGAGCTACGTCGCCACGCTGGAAGTGCTGCCGCAGTAATGTGGACCGCGATGCCGGGCATTCCCCGGCATCGCCACCGCAACGCATCACCATGACCGATTCCCATCTCGACATCGCCCGCCTCGGTGGCACCACCATGGGCACCACCTGGAGCGTGTCGCTGGTCGCGTCGCGCCAGCGCGACCTGCACCCGCTGCACGCCGGCATCCAGGCGCGGTTGGACGACGTGGTCGCGCAGATGAGCACCTGGGAGCCCGGCTCGGATCTGAGCCGCTACAACCGCGCCGACGCTGGCCAATGGTGCGTGCTGCCGGCGGAGACCCGCCACGTTGTGACCTGCGCACAGGCCATCGCTGCCGCCAGTGACGGCGCCTTCGATCCCACCATCGGTCCGCTGGTTGCACTGTGGGGCTTCGGTGCACAGGCCGGTGAACGCCGCCAGCCCGACGCCGCTACCCTGCAGGCCACCCGTGAGCGTTGCGGTTGGCAGCGCCTGCAGTGGCAGGATGATGCGCTGCTGCAACCGGGCCGGCTGGAACTGGATCTCTCTGCGATCGCCAAGGGCTTCGGCGTCGACCACGTCGCCGCCTGGCTGCGTAGGCAAGGGATTGGGGCGGCGCTGATCGAAGTGGGTGGCGAACTGGCCGGCTACGGCAGAAAACCGGACGGCCAACCGTGGCGCGTGCTGGTGGAATCCGCACCGGAAGAGGATGTGCACACCGAAACCCCGCCACGGGTGCTGGCGCTGGACGGCAAGGCGGTGGCCACTTCGGGCGATCGCTGGCACCAGTACCAGGCCGATGGCGAGGCCTACAGCCACAGCCTCGACCCGCGTACGGGCAGGCCGGTGCAGCAGGTCGCCGCAGCGGTCACCGTCGTGGCCGACGACGCCATGCACGCCGATGCCTGGGCTACCGCACTGACCGTGCTGGGTCGCGAACAGGGCATGGCGCTGGCCGAGCGCGAAGGACTGGCCGCGCGCTACCTGCAACGCACCGCAGACGGCCCGCAGGAATTTCTCAGCAGCGCCTTCCAGCGCCTGCTCGACGGGCAGGACGCATGAGCACTCGGCCATCGCGTGCGTGGCTCGGCAACACACTTGTACTGATCGTACTGGCGCTGATCGCCTGTGCGCTGCTGCGCCTGCACCTCGGCGACGCCTGGTGGCAGGGCGCACCGCCGGCACGGCAATCGCAGATCGCCATCATCGCCACCGCGCTGTACGCGCTGGCCTGCGCAGCCCTGTGGTGGCGCACTCGTCCGCGCGATGATGCGGCGTCCGCCGATACCGCGCCGCTCCTGCTGGTCTGGTCCAGCCAGACCGGCTTTGCCCGCGAACTGGCCGAACGCAGTGCCGAGGCCCTGCGTGGTGCCGGCGTGCCGGTGCGTGTGCGCGGATTGCACCAGGTGGATGCAGCGTTGCTGGCCGATAGCCAGCGCGCGCTGTTCATTGCCAGCACCACCGGCGAAGGCGATCCGCCCGACCACGCCCTGCCGTTCCTGCGCGGGGTGATGGCCACGCCGCCTCCGTTGCAGCATCTGCAGTACGGCGTGCTCGCGCTGGGCGACCGCAGCTATGGCCACTTCTGCGGATTCGGCCACCAGCTGGACCAGTGGCTGCGCCAGCATGGCGCGCACCCGCTGTTCGATGCGATCGAGGTCGACAATGCCGATCCGGCGGCGCTGCGACATTGGCAGCAGTTGCTGGGACAACTTGGCGGAGGCGCCACTGAACTGCCTGACTGGAGCCCGGCCGAGTATCAGCCGTGGACGTTGCTGCAACGCCAGCATCTGAATCCGGGCAGCCCCGGCGGCCCGGTGTACCGGGTGCGCCTGCAGCCACCGCCTGGCGTCGATGTGCAGTGGCAGGCCGGCGACATCGCCGAGATCGGCCCGCAGCACCCACGCCACAGCGCGCGCGCCTGGCTCGATGCACAGGGCTTCAATGCAGACACCATGCTGGATGACGGGCAGGCGTTGCTGGCCCGTATCGAGCGCTCACATCTGCCATCGCTGGTTCCCCCGGGTGATCTGCCCGCACTGCTGGCAACCCTGCAACCGCTGCCGCATCGCGAGTACTCGATCGCCTCGGTGATGGCCGACGGCGCGGTGGAGCTGCTGGTGCGCCGCCAACTGCGCGCCGACGGTACACCCGGCATCGGCAGCGGCTGGCTGTGCGACCACGCGCCCATCGGCGAACCGGTGCAACTGCGGCTGCGCCGCAACGACAATTTCCATGGCGTGCCCACCGATGTACCGCTGCTGCTGATCGGCAACGGCACCGGCATCGCCGGCCTGCGCGCGCACCTGCACGAACGTGCCCAGCGCGGCGCGCGCCGCACCTGGCTGCTGTTCGGCGAGCGCACCGCCGCGCACGACTTCCATTTCGGCGAAGAACTGCAGGCGATGCTGGCCAGCGGCACGCTGGCACGGCTGGATGCAGTGTTCAGCCGCGACGGCGGCGCGCATCGCTATGTGCAGGACCGGCTGCAGGCCGAAGCGGCGACGCTGCGGCAGTGGGTCGATGAAGGCGCGACGATCCTGGTCTGCGGCAGCCTGCAGGGCATGGCCCCGGGCGTGGATGCAGTGATCGAGCGGGTGCTGGGTACCGCAGGCAAGGAAGCGATGCTGCTGGCCGGTCGTTACCGCCGCGATGTGTATTGAACGAACCGTCGGGGTCGGTTCCCTTTCCGCAGGAAAGGGCTCTGACCCCAACCACAGCCGCACCATGACGGCGTGCCCAGGCATGGTGGCAACCGCACAGCAGTAGATCCACGCCATGCGTGGATGGCGCCCACCGGCGCCCAGGAATCATGCCCCCGCCGCGCTCACCCGTATCGCCAACAACTCGCCACCACCGCTGAGCGCATGCCGTTGCCTCTCGCCCGCCGCCAACCACGCGGTGTCTCCCGCCTGCAGCGCCGGCAGGCCACTATCGGCACCGAACTGCGCCTGTCCGGCCAGCAGATGCAGCGCCCACGCAACGCCCGGTTCGCAGAAGAAGAACATCGATCCCACCAGCGGCCGGTGCAGCAGTTCGGCCTGCAGCAGCTCGCGCTTCCACATCAGGTTGAAGTCGTGGGTGGTGCCATCGACCAGTTCACCGTGCAGCGCTTCTTCACCGGCAAAGCGCACCCGCCCGTGCGGCGGCAGCACCTGGGCCACGCGGCCATCCTCGAAACGCAGGCGCACGCCATTGCCCTGCAGCAGCACCAGTTCTCGCTCCACGCCGGGGAAGGTGGAGAACGCAGCGTCCTGCTCGATCTCGGCCACCGACAGGCGCAGCGCCCAGTCATCACCCTGTGCGGGCAGGCGCAGGATCTCGCGGGTCCAGCCAAGTCCATTCCGCCAGCGTTCGCGACGATAGTCCAGGCTGGAAATGACCTGGCTCGGAGTGTGCAACAGGGAGTCGACGTTCATCGGCGCATTGCATCACGCCACGCGCCATCATGCATCACCGCGTAGCGAGCGTGCCCTGGCCACCGCATCCGCCGGCCAGCAGCTGCGAGTGCTTCAGCCAATCCTGGTCAGGGTAGTAAGCAAACACCATCGTGCCGCCACGCAACGCATCGATCAGCGGCTTGGCCACCGAAAGGCGCACCGCCGGGCAACCCAGGCTGCGACCCAAGCGCCCCTGCAGCTGCGCGGTGGCCGGGTTCACGTACGGCGCACCGTGGATGACGATCGCGCGTTCGCGCGCACGGTCGTTGAAGCCCGGCTCCAGCCCGGCCAGGCGCAGCGAATATCCATTACCGCCCATGTAGGTCTCCTGCGCGGTGAACGCGCCGAGGCTGGACATGAAACTCCCATCGCGGTTGGAGAAGTGCTGGGTGCGGTTCTCGCCGCTGTTGCGGCCATGCGCCACCCATTCCTCGAACAGCAGGCGCTGGTGGGCCAGGTCGAACACCCACAGGCGCGGCTCGGTGGACGGCCGCGAATAATCGATCACGCTGAGACGATCACCGTTGATGCCCAGCTCCGGACGCTGCAACGCACAGCGCATGGCGTGCGCCGCCAGCTGCAACACGTGGCGGTCAGCCTTGGGCGCACTGCGCGACAGCAAGGCAGCCAGATCATCAGCGCTGGTGGCAAGGGCGGGCGTCTGTGCCAGCGCCGGGGCGCTGGCCGAGGTCGCCAGCAGGCCGAACGCGGCCAGCCGGCACAGGCGGGATGCAGTCATGGGCACAACGAGGGGACTCAGTTGCCCTTGAGGGTGGACCCTGGCGGCTCGGATTCCAAGACCGGCTGCATTCCGGATTCAGCCGGGCTTGGGCGGACCGCCGGCAACGAGGTCACCAGCAGGGTCGTGCCCGGCACCAGCACCTGGTACAGCTGGCGGGCAAAATCGGCCGGCAGCGCCATTGGCAACGAGGGCGTGGCCAGCAGGTCCGGGGTGGCCTGGGCACGATCCTGGCCCAGCAGCGGATAGGCCGTCCACTGGTGCAGGCGCTGGTTCACGTCCAGCGGGCTGGGCGTATCGCTGTAGCCCTGCCCCATCACGAACAGCGTGGTGCCCTGGAATGCGGGCAGGGCGTCGGCCTTCAGCGGCGACTCGCCGATCATCACGCCATCGCGCAGCACGTACAGGCGCTGGTCATGCAGGCTGACCAGGATGCCGACCTGCCCGGCCGGGGCTGCGCTGTCGTCCCACCAGGCCTGCGCCGGGGCCCCGCCCTCGGTTTCCGGCAAAGCCTGGCCGCGCGCGTTGACCGGTGCCAGCACCGAAGGATAGGCCAGGGTCATCGGCGAACTCTTGGCGTCGGCCACCACCACCGTATCGCCGCGCTGGGTTTCGCTGAACAGCTTCTGCGCGAACGCCTGCGGCAGGCGCACGCAGCCATGCGAGGCCGGATGCCCGGGCAGGCTGCCGCCATGCAGGGCGATGCCATCCCAGGTCAGCCGCTGCATGTAGGGCATCGGCGCGCTGTTGTAGAGGTTGGACCTGTGGTCCTTGTCCTTCTGCAGGATGGTGAATACGCCGGTCGGCGTCTCGTGCCCGGCCTTGCCCGAGCTGATCGTGGTCAGGCCGATGGCGATGCCGTTGCGGTAAACGTAGGCACGCTGCTCATCGAGGCTGACCACCAGCACGATCGGGCCGGTCGGCGAGATTTCCGGATGCCACAGGTACTCGCCCGGTTTCAGGTCGGTCGGCCCGCGCACGTCGGCGGTGCTGGATTCGGCCGCAGGCTTGGCTGTCAGCGTCGGCGCAGCGGCATGGGCCAGCAGTGGCAGGGTCAGTGCCAGGGCGAGCATCAGGGTCGTGGGGCGGTGCACAAGCATCCAGCGGGGTCCTTTCCATGCGGAGCGGCCACCGTACACCATCGGCCCGTGGTGGCCGCGGCAAAACCAGGCGCCGGAAATGAAATTGCCCGGCGACACAGCCATGTGTCGTACCGGGCAATCGTTACGTCCTTGTCGGCCTGCTGCCGCCCCCTCGCATCCTGCGCTGTGGGGGTAGCGTTGCATCCTGCACGCGGCCGCGTCTGTCCTGTTTGTATCTCAGCCCCTTCCACAGGTCTGTGATGCCACCATCCTGGTGATTGGTGCCGCGTCCTGCGGCGGTCGGTGGTCACGGCCTTCCTGTCCGTGACCGGTGAACCAGCCTCCTGCCGGTTCCGACGATTCCTGCTGTCAGCGCCTGGGTACGGTCCGCACCGGTACCGATCCGGGTACCGGATCCGCCGGCAACAACCTGTTGCCTACGGTGATCCGCTGTCGATTCCGTTCGACGATCGCTTTCCCTATCCCCTTCACCTGCGTCAGGTCCTCGACGCGATGAAACGGGCCGTGTCTGCGCCGGTGCTCGACGATCGCCTCGGCCTTGGCGGCTCCGACCATTGTCAATCCCTGCTGCAGCGCCTGGGCATCGGCGCGGTTGATGTCGATCGGTTCGGCGGCATGCGCCCCAGCGATCCCCACTACCAGCACCAGCGCCCTCAACACGACAAACCAAGGCACGACGTGTATCTCCCTGTGATTCTGGCCGCCCCGACCGGCAATCCCGTCGGCAGGAACAGTGTCCGTCACCACATGTGCACAGCCTATCGGTTTCCCGGATTTCCGTAAGCCAGCCAAATACCCGACGTGATGTAGGAAAAACCCTACCCGCGGCACAGGCGTAGAATGGCCGGATCAGCCCATGCAACCGGAGTTTCAGATGGACAGCGCCAAGCTCGGCCAATTCGTCAATGACAAGTGGGACAGCGAAATCGTCCCGCAGTTGGTCGACTACATCCGCATTCCCAACAAGTCGCCGATGTTCGACGCCAATTGGGTGCAGAACGGCTACATGGAACAGGCGGTCACCCTGATGGAGAACTGGGCCAAGGCCCAGCAGCTGCCCGGCCTGAAGGTTGAAGTGGTGCGCCTGGAAGGCCGTACCCCGCTGATCTTCCTGGAAATTCCGGCTACCGGCGCCGAAACCGGCGACGACACCATCCTGCTCTATGGCCACCTGGACAAGCAGCCGGAAATGACCGGCTGGGACGACGACCTCGGCCCGTGGACCCCGGTCCTGCGCGGCGACAAGCTGTATGGCCGCGGCGGTGCGGACGACGGCTACGCGATCTTCGGCTCGCTGGCTGCGGTACTGGCACTGCAGGCCCAGGGCCTGCCGCACGCCCGCTGCGTGGTGCTGATCGAAGCGTGTGAAGAGTCCGGCAGCTATGACCTGCCGGCCTACGTCGACCACCTGGCCGACCGCATCGGCAAGCCGTCGCTGGTGGTCTGCCTGGATTCGGGCTGCGCCAACTACGACCAGCTGTGGTGCACCACCTCGCTGCGCGGCCTGACCGGCGGCAATTTCACCGTGAAGGTGCTCAACGAAGGCGTGCATTCCGGCGATGCCTCCGGCGTGATCCCGTCCAGCTTCCGCCTGCTGCGCCAGATCCTTTCGCGCATCGAGGACCAGGACACCGGCCGCATCCTGATCGACGGCATGAACGTGGAGATCCCGGCCGAGCGCCTGGAACAGGCCAAGCGTGCCGCCGAAGTGGTGGATACCGAGATCTTCGAGAAGTTCCCGATGGTCGACGGCCTGCGCCCCATGAACGAGGACCTGACCGAGCTGGTGCTCAACCGCACCTGGCGCCCGGCGCTGTCGGTCACCGGCGTCGGTGGCATGCCGCCGCTGGAATCGGCCGGCAACGTGCTGCGTCCGCAGACCTCGGTGAAGCTGTCGCTGCGCCTGCCGCCGACCGCCGATGGCAAGACCTGCGGCGAGCTGCTGAAGGAAGCACTGCTGCGCGACCCGCCGAACGGCGCGCAGGTCACCCTGGACCTGGAAAAGGCCTCCACCGGCTGGAATGCCCCGGCGATGGCGCCGTGGCTGACCCAGGCCATCGACGACGCCAGCCAGGCCTTCTTCGGCAAGCCGGCGATGTACATGGGCGAAGGCGGCTCGATCCCGTTCATGGGCATGCTGGGCGAGAAGTTCCCGGGCGCGCAGTTCATGATCACCGGCGTGCTCGGCCCGCACTCCAATGCGCATGGCCCGAACGAGTTCCTGCACATCCCGATGGGCAAGAAGGTCACCGCCTGCGTGTCCAAGGTGATCAGCGAGCACTACGCCGCCAGCCTGCGCGGCGAGACCAGCGGCTCGCCGGTGGCTGCCGACAGCGGCACCCGCCACGGCGACCACGGCTGCTGCTGATCCGGCACTCGTGACGGACGCAGCCTGGCCTTGCTAGGCTGCGTCCACACTCAAGCGGAATCCGCGCGCATGAATGGTCTGTTCGGCAGCAGCAGCTGGCTGTACATCCTGCTGGTCGGCTTCTTCGTCGGCCTGCTCGGGCGTTTCTTCATGCCCGGCAACAACCGCATGGGCTGCCTGCTGACCATCGTGCTGGGCATCCTTGGTGCCCTGCTGGCCGGTTGGTTCGGCCAGTACATGGGCTGGTACGCCCCCGGCGAACCGGCCGGTTTCCTCGGCGCGGTGGTGGGCGCGGTGGCCGTGCTGGCCGTCCTGCGCCTGTTCAGCGGTCGCCGCTGACGCCGCTCCCCCTTCCCTTCCTGTTGCCGACGTTGGCGCGCCCGGCGCGCCCGGATATGCCCGCATGACCGAACCCGCCTCCGATCCCCAGCGCAGCGCGCAGCGCCTGCAGTGGGCCCGTACCCAGCTCGATGATGCCAACGCGGTGGTCGAACGCGCTTCGGTTGACGCCGGCATGCGCAGCTACTGGCGCACCACCAGCACGCGCGGCAGCCACATCGTGATGGACGCCCCGCCGGGGCTGGAAGATCCGCGGCCGTGGCTGCGCATGCGCGGCCTGCTGCACGACAACGGTCTGCGCGTGCCCATGCTGCTCGCGCAGGACCTGGATGCCGGCTTCCTGCTGCTGGAAGATCTCGGCGGCCCGACCCTGGCCAGGATCCTCGACGAGCGCAACGCTGACGAATGGTTCGGTCGTTCGATCGAGCAGCTGCTGCGCCTGCAGGCGATCCCGGTGCCGGCCGACTTCGGCCAGTTCGGCGAAGCACTGCTGCAGCGCGATGCCGGCCTGTTCGACGAATGGTTCCTGCAGCGCCACCTGAACCTTGAACTGGACTGCGGCGAGATCGAAGGCCTGCAGCTGGTGCATCGCCGCCTGATGGACAACGCGCTGGGCCAGGCCCAGCTGATGACCCATCGCGACTACATGCCGCGCAACCTGATGCCGGTCGACGATGGCCCCGCGGTCCTGGATTTCCAGGACCTGGTGCGCGGCCCGATCGCCTACGATGCGGTGAGCCTGTTCAAGGACGCCTTCCTGAGCTGGCCACTGCAACGCGTGGACGAATGGCTGGCGCAGTATCACGAGCGCGCCCGCGACACCGGCCTGCCGGTGCCCGACCGCGCCACCTTCCTGCGCGATGCCGACTGGATGGGCATCCAGCGCCACGTGAAGATCCTGGGCCTGTTCTGCCGGCTGCGTTACCGCGACAACAAGGGCCATTACCTCGACGACGCACCGCGCTTCGTCACCTATCTGGATGAAGTGCTGCCGCGCTACCGCGAGCTGGCACCGCTGCAGCAGCTGCTGGACGACCGCATCAAGCCGGCGCTGGCCGAGCTGGGTGCACCGATGCGCGTAGCCCGATGAAGGCACTGGTCTTTGCCGCCGGCCTCGGCGAGCGCATGCGCCCTTTGACCCTGCACACGCCCAAGCCGCTGCTGGAAGTGGCTGGCAAGCCGTTGATCGTCTGGCACCTGGAACGCCTGGCCGCACTCGGCGTGCGCGAGGTGGTGGTCAACACCGCATGGTTGGCCGAACAGTTCCCGGCGACGCTGGGCGATGGCAGCCAGTGGGGCCTGCGCCTGCATTTCCTGTACGAAGGGCAGACCCCGCTGGAAACCGGCGGCGGCATCCTCAACGCCCTGCCGGTGCTGGGCGATGCCCCGTTCCTGGTAGTGAACGGCGACATCTGGACCGATTTCGATTTCGCCACGCTGCCGCGCGAGCCGCAGGGCCAGGCGCACCTGGTGCTGGTCGACAATCCGGTTCAGCACCCGAATGGTGACTACCGCCTGGATGCACAGGGGTTCCTGCACCACGACCGCGAAGGACCATGCCTGACCTATGCCGGCATCGGCGTGTACCGTCCTTCGATCGTGGCCGACTGGCGCGCGGTGATCGGCGATGCGCCGGGCAGCGAGCGGCTGCCACCGAAGTTCTCGGTGGTGCCGCTGCAGAAGCACTTCATGGCGCAGGGGTTGATGACCGGGCAGCACCATCGCGGGCGCTGGACCGACGTCGGCACGGTGGATCGCCTGCGCGCGCTGGATGCGGAGTTGGCGGCGAACGGCTGAGCCCCTCGTGGTTGGTCGCGTAGAGCGGATCGCGTGCTTGGCCGGGCGGGTGGGCCATGCAGGGGACGCTGCAAGTACGTCCCTGTAAGCTCGATGGCGCCATCCATGGCGCCAACGCCCCTGCATGGCCCACCCGCCCGGCCTCTGACAGTTTCCGTGCGCGTCCAGCCACGGAAGAAAGAAAGAAAAGCAAAAGCGGGTCGCTTCGCTGCGCTTGCTCGGGTGTCGACCAAGGTCGACACCCACCAACAGCCGCGGGAACCTGTCGAAGGCGGGGTGGCTCAGGTTGCGGGGGCGTGAGCGCCATGGATGGCGCGACCGAGGCTACAGGGACGTACTTGCGCCGTCCCCCGCAACCTGAGCCACCCCGCCCCCCTCAGGAAGCCACTTCTGCCGTTGACGTTGACGTTGCCGGCCAGCGGCCGGCACTACCGCGGGTGCAGGGCGCAGCCCTGCCGAACAACATCCCTCAGTAACGAGGCCGGCCTTCTTCCAGCACCTGGCGCAGGAACGGCACGGTGATCCGCCGCTTCGCCGCCAGCGATTCGCGGTCCAGCCAGTCCAGCAGGGTGATCAATCCACCCAGCTCACGGCCGGTGTGCGACAGCAGCCACTCGATGGCCGCTTCGTCGATGGCCAGGCCGCGTCGCAGTGCACGCTCGCGCAGCACGGCCGCCCGCCCTTCCTCATCCAGCGGCTGCAGCAGCACGCGCACGCACTGGCCCAGCCGCGAGCGCAGGTCCGGCAGCACCAAGCCCAGTTCGCCCGGCGCCTTCTGTGCCGTGTACAGCACGGTCACGCCCGCAGCGCGCGCACGGTTGTGGAAATCGAACAGCGCGATCTCATCCTCGCGGTTGCCGGCAACCTCGTCCAGGCCGTCCAGCGCCACCAGTTCGCGCGCTTCCAGCCCATCAAGCGCCGCACGGACACGGCCGGCGGCGCTGGCCAGCGGCACGTACGTCGGCAACCGTCCGGCCTGCTCGGCGCTGGAGCACATCGCCAGCGCCTGGTGGGTCTTGCCGGTTCCCGCCGCACCTTCCAGGTAGACCCAGTCGTGGCTGGCGCCAACCGCGATCGCGCGCAGCTGCGCCAGCGCGCCATCCGGCGCGCCGATGAAGGTCTCCAGGCGCTGGTCCCGCGGGTAATGCAGGGCCAGCGGCAGTTGCGGCACACCCATCACTTCAGGTCGGGGCCCTTGTCGTCCGGAACGATGATATGGGGCGCGTCGACCACGCCATCAAGCACGATCGCCGGCTTCTCGCCCACGTACAGTTCGCTCTGCCGATAGCGCTGGTGGGCATAGCGCAGCAGCACGTTGGTCACCGCCGCTACCGGCAGCGCCAGCAGCATGCCGAGGAAGCCGAACAGCTGGCCGCCGGCCATCACCGCGAAGATCACCGCCACCGGGTGCAGGCCGATCTTGTCGCCGACGATGCGCGGGGTCAGCACGTAGCTTTCCAGCAGCTGGCCCACGGTGAACACCACGCCGACCAGGATCAGCAGCTTCAGGTCGAAGCCCTGCGCCTGCACCAGCGCGGCGATCACCGCCATCAGCACGCCGGTGGTCGCGCCCAGGTACGGGATGAAGCTGATCAGGCCGGCAATCAGGCCGATCAGCAGGCCCAGCTTGAGGCCGACCAGCGACAGGCCACCGGCGTAGATCACGCCCAGCGCCAGCATCACCAGGAACTGGCCACGGATGAACGCACCCAGCACCTCGTTGGATTCACGCGCCAGCGCGCTGATGGTGCCGATCTGGTTGCGCGGAATCACCGAGGCCACCCGCTCGACCAGCTTGTCCCAGTCGCGCAGGAAGTAGAACGCCAGGATCGGCAGCAGCAGGATGTTGACCACCCAGGTCACCATCGCAAAGCCCGAACGCGAGACGTAGCCCATGAACGTGGTGGCGAAGCCGCCGGCCTGCTGCCAATGGCTGCGCACCCATTCGATCAGGCGGTCCGGATCCAGCCACTGCATCACTTCCAGGCCGGTCTTGTGCTCGAACCAGGGGATGCCGGTCTGCATCAGCCACGCCTGCGCCTGCGGCGCGGCCGCGATCAGGGTGGTGATCTGGCGCTCGATCATCGGCACCAGCACCAGCAGCAGTGCCACGATCACCAGCACCATCGCTGCGAACACCAGCACCACGCCGGTCATGCGCGAGCGGCCGGTGGCCTCGATGCGGTCCACCAGCGGGTCACCCAGCCAGGCCAGCGCCAGTGCAAGCACGAACGGGGTCAGGATCGGCGCCAGCAGCCACACCACCCAGCCGATCAGGCCGGCGAACAGGATGTACTTCAGCCGGCGCAGGAACTGCGCGATTTCAGCTTCCGGGCTCAGGATCATCGCAGGCGGTACTCGTTGCTGACCGGCGCGGCCACCGGGGCACCGGTGGTGTCATCGATCGGGGTCGGCAGGGCCGGCAGCGGCGCGCTTGGCACCAGCACGCCATTGTCGCCAAGCATGCGGTTGAAGCCGGCCAGGCCGGTGGTCATCTCCACGCTCAGCTCCAGTTGGCCGGCCGAGGCGTGCAGCGGGGTGACGCTGCGCACCACCGGCACCTCGCGCAGGCCAGCGGCCAGCCGCAGGTAGTCATCGGCGCTGTTGATGCCGGTCACCACCAGGCGGTAGGTGCCGGCCTGGCCGACGGCCACGCCGGCCTTGGCATAGCGCTTGACCAGCGCATCGGCGGCACCGTCGGCACCGGCGGCCATCGCGCGCATGGCGTTGGCGTCCTTGCTGGTCCACTTGTTCAGTTCGCGGCCGTTGTCGACGAACACCCAGTCCGCCTGCCAGCCACCGTTGGCGCGGTAAAGCTTGCCGATCAGCTGCATCGGCGGTGAGTAGCGCGAGGAGGCACGGGCCACGGCGGCGCTGTCCTGGCGCCAGATGGCACCGGCCAGGGCCTGTTCGGCAGCACCGCCGCTGGGCAGGCCCAGCTTGTAACCCCGCTCGATGGCGCGGTTCAGCAGCGGGCGGGCGGCATTGGCCTGCTGCACGCTGACCAGGCGCGGGCCACTGCCGTCGTCGACGGCCAGCCACAGCACCGGCTTCGGTCGCGGCTGCGGCCACAGCGGCAGGCCCAGCGCCGAGACCAGCGAATCGACGTCATCCTCGCGGAAGCGGGCCACCAGCAGGGTCCGGAAGCTCGGTGCGCCGCTGGCACCCACGCTCTGGTCCTGCTTGTAGTCGTAGCTGGCCACGTAGTCCTTGGCATTGCGCAGCGCCTGCACCACGCCGGGGCGTGACATCACGTTGCGGTCGCCGGACAGCTTGCCCAGCACCACGCTCAGGGCACGGGCCAGGGCACCGTTGCGATCGGCCTCGGCCTGGCTGTTGACGGGCACTTCGGCCTCGTACGCGCCACTGGCGGTGGCGACATCTCCCTCGGTGCGCAGGCCGCTCTGGGCCATCGTGGCCACCGGCAGGCTCAGTGCAAGGAGCAGGGTCAGAATCAGGCTGCGGCGCATCAGGACATCCATTGGCTCGACGAATCCGGGGGAATTGTTGCCCGAATACGGCCTTTGCGCCAATGCGGCCTGTTAAAATCGCTCATTCAACCCCTGCCAGCGCCGACGCCCGTGACCAACACCCCGTCTTCCGCCCCTTCCCCCCTCACCTACCGTGACGCGGGTGTCGACATCGACGCCGGCAACGCGCTGGTCGAGCGGATCAAGCCCCTGGTCAAGCGCAGCTTCCGCCCGGAAGTGATGGGCGGCCTGGGCGGCTTCGGCGCCCTGTTCGACCTGTCCAACAAGTACCGCGAGCCGGTGCTGGTGTCGGGTACCGATGGCGTGGGCACCAAGCTGAAGCTGGCCCACCAGCTGAACCGCCACGATACGATCGGCATCGACCTGGTCGCCATGTGCGTGAACGACGTGCTGGTGCAGGGTGCCGAGCCGCTGTTCTTCCTGGACTACTTCGCCACCGGCAAGCTGGACATCGACACCGCCGCAGCGGTCGTGGGCGGCATCGCCAACGGCTGCACCGAGGCCGGCTGCGCGCTGATCGGCGGCGAAACCGCTGAAATGCCCGACATGTATGCCCCGGGCGAGTACGACCTGGCCGGCTTCACGGTCGCCGCGGTCGAGAAGAGCGAGCTGAAGGACGGCGCCAGCGTGGCCGCCGGCGACGTGCTGATCGGCATCGCCTCGTCCGGCCCGCACTCCAACGGCTACTCGCTGGTGCGCCGCATCTACGACCGCGCCGGCCGCCCGGCCGACCTGGAGCTGGAGGGCGGCGTGAAGCTGGTCGACGCGCTGATGGCACCGACCCGCCTGTACGTGAAGCCGATCCTGGCACTGCTGAAGTCGCACGGCGAGGCCATCCACGGCATGGCCCACATCACCGGTGGCGGCCTGACCGAGAACATCATCCGCGTGGTGCCCGACGGCCTCGGCCTGGACATCCGGGCATCGTCCTGGACCCTGCCGCCGGTGTTCCAGTGGCTGCAGAAGGAAGGCGCCGTGGCCGACAGCGAGATGTGGCGCACCTTCAACTGCGGCATCGGCTTCGTGCTGATCGTGGCAGCCGACCAGGTCGCCGCCGTGTCCGAGGCGGTCAAGGCGCAGGGCCTGGACCACTGGACCATCGGCCAGGTGGTCACTGCTGAAGGCGCCGAGCGCGTCCACATCGGCTGAACCCGGCCCCGAGGAGCCCGCATGGACGCAATGCCCCCGCTGCCCCCTACCCCCGTGCCGCCGCCAACGACGGCGGTACCGGCGTTCAGCCCCCAGGACGCCGACCACCTGCGCATGCTGTCAATCGCGCACTACGTGGTCGGCGGCCTGATCGCGCTGTTCTCGCTGATCTTCATCGTCCACATCGTGCTCGGCGTCACCGCGCTCACCGGCAACCTGCCGATGAACTCCGGCGGCCAGCCCTCGTCGCCGGCCGAACAGCGCGTGTTCGGCTGGATGTTCGTCGTGATCGGCTGTGTCATCGTGTTCGGTGGCGTCACCCTGGGCGCGTTCGTGGCCTACGCCGGCCGTTGCCTGGCCCGCCGCCGCCGCTACCTGCTGTGCCTGATCGTGGCCGGGCTGGCCTGTCTGTTCACGCCGATCGGTACCGTGCTGGGAGTACTCAGCCTGATCACGCTGCTGCGTCCGCAGGTCAAGGCCGCGTTCGACACAGCGGGCACGGCGGCATGACGAGCCCGGGCGCACCGCCGCCGCTGCCGCAGCAGACCCTGGCGCACCTTCAGCTGGGCAGCCACCTGCAGACGCTGAAGGTGCTGTTCTACGCGCTGGCGGTTTTCCACTGGATGGCCGCGCTGGCCTTCCTCGGTTTCATCGGCCTGGTTGCCAGCTCGCGCGGGCTGGACGATGGCGCGGTACTGGCCACCGTGTACGGCGTCGTTTCAGCGCTGGCTGCCGCGCTGGGCTTCGTGCAGCTGCACACCGCGCGCCTGCTGTCGCGCCGCACCGGGCTGGCCTGGTGCCAGCGCGCGGCCTGGCTGGCGGTGCTGGCCGGCCCGCTGGGCATGGCCCTGACCGCCTATGCCTGGGTGTTCCTGTCCAAGCCTGGCATGGCCGCCCTGTTCGACCGCGGCGACCATCTCCGCGTCTGAACTTGCCGGCAGACGCCCCGCCCTTTCCTGATCGACTTCCCATGTCCGCGCCTGCCCTCCCCACGACCGCTTCGCCCAGCGCCTTCCGTTTCTCGCGCCCCAAGAAGCTGGCCTTCGCTGCCGTGCTGGCGGTATTCGCGGTCAGCTGGATCCAGCCGCTGTGGCCCACCGAGCAGGCGCTGCACAGCACGCTGACCGTGATCGGCCTGGGCGCCCTGCTGTGGGTCGACCGCCGGGGTGGCTGGCTGGGCAACGGTGCCTTCATCGCGATCTGCGGCTTCATCGCGCTGCACTGTGTGGCCGCCCGCTGGCTGTACTCGAACGTTCCCTACGACGCGTGGACGCAGGCGCTGATCGGCTGGTCGCCGAATGCGGCGTTCGGCTGGCAGCGCAATCATTTCGACCGCCTCATCCACTTCCTGTTCGGCGTCTGTTTCACGCCGGCACTGCTGCAGCTGGCACGTCACGCCTGGCCGGCGCTGCGCCGCGGCCAGGCCTTCGCCCTGGTGGTGATGACGGTGATGTGCGCCAGCCTGGTCTACGAGTGGTTCGAATGGGCCATCGCGCTCGCCCTGTCGCCGGACGCCGCCGAGGCCTACAACGGGCAGCAGGGCGACATGTGGGACGCCCATGCCGACATGCTGATGGCCACCGTGGGCAGCCTGCTGACCTGGCCGCTGATCCGCCGGAGTACCCCGCAATGACCGCGCCCACCCGCATTGCCGTGCTTGCCTCCGGCCGCGGCAGCAACCTGCAGGCCATCCTCGATGCCATCGCTGCGGGACGCCTGCGCGCCGAGGTCGTCGGCGTATTTTCCGACCGCCCGGCCGCCGCCGCGCTGCAGCGGGTCAGCGCCAACCTGCGCTGGGCGCATGCGCCGAAGGAATTCGACGACCGCGCCGCCTACGAGCAGGCACTGGGCGACGCACTGGCCGCGGTCGCACCGGACTGGATCGTCTGCGCCGGCTACATGCGCATACTCGGCGCCGCCTTCGTGCAGCGCTTCAATGGCCGCCTGGTCAACATCCACCCGTCGCTGCTGCCGCTGCACAAGGGGCTGGACACGCATGCGCGGGCACTGGATGCAGGCGATGCCGAGCACGGTGCCAGCGTGCACCTGGTCGTACCCGAGCTGGACGCCGGCGCCGTGCTGGCCCAGGTGCGGGTACCGGTGCTGCCCGGCGATGACGCCGACACGCTGGCCGCGCGTGTGCTGGCGGTGGAGCATCCCCTGCTGATCGCCACGCTGCAGCTGCTGTGCGCCGGCCGCCTGACTGAACGGGAGGGCCAGCCGCAACTGGACGGTCACCCCCTGTTTAGCCCGCTGGCCCTAGATTCCGCCGGGAACCTGAACCGGTAACGCCCACGCACACGCCCCGCTGACTGCGGGGCTGGCATCCTGCCCACCTCCTGCGGCTCCTCTCTTCCATGAAGACCACGACCCTGCTGTCCACTTCGCTGCTGCTGTCGCTTGTCGTGCTCCCCGGCGTGGGTTGGGGCCAGGCGCAGGCGCCTGCCTCGCCGGCTCCGGCGCCGGTGCCAGCGGTGCAACCGCCGGCCGAAGCGGCGGCCCCGGCCCTGCCGGCCTTGGCGTGGGAACCGCCGCCGCTGCAGCCGTTCAGCGCCACCTACCAGGCCTTCTACAAAGGCAAGGAGGCCGGCGACGCCAGCATGCAGGTCACCCATACCGGCGGCAACCAGTGGCGGGTCGACATGCAGGTGGTCGGCCGCCGCGGCTTTGCCAGCGTGCTGGGCCTGAACATCGAGCAGAGCACGGTGTTCGAGGAGCGCGCCGGCGCCTATGCACCGCTGAGCCAGAGCACGGTGCGCAAGGGCCTGTTCCTGGGCAAGAAGGCGGTCGGCACGTACAACTGGCAGGCCGGTACCGCGCAGTGGACCGGCGACGTCGAGAAGAAGCGTGCGCAGCCGATTCCGCTGCAGCCGGGCGACCAGAGCGCCCTGCTGATCAACCTGGCGATCATGCGGGATGCCCGTCCGGGTGCCACCATGCACTACCGCTACGTGGACATGGGCAAGGTCCGCCAGCACGACTACCAGGCCGCGCCGCAGACCGAGAACGTCGAGGTCGGCGACCTGTCCTACAACGCGCTGCGGGTCTACCGGACCAACGGCGGCAACAACGAAACCATCCTCTGGATCGCCAACGGTGTCCCCACCCCGGTGCGCATCCTGCAACGCGAAGACGGCGAAGACCGCGTCGATCTGCGCCTGATCGAATACCAAGGAGTCTGAGCATGAGCACCCTGACCCGCCCCCTCACCTGGATCGCTGCAGCCGCGCTGTCGGTGGCCAGCCTGCCGGCCATGGCCCTGCAGCCGTTCAAGGCCGATTACCTGGCCAGCTACATGGGCATGCAGGCCAATGGCAGCATGACGCTGAGCAGCGAGGGTGCCAACAAGTGGCGCTACACGCTGCAGGTGAAGAACCAGCTGGCCGACCTGAGCCAGAGCACCGTGTTCGAAGAAGTGCGCGGCCAGCTGCGCCCGCTCAGCAGCCAGGACCGTTCGGCGCTGCTGGTGAAGAAGCGCAACGTGCAGGCCAACTACAACTGGACCAGCAACCAGGCCACCTGGACCGGCGACATCAAGCCGGACCGCGCTGGACCTATCGCACTGAAATCCGGTGACATGGACGCGCTGCTGATCAACCTGGCGATCGCCCGTGACCTCGCCGCCGGCAAGCCGCTGACCTATCGCATGGTCGACGAAGGCCGCATCAAGAACATGACCTACCGCGTGATCGGCAAGGAGTCGATCACCGTGGGCGGCAAGAGCTACGAAGCGACCAAGGTCTCGCGTGCCGACGGCAACAAGGAGCTGATCGCCTGGATCGTGCCGGAGTTCCCGGTGCCGGCGCGCATGCTGCAGCGGGAGAACGACCGCGATGCACTGGACCTGACCATCAAGGCGATGAACTGAGTGCCGGGGTCGGATCCCATTCCGTCGGGGATGGGCTCCGACCCCAGGCCCCGCGAAAAGAAAACGCCCGCTTTCGCGGGCGTTTTTCTTACTTCTTTTCTTCGGCCGCCGCCGGCTTGAACTCGGTACGGCAGTCCACGCGGATCTGCTCGCCGGTGCTGCGCCAGACGAAGGTGCGGCAATGGCGGTTGCCGTCCTGGCTGTCATTCACCGCAACCGCATAGAACGACTCGATGATCTCGTCGCGCGAGACCGTGCCATCGCCATTCCAGTCCATGTCCTTCTGCTCGATGCCCTGGGTGATGGCGATGTTGGCGTACCAGGCGTAGCCCAGCCACGCCAGCACGATCAGCACCAGCGCCAGCAGCGCCTTGCGACGCGGGCTGAACTTGCCGCGCAGGATCATGGCACGCGCCGGATGGTGGCACCGAGCGAAGACAGCTTCTCTTCGATGTTCTCGTAGCCACGGTCAAGGTGGTAGATGCGGTCGATGGTGGTCTCGCCGCTGGCCATCAGGCCGGCCAGGATCAGCGAGGCCGAGGCACGCAGGTCGGTGGCCATCACCGGTGCGCCACTCAGGTGCTCGCTGCCCCGCACGATGGCGGTGTGGCCTTCGACCTGGATGTCCGCGCCCAGGCGCAGCAACTCGTTGACGTGCATGAAACGGTTTTCGAAGATCGTTTCGTTGATCACGCCGACGCCGTCGGCCACGCAGTTGAGCGCCATGAACTGCGCCTGCATGTCGGTCGGGAACGCCGGGTACGGCGCGGTGGTCAGGTTGACCGCCTTCGGCCGCTTGCCCTGCATGTCCAGGGTGATGGTGTCGTCGGTGGTCTCGATCTTCGCACCGGCTTCGACCAGCTTGGACAGCACCGCGTCCATGGTGTTCGGGCGCGCACGGTTGACCGTGACCTTGCCGCCGGTCATCGCCGCAGCCACCAGGAAGGTGCCGGTCTCGATGCGGTCGGGCAGCACTTCATGGCGGCCGCCGGACAGGCGCTCGACGCCTTCGATGACCAGGCGGGCAGTGCCCAGGCCTTCGATCTTCGCGCCCAGCGCGATCAGGCAATGCGCCAGATCGGTCACTTCCGGTTCCATCGCACAGTTGTCGAGGATGGTGGTGCCTTCGGCCAGCACCGCGCCCATCAGCACGTTCTCGGTGCCGGTAACGCTGACCATGTCGAAGGTGAAATGGCCGCCCTTCAGGCGCTTGGCCGTGGCCTTGATGAAGCCGTTCTCGACCACGATCTCGGCGCCCAGCGCCTGCAGGCCCTTGATGTGCTGGTCGACCGGACGCGAGCCGATCGCGCAGCCGCCGGGCAGCGACACTTCCGCCGCGCCGAAGCGGGCCAGCAGCGGGCCCAGCACCAGGATCGAGGCGCGCATGGTCTTGACCAGCTCGTACGGGGCGACATGCTGGTTGACCGGACGCGGGTCGACCACGATCGCACTGCCGCGCGACAGCGTGCCCTGGTCGATGGTGACCTTGGCACCCAGTTCACCCAGCAGCTTCACCGTGGTGACCACATCGTGCAGGTGCGGCACGTTGGTGATCTCCACCGGCGCATCGGCCAGCAGGGTAGCGCAGAGAATGGGGAGGACGGCGTTCTTGGCGCCGGAGATGCTCACTTCACCGTGCAGCGCAGCGCCGCCGGTCACAACGATCTTGGCCATGTATTCGGGATCTTCTGCGGTTCAGCCGGCTTCGGCCGGGGTCACGGTTTTCAGCGCCAGCGCGTGGATCGCGCCGCCCATCAGGTCGCCCAGGGTGGCATAGACCATCCGGTGGCGGGCCAGCGGCATCTTGCCGGCAAAGGCCTCGCAGACCACGGTCGCTTCGAAATGCACGCCATCGTCGCCCTGCACGTCGGCGCGGGCGCCGGGCAGGCCGGTTTCGATCAGGTTGCGGATGGTGTCGGCGTCCAACGGGCTTTCCTAATAAAATGTGCCTCCATTCTACTTCCGCTGCGTGGCGTCCGCATGGCCGAATCCCTGTTGCCCCCCCGTTCCGTCGACCCTGCCGGCCTGGTCGCCAGCGGCCGCCGCGTCTTCGAGATCGAGCGGCAGGCGCTGGATGCCGTGGCCGACCGCCTCGGCGAGGCCTTCCAGCAGGCTTGCCAGGCGATCCTGGCCAGCCGCGGCCGGGTGGTCGCCACCGGCATGGGCAAGTCCGGGCACATCGCCCGCAAGATCGCCGCTACGCTGGCCTCCACCGGCACTCCCGCGTTCTATGTGCATCCGGGCGAAGCCGGCCATGGTGACCTGGGCATGATCACCGAGGCCGACGTGGTGCTGGCGCTGTCCTATTCGGGCGAATCGGACGAAGTGCTGATGCTGCTGCCGGTGCTCAAGCGCCAGGGCAACGTGCTGATTTCCATGACCGGCCGCCCGCAGTCCAGCCTGGCCACCGCCGCCGATATCCACCTGGACGTCAGCGTGCCGGCCGAGGCCTGCCCGCTGGCGCTGGCGCCGACCTCCAGCACCACCGCCTCGCTGGCGATGGGCGATGCGCTGGCCGTGGCCCTGCTCGACGCACGCGGCTTCACCGCCGACGATTTCGCCCGCTCGCACCCGGCCGGCAGCCTCGGCCGCCGCCTGCTGCTGCATATCACCGACGTCATGCACACCGGGGAGGACCTGCCCAGCGTGGGGGCCGACGCCAGCCTCAGCGAGGCGCTGGTCGAAATGAGCCGCAAGCGGCTGGGCATGACCGCCGTGGTCGATGCCGACGGTGTGCTGATCGGCCTGTTCACCGACGGTGACCTGCGCCGGGCGCTGGACAGCGCGCTGGACGTGCGCACCGCGAAGATCGCCGATGTGATGACCCGCAACCCACGTACCATCGGCGCCGACCAGCTGGCGGTGGAGGCTGCCCGGCTGATGGAGACCCACAAGATCACGGGCCTGATCGTGGTTGACGACCAGGGCCGGGCGGTCGGTGCCCTGAACATTCATGACCTGTTGCGGGCCCGGGTGGTTTAACCGACAGTCCGTAGACCCCATTCAGTCTGTACCGTCCCAACCCGAATCCACCGAGCCTGCCACCCTGATGCCCTGGTCCCCCCTGCCCGCCTTCCCCGCCCACCTGCATGCCGCCGCGGCCCGCGTCCGCCTGGCCTGCTTCGACGTGGACGGCACCCTCACCGACGGTCGGCTGTACTACGACAAGGACGGCAACGAGAGCAAGGCGTACTTCGTGCAGGATGGCCTGGGCCTGAAACTGCTGCAGCAGCACGGCATCCACCCCGTGCTGATCACCGCGCGCAACAGCCAGTCCGCGCTCAGGCGCGGCGCCGACCTCGGCATCGATACCCAGATCGCCGTGGGCGACAAGCTGGCCAGCGTGCAGGCGCTGTGTGCGCAGCACGGCATCGGTCTGGAGCAGGTGGCCTTCATGGGCGACGACCTGCCGGACCTGGCACCGCTGGGCGCGGTCGGCCTGGCGGTGGCGCCGGCCAACGCCCACCCGTGGATCGCCGAGCGCGTGCATTGGCAGACCCGCGCCGACGGCGGACGTGGTGCAGCCCGTGAGCTGTGTGACATCCTGCTGGCCGCGCAGGGTCATGTGGACGCGGTCCTGGCGAGGTTCGGCGCATGAACCTGCCGAGCCTGAACTGGCGCACCCTGCTCGGCATCGGCCTGCTGCTGGCGGCCCTGCTCAGCAGCTGGGCGGCCCTGCGCAACCGCGACAAGGGTCCGGCCACTGCCGGCCAGGATGTCGGCGTGGACTACGTCCTGCACGACTTCCAGGTCGTCGCCCTGGATGAGCACGGCAAGGAATCGACCACCCTGCGCGCACCGTTGCTGGAGCGCCAGCGTGGCGACCAGACCATCAACATCGCCACGCCGCTGTTCGAGATGCCGGACAAGGATGGCAAGCACTGGACCCTGCGTGCCGAGACGGGCTGGCTCAGCGCCAAGGGCGACCAGATGAAGCTGCGCGGCAATGTCGCCGGCGACAGCCCGGCCGATCCGGGCGTGGTGCCGACCACCTTCCGCACCGACCACCTGGACGTGTTCCCGAAGGAGAACCGTGCCCGCACCGATGCGCTGGTCACCATGACCCGCCCCGGCATGGAACAGTCCGGCGTTGGCTTCGAGGTGGATTCGAAGAACAACACGTATCATTTCCTCAGCCAGTCCAAGGGCCGTTACACGCCCCGACGCTGATTCCGCCGCCCTCCTGCGACGTCCCCGGACAGGCGCAAGGCAGGCAGCCCACCCATCCGCCCCCGGTTTCCCGGGCGGCCCCACCGGTAGAACGGACCCCGATGAAGATTCCCTTTGCAGCCGTACTCGCGCTCGGTCTCCTTGTTCCCAGCGCTGCCTTTGCCAAGTCCACCGACCGCAACGAGAACATGAACATCGACTCCGGCGCGCAGTCGGGCGTGCTCACCGGCGATGGCAAGACCGTGCTCTCGCAGGGCGTGACCGTCACCCAGGGCTCGCTGGACATCCGCTCGTCCGAAGCCGAGATCTACCTGAAGGACGGCGAGGCCGTGCGTGCGGTGTTCACCGGCAAGCAGGCCACGATGAAGCAGCAGCTCGACGATGGCACCTGGATGGACGCGGTGGCTGATCGCATCGACTACGACATCAAGACCGAGATCATCACCCTGACCGGCAACTACAAGGTCACCAGCGCGCGCGGCACCAATGCCGGCCAGCGCATGGTCTACAACACCCGTAGCGGCGAAATGAATTCCGGTGGCGATGGCAGCCGCGTGCGCACCGTCATTCCGCCGAAGAACAAGAACGCGGCGGCACAGCCGGCGGCCACGCCCAAGGCGGCGGCGCCGGCCAGCACGTCGGCCAAGCCGGCCGGGAGCAAGAAGTAATGCTCGTCGCCAAGGGCCTGCGCAAGCGCTACAAGCAGCGCGAAGTCGTGAAGGACTTCGGGCTGACCCTCGACGCCGGTGAAGTGGTGGGCCTGCTCGGCCCCAACGGTGCCGGCAAGACCACCTGCTTCTACATGATCGTCGGCCTGGTCGCCGCCGATGCCGGCAGCATCGTGCTCGACGGCAAGGACATCACCAGCGATCCGATGTACACCCGTGCCAAGCAGGGCGTGGGCTACCTGCCGCAGGAGCCGTCGGTGTTCCGCAAGCTGACGGTGGCCGACAACCTCCGCCTGGTACTGGAGCTTCGCGAAGACCTGGATTCGGCCGGCCGCGAACGCGAATTGAACAGCCTGCTCGACGAACTGCAGCTGGGCCATGTGGCCGACCAGCTCGGCGCCAGCCTGTCCGGTGGCGAACGTCGTCGCTGCGAGATCGCCCGCGCACTGGCCGCGCAGCCGCGCCTGATCCTGCTCGACGAACCGTTTGCCGGTGTCGACCCGATCTCGGTGGGTGAAATCCAGCGCATCGTCACCCATCTCAAGCAGCGTGGCATCGGCGTGCTGATCACCGACCACAACGTGCGCGAGACCTTGGGAATCTGCGACCGCGCGTATATCCTCGCCGAGGGCACCGTGCTGGCCCAGGGCTCGCCGGAGGCGATCCTGGACAACGCCGACGTACGTCGCGTCTACCTTGGGGATTCCTTCAAGCTGTGACCGCAGGCGCCGGGTCCCTTTCCTTCCGTTCGGCACAGGCATGAAGACTCGGCTGCAGACATCGTTGGGACAACAGCTGGTGCTCACGCCCCAGCTGCAGCAGGCGATCAAGCTGCTGCAGATGTCCACGACCGAGCTGGAGCTTGAAATCGCCCAGGCCGTGGAGAGCAATCCGCTGCTGGACTGGGCCGACAGCAACGACAGCAGTGCCGCCAATGAGGCCAGCGACAGCACCGATGCCGACGCGCCCGCCGAACGCACCGACAACGGCGACGACTGGGCGCCGGCCGAACTCGACTGGAGTGCCGCCGGCAGTGGTGGCAGCTTCGACGATGACGATGACACCGGCAGTGCCGCCGAGCGCGTGGCGGAAACCGAAACGCTGGCCGACCACCTGCTGTGGCAGCTGCACCTGTCGCATCTTTCCACGCATGACCGCAGCATCGGCGCTGCACTGATCGATGCGCTGGACGACGATGGTTACCTGCGCGAACCGCTGGCCACCATCGCCGAAACCCTGCTGCCGGCGGTCCATGCCGGTGAGGATGAAATCCTCGCGGTGCTGCATCGCATCCAGCGTTTCGACCCGGTCGGCGTTGCCGCGCGCACGCTCGGCGAGTGCCTGCAGCTGCAGCTGGACGTGTTGCCTGCCGACACGCCGGGGCTGGCGCTGGCGCGACAGATTGCCGCAGGCCCGCTGGAACGGCTGCCGCGCAGTGGCGTCTCCGGGCTGGCGCATGAACTGAAACAGCCGCTGGACGAGGTCGAGACGGCGGTCGCGCTGCTGCGCTCGCTGGACCCGCGTCCGGGCACGCAGATCGCGCCGCTGTCGCAGGACACCTATGTGGTGCCCGACGTGGTGGTGTGGCGGCAGAACGGCATCTGGCGCGCAGCGCTGCCGGCCCATGCCGGGCCGAAGGTGGTGATCCACCGTGGCTACGAACAGCTGATCCGCCGCTGTGGCGAGGCCGACGCCGGCTACCTGCGCGGCCAGCTGCAGGAGGCGCGCTGGCTGCTGAAGGGCCTGCAGCAGCGCGGCGAAACCCTGCTGCGGGTGGTGCGCAGCCTGATCCTGCAACAGGCCGGCTTCCTCGAATTCGGCGAGCAGGCGCTGCGCCCGCTGACCCTGCGCGAGATCGCCGCCGAGCTGGGCCTGCACGAATCCACAGTGTCGCGCGCGATCGCCCGCAAGCACGTGCGCACGCCGCGCGGCACCCTGCCGCTGCGCGCCTTCTTCGCCTCGGGCATCGATACCGAAGGCGGTGGCGAGGCGTCCAGCACGGCCATCCAGGCAATGATCCGCCGCCTGATCGACGACGAGAACCCGCGCAAGCCGCTTTCTGACGCCAAGCTGGCTGACCTGCTCAAATCGTCGGGAATTCCAGTAGCGCGACGCACCGTGGCGAAGTATCGTGAAGCCATGAACATTTCCGCCTCGCACGAAAGGGTCAGAATCGCTTGACGCGCCGCCGCGCCCGGCGGAGAGGTTCATTGGCACATCCGAACACAGGAGAAACCCGATGCGCATCGAAACGTTTGGCAAAGACGTCGAAGTCACCCCGGCCCTGCAGTCCTATGTAGAGGAGAAGCTGGCCCGGATCGGAAAACACTTCGACCAGCACTGCGAAGCGCGGGTGACCCTCAAGCTGCAGAAGACCGAACACCACGTCGACGCCAGCCTCAACATTCCGGGGCAGACCCTGCACGCCGAGGCCGGCGGCCAGACCATGTATGCCGCGATCGACCTGCTTGCGGACAAGCTTGACCGCCTGGTCATCAAGCACAAGGAGAAAAAACAGCAGCACGCACCGCTGCCGGTGGGCGACAATGGTGGCTGATCGCCACCGTTCCCCGCAGACATGCCCCTGACTGACCTCCTGGCGGCCGTGCAGACCCAGCTCTGCACGGCCACCGACCGTGACAGCGTCCTGCAGGCCGCCGCCGGGTTGCTGGCCTGCCGCCAGGCCAACGCCGAACAGATCTATCTGAACCTGTGCCAGCGCGAAGCCCTGGGCAGCACCGCGATCGGCCACGGCATCGCCATTCCCCACGGCCGCGCGCCGACCCTGGACCGCCCCCGTGGCGCCCTGCTGCGACTGGCGACCCCGGTCGATTTCGGCGGCGACGAACCGGTGGACCTGGTGTTCGCGATGGCCGTCCCCGCCCACTACACCCACCAGCACCTGATGCTGCTGTCCGAGCTGGCCGAGCTGTTTTCCGCACCGGACATCCGCCAGGCCCTGCGCGAAGCCGGCGATGCCCGGTCGCTGCGCGAGGCGCTGGACATGACCCCACCTGCGAGTGCCGCATGAATACCAGCATCACCGCCCGTGAACTGTTCGAACAGCAGCGCGAGCGGCTGGGGCTGCGCTGGGCCGCTGGCAAATCCGGTGAGAAACGCGAGCTGGAGGCCGGCAACACGGTCTCGCGGCGTCCGTCGCTGGCCGGCTACCTCAATGCGATCTATCCCAACAAGGTGCAGATCCTGGGCACCGAGGAACTGTCCTGGCTGGACGCGCTGGAACCCCGCCAGCGTTGGGAGACCATCGAGAAGATCATGCAGTCGCATCCGCTGGCGCTGGTGCTGACCCGCAACCAGGCGTGCCCGGAAGACCTGCGCGCGGCCGCCGATGAATCCGGTACACCGCTGTGGCTGTCGCCCAAGCGCGGCCACGAACTGCTCAACCACCTGTCCTACCACCTGGCGCGCACGCTGGCGCCGCGGGTGATCCTGCATGGCGTGTTCATGGAGATCTATTCCATCGGCGTGCTGATCACCGGTGAGGCCGGGTCGGGCAAGAGCGAGCTGGCGCTGGAGCTGCTAAGCCGCGGCCATCGCCTGGTAGCCGACGATGCGCCCGAATTCACCCAGATCGCCCCGGACGTGCTCGACGGCACCTGCCCCGAACTGCTGCAGGACCTGCTGGAAGTGCGCGGCCTGGGCGTGCTGAATGTGCGCGAGATGTTCGGCGACACGGCTGTAAAGAAGAACAAGTACCTTCGGCTGATCGTCCACCTGACCAAGCCGATGACCGAACCCACCCCGCATGGCTACGAGCGCCTGACCGGCGACTCGGGCACCCGCCATGTGCTGGACCTCGACGTTCCGCTGATCACCCTGCCGGTGATGCCCGGCCGCAACCTGGCCGTGCTGACCGAAGCCGCCACCCGCCTGCACATCCTGCGCACCAAGGGCATTGATCCGGCAGCGATGTTCATCGCCCGCCACAGCAATCTGCTGGAACGGCGAACACCCTGATTCCCCTGCCCCTCAAAGAGCCTGTCCATGAGCACCGCCACCCCCTCCGCCCCGACCCTGATCATCGTCAGCGGCCTGTCCGGCTCGGGTAAATCCGTCGCCCTGAAGACCTTCGAGGATCAGGACTACTACTGCTCGGACAACCTGCCGATCCACCTGCTGCCGGACTTCGTGCGCAGCCTGCTGGCCAACCACGATGGCAGCGCGCCGCGCCGGCTGGCGGTGGGCATCGACGTGCGCGGCCAGGCCGACCTGAGCCAGCTGGGCGACTGGCGGCAGCTGGCCACCGACGCCGGCGTGGAAGTGAAGGTGCTGTTCTTCGAGGCCAGCGACGAAACGGTGCTCAAGCGCTATGCCGACACCCGCCGCCGCCATCCGCTGAGCCAGCTGGGCCTGTCATTGCCCGAGGCGATCGCCCGCGAGCGCGAGCTGACCGCGCCATTGCGCCGCGAGGCCGATGCGGTGATCGATACCAGCAACCTCAACGTGCACCAACTGCGGCGGCGGATCATCACCGAGTTCGCGATGGACCATGCCACCGGCCTGTCGCTGCTGTTCGAATCATTCGCCTACAAGCGCGGTGTACCCGCCGAAGCGGACTTCGTGTTCGATGCGCGGGTGCTGCCCAATCCACACTGGGACCCGGACCTGCGTGCGCTCAGCGGCCGCGAACCGGGTGTGCGCGACTACCTGGAAGCGCAACCGGACGTGCAGCGCTACCTGGCCCAGCTGATGGATTTCCTCGATACCTGGCTGCCGAAACTGGGTGATGGCACCCGCAGCTACGTGACCGTGGCGTTCGGCTGCACCGGCGGCAAGCACCGCTCGGTGTTCCTGGCCGAGCGCATGGCCCGGCATGCCCGCGAGATGGGCTGGCAGGACGTGGCGACGTACCACCGCGAACAGGATTGAGGGGGGCCGGCCGGGCTGCGCCCGGCACCCGTCGGTAGTGCCGGCCGCTGGCCGGCAACAGCAACAGCAACAGCAAAAGCGGCATTCCGTGGCATGGCGGGGCGGTGTGGGTAGGTGTCGACCTTGGTCGACACGATGGATCCACACCATGCGTGGATGAATCGCTGCCAGGCATCGAAAAACGCATGGGGTCGGATCCCTTTTCCAGGGGAAAAGGGCTCTGACCCCGATAACGCTGAATACGGGACACAGTGCCCCTCATCTGCTGCTATCGCCGATTCACCTTGACCTGTTAACGTGCAGTAATGACCTGTGGCATTCTCCTCGTAACACATCCCGGGGTCGGGACCGCCCTGCTTGACGTGGCGACCCGGCTCCTGCGGCAATTGCCGCTGAAAACCGAAGCTTTCGAAGTACCGTTCGACGCAGACATGGACGCCCTGCTCCCGCTCGCCTCGGCCGCCCTGCGGCGGGTCGACAGTGGTGAGGGCGTGCTGATCCTGACCGACCTGTACGGCGCCAGCCCCGCCAACCTTGCAGGGCAGCTGGCCCGGCTGGGGACCCCGGTTCGCCGGGTGTCGGCGCTGAGCCTGCCGATGTTGCTGCGGGTGATGAATTATCCGGAACAGGGACTGGATCAACTGCCCGCCACAGCCGCGGCGGGCACCCGTAATGGAGCGATAGTCGACGATGCTTGAACGAGAACTCACCGTCAGCAACCGCCTGGGCCTGCATGCCCGGGCCACCGCCAAGCTGGTGCAGACCCTGGCGCCGTTCCGCTGCAACGTGACCATGGCCGCCAAGGGCCGTGAGATCAACGCCAAGAGCATCATGGGCGTGATGCTGCTGGCCGCCGGCCAGGGCACTCCGGTCACCGTGCGCATCAACGGCGAAGATGAAGCCGCCGCGATGGAGGCGGTGGTCGGCCTGTTCGAACGCCGCTTCGACGAGGACAGCTGAGCGTGCCACGCGCACGCGCCGGCCAGCTCCCTTCCGGCCAACGGCCGGTACAGCTGTTGGCCGGCCATGGCGCGGCGCGCGGAACGGCGATGGGCCGGGCGCGCGTGCGGCTGCCGCATGCACTGGAAGTGGCCGAGCAACGCGTGGCCGCCCACCAGGTCGAGGCCGAACTGGCCCGCCTGCACCGTGCGCTGGATGCCGCGCGTACGGAAATGCACGAACTGCGTCAGCGCCTGCATGGCGCACTGAACCAGGAAGTGGGCGAGTTCCTCGACCTGCACGCGTTGCTGCTGGACGACCCCGAGCTGCTGTATGGCCTGGACGAACTGATCCGCAGCGGCCCGTACAGTGCCGGCTACGCGCTGCGCCTGCAGCGTGACCGCCTGGCCAAGGTCTTCGATGGCATGGACGATGCCTACCTGAAGAGCCGCATGGACGATCTCGACCATGTGATCGGCCGCATCCACGCCTTCCTGCAACCCGAACGCCCGCCGGTGATGAAGGGCCTGGCCGGCGAGATCCTGGTCTGCGACAACATCGCCCCATCCGAACTGGCGCAGCTGCAGGCGCAGGGCGTGGTCGGCATCGTCACCGCCGCCGGCAGCGCGCTGTCGCACAGCGCGATCCTGGCGCGCAGCCTGCACCTGCCCCTGATCGTCAATGTGCCGCAACTGCTCAGCCGCGTCGCCGACGGCGACGTGCTGATCATCGACGGTGCCGACGGCAGCATCACCGTCAACCCGCTGGCCGACAACCTGCGTGACTACCGCGCACGCCTGAAGGAACACGCGCGCGAGCAGCGCGAGCTTGGCCGCCTGCGCAGCAAGCCCAGCCGTACCCGCGACCAGGTCGACATTGCCCTCCTGGCCAATGCCGAATCGCTGGAGGACGTCACCCAGGCGCATGCGCTGGGCGCGCAGGGGCTGGGCCTGTACCGCACCGAATTCCTGTTCCTGCAGCGCAACGAGCTGCCGGACGAAGAAGAACAGTTCCAGACCTACCGTGATGCCGCACTGGGCATGAGCGGCCGGCCGGTGACCATCCGCACGCTCGACCTGGGTGCGGACAAGGCCGATCGTACCGGTCTGACCCTGAGCAACGAAGAGAACCCGGCACTGGGCCTGCGCGGCGTGCGCCTGTCGCTGGCACGGCCCAAGGTGGCCGACACCCAGCTGCGCGCGATCCTGCGCGCCTCGGCCTACGGCAAGCTGCGCGTGCTGGTGCCGATGGTCAGCACCCGCGAGGAACTGCTGGCGGTGCGCCGGCGCATGCTCAAGCTGAGCGAACAGCTGCGCAGCGAAGGCCATATGGTGTCCGAGCACGTGCCGCTGGGCGCGATGATCGAAGTCCCGGCGGCGGCATTGGCGCTGGAGAGTTTCATCGATCTGGTCGATTTCCTGTCGATCGGCACCAACGACCTGGTGCAGTACCTGCTGGCCGCCGACCGCAACAACGAGGCGCTGGGTGAGTTGTATTCACCGTTGCACCCGGCGGTGCTGCGGCTGTTGCAGATGGTGATCGAGACCGGCGCACGCCACCGCATCCCGGTGGCGGTCTGCGGCGAGATGGCCGGTGATGCGCGGATGACCCCGTTGCTGCTGGCGCTGGGCCTGAGCGAGTTCAGCCTGCATCCCGGTACGTTGCTGGAGGTGCGCCGTGCCATCCGCGAAGCCGATCTGGGTGCGCTGCGCGCCCGTGCCCCGAAGCTGCTGGCCGCGCGCGACCGCCGCGCCATCGAACGCTGGCTGGCGCTGGTGGCCGATACGCCCTGACACCACCCGCTCGCCGGGCATGCACGCCTGGGGCCAGATCCCTTTTCCGCGGGAAAAGGGATCTGGCCCCGTCTCGCTGAAGGCCAAGAGGTTGCCGGCCAGCGGCCGGCACTACCGCCACCCGGCGGCTATGCGCTGAAACATCCCCTTGCGATAATGACGCGCTGAACACCCCTGTTGCCGCATCCTTGCCGGGATCGCGGCTTTTCTTATCCCGCGGGAGCTGCGATGGCTGAAGCTGTACGCCACGACAAGACTGCGCGCCAACTGCGGATGTTGTCCGATGCCCTGGACAGCGGCCGGCTGGGCCCGGTACGTCGGCTGGTCAACACCCTGGCCCCGGCCGAGATCGGCAACCTGCTTGAATCGCTGCCGCCGGGCAAGCGCGAGGTGGTGTGGGGCCTGGTTGATCCGGAAGATGACGGCGAGGTGCTGGTCCACGTCGGCGAAGACGTGCGCGAGAGCCTGCTCGCGGACATGGACCCGGACGAGATCATCGCCGCGGTCGAAGACCTGGACATCGACGACCTGGCCGACCTGGTCGAAGACCTGCCCGATACGGTCATCGACGAGGTCCTCAAGTCGATGGACCGCGAGAACCGCGAGCGCCTGGAGCAGGTGCTGTCCTATCCCGAGGACAGTGCCGGCCGCCTGATGAACCCGGACGTGGTGACCGTGCGCGCCGACGTCAATGTCGACGTGGTGCTGCGCTACCTGCGCCTGCGCGGCGAACTGCCGGACCATACCGATCACCTGTTCGTGGTCAGCCGGCGCCATCAGTACCTCGGCCGGGTGTCGCTGGCGGCACTGGTGACCCACGAGGACACCACTCCGATCAACCGCCTGATCGACGACGAGCAGCCGGCCATTGACGTCGGCGAGAGCGACCAGGAGGTCGCCCGCCAGTTCTCCGACCATGACTGGATCTCCGCGCCGGTGGTGGACGACAACAACATCCTGATCGGCCGCATCACCATCGATGACGTGGTCGACATCATCCGTGGCCAGGCCGAGCACCAGGCACTGGGCGCCGCCGGTCTGGACGAGGACGAAGACCTGTTCAGCCCGGTCTGGCGCGCCATGCGCCGGCGCTTGATGTGGCTGTCGGTGAACCTGTGCACCGCCTTCCTGGCCTCCAGCGTAGTCGGCCACTTCGAAGGCACCATCGACAAGCTGGTGGCGCTGGCCGTGCTGATGCCGATCGTGGCGGGCCTGGGCGGCAATGCCGGTACCCAGGTGCTGGCGCTGATGGTGCGCGGCCTGGCACTGGGCCAGGTAGGCGCGTCCAACGCGCGCACGCTGCTGTGGAAGGAGGTGCGGGTCGCCTTGTTGAACGGCGTGATGCTGGGTTCCGTGCTGGGGCTGATCGTGCTGGCCTGGTTCCACTCGCCCGGGCTGTCGGCAGTGATCGCCATCGCGCTGACCTGCAACCTGCTGTTCGCCGCACTGGCCGGCGTGCTGGTGCCACTGACCCTGAAACGCTTCGGCTTCGACCCGGCGCTGGCCAGCGGCATCTTCCTGACCGCCGTGACCGACTCGATGGGCTTCTTCACCTTCCTCGGCCTGGCCACGCTGGTGCTGCTGCACTGAACCCTGCAGGGTCCGATCCCAACTGGAACACCCATGGCAACAACGATCGAAAACTATTTCCAGCCCGGCTGGCGCGACCAGCAGCACACCTGCCCGGCCTGCGAATGGAAGGGCAGCTCGCGTGCCATGGAGATGGAGCTGGACGAGGACGCCACCGAGTACGCCTGCCCGGTCTGCGAGAACCCGCTGCTGGTGGTGCTGCATCCGGACATCGCGCAGGTGCAGGCGGCCGCCGCCGACGGCAATGCCGAAGCGCAGGAGCAGCTGGACATCATTGCCAGTTTCCCGCGACCGGAGTGACGCGCCGCACGATGCCGCGTTGACCTGCGGCGGGCTAGGATGCAGCTGACCCTGCCGCCCCGGGAAATCCCATGGTCCGATCGATGTCGCGCTGGCTGCCGCTGCTGGCCTTTCTGATGATGAGCGGTTGCACTTCGCTGCCGGACAGCGCGCGCGGCCGCTTCGAGGGCCGCGCAGTGAAGGTGGACGGCGAGACCGCCTACTACCAGGTGTTCATTCCGGCCGGCGTTCAGGCCACCGCTCCCACCAGACTCCCGGTCATCCTGTTCCTGCACGGCTCCGGCGAGCGTGGCGGCGACGGTGTCAAGCAGACCCATGCGGGGCTGGGGCCGCACCTGCGCAGGCACGCGGCCGACTTCCCCGCATTGGCCGTATTCCCCCAGGTGCCGGGCCACCAGGAATGGAGCGGGCGCAACAACCGCGTTGCGCTGGCCGCCCTGGACGCCACCATCGCCGAGTTCGGTGCCGATCCCTCACGGCAGTACCTGACCGGGATGTCGATGGGCGGCTATGGGAGCTGGAACATCGCGCTGGATGACCCCGGGCGCTTCGCCGCGATCGTGCCCGTGTGCGGCGCGGTGCTGGCGCCACGCGCGGTGCGCCCGACCCTGTTCGTCGAGCAGGTCGCCCAGGAAACCGATCCGTATGCGGCCATCGCCCAGCGCCTGAGAGGCACGCCGATCTGGATCTTCCACGGTGCGCTGGATGATGTAGTGCCACCGGACGACGATCGCAGACTGCACGCCGCATTCCGGAGCGCCGCTGCACGCGACGTGCGCTACACCGAGTACCCGGACGGCAACCACAATGCCTGGGACGCCACCTACGCCGACCCGGCGATGTGGGCATGGCTGTTCGCGCAGAAGCGCTGAGCCGCAGCTTCAGTAGTTGCCAACCTTGGTTGGCATTGACTGCCCTGGTAGTTGCCAACCTTGGTTGGCACTGGCCTACCTGAAACCAACCCATTCCCCGATGTTCACTGGAAGCAGGCCCGTCCATGCTTGCTCCATGCAGAACACACGTCTCCTGCTCGGTCGTCGCTCCAGCATCGGCCTCAGCTATATCCTCACCGCCGTCGTCCATGACCGCGCGCCGCTCTTCACCAACGCCGCAGCGGCCGCCTTGGCAGTCCGCGAATTCCAGCGACTGGATCAGGAAGGCTTCACCCGCTCGATTGCGTACGTGGTCATGCCCGACCACATCCACTGGCTGGTCGAACTACGTGCGGGAACGCTGGAAACCGTCATGAAGCGTTTCAAGTCGCGCACAGCCCAGCAGGCAAACCGGTTGCTGGGGCGAGTCGGGCGCTTCTGGCAGGCCTGCTATCACGATCATGCGATCCGCTCTGACGAATCGTTGCACCGGCGTGCGATGTACCTGATGGGAAATCCGATCAGGGCCGGACTGGCGACGCGGCTTGGGCAATATCCCCATGCATGGTGCGAATGGGAGCTTGGGGCTTCGTGTGATCCGCTCGACAACTTGGGCGCGGATGGATAGTGCCAACCAAGGTTGGCATCTACCAGAGCGGTGCGCGGACAAGCCGCGCGGCAAGTGTGTCAACCAAGGTTGACACCTACCAGAGCGGGTGGTCAGCCCAGCAGGGTTTCCAGCACGGCCATGCGCACGGCGACGCCGTTGGCGACCTGGCGCAGCACCCACGACTGCGGGCCGTCGGCCACGTCGTCGGTCACTTCCACGCCGCGGTTGATCGGGCCCGGGTGCAGCACCGCGGCATCCTTGCCGGCGCGCGCCAGGCGCTCGCGGGTCAGGCCGTACTGGGCGTGGTACTGCTCCAGCGACGGCACCAGGCCTTCTTCCATGCGCTCGCGCTGCAGGCGCAGCATCATCAGCGCGTCGACGCCTTCCAGCATCGCGTCGAAATCATCGCCGACCACGCAGCCCTTCAGGGTCTCATCGTCCGGCAGCAGCGACTGCGGGCCGCACACGCGGATCTCACCCACGCCCAGCGTGCGCAGCGCATGCAGGTCGGTGCGGGCCACGCGCGAGTGCTTCACGTCGCCGACGATCACCACTTTCATCTTCGAGAAATCCGGGCCCTTGGCCTGGCGCAGGGTCAGCATGTCCAGCAGGCCCTGGGTCGGGTGCGCGCTGCGGCCGTCACCGGCGTTGATCAGTGCGGTGCCCTCGCCCGCCGCTTCTGCCAGTGCGGCTACCGCGCCATCCTCCGGGTGGCGCACCACGAAGCCGCGCACGCCCATCGCTTCCAGGTTGCGCAGCGTATCGCAGGCGGTTTCGCCCTTGCGGGTGGACGAGGTCGAGGCATCGAAGTTGAGCACATCGGCGCCCAGGCGCTGCGCGGCCAGCTGGAATGAGCTGCGGGTGCGCGTGGACGGCTCGAAGAACAGCGTGCACACCGCCGAACCGGCCAGCACGTGGCGCTTGTTGCCGACGCGGCCGACTGCGGCATCGCGGATCTGACCTGCCCGGTCAAGCAGCTGCAGCAGGGTCCCGCGCGGCAGGCCCTCCAGGGTCAGCAGGTGGCGCAGGCGTCCGGAGGCATCGATTTGCTGGGCGGTCATGGCGGTGTCGGGCAGTCAGGGAATGGGGGTGGCGTCGTCGGGGGACGACAGCCAGCGGTCGATGATCACCGCCGCGGCCACGGCATCGAGCGCGGCCGCATCACGGCGGCGCTTGCGCCCTTCGGCGCGCTCGACGGCGAAGCGGCGGGCGGCCTCGACCGAGCTGGAACGCTCGTCGATCATCACCACCGGCAGCTTGAAACGTTCCCGCAGCTGGCGGGCGAAGCCCTGCGCGCGCTTGCGGTTGGGTTGGTCCTGGCCGTCCAGGGTCAGCGGGTCGCCGACCACCAGGCCGTCGGGCTTCCATTCCTTGAGCAGGCGTTCGATCGCGGTCCAGTCCGGGCCATTGCCGTGCACATCGACCACCGCCACCGCGCGCGCATGCGCAGCGAAGGCACTGCCGATGGCCACGCCGATCCGCCGCGAGCCGACGTCGAAACCCAGAACGGTGCCGTCACGGCGGATCGCCGGGGCAGCAGGAGCCGGTACGGGCGTGGCCGGCTCAGACATGGCCGCTGTAGTCGGTCAGGCGGAACAGGTCCACGCCGATGCGCGAGGCCGCACCCTGCCAGCGCTGCTCCAGTGGCAGCTGGAACACCAGCTCGGCATCGGCCGGCACGGTCAGCCAGCTGTTCTCGGACAGCTCGCTTTCCAGCTGCCCTGCGCCCCAACCGGCACAGCCGAGGGTGACCACGGCATTGGCCGGGCCTTCGCCACGCGCCATCGCTTCAAGGATGTCACGCGAAGTGGTCAGGTACAGGCCGTCACCCACGATCAGGCTGGAATCCCACGCCCGCGCGTCGTCATGGATGACGAAGCCGCGCTCGGGATGCACCGGGCCGCCGTTGAGCACCATGCGCGCCTGCAGGTCGCCGTCACCGGTGGTGATGTCCATCTGGGCAAGCACTTCACCCAGCGTGTACTCGGAAGGCTGGTTGACCAGCACGCCCATCGCCCCGTTCTCGTCGTGCTGGCAGATCAGCGCGACGCTGCGGGCAAAGGTCGCGTCGAGCAGCGACGGCAGCGCGACGAGGAGGTGATCGGCGAGGGAGGTCGGCGTTACAGGCATGGTCCCATTCTACCTGCTGGGGGCGGGATGGTCGCGCAAAGGCGGCGAACCGCGATGGGCTAGGATGGTGCTTTGCCATGGAAGGTCATCGATGCAGTCTTCATCGCCCCTGACCCTGCCGGCACGCAGCGCCATCGTCCTGATTGCCCTGCTGCAGGGTCTGATGCTGTATGCCGCGCAGGAACTGTCCGATGCGTGGCCGTTCCGCGATATCGGCTGGCGCTACTGCTGGTACGCCTGGGTGCTGGCCATTCCCAGCGCGGTGGCGCTGAGCCTGGTCGAGCTGGGCCAGCGCCGCCTGTGGCTGCAGGCCGTGCTCGGCTCGGCGGTGGTGCTGGCGCTGGCCGCCTGGATCGGCTGGAACCTCACTGGCGAGACCGCGCTGGAGTCGAGCGCGCTGCAGTTTCCACTGACCCTGGGCATGGCCGTGGCGGTGTTCGTGGTGCTGCCCTGGTGGCAGTTCCAGCTGCAGCACGGGCACTGGCGCGCCAGCTACCCCGAGCTGTTCGAGCGCGCCTGGCAGAACGGTTTGACCCTCGCCCTGGCGGCACTGTTCACCGGGCTGACCTGGCTGCTGCTGTGGCTGTGGGCGGCGCTGTTCCAGCTGCTGGAGGTCACCGTCTTCCGCGACCTGTTCCGCCAGGATGCCTTCATTGCGCTGGCTACCGGCAGCCTGGCCGGGTTCGGCGTGCTGATCGGGCGCACCCAGCACCGTGCGATCCAGATCACCCGCCAGGTGCTGTTCGCGATCTGCCGCGGACTGCTGCCGCTGCTCTCGTTCATCGCCGTATTGTTCGTGCTGAGCCTGCCGCTTACCGGGCTGGAACCGCTGTGGAAGACCCGCTCGGCCGCCAGCCTGCTGCTGGTGCTGTCGCTGTTGCTGGTGACGTTCACCAATGCGGTCTACCAGCAGGGGGACGACACCGCGCCCTACCCCGTCGTGCTGCGCCGTCTGGTTGAAGCCAGCCTGCTGGCGCTGCCGGTCTACGCCGCACTGGCGCTGTACGCACTGGGGCTGCGCGTGGTGCAGTACGGCTGGACCGTGGACCGGTTCTGGGCGGTACTCGTCGCAGTGGCCGTGGCCGGCTATGCCGTGGGCTACGCGCTGGCGGTGCTGCGCCGGCAGCGCCGCTGGTTGCAGATGCTGGAGCCGGTCAACCGCTGGATGTGCTGGGCGGTGCTGGCACTGGCATTGCTGGGCAACTCGCCGCTGCTGGACCCGGTGCGGCTGACCCTGTCCAGCCAGCTGGCGCGCCTGCGTGCCGACCCGCCCGCGATCACCAGCAGTGACGTCAACGTGCTGCGCTTCGATCTTGGCCACCGCGGCGTGCGGGCGCTGCGCGAACTGCAGCGTGATCCAGCCATCACCGCCGATGCCAACGCGCCACAGGTGATCGCTGCCGCGCTGGCACTTACCTCGCGCTGGGATGACGGCCAGCGCCTCGACAAGGGGCCGCAGGACGTCGTCGCCCTGCAGCGCGCGTTGAAGCTGGCCAAGGGATCCAGCTCGCCACCGGACGACTGGTGGCAGGCACTGGCCACGCGCGCGATCGATGGCGAATCCTGCGCCCAGAGCGAGCGCGACTGCCTGATCGTGCATCGCGATCTGGATGGCGACGGGAACACCGACGTGCTGCTGTGCGAGCTGTACACCATCCGTGGGCCGGACTGCGTGCTGTACGCACGTGGCAGGGACAACCACTGGCGCCGGGCCGGTTCGCTGTTCGGCACCGCCAGCGGCCAGGCCGAGGCGATCAACCAGGCGCTGCGTGATGGCAAACTCACTCTCGAACCACCACGCTGGCCGATGCTGTCCATCGGTGGGCGCCCCGGAGTGGCCATCGATCCCGAACCCGAATCCAGCGAGTCTTCCCCATGAGCGGCTACTGCCTCATCGCCCCGGGCCATCCGGTGCACGACTACTACCACGCCAATGAATACGGCTACCCGCAGCGTGACGAGCGCGAGCTGTTCGAGCGGCTGGTGCTGGAAATCAACCAGGCCGGGCTGAGCTGGGAAACGATCCTGAAAAAGCGCGAGGGCTTCCGCGTGGCCTATGACGGCTTCGATGTCGACCGCGTGGCGGCCTATGCCGAGCAGGACATCGAGCGCCTGCTATCGGACGCGGGCATCATCCGCAACCGGCTGAAGGTACTGGCCGCCATCCACAACGCGCAGGTGATCCAGCAGCTGCGGGCCAGTCATGGCAGCTTCGCGGCGTGGCTGGATGCGCATCACCCGCGCAGCAAGGCCGATTGGGTGAAGCTGTTCAAGAAGACCTTCCGCTTCACCGGTGGCGAGATCACCGGCGAGTTCCTGATGAGCCTGGGCTACCTGCCCGGCGCGCACGCCGAGGATTGCCCGGTGCATGCGCGGCTGCTGAAGCTGTCGCCGCCGTGGTTGCAGGCCGCCGCCCGCTGAGGGATCTCCGCGCGTGGGTGCCGGTAGTGCCGGCCGCTGGCCGGCAACCCCGTTGAACGGTCACACGCCCATGTAACGGCCGGGGCGGTGGTTGAACATCAGCACCAGGCTGAGCACCACCGCGCCGATGGCCGAGTACAGCACCTTCGATGGCGACAGCACGAAGAACGCGGCTACCATCAGGCAGGCGTCGTAGGACATCTGCACCTTGCCGGCGCTCCAGCCTCGGGTGCGCTGCAGGTACACCGCCAGGATGCCGATGCCGCCAAGGCTGGCGCGGTGTCGGATGAAGAACAGGATGCCCAGGCCTGACAGCGCACCACCGACGATCGCCGAATACAGCGGGTTGATGTGCGAGAAGTCGATCCAGCGCGGCAGCAGGTCGGTCAGCACGCCACAGGCGGTGACCGCGGCGAAGGTCTTCAGGGTGAATTCCCAGCCCATGCGCCGCAGCGCCACCCAGTAGAACGGCAGGTTGACCAGCACGAACACCAGGCCGAAGTTCCAGCCCATCGCGTAGTGCAGCAGGAAGGCCATCCCCGCCATGCCGCCGATCATCAGCCCGCCCTTGGCGAAGATGGCCAAGCCCAGCGAGGCCACCATCGTGGCCAGCACCATGCCCTGCACGTCCTCGGCGATCGAGTGACGCAGCGCTTTTTCGTCGGCGGTGGTGCCAGCACTGTCGGGCGGCGGGGTCAGCGGACCGGCGGTGACCAGGTGGCCGTCAGCGTCGTCGCACGGCGCGGGGCCATGGGAAGGAAGGGACATGCGGTGGGGGAACAGCAGGTGGGGAGCGGTATTAGACACGATCTGCATGACAGTTGCAGATGAAATCGTTCAGCTGAATGCGCCTCGCACTGCCCCCGGCTCGGCGCTGCTCAGCCCTTGCCGGCCAGATGGTGAGCCACCAGTGCGTTGGCATGGCCATGGCCCAAGCCATGTTCACTCTTCAGGAAGCTGACCAGTTCCATGTGTTTCAGGCCCTTCTTCCCGGCCAGCAACCCGAACCAGTGCGCCACCGGCTGCCCGTAGGTCTTCTCGATGGAGGGGAAATACGAGGCCGGGCCTTTCGGCTTGGTGTCAGTGCTCATGTGCAGCTCCCGTTGAAGTCATTCATTCGACGAACCACAGACGCAGAAATCGACACACCCAAACGTCCGACCCCGCCTCGCCCGACAGGCCGCAGCCAACTGTCGAAGGCGGGGTGGGTCCGGTTGAGGGGGTGTGAGCGGCATGGATGCCGCGACCAAGCCCCCATGGATGGGTTTACGGCGTCCCCCTCAACCGGGCCCACCCCGCCATCTCACGGATAGCCAGTTTTTGAAGTTGACGTGGCCGTTGACGTTGCTTCGGCAGGTGCCGGGCGCAGCCCGGCCGTATCATTCCAGCATGCCCCGCGAAAACCTCAACGACCTGCAGGCCTTCGTCCACGTTGCCCGCGAGGGCAGCTTCACCCGGGCCGCCGCCCAGCTGGGCGTGTCCCAGTCCGCGCTCAGCCATGCCATGCGCGGCCTGGAACAGCGCCTGGGCGTGCGCCTGCTGACCCGTACCACCCGCAGCGTATCGACCACCGAAGCCGGTGCCCGCCTGCTCGACACCCTGGGCCCACGCCTGGCCGAGATCGAGGACGGGCTGGCCGCACTGGCCGAGTACCGCGAACGCCCGGCCGGCACCATCCGCATCAACGCCACCGGCCATGCCGCCGAGTACATCGCCTGGCCGCGGCTGGCGCCGTTGTTGCAGCGTTATCCGGACCTGAAGGTGGAACTGACCACCGACTACGGCCTGGCCGACATCGTCGCCGAGCGCTACGACATCGGCATCCGCCTCGGCGAGCGCCTGGCGCGCGACATGGTCGCGGTGCCGATCAGCCCGCCGCTGCGCATGCGCGTGGTCGGTGCACCCAGCTACTTCCGCCAGCACGTGGTGCCGCAGCATCCGGACGACCTGGCCAAGCACAACTGCGTGACCCTGCGCCTGCCTACGCATGGGGGACTGATGCCGTGGGATTTCGGCCAGGATGGCAACGAACTGAGTGTGCGCGTTGGCGGGCAATGGACGTTCAACACCATGGGCATGACCCGCGCCGCTGCGCTGGCCGGCAGCGGACTGGCCTGGCTGCCGGAAGACCAGGTGCAGCCGATGCTGGACGATGGCCGCCTGCAGTCGGTGCTGGACGACTGGTGCCCGCACTTCGATGGCTACTACGCGTACTACCCGTCGCGCCGCCACATCACCGTGGCGATGCGCACGGTGCTTGATGCGCTGCGCGGGCCGCTGGGGTGAGGGTCGAGGCGTGCGGACCAACGGTCCGCACCCACCACCAACGGTCCGCACCCAGCTGGTGATCAGCCCTTGGCCTGCGCAGCACGCTGCGCGTTGTAGCGCTCGCCGACGATCGACACTTCGTCCAGCGCCTGTGCGATGCGTTGCAGCTCCTCCGGTGCCAGCTGCAGGTCGGCCGCGCCCAGGTTTTCTTCCAGGCGATGGATCTTGGTGGTGCCTGGGATCGGCACGATCCACGGCGCCTGTGCCAGCAGCCAGGCCAGCGCCACCTGCGCCGGCGTCGCGCCCCGTGCTGCCGCAATCGTACTGATGCGATCCACCAGCGCCTGGTTGGCGCGGCGCGCCTCCACTTCGAAACGCGGAACGCTGTTGCGGAAATCGTTGGCATCGAAGGTGGTGTCGGCGTTGATCGTGCCGGTGAGGAAGCCGCGGCCAAGCGGGCTGAATGGCACGAAGCCGATGCCCAGCTCCTGCAGCGTCGGCAACAACACGCGCTCCGGTTCGCGCCACCACAGCGAGTACTCACTCTGCACGGCGGCAACCGGCTGCACCGCATGCGCGCGACGCACGGTGGCAGCGCTCGCCTCGGACAGCCCGAAGTGGCCGACCTTGCCTTCGGCGATCAGGTCGCGCACGGTGCCAGCCACATCCTCGATCGGCACGTTCGGGTCGACGCGGTGCTGGTAGAACAGGTCGATATGGTCGGTGCGCAGGCGCTTGAGGCTGGCTTCGGCAACGGCACGGATATTCTCGGGGCGGCTGTCCAGGCCGTCATCGGTGCGCGCGCCCTTGAATCCGAACTTGGTGGCAATCACCAGCCTGTCGCGGTAGGGCGCCAGCGCGCGGCCGAGCAGGTCTTCGTTGGTGTACGGACCATACACCTCGGCGGTGTCGAAGAAGGTCACGCCGCGCTCGACGGCGGCCTGCAGCAGGGCGATGCCCTGGCCCTGCTCGACCGGCTGCCCGTAGGCATGGGTCAGGCCCATGCAGCCCAGGCCGAGGGCGGAAACCTTCAGGCCACTGCGGCCCAGTTCGCGTGTCTGCATCGTCGTGCTCCAGAGGGGGAGTGATGACGATACGCCTGTCGTGGCGCTGGATTGAGCCAGCCCGGCCGCAGTCGGTCATGACCGGAATTCATCAATCCAGCCACGACCGATACCGGCCAGGTCAACGGATCTCCGAGATCTCCACGCCGTCCAGCCCCTGCGACAGGGTACGTGCGTCGCCGCCCTGGCTGAGCTTGATGCGCAGGCGCACCTCGTTCTGCGAATCGGCGTAGCGCAGCGCGTCCTCGTAGCTGATCTCGCCGGCCTGGTACAGCTCGAACAGGCTCTGGTCGAAGGTCTTCATGCCCAGCTGGACCGAGTCCTTCATCACTTCCTTCAGCTTGTGGATCTCGCCGTCGCGGATGTAGTCCTGCACCAGCGGCGTGCCCAGCAGGATCTCCATCGCCACCTTGCGCGAGCGGCCATCGGGCGACGGCACCAGCTGTTGCGCGACCACGCCCTTGAGATTCAGCGACAGGTCCATCAGCAGCTGGTTGCGGCGGTCTTCCGGGAAGAAGTTGACGATGCGGTCCATCGCCTGGTTGGCGTTGTTGGCATGCAGGGTGCACAGCACCAGGTGGCCGGTTTCGGCGAACGCGATGGCGTGATCCATGCCTTCGCGGGTACGCACCTCGCCGATCATGATCACGTCCGGCGCCTGGCGCAGGGTGTTCTTCAGCGCGGCTTCCCAGCTGTCGGTATCGATGCCGACTTCGCGCTGGGTGATGATGCAGCCCTCGTGCTTGTGCACGAACTCGATCGGGTCTTCGATGGTGATGATGTGGCCGGTCGAGTTCTGGTTGCGGTAACCGATCATCGCTGCCAGCGAGGTCGATTTACCGGTACCGGTGGCGCCGACGAACAGGATGATGCCGCGCTTGGTCATCGCCAGCGTCTTGATGATCGGCGGCAGGCTCAGTTCTTCCACGGTCGGAATGCGCGTCTCGATGCGACGCAGCACCATGCCGACCTGGTTGCGCTGGTAGAAGCAGCTGACGCGGAAGCGGCCGACGCCGGACAGGCCGATGGCGAAGTTGCATTCGTGCGTCTTCTCGAATTCCTCGCGCTGCGCCGGGGTCATCACGTTGAGGACCAGGTCGCGGCTCTGCTGCGGCGTGAGCGGGGTCTGGGTGATCGGCGAGATCTTGCCGTTGACCTTCATCGCCGGCGGCATGCCGGCCGTGATGAACAGGTCCGAGGCGCGCTGGTGCGCCATCAGCTTGAGGAACGAAGTGAAATCGATGGTGGTCGCGGTGCTGTTCACGGCGGGCTCCCAAGAGGGCATGTACCAGGAAACGGTCGGTGGAGGAAACGGCACGGAGACGGCGCCGCACTGGTGCACGCCGCCCGTGGTTGTCCCGCCTTACTCGAACAGGCGCTTGTCCTTGGCGTACTCGCGGGCCTGGTTGCGGGTGATCAGGCTGCGCTTGACCAGGTCCTGCAGGTGCTGGTCCAGGGTCATCATGCCGTACTGCTGGCCGGTCTGGATGGCCGAGTACATCTGCGCCACCTTGTCTTCGCGGATCAGGTTGCGGATGGCCGGGGTGCCGACCATGATTTCCCACGCTGCGGTGCGACCGCCGCCAACCTTCTTCAGCAGCGCCTGCGAGATCACCGCACGCAGCGACTCGGACAGCATCGAACGCACCATCGGCTTTTCGCCGGCCGGGAACACGTCGATGATGCGGTCGATGGTCTTGGCCGCCGAGCTGGTGTGCAGGGTTCCGAACACCAGGTGGCCGGTTTCCGCGGCGGTCAGTGCCAGGCGGATGGTTTCCAGGTCGCGAAGTTCGCCCACCAGGATGATGTCCGGGTCCTCACGCAGTGCCGAGCGCAGCGCTTCGTTGAAGCCATGCGTATCGCGGTGCACTTCGCGCTGGTTGATCAGGCACTTCTGCGAGGTGTGCACGAATTCGATCGGATCCTCGACGGTGAGGATGTGGCCGTATTCGTTCTTGTTGATGTAGTCGATCATCGCCGCCAGCGTGGTCGACTTGCCCGAACCGGTGGGACCGGTCACCAGGATCAGGCCCTGCGGTTGCTGGATCACCTCGCGGAACAGCGGCGGGCAGGCCAGGTCCTCGAGGGTGAGCACCTCGGACGGAATGGTACGGAACACCGCACCGGCGCCACGGTTCTGGTTGAACGCGTTCACACGGAAGCGCGCCAGCGACGGGATCTCGAAGGAGAAGTCCACTTCGAGGAATTCCTCGTAATCGCGGCGCTGCTTGTCGGACATGATGTCGTACACCAGCGCATGGACCTGCTTGTGGTCCAGGGCCGGGATGTTGATCCGGCGAACGTCGCCGTCCACGCGGATCATCGGCGGCAGGCCTGCGGACAGGTGCAGGTCGGACGCTTTGTTCTTTACGGAAAACGCCAGCAGTTCGGCGATATCCATGAGCGGCTACTCCCCAATAACGGCTTCGACTGGAAGGATCTTTCCCCGGGCGGCAGTATAGCCTCCTGATTCAACGGAACGCGTTACGTGGCCACTCCCCTGCCCCAGATCCTGAGCAACCTGCATGCCGCCGCCGAGGCGGCCGGCCGGCCCGATCCGCGCCTGCTGGCCGTTTCCAAGACCCAACCGGCCGAGGCCGTGGCCGCGCTGGCCGCGCAGGGCCAGCAGGCCTTCGGCGAGAACTATGTGCAGGAAGCGCTGGCCAAGATGCAGGCGCTGCAGCACCTGGCGCTGGAGTGGCACCTGATCGGCCACCTGCAGTCGAACAAGGCCGAGGCCGTGGCCACCCACTTCGATTGGGTGCAGAGCGTGGACCGGCCCAAGCTGGTGACGGCGCTGGCGCGCCATCGCCCGGCAGCGCGTGGTCCGCTGAATGTGCTGATCCAGGTCAACATCGACGATGAATCCAGCAAGCACGGCTGTGCGCCGGAGGATGTCGAGGTGCTGGCCGCTGCGATTGCCGCCGAGCCCACCCTGCGCCTGCGTGGCCTGATGGCGATTCCCGCGCCATGGCCCGAGGCGGAACGCCGTCGGGATGCGTTCGTGCGCATGCGCACACTTTTCCAGTCGCTGGCCGCCCAGCACGCGCAGGTCGACACGCTGTCGATGGGCATGAGCAGCGACTACGCCGACGCCATCGCCGAGGGCGCCACTTTGGTGCGCATCGGCACCGCCCTGTTCGGCGCGCGTCCTCGCCCGGCCTGATCTTGCAAGGAGAGTTTCATGACAGCTGATTCCATCACCTTCATCGGCGGCGGCAACATGGCGCGCAGCCTGATCGCCGGCCTGATCCGCCAGGGCGTGCCCGCCGCACACATCCACGTGGCCGAACCGGTTGTAGCACTGCGCGAGTCGCTGGCCACCGATTTCGGCGTGCAGGTGCACGACAATGCCGCCGATGCCGCCGCACAGGGCCGCACCTGGCTGATGGCGGTGAAGCCACAGGTGCTGCGCGAGGTCTGCCAGTCGCTGCAGGCACTGGCCCAGGCAAGCCGGCCACTGGTGGTGTCGATCGCCGCCGGCATCACCAGCGCGCAGCTGGAACGCTGGCTGGGCGGCAACCTGCCGGTGGTGCGTGCAATGCCCAACACGCCGGCCCTGCTCGGCGCCGGCGTGACCGGCCTGTATGCCACGCCGTCGGTGGATGCACAGCAGCGCTCGCAGGCCGAACAGGTATTGGCCAGTGCCGGCCGTACCGTGTGGATCGAGCGCGAGGCGCTGATGGATTCGGTCACTGCCGTGTCCGGCAGCGGGCCGGCCTACGTGTTCCTGCTGGCCGAAGCGATGGAAGCGGCGGGCATTGCCCAGGGCCTGCCGGCCGACGCCGCGCGCACGCTGGTGGTGCAGACCCTGCTGGGCGCCTCGCGCATGCTCGATGAAGCCGGCGAAAGCCCGGCCGAGCTTCGCCGCCGTGTGACCTCGCCGAACGGCACCACCCAGGCCGCGATCGAGAGCTTCCAGGCCGGTGGTTTCGAAGTGCTGGTGGACAACGCGCTGCGTGCTGCGCAGGTGCGCGGGCAGGAATTGTCTGCGGCGAATGATTGATCCCGATGTGTGCCGACCAACGGTCGGCACCTACCATCATCCACGCATGGCGTGGATGCTCATTGCCCAAATGTGGCCATGACGAAATCCACGAAGCACTGCAGCCGCGGGCGCGGCCGTCGATCCGGCAGGTAGATCAGATGCATCGGTCGCGGTTCGGGCAGGTAGTCGCGCAGCAGCGGCTTCAGGCGCCCTGCTGCGATCTCCCCCGCCAACAGCGCGGTGGGCTGCAACACCAACCCGGCCCCGGCCACGGCGGCTTCGCGCAGCGCGAACCCGTCGTTGCAGGTCAGCCGCGCCTCCCAATCCACCTGTTCACCGTTGGCCAACTGCCAGCCATGGCCACCACGCCAGGCAAGATGGCTCAGGCAATCATGCCCCTGCAGGTCCGCCGGCGTGCGTGGCGTGCCGCGCCTGCGCAGGTAAGACGGCGCCGCGCACAGGCTCATCGCATACGGCGGCAGCGGCCGCGCCACCACCTCCTGCGATGGCAACGGCCCGACCCGGATCGCCACGTCGAAGCCGTCCTCGATCAGGTCCACACGGCGGTTGCTCAGATCCAGTTCGATGTTCAACTGCGGCTGCGCGCGCAGCAGGCCGGCCAGCTGCGGCGCCAGCACGCAGCTGCCCCAGGTGGTCGGCGCACTGACCCGCAGCAGGCCACGCGGCTGTACCTGCAGACCGGCCACATCGGCCTCGGCCTGCTGCACCTGCTCCAGCACTTGCCGGCAGCCGGCCAGATAGGCGCTGCCGGCTTCGGTCAGGCGCTGGCGGCGGGTGTTCCGTTGCAGCAGCGCGGTGCCCAGATGCGCCTCCAGCTGCTGGATGTACTTGCCCACCATCACCGCCGAGACCTGCAGCTGTTCGGCGGCGCCGGCGAAGCTGCCACGCTCGGCCACGGCAACGAAGGCCTGCATGCATCGAAGGGTATCCATTACTAATCCCTAGTTAGGAATCTGCGAATCATACGCCGCTTACCTAACACCATTGTGAGGGCGCAGACTGCGCTCACTCCCTTACGCAAGGAACGGCCATGAAGATCCTCCTCGTTGGTGCCAGCGGCACCCTCGGCCAGGCAGTCGCCCGCCAGCTCGGCCAACAGCATCAGATTCTCGCCGCCGGCCGCAGCAGCGGCGAACTGCGCGTGGACCTGACCGATGACGCCAGCGTCGCCGAACTGTTCGCACGTACCGGCCCGGTCGATGCGGTGATTTCCACCGCCGGCAAGCTGCACTTCGGCCCGCTGCAGCAGATGACGCCGGCGCAGTTCAACCTCGGCCTGCAGGACAAACTGCTGGGCCAGGTGAGGCTGGCACTGGCCGCGCAGCATCATCTCAACAGCGGCGGCTCGATCACCCTGACCAGCGGCATCGTCAGCGCACAACCGATCCGCGACGGCGTCAACGCCACCTCGGTGAATGCCGCACTGGAAGGCTTCGTGCGCGCAGCCGCACTGGAGCTGCTGCCGCGCGGCCTGCGCATCAACGTGGTCAGCCCGAACGTACTGATCGAATCGATGGCCGCCTACGGCCCCTACTTCCCGGGCTTCGAGGCGGTAAGCGCACAGCGCGCGGCACTGGCCTTCCAGCGCGCGGTGGAAGGCATCCAGAGCGGCGAAACCATCACGGTCTGGTAAGAAAAAGGGGACGGAGGGGATTAAGTCGCAAGTGCACAAACGACATAATCCCCTCCGTCCCCTTTTTGTCGCTCACTCCCAGCGCATCGGGCCGTCGCCGCGCTCGCCGAGGACGTCGCCGGGATTGGCCAGGCGGCAGTGCTGCAGCGACAGGCAGCCACAACCGATGCAGCCGGTCAGTTCGTCGCGCAGCAGCTGCAGCATGTGGATGCGCTCTTCCAGCTCGGTGCGCCAGCGCGCGGACAGCCTGGCCCAATCCGCTTTGGTCGGTGCGCGTCCGTCAGGCAGGCTTTCGAAGGCACGGCCGACTGCTTCCAGCGGCATGCCCACCCGCTGCGCCACGCGGATCACCGCCAACCGGCGCAGCACGTCCCGGCTGTAACGACGTTGGTTGCCCGAGGTGCGCAGGCTGCTGATCAGCCCCTTGCGCTCGTAGAAATGCAGTGCGGAAACGGCCACGCCACTGCGCTGGGAGACCTCGCCAACGCTGAGTTCCTGGGATGCCATTGCTTGACCTCAACTACAGTTGAGGTGGCATGCTGCTACCTTCGCCGCCCGTTGACAAGCGCGGCCTGCACCTGACCCGTATGACCCCGACCCTCTCTCCCGCCGACACCCACCTGCCGGCTGACAGCTCGATCCTGTCCGCGCGCTACCGCGCCACGACCATCGGCATGGTCGCACTGGTCGCGCTGCACGCCTTCGAAGCACTGGCCGTCGCGGCCGCGATGCCCACCGTGGCCGAAGCACTCGATGGACTGCGCCTGTACGCACTGGCCTTTGGCGGCACCCTGGCCACCAGTGTGATCGGCATGACCCTGGCCGGGCGCTGGGCCGATCGCCACGGCCCCGCGCGGCCACTCTGGTACGGCCTGGGCTGCTTCGTGCTGGGCCTGCTGCTGGCCGGCTTTGCGACGCGCATGGGCATGCTGGTGGCCGGGCGCCTGATGCAGGGCCTGGGCGCGGGCGCGATTTCGGTCTCGCTGTACGTGATGGTCGGCCGCAGCTACCCCGAACACCTGCGGCCGAAGGTGTTCGCGGCGTTCTCCGCAGGCTGGGTGGTGCCCTCGATGGTCGGCCCGGCGTTGAGTGGCCTGATGGTGCAGCACCTGGGCTGGCGCTGGGTATTCCTGGCAGTGCCACTGCTGGCGATACCGGCCGCACTGCTGCTGCGCCCGGCACTGGCGCGCATGCAACCTCCCGTTGCGGTCTGCAACGATGGCGAACGCAGCAACGTGGTGCGCTGGGCCTCTGGCGCCTCACTGGCCGCACTACTGCTCTACGTCGGCGGCCAGCAACAGGGCATGGCCGCCCTGCTCTGCATCGGCGTGGCGATGCTGGCGCTGCTGTTCTGCGTGCATCGGCTGCTGCCGGCCGGAACCCTGATCCTGCGCCGCGGCCTGCCCAGCGTGATCGCGTTGCGCGGCATTGCTGCAGCGGCGTTCTTCGCCTGCGAGGCCTATCTGCCCCTGCTGCTGCAGCGCGAACGCGGGCTCTCGCCCAGCTGGGCAGGCGCCGTGCTCAGCCTCGGTGCGCTGGGCTGGTTCGCCGGTTCATGGCTGCAGGGCCACCAGCAGCGTGGCTGGTCACGCCAGCAGCTGCTGCGCGTTGGCACGGTGATGATGACGTTCGGCATCGCCGCAACGCTGTCGGTGCTGTTCAACCCGATGCCGCTGCCGGTCGCGCTGGTCGGCTGGGCCGTCACCGGCTTCGGCATGGGCATGATCTACGCCAGCCTGTCGGTGCTGACCCTGTCGCTGTCAGCACCGCATGAGCAGGGTGCCAATACCTCGGCGCTGCAGCTGAGCGAGGCGTTGTCGGTGACCACCGCGCTGGCGGTGTCCGGCGCGTTGTTCGCCATGTTCGTGGAAAGCGCGCCGCACACCGGCTACCTGCTGTGCCTGGCCATCACCTTCGGTCTGGCGGTGCTGGCCGCAGTGATCGCGCGGCGGGTGTAGCGCCGCCGGATTCCGGTAGTGCCGGCCGCTGGCCGGCAACCTCCGCGCACGCGGGAATCCCATGATGGCGACGGCCAGAGGCCGGCATTACCGTGTACCGGCTCCCACATCATCGATATCCCGATGCAGGATGCGGCGCACTTCCAGCACGGCCTGCGGGGTCTCCTGCACGCTGTGGCCGGAAATGATCACCTTCTCCGACAGCGCGCCCGGCAGATGCGCGCTCCAGTACGGCACCAGCCCGTCATCGGACTTCTCCACCGGCAGCTCCGGCTTGCGCTGGGCGATGATCGAGTGGTACTTCAGGCCCGCTTCGATCGGCAGCTGTGCGGCGGCCTTCACGAACGGATCGCTGGCCTTGAGGTTGTCGATGCTGTTGGGAATCTTCGGCTTGGCGGTGCCGTCGACCTGCTGCTCGGCCTGTGCCAGCGCCATGAACACGTCCTCGAACTTGCCGAGAATGGTCAGCGGCAGGCGTACCAGGCGCCCGATCAGCCGCCCGACCTTGTTGCCTGCGATATCCGTGCCCTGGTGCGGCGCGGCGATGAAGATCGCGCGTTCCACGTTCGGCTGCGCCTTGAAATGCAGCAGTGGCCCCAGCTTGGCCTGCACCCGCTTCAGCCGCTCGCCCTTCAGGTCATAGTTGGCCAGCAGGTCATCCCACAGCACATCACCCGAGTCGCTCACCAACAGCCGCGCGAGCACGCCGCCCATGCTGTGGCCGATATAGACCATGTCCTTCGATGCGCGTGTGCTGCCGTTGGGGTCGAAGTGCTTGAGCGTGTCATTGAACGCGTTGGCGATCTCGTAGCGGTTCAGCGCGATCGGTGCATTGGTCGGGTAGTAGACCTGCCACACCTGGAACTGCTGGCGCAGCTCGGGGTCGCCCATGATCTCGTTGGCCAGGTTCACCCAGGCTTCCGGGCTGCTGGCCAGGCCGTGCAGCATGAAGATGATGCGGCGGTTCGGGTCCCACGGCTGCATCAGGTAGATGTGCGGTTCGCCGATGCCCTCACTCATGCCGAACAGGGTGCGCAGTGACTGCCGGGCGAAGCCACTCTGCGCCAGCCACAGGCCGTAGGCAGCGGTGAAATTGCCGGCCAGCGGCACCTGTTCGCCGTGCAGGGTGATGCGTTCAGTGGCCTCCGGCGAATAGGCGTCCAGTTCAACCCGGCGCGTGCGCATCACGTCTTCCAGGCTGCTGCCTTCGAAACGCAGCAGCGCGGTGACGTTGATCGAGGACATCTCGCTGAATTCCGGCACCGAATCGTCATGCCGATGGCGGCGGCCACGGCGCTCGTCGTCAGCATCATCCGCCGCTGTTTCCGCCTTCGGCCCATCGCCCGCGATCACCGGCGCGACCAGCTTGGGCGGGTCCATCACCATCACCAGCTCGGCACCGAAGCCATCGCGGCGATAGGTGCTGCGCAGGCCGACGAAGCTGACCGTGCCGGCCGGCACCAGCTGCGCCGGAATGCTCTTCAGGTTCAACTGCTGATAGTTGGAGGCCAGCGACCAGCTGCCGACCGAGATCGGCTTCGTATAGTCCTCGCCGGCCAGTGCCGCTGCACGCGCGCGCACGAACAGCACCACCGCCGCCTTCTCGGCGGCGTAGTTGTAGTAGTCGCGCACCTGCGTCTGCCGGTCTTCGAAGGCGCGGTCGGACGGCGAGCGGCCGCTGTAGAACAGGTAGGCATAGGCATAACGCGCGGCTTCCAGCCAGGCATCCAGCGCCGCATCGCTCATCGGCGGATCGCCAGCGGCGGTCTTCTTCGGCGTCAGCGCCAGCGCGGCCTTCACCCACAGTTCGGACAGCGCCGACAGCCGCTGCTCGACGTTGAGGTCATCGGTCATCAACAACGTGCTGCGGCAGACCAGGAAGTCCTTCTCGCACTGCGACTCATCCAGGCCCGCCGCACTGAGCGTCTCGCGCGCGGCCGGGCTGAGCTTGCCGGTGTTGAGCACATCGGCGCGCTTGTTCACCAGCGAATCGCTGGACTTCACCTGCTTGACAGTCACCATCGCGCAGCCGCTGCTGCCCAGCAGCAGGAAGGCGGCGAACAACACCGGCAGCGCGCGCTGCCAGCGGATCAGGAAGAGTCGGGTCATTACTGCGGGTCCTGCTCGGTGCCGGGCACGCCCTGGCGGATCACGGCAGAGAAGTGGTCGCCGCTGCCCAGGTCCAGCGCACGCTGGGTGATGCGGCCCTTGTCATGCAGTTCGGCATAAGGCACGCCCGGCGTGAGCGCGCCGACCTCCTGTGCGTATTCGGCCAGGTAGCCGGACAGCAGCAGGCGGTAGTCCAGCGGCAGGCGCGGCGCGATGTGGCGGGCCAGATCGAAGACGATGGTGGTGCAGTTGCTGGTGAGCGTGTTGTAGAAGCCCGGCTTCGCATCCAGTTCGCGCGCCTGCGCGATGTACGCGGCGAACAGTTGCTTCAGCTGCGCCTGGTCCATGCCGTGCAGGCGGTACAGGTAGACATCCTCGCCACGCGCGTTGGTGCGGGTGCGGATGATGTCGGTCTCCTCCGCGGCCACCAGGGTCATCTCGAATTTGCGGAAGAAGCCGCCCAGCGCCGAGAACGATTCGCCGCGTTCCTTGCGGATCTCCAGCGAGAACACCACGTGGCGCCCATCCTCGAAACCGAACGAGATCAGGGTGTGGGCGATCGCCGGGCCCATCCAGTACGACAGCACCAGATCGGCCGAGCGGAGTTGGTCCAGGTCGTACGCGCGGCGCACCCAGTGCGCGTCGTAGTCGGTCTCGCTGCGCCAGGTGAAATCACGAACGTTGTCGAGCACCACGTGGCGCCCGTCGAAGGACACCACGTGCAGGCGCTGGGCCACGTCATCGGCCCAGACGCGGTCCTGGCGCGGGGTGAGCAGCAGCCACCACAGGCCGGCCAGCGCCAGCGACGCGCCGAACGCCATGCCCAGGCAACGATGGCCACGGCCACGCGCGACCTGCCACGACGCCCACAGCGCAACCAGCAGCCACAGCACCGCAATGCCATTGGCCAGCCAGCCCGGCCCCGGCATCTGATAGGCCAGCAGCCCGGTCACCCACAACGCTGCCAGCGCCATGGCACTTCCTGTCATCCAACGTCCTGCGGCTCTCACTGGCATCCTGTCGCGGTCCCGAAGCCGCATAGTTAGCCACAAGCGGGTTCACCGTGGCATCTACGGCCCGTTCAGGGACCGCGGCGCACCGTCTGCGGCGGTCCATGCGGCCAGGTTCACCTCACAGGAGCAACGATGGGCATCACTTCCGTGGCCGGCGTTCCGGTCCAACCCCAGCACCGCGCCACCTGCCACTGCGGCACGGTCGAGCTGTTGCTGGACCTCCCGGACGGCATCGTCGACCCGCGCCGCTGCGACTGCTCGATGTGCCGGCGCCGGGGTGCCATCGCCGCCAGCGTCCCCCGCCAGGGCCTGCAGGTGGTGCGCGGGCAGCATCACCTGCAGAAGTACCAGTTCAACACCCATGTGGCCGAGCACTACTTCTGCGGGGTGTGCGGCATCTACACCCATCACCGGCGCCGCTCCAACCCCGACCAGTACGGCTACAACGTGGCCTGCCTGGAGGGCATCGACCCGTTCGCGCTGGGGGTGATCCCGGTCAGCGATGGGGTCAACCACCCATCAGACCGCACCGGCTAGTGGCGCGTGCGCCGCGGTGGCGTGGCCACCTTCTGCCAGGGCGCCATGCCGCTGCGCCCGGCCCGCGCCGGGCGTTTCAGCCAGGGCCGGCGTGACGGTGCCTGTGGCGCGTCCTCGACCGGGGGAGGAAGGGGTCGACGGCTGGGCCAGAGATGGTCGAGCAGCCACATGGCGGGGCTCCGTGGGGGACGGGGACGATCAACACTAGGCCCGGGTGGGCATAGGCGGCGTGAGCGGGACACGACAACGGGATGACGGCGGAGGCGGCGATGAGCCAGCTACACCAAGTTCCCGACCAAGGCACCTGTCCTTTTCCGCAGCAACAGGCGCAACACGGCGGCACAGGCGGCGGTCAGCAGCGCCAGTACGCGCAGCAGTGTCGCCAGCGCCTCACTACTGGCGTGCTGCAGCTGCATGCGGCTCATCGTCGGTAGCAGTGCCTGCGCCTGTTCCCGCGCCCCCGTGGCCAGATAGGCACCGGCACGCACCAGCGATGCCGGCGACGCGCCCTGCAGCTGACGGCCGATCAGCAGCGCAAGCAAGGCAGTGACTGCGGCCAACGCGATGCCTTCGCCGGCCACCCGCACGGTTCCGAATATGCCTGCGGCCATGCCGGCACGTTGCACCGGTACCACGCTCACCGACAGTCCATCCATCAGCCCCCACGGCAAAGCCGTGCCTGCGCCGACCAGCATCAGCAGCGGCACCCACTGCAAGGGCGACGGGTGCGACGCCTGCCGCGACAACAGGTACAGGCCGGCGGCACACACCAGCAGACCCAGCGTGCACAGCCGCGCACTTCCCACGCGCTCCGCCCAACGCGCGGCCAGCATCGGCAGGACCAGCATCGGCGCGGACAGCGCCAGCATCTGCAGTCCCACCAGCGTCGCGCTCTGGCCATGCACGCCCAGCAGTTGCACAGGTAACACGACCAGCAGCACCACGTAGCCGAAGCAGGTCGCCACCGGCAGCAGCTGGACACCGAGGAACGCCGGTTGCGAGAACAGTGAGAGGTCCAGCAACGGTGAGGGGTGCCGCCGTTCGATGAAGACGAACACCCCGCCCAACAGCAGCGTCACCAGCAGCGCCAGCCGCACGCGCGCGGCATGCAGGCCGAACTCGCCCAGCCACAGCAGCGCCAGGGTCAACGCCGCCAGCGTCAGGCTGAAACTCAGCATGCCGCCGATATCCAGTGGTCGGCGCTCGCCATGACTTTCAGGCAACGCGCGTGCCCCCAGGCCGAAGGCCACCAACGTGAGCACACCGCCCGCGGCGAACACGCTGCGCCATCCCAATGTCTGCAGCAGCAGGCCCGCGAGCAGGGGCCCCAGCGCCAGCCCCATGCCGAACGTGGTGCCCAGCAGGGCGAAGACACGGGCACGCGCCGGCCCCTGCCAAGCCTGTGCCAGCAGCGCCGTGCCGGATGCCAGCGCCGCCGCCGCGGCAACGCCCTGCAACCCGCGCGCCAGATCCAGCCATAGCAGCGTGCGAGCAAGGCAGACGGCGGCGGTGGCGGTGGTGAAGCCCGCCGTGCCCAGCAGGAACAGCCGCCGACGGCCATATCGATCGGCCAAGCCGCCCGCAGCGAGCAACAGACTGCCGAAGGTGAGCATGAAGGCGTTGGTCACCCAGGCCAGCGCGGTGGGCGAAGCCGCCGCGGAACGGGCCAGCGCCGGCACCGCGACTGCACCGGCAGAGAAGGACAACGGCAACGCCAGCGCGGCCAGGCAGACCGCAAGCAGCGCCCAGCGCTGCTGCGCGCGGACAGGTACAGGGAGCATCGAATCCGGGGCCATGCGGGCCTCCATCCATCAGGGGCATTGATGATGGACAGGCCGCTATTCCAGAAAAACAGGCTCGGTGGATGTTGATTGCGGCGAGATGTTCCGCAATCATCCAAGCATGGACTCCATCTCCGCCCTGCTCGCCTTCGTCCGCACCGCGGAGGCCGGCAGCATTGTCGGTGCCGCCCGCGTACTCGGCCTGTCAGCCTCGGCCGTCGGCAAGCGCATCGCCCGGCTTGAACAGGAACTCGGCACGCGCCTGTTCCAGCGCACCACCCGCCGCGTGCATCTCACCGACGAAGGCGAACTGCTGCTGCAGCGCTGCCGGCGTGCACTGGACGAGCTTTCCGAAGCACAGGCGGACCTGGCGCAGCGACAGCACGCCCCCAGCGGGCTGCTGCGCATCGGCCTGCCCACCATCGGCTACCGCTTCCTGCTGCCGGTGCTGCCCGGCTTCCAGCAACGCTATCCGCAGGTGCAGCTGGAACTGGACTTCAACGACCGCATCGTCGATGTGGTCAGCGAAGGCCTGGATGCGGTGATACGCAGTGGCGAACTGGCTGATTCCAGCCTGACCGCACGGCGACTGGGGGGTTTTCGTTTCATCCTCTGTGCGGCGCCGGGCTATCTGCAGATGCATGGAACGCCCGGCGATGTGGGCGACCTGCGCATGCATACCGCGCTGCGCTTCCGTTACCCCACCACGGGAAAGCTGCATCCGTGGCAGCTGCCGGGCATCGAAGGCGACGCCGGGGCGCGCCTTCCCACGGCGATGACCTGCAACAACATGGAAGCCGTGCTGGCCGCTGCGATCGGATGCATGGGCCTGGCCTGGATGCCTGACTTCCTCGCCGCTGACGCGCTGGCTGATGGCCGCCTGCAACAGGTGCTGCCCACACTGCCCACGCACCAGGGGCAGTTCTCGCTGCTGTGGCCCGGCGGGCGCCATCCCAGTGCACGCTTGCGGGTGTTCATCGACTACGCCGTTGCGCACCTTTTCCGCCCGGAAAAGGGGACGGAGGGGATTAAGTCGTAATTGGTCCTGCTGTGCCTGAAACGACTTAATCCCCTCCGTCCCCTTTTTCCTAGCGGCTGAAGCGGCGCGCGCCGGCGACGCAGATCACCGCGACCAGAGTCACCAGCACCATGCTGAGGCTGACCGATTCGTGCAGCAGCAGCGCGGCCAGGGCCAGGCCGAAGAACGGCTGCAGCAGCTGCAGCTGACCGACGGCAGCGATGCCGCCCTGGGCCAGCCCGCGGTACCAGAACAGGAAGCCGATCAGCATGCTGAACACTGCCACGTAGCCCAGTGCCCACCACGCCGAGGCACCGACCGCAGTGAACGAGGCCGGGCGCATCAGCACCGTCAGCGGCAGCATCACCGGCAACGCCAGCAGCAGTGCCCAGCTGATCACCTGCCAGCCGCCCAGATGACGGGCGAGCCGACCACCTTCCGCGTAGCCCAGCCCGCACACCACGATCGCCGCCAGCATCAGCAGGTCGGCCTGCAACGAGGCTTCGATTCCGTTGCGCGCGGCATAGCCGACCACGCAGGCACTGCCCAGCAACGAGAACAGCCAGAACGCCGGGCGCGGCCGATCGCCACCGCGCAGCACGCCGAACACCGCTGTACTCAACGGCAGCAGGCCAAGGAACACGATGGTGTGCGCCGACGACGCGTGACGCAGCGCGAGCGCGGTCAGCAGCGGGAAGCCGACCACAACGCCGAGGCTGACCACCACCAGCCCCGGCAGGTCGCCGCGCCGCGGCCATGGCTGGCGCAGCAGAAGCAGCAGCCCCAGACCGAGCACCGCGGCGATGGTGGCGCGTGCGGCGGTGACGAACCCGGCATCCAGCTGCAGCACCGCCAGGCGGGTGGCCGGCAATGAGCCGGCGAAGATCACCACACCGATGAAGCCATTGATCCAACCACTCGCCGACCGTTCCACGCCTGTACTCCTGAAGGTGCCGGACGATGCCCGGCTGCAGCTGTATGGAAGCATCCGGCGCGGAACGACCCCAGCTACAATCCAGTACAGCCGCAAGTAACTGTACTGCCCACACTTCCACTACGGTTCCACCATGCCGCGCCCGCTCACCCGCATCGAATCGGTCATCCAGACCGTCCGCACCCGCATCAGTGCACGGGTGGATGGCCCCGGCTCCCGCCTGCCTTCGGTACGTGCGCAGGCGGCGACCATGGGGGTTTCAGTCTCCACCGTGGTCGAGGCCTACGAGCGCCTGGCGGCCGAAGGCCTGATCAGTGCGCGCGCAGGCTCGGGCTTCTACGTCAGTGGCCCGGCCGCACCGCTGGCGCTGGCCGAAATGGAGCCGCGGCTGGATCGCGCGGTGGATCCGCTGTGGGTATCACGGCAATCGCTGGAAACGCCCGCGGGCGATCTCAAGCCAGGGTGCGGCTGGATGCCCAGTGACTGGCTGTATCACGATGGCGTGCGCCGCGGCCTGCGCCGGCTGGCGCGTGCCGATGCCATGCAACTGGTGGACTACGCTGGTCCGCTCGGGCTGCCCGCGTTGCGCCAGCTGCTGCAAAGGCGCAGCGCCACGCTTGGCATCGATGCACCGATGGAGCAGATCCTGCTGACCGAATCCGGTACGCACGCGGTCGATCTGCTCTGCCGTTTCCTGCTCAAGCCCGGCGACTGCGTGCTGGTCGATGACCCGAGCTACTTCAATTACCACGCGCTGCTCAAGGCGCATCAGGTGCAGGCCATCGGCGTGCCGTACACGCACAGCGGCCCGGACCTGGAGGCGTTCGCGCAAGCCCTGCAGGCGCATTCGCCGCGGCTGTACATCACCAATTCCGGCCTGCACAACCCGACCGGCGCGGTGCTTTCGGCCAACACCGCGCACCGCCTGCTGGGCCTGGCCGAACGCAGCGAGTTGATCATCGTCGAGGACGACATCTTCGCCGACTTCGAACTGCAGCCGGCACCGCGGCTGGCCGCGCTCGATGGACTGTCACGGGTGATCCACGTCGGCAGTTTCTCCAAGACGCTGTCGGCAGCGTCGCGCTGCGGCTACATCGCTGCGCGCCACGACTGGATAGAAGCACTGACCGACCTGAAGCTGGCGACCAGCTTTGGCGGCGGCCATCTGGCCGCGCAGTTGATGCACATCGCGCTGACCGATAGCGGTTACCGCCGCCACATGCAGTCGATACGTTCGCGCCTGGCCGATGCACGCCGGCACACACTGCGGAAACTGCAGGCGCTGGGCATCACGCCGTGGCTGCAGCCGGAAGCCGGCCTGTTCCTGTGGTGCCAGCTGCCCGACGGCCGCGACGCCGCCGCACTGGCGCGGCAATGCCTGCGAGAGGGCATCGTGCTGGCGCCGGGCAACGCGTTCAGCCAGTCGCAGCGCGCGGCCGACTATCTGCGCTTCAACGTCTCGCAGTGCCAGGACCCGAGGATCTGGCAGGTGCTGGCGCGGGCGTTGCGCTGAGCTGGATGCAAGCCGGTCAGCGCAGGCAGGAGCGACCCGCGGCAAAGGCACTTGCATGCCACGGTACAGTGGTATGTCCCTGTTGCAGGAATGCACGCATGTCTTCGTTCTCCGATCCGCAGGCCGTTGCCCGCTATGCCGAGGGCCCGCTGCGCCAGGTGCCGGGCTTCCTCGCGTTGCAGCAGATGAGTCGCCTGCTGCTGGCCGAACACGTTCCTGCGCAGGGCCGCGTGCTGGTGCTGGGCGCCGGTGGCGGGCTGGAGCTGAAGGCATTTGCCGAGGCGCAGCCGGGCTGGCAGCTGCTGGGCGTGGACCCGGCTGCACCGATGCTGGCCCTGGCCGAACAGACACTGGGCCAGCTGATGTCGCGCGTGCAGTTGCTGGAAGGCTACATCGACGATGCCCCCGACGTGCGCTTCGATGGTGCCAGCTGCCTGCTGACCCTGCACTTCCTCGACGGCGCGCAGCGCCTGCACACGCTGCGGGAGCTGCACAGGCGCCTGCAGCCCGGCGCGCCGCTGGTGGTGGCCCACCACAGCGTGCCGCAGGATCCGGCCGGCAAGCTGCGCTGGTTGCAGCGCTACGCCGCGTTCGCCGAAGCCTCCGGCGTTGCCCACGCCGATGCACAGCGCGCGATCGACGCCATTGCCGAGCGGCTGCCGCTGCTGGCCCCCGAACAGGAGGTCGCCCTGCTGCAGGAGGCCGGCTTCGACGATGTGGAGCTGTTCTATGCGGGCTTCAGCTTCAAGGGCTGGGTGGCGTACGCCGGCTGATGCCTACGGCACCACCGTGATGCCGATGCGCTGCATCAACAGCGCCACCTGCTGGACATCCAGCGTGGCGCCACGCAGGTTGGTGCTGCGCAGGTCCAGCTCGCCCAGATCGGAATTGGTCAGGTCGCAGTCGGTGAAGTTGGCGCTGTTCCAGTCGATTCCCTCGAACTGGCCACCGGACAGGTCCGAGCCGGCAAAGCTGGCGCCGCTGACGTTTGCACCGTCCCAGCGGTTCTCCCACAGTTCGCATTTCTCCAGCGTGACCCGCGAGAAATTGGCATAGCGCAGGTTCGACTTCTTGATGAAGGCGCTGCAGAACCAGCTGCGCGTGGTGATCTGGTTCATGAAGCTGGCGTTGCTGAAATCCGCACCCTGCGCGCGGCACTCGCTGATCTCCAGGCCCAGCGCCTTGATGAAGTTGAAGTGGCACATGCTGATGTCGCAGCTGCGGAAGCTGGCCTCCTTCAATGTGGCGCCATTGAAGCGGCAGCCGCTGCGGCTGTCGGCATCGTAGAAGCTGCAGTTGATGAACTCGGTGGCGGTCAGGTCGGCACCGGAAAAATCGCACTCATGGAACTGCTGGTCGACCACTTTCTGGCCGGTGTACTGGTCCGCGCCGATGCGCAGCTTGCGGTGAACGGTGGGGGACATCAGGGATTCCATGCCAGGTGCCCCGCCATCATGCCGGGCCGCGAGGGCGATCCATAGACGTGGGCGCGGGCGGATTCACCGGCAGTCCAGCCGCCCTGTGCCCCGCCCAAACGCAGCATGCACGTTGTTGCACGTTAATGCACGAACGTGCAGACTTGCAGCATGAGCTCCGATCCCAGCCCCCTCCCCGCCCAGCGCACCCGGCAGATTCTGGAGGAACTGCGCCAGCAGGGCCGCGTGGTTGCCGCCGAGCTGGCGCGCCGCTATGCCGTGTCCGAAGATTCGATCCGCCGCGACCTGCGCGAGCTGGCCGCGCAGGGCCTGTGCCAGCGCGTCTACGGTGGCGCCGTGCTGCCACCGCCCAAGGAACGCCCGCTGCGCGAGCGGCTGACCCGCGACCGCGGCGACAAGGCCGAGCTGGCCGCCCGCGTCTGCGCGTTGCTGCAACCCGGCCAGGTCGTACTGCTCGACGCCGGTTCAACCAACCTGGTGATCGCCCAGCAGTTGCCGGCCGCCCTCGGCTTGACGGTGATCACCAACGCGCCACAGATCGCCACGGCCGCCAGCCTGCTTGAAGGCACCTCGGTGCAGCTGATCGGCGGGCGCCTGGCCAGCGGTGGCGGCGCGGTCGGCGCCGAAGCACTGGCCCAGGTGCAGCGCCTGCGCGCCGATGTGTACCTGCCCGGCCCCTGCGCGGTGGACGGCGACACCGGCGTGTGGGCAATGGATGCGGAAGAAGCCACGCTGAAGCGCGCGATGGTGGCCTGCAGCAGCCGTGTCATCGTCGCCGCCACGACTGAAAAGCTGGGTGCACGCGGCAACTGGCAGATTGCCAGCCTCGACGAGATCGACGACCTGGTGCTGACCACCACCGCACCGCCCGCATTGGCGGCACGCTTCCGCGCCGCAGGCATCGCGGTACACCCCACTCCCCCCTGACCGTACCGCTCATGTCCGTTGCCAACCGCGCGCGTGCCGAACAGCACGCGACCCGCGCTGCGTTCTTCATTCCCGGCTTCGCCACCGCGCTGTGGGCCACCCTGGTGCCGTTCGCAAAGGCACGCACCGGGATCAACGACGCCACGCTGGGGCTGGTGCTGCTCTGCCTCGGTGCCGGTTCGCTGCTGGCGATGCCGTTGTCCGGCGTGCTGGCCGCGCGCCTCGGTTGCCGGCGGGTGATGGTGGCCAGCAGCCTGCTGATCTGCCTGACCGTGCCCGGCCTGGCGCTGGCCGGTTCGGCCTGGACACTCGGGCTGGTCCTGTTCGTGTTCGGCGCCGCCGTGGGCGCGATGGACTGCACGATGAACGTACAGGCCGTCATCGTCGAGCGCGAAGCACGGCGCGTGATGATGTCCGGCTTCCATGCCTTCTTCAGCATCGGCGGCTTCCTCGGCGCGGCCACCATGACCGTGCTGCTGTCCGCACAGCTGCCGCCCTTGGCATCCGTGCTGATCGGCGTCTGGGCCATGCTGCTGGTGATGCTGTTGTCGGCGTCGTACTGGCACAGCGAACGCATGCCGCACGACACACCGATGCTGGCCCTGCCGCATGGCATCGTGCTGTTCATCGGCGTGCTGGCGTTCGTCGCCTTCCTCGGCGAAGGCGCGATGCTCGACTGGAGCGCAGTGTTTCTCAGCGATGTGCGTCGCGTCGATGCCAGCCTTGCCGGCATCGGCTATGTGACCTTCACCCTGACCATGACCGTCGCACGCCTGTTCGGCGATGCGCTGGTGGCACGCGTGGGCCGCCAGCGCGCGATCGTGTTCGGCGCGTTGCTTGCCGCCGCGGGCGTGCTGGTGCTGACCCTGGTCACGCCGTGGCAGGCATCACTGCTCGGCTATGTGCTGGTCGGTCTCGGCTGCGCCAACATCGCACCGGCGCTGTTCTCGCTGGCTGGCCACCAGACCCGCATGCCCGGCGCGCTGGCCATCACCGCCGTTTCCACGCTGGGCTTTGCCGGCATCCTTGCTGGCCCGGCACTGATCGGTTTTGCCGCCAACCACTTCGGCCTGATCGCTGCATTCATCGGCGTGGCCACGGCCTTGTTGCTGGTGGCGATGTCCACGCGTTGGCTGCGGGTGTAGCCCAGGGCATCAGCGCCGCCTGCGCCGCAGCTTCATCCGCAATCGCCGATAGCCGATCACCGTCGCCGTGGCACACAACGCGGTGCCGGCAGCGCTCAGCAGCAGCAACACCGCCAACCGGGCACCTTCCTGGCGCAGCATCGCCGGCAGGTCCCAGCTATGCAGGAAGTAGAACAGCCAGCGCCCCACCCGCTCACGATGCCCCATCGTCAGCAACGGATCGCCGGTCGCCAGATCGAGATAGATGCGCGTCGCCTCGGCATCGCCAAAGTCGACCACTGCCACCGGGAAGCGGCGTACTGCTGCGCCGTTCATGGCCTCGGGCGCACGCGGATAGAAGTAGGCGTCCGCTGCATGCTGCACCATGAAACCCTGCATGGGCGCAGCGGACAACGCGCGTACCTTCTGCTGCAACCACGCGGCGGGCAGCAGCTTCATCCCCCGAAGATGCCCTTCACCTTCGGACACGATGCGAGTATCACCCTGCCCATCCAGCAGCACCGCAAACAGTTCACCACCGATCCGTCGCCACTGGATCTCCACCGGCCGGAAGCGCTCGGCATCGGCCACCGCCAGGAGCTTTGCCGGCTCACACAACACGCCATCCACCGCCACCGCGCCGCCCCGATAGCGTCCGCTGTCGATCGCCTCGCGCGTGCTGCTGAAGACGCCCAATGGATTCATCGACATCAGGCCGCTGAAAATCCAGGTGAACACGAAGGCCGCAGCACACAATCCGATCAGATGGTGCCAGCGCATCCACGACTCCACGTACGGCGTCTTCGCACCGGAACGATAGTGCCCACGAAAACGCCAGCGCCACACTCCCACCACGGTGCCGCTGATCGCCGCCACCGTGCACAGTGCGGACAGCACGATCACCACCCACGTCCACACCGGGTCGACCGACTGCATGCGCAGGAAGTACAGCCAGTGCAGCCAGGCGCCCACATAGTTCCAGCGCTGCTGCACATGCGGGGCGTCCAGCACCACTTCGCCAGTACGCGAGGACACATACAGGTCACCCGGCTGCGCGCCGCCCACCTCGACGCGATACAGCGGTCGATGCACGTCCAGCGCGCGCGAATGCGTCCAACGGTCCTCGTTCACGCGCATCGCACCCACGAAGGCCTGGCCGCCCGCGAACTGTGCAGCGGATGCTTCGGCGCGCTGTGCCGACACCGGCAGCAGCGCCTGGCCGGTCACGGCAGACCAGGCGCCCACGTTGCTGCCACTGCGCACCACATACGCCGCCTCGCCACGCAGCGTGGTCAACGCCACAGCCTCCGGCTCGGCCTGCACGGCAGCCGGCAGTACCGACAGCCCCTGCAGGTCGCGGGCCTCACCCAGCACCGGCAACGCCGCCAGCCGCTCACCGGGTGTCAGCTTCGGGTAACCAATGAACAGCATCACCATGCCGCTGACGAACCACAGCAGCATCAGCAGGCATCCGCCGATGCCCAGCCAGCGATGCACCAGGTAGGTCCAGCGCTTGGCGGTGGAACGCAACGTCATCGCCAGCGTCCTCAGAAGCGATGGTCGACGGTGAATTCGACGCGCCGGTCCGCACCCAGCAGCCACTGGGTGCTGGTGTAGTACGCGGTGGCGTAGTACGCCTTGTCGAACACGTTGAACAACCGCGCGGACAGCCGCGTGCGCGGTGCCGCCTGCCAGGTCAGTGCCAGGTCGGTGGTGCTGTAGCCGGGCAGCTCCAACGTGTTGGCGTTGTCGGCGTAGCGCTTGCCGACGTAACGCACGCCACCCGCCGCACTCCAGTCCGGTGCGAACTGCCAGCTCAGCCACACACTGGCCAGGCGCTCGGCTACGTTCGGCGGCACGTTGCCATCACGCGATACCAGCACCGCCGGCGAACCCGTGGTTTCCAGGAAGTCCTCGAATTCGGCCTTCAGCACCGTCGCGTTGGCATCCAGCGTCCAGTGCGGCGCGACATTCCAGGTCAACGACGCTTCAATACCGCGCGAGGTCTGCGCGCCCACCTGCACCCGGCGATCCGGCACCAGCGGATCGCGGCTGAGCAGCCCGGTCTTGCGGATGCGATACGCCGCCAGCGTCCACTCGCCACCGTCGAAGGCCTGCTTCAGGCCAACCTCGATCTGCCGGCCCTTGGCCAGGTCAAAGGCGCCGTTGGCCGGGCTGATCATCAGCAGGCCACTGACCGGGTCCGCCGCCTGCGAATACTGCGCATACAGGCTCAGCGTCGGCTGCAGCGCGAGTACCGTACCCGCACGCCAGCCTGTGCTGCTGTAGGTCTTCGAGAACGCGTTCTGGCCACTGATCAGATCGGTGCGATCAATGCGCGCGCGGTCGTGGCGCAGGCCACCCAGCACCGACCAGCGCTCGCTCAGCGCCAGCCGGTCTTCCACGAACAGCGCGTACTGCTCGGCAAGGTTGCGGTAGCGCGGCAGGTTCGGCGCGTCGCTGGCGAACTGGCCCGGCACCGGATCGAACGGATCGACCGGGCCCGAGCTGCCGGCATAGGTGTTGTTGGTGTGCTTGAAGTGCGCGCGGTTGGCATCCAGGCCCACCGCGAAGCTGTTCGCCCAACCGCCCACATTGCCCAGCACGCGCAGCGTCGAGGTCAGTCCGGTCTGGTCCTGGTTGTGGGTGATCTCGGTATTGCCCGAGCGATCGATCAGGCCGGTAGCGCGGTTGTAGACATAGGCCTCGGCATTGCGCCAATCGCGCTGGCTGTCGATCTGATAAACCCGCGTGCGCCATTCCACGTTCGCGTTCGGCGTCCACAGTGCATCGACCTGGGTCCAGCGGTCGCGGAAGCGGATCTCGCTGTCGTCCACGTTGTAGTTGCGGTGGCGCAGCGCCTCCAGCTGGCGGCCCTCGACCAGCGGCGTGCCGAAGTAGCGCATCGGTTGCTGGTAGCCCTGCGCATGGGTGAGCGTCAGCTGCAGGTCCGCACGCGGCTGCCACAGCAACGCACCGGAGAACGTCGCATCGTTGTTGCGGCCACGGTCGACCCAGCCACCGCTGTAGTTGCCACTCACATCCAGCCGGTAGGCCAGCTCAGGCGTCAGCGCGCCACCGCTGCCGAAACCCAAGCGCGCGGTGTCCTCGCTGCCCACGGTCACGCTGATCTCGCTCTCGATCGCCCCACGCGTGGGCTTCTTCGGCACGATGTTGATGACACCGCCGATCGCACCGTCGCCATGGATGACCGAGGCCGGGCCGCGCAGCACTTCGATGCGCTCGATCGACCAGGTATCGAACGGGAACGTGATGCCCACGCCGCCGTACTGGCGCAGCCCATCGTACAGCCGCATCACCGAGGCACCGTCGGTGAAGCCGCGGCTGGACAGCGCACTCAGGCCATTGCCCGGATGCGGCATGGCACTGATCGCACCCGCTCGGCTGATCGCATCGTTGAGGTTGCTGTCGCCGCGCTGCTCCAGCTGCTCGCGCGAAATTACCGTCAGGCTGGCCGGTGTCTGCAACACGCTCAGGCCCAACGCAGAGCCCGCGCTGGCGGTGGACGACAGTTCAACGCTGCGGGTATCGACCACCCGCACGGTATCCAGCGTGGTCGGTGGGGCCGCGTCAGCGGCAAGTACGGGGGCGGTGTGCAGGAGCAACGCGCACAGGACAGGCAGCGTCGCCCGGCGCAGACGCGCGGGGTTGGGGTTCGTTTTCATTTTTTCACGGCATGCAAGGCCACCCCGCAATGGCAGGGCAGCAATCAGAAAGGGACAGACACGCGCGTGCGGGCACCGGCCGTGGCCGGCAACCTCATGGAAGGAAGATCAATGCAGCGCGCGTGCGGCTCAGGCAGCCATCAGTGCCGGCGGCCCACGCGCGCCCAATGTGCCGCTGATCCGTTGCGGCAACGCCCGCACCGCGCCGCGCAGTGCGCGGCACACCGGTGCCATCGGCGCCAACAGCAGCACGGCCGCCACCAGCAGGGTGATCAGCCGTGCAGCGATCAGGCAGTAATCGCAGTCCACGCCCATCTCATGATCGGCGTGTGGGTCGGCGGGCGGCTTCTTCGTGGCCCCGTGCGGCATCGCCATCACATGATGGTCGTGGTGCCCTTCCATCGCGTGCTGTGCATGCTCTGCGTGCATCGCATGGTCCATGGCCGCCACCGGCGCAGCGGCAGCCACGTGACCGTGTGCCAGCCAGCGGCTCACCAGCGGGGCGAGCAGCACCAGCAGCATGGCAAGCCATGCCAGGGCCTGGAACCGGCGGTGGAGGACAGGACGGCGCACGCCGCCATTCTACGGGGCCACGGCCAACCTTGGACCGCGTTCAGGGTTGGCCCCCTGCGACACGGTGACGCAGGGGCTCGCCTCCAGCGGCGACATGTGAATGCACCGCACCGCGGTCCCCACGCTTGCAGGCCCCACCTAGCCAACGTTAGGGTTCAGATGGCCACGGCGAGGAGCCAGGGGGATCCGCATGACCACTCGCATCACACACCGGCTGCGCATCAGCCTGCTCGGCCTGGCCGCGCTGCTCGCCGCCTGCGCCGACAAGGGGCCGCCCCCACCGCCAGAGCCGCTGGAACTCTCACAGCCCATCGCCGTGGACACGCCGGGCCAGCAGGTGCAGTTCGAGTTCGAAACCACGGCGCGCAATTTTGCCAGCTACCGCACTTATGCGGTGGAACTGGAACTGCAGCGGCGAAGTCCAGCTACAACGGGCACGCCCGATATAGCAAGTATCAACATCCCATTCGAAGTATCCCTGCAGCGTCGGGAAGGTACTACCTGGCAGGAGATTGCAACACAGGACAGCTATCAGGCACGCGCGCGCAACGGTGTTGAGCCGCTCCCCTCGTGGCACCACTCTGAGAGCTGGCGCTATGCCTCGCTCGCATCAGGCAGCGACGGCAGCTACCTCCTGAACGTGACAGCGCTGCCGCTGGAGCTCGACAGCAGATACCGGCTGCAGATTCAAACGGTCCATGCCATATCAGGACTGCAAGACTATTCGGCAAGGCTAGTCGTGCACGCCTCGCGTCCTGCAGGGAAGTGACACCATTCATTCGAAGGAACGAAGGAGTTTCCATGAACAAGCCCCGCTACAGCCTGGACATTGTCATTGCCGCACCCGGCACCCCATTGCTCGATCCCGATTCGGGAAAGCAGCAGCTGACGCCCGATGGCACTCCTGATACTTCCGGGCCTGGCCACATGTTCTACGTTCTGCACGCTCCAGGTAAAGCGGCGCAGAGTTTCGGCTTCGCACCCGTCGAGCATGGCAGCATGAATGGTCCCGGGCGCATCGTCAGAGACGACGTGAAAGTCTATAAGGACCCCGCCCATGTCCGTACCATCGAAATCACCGAAGCCCAGTACAACAAGCTCAAGGCGTTCGGCGACGATCCAGTGGCGCACGGCTTCAGCAAGCACTACGCCGACGTGCGTCACAACTGCGTGGACTTCACCTGGGACGCATTGAATCATGCCGGCATCCAGCGCAAGCACAGCCTGGACGTGAACAGCATCGGCGGCCCCGTCGGCCAATTGCTGCCAGACGTCCGCATTGCGCTGGGCGTCCAGTCACAGGGCAAGGACGGTTATCGCCCCCTGCGCAACATCCATGGCGTGGACAGCATTGAACCGCCCTTCCCCAACAGCGAACTCAACCGCACCACCACCCATCCCCTGCCCGAGCGCAGCTTGAAGCAGCGTCTGCTCAGCGAAACCGATGGTATTGATGGCCCCTTGGGCGAGCGTCTGGCTGCGGACGCGCGCGCACCGGGGCACAGCCTTCATGCCTTGGACCAGAAAGTGCGTACCGCACTCGCCCAGGCCAGCGAACAGCAGGGACTGCCCCCCGGAGAGGAGCACGAACGAGTGGCCGGCCATCTGACCCACGCGGCGGTGCAGGCCGGCTTCAGCGAAAAGGACACGCTGCAGGTGGCATTCAGTTCAAACAGCACCGCCGAGGCACCCGGCTACGTATTCCTGCATCGCAGCGGCGACACCGCCTCGCCGGACCCTGCCGCCAATCGCCAGCGCCTGTCCCTGCTCGATACGCAGCAGGGCGATGCGGACACGCTGTATCAGCAGGTCAACGTGCAGCAGCAATCCCGCGACGCAAGCCGGCTGGCGCAGGACGAGCAACAGGCACAACAGCAGGCGTCGCCGCGCATGGCCTGACCAAACCGCGTCAGGCGCAGGCACCGTTCCCGCATCAACTCACGTACTGCGCCTGCCCATTGCCAAACGACCAGTTCTCCTTCTTCACCTCCACCAGGTTGATGAACACATCCTCGCGGCGGATACCCACCGCCGCATGCAGGCCATCGGCAATGCCCAGGTACAACGCCTTCTTCTGCTCCAGCGTGCGCCCTTCGTTCCAGGTGATCTGGATGCAGATGAAGTCGTCGGTGCGATCCCCGCCCAGGTAGCCGGGGTCGTGGATCAGCGTGCCGGGCGCGTGTTCCTGGAAGATCTGGAAGCGATCATTTTCCGGCACCCCCACCGCGCGCATGGCCTGGTAGATGGTTTCGCCGACGCGTTGCAGGTAGTCGGCGGATTTACCTTTGCGAAGATCGATGCGGGCGAGCGGCATGGCGGCACTCCAGAGTGGATGGGCACGGCAACGGGCTGAGACTACGCCTGCCCGGGGCGGCGGGACAGCGCAGGGATGGAACCCTCTGGCTCCATGCGTGGCATGGTCCCGCCTCCGCCGCGCAGGGTGACGCGATTGCCGTGGCGGCGCCGCTCTGGAGTCGTCTCGTGCACGGTCGGCAGGGGCGGCGATGTGCGCCATCAGTGATGGGCCGCACTACTCGCAGGTGTCCGACGGCACACATCGGAAAACGTCTGGCCTGCCTAGGGCCAGTTGAGAACTTTCCTTACAGACTGATGTGATGGCCCGGCTTGAAGATCGCCGCGCCGAGGCAAGACGCCTTGGCCGGGATTGGCGTCTCGAATAAACGAACAGGCTTCAAGGACTGCGAGAGAAATCGCAGTTGAGAGAATGCACCGACTGCCCTCAATGGCGGGCGGTGCGTGGGGATCGCAAGATCCGCCAGGCGTTCTTCTCCCTTGAAGCTTGTTTGCCTTGGCACGCCAACCCGCACCGTCCGCCACCTTCACTCCAGAAGGTGGCCCTACGCCAGTGAGGGTTTCGCCATGACCAACCGAACCGCCATCCATCCCCGCCTGCACGCGCTTATCGGCGACGTCGCAGCCGACGTGCCCGAAGACCTTGCGCGTGAGATCGAATGCGCTCTAGCGGAGCGACTGCTGCCGCCTTCGCGCCCAACGTTCCTTTCCTGCCTCGATGCCATCCGCGCCGGTGATGACCAAGCCGGGCGCGCATGTACCCCGCAGACACTCAGCGCCACAGGCTTCGGCTCGCTCGACCGCTCGCTGGCCGCTTTGAATGCCGTACTGGATCTACTGCATGCCGCCGAACGTGCGCGCCTGGATGGCGATCCGCAGGATCAACTCGGTGACTTCCATCGGGACGGATTGATCGTTGCCGCACGCCAGATCGCGCGCGCTGCACAGGATGGGCTAGGCCATGCCATGGGATTCGCGGCAGGAAGACCTGGCTGATGCACGTGCAGCAAAGATGGCCCATTGCTGGAGGCCCTTTTTGTTCTGCAACATGGTAGGTGGCACAGGGATGGACGCGGCTCTTCTACCCAGCGAAGGCGGCCATTGCGGTATATGATCCACTCGGATCGGTGCACGAACGCCACGGTCATACTGCCTAGTCAAGTCATCTTGGACAGCGCTTTCGGGGAAAGAAAGGATGCATACATTCAAAAGGAACGCGGGCGATGAATCCGCCTGCGCATCAAGGGTTGGAGTTCGTCTCCGAACACTGGTTGCAGCAAGTACTTGGCTACACATTGCGCTGCCAATTGGGCTTGGCCTGCCTCCATCCGCGAACGCTGCAGGTCCGGAGACGGTTACCTACATTCATACCGACGCCCTTGGCTCCCTTGTTGCTGAGAGCGACGCCAACGGCAACGTGATAAAGCGTTATGACTACGAGCCCTATGGGACCCTGGTAGGAGGACAGGTCACCGACGGACCCGGATACACAGGGCATGTGAGCGACTCGACTACGGGCTTGAGCTACATGCAACAGCGATACATGGATCCGGAGCTGGGAGTCTTCCTCTCAGTGGACCCGGTCTCAGCGTATGACCAGCCTGTAGGCCAGTTCAATCGCTATCGGTATGCCAACGGGAATCCGTACAAATTCACTGATCCAGATGGGCGAAATCCAGCCCTGCCATTCATCTATGGCGCGATAGCGGGGGGCCTGTCCAATATTGCCATCCAGAAGCTGATGAATCCGGATAAACCAATCGATCAGACGCAGGCATTGATAGCAGCAGGGGTGGGTTCGGTCTCAGGCGGCGTGGGCGGTATCGCTGTCGCAGCCGTGGAGTCTGGAGTGATTTCTGTCGGCCGAGCCGTTGCCATTCAAGCAGCGGCGAATTTCGTCACTGGCGGCGCCGGTGCCGCCGCAGAGAGCGCCCTCAAGGGAGAGCCGATTTCCGCTGGTGGAGTGCTCACGGCAGCGACCGGAGGCGCTGTTGGTGGTCTGGCAGGTTCCGGTGTTGCAGCTGCAGCAGGCGACTTCGCGGGACCAGCCGCCAAAGGCGCTCTGAATAGGCTGAGCAGCTCCGCATCTCCCGGCGCCCCGAACATCGCCTCCACCACCGCATCAACAGGAGTCGCAATTCCTCGTCAGTCGATCACATAAGCGGGAGCATCACAGCTAGGGCAGAGCACCGCCGGAGCCGCCGTAGATGCGGCACAAAAGACGATGGAGAAGAAGAAGTGAATCCAGTACTACGTGGCTTTCTCGCATACCAAGCCGGGGGCATTCTCGTTCTTGGCGCCCTCTACTTCATTGCGATTCAATCAGGAAATCCGCATCCCTTTCGCGCATCATTCAGATTGTGGGCGGCGTATGCAGTTTTCTTTGCTGCCATATCTGCATTTGAGCTAGTAAAGCGACGACGGTATCGCAATCGGCGATGATCGGCCTCTGAAGTCGGGCTGCGCTCAACAATCGAATGAGAATCGAAAAGCGCTGAACCTAAAATCGGTCATCCAGACGTCCTCGAACTTCGACCATCGACTTGCAAGGACACGGATAGTGGAGTTCACGAAGGGTTTCGAGTACGAAAGCGTACAGGTGATAGTGGAGCGGGTAATCGAACGCAGAGACCTGCTTGACTATGTACGCACAAGCCTTTTCGCTAGGGAAAAAGTCAAAGCGGGCCAGGGTAAGCTAGTAGAGTCCCATATCCATCTGACGGCGAGTCACCGGTTACTTGGAGCCGACACGACCTCCATGCACTTACTCTGCGCATACGAAAAAGCCGGCTGAAAGCCGGCTTCTTCGTAACACCTGAAAAGTCAGGTCTACTATTTGGTGGGCGGTACAGGGATCGAACCTGTGACCCTTGCCGTGTGAAGGCAATGCTCTACCGCTGAGCTAACCGCCCGGTGTGTTGCTGAGCCGCTCATTATAGGGGCTTTTCAGAGGCCGTCAACAGTTTTTCACAGTCGTGTTCACGGGCATTTCGGGGCACGCAGCCGGGCATGACCCGACGCTACCGGAATCACATCGTATGGGTCGGTTTGTCCGAACCGGTCAGCCCGGCCAGCAGGGTCTCGATCTTGTGGCGCACGCCCTCGCCTTCGGCACCGTCGGCCAGCTGCACCCCGATGCCGGCGGTGCGGTTGCCCTGTGCGCCGGCCGGGGTCACCCAGATCACCTTGCCGGCCACCGGCAGGCGCTCGCTGGAATCGGGCAGCGTCAGCAGCAGGAACACCTCGTCGCCCAGGAAATAGCGCTTGGGCGTGGGCACGAAGATGCCGCCATTCTTCACGAACGGCATGTACGCGCTGTACAGCGCGGCTTTGTCCTTCACAGCCAGGGACAGGATGCCCTGGCGGGCGTTGCTGGCACTCATCGATTTCCCCTTGCGGCAGGCCGCTCGTTCACCTTGTTCCAGGCCAGCAGCAACTCGACCACCGCAAGGTCTGCACGCACCGTGGTGCGCAGCAGGTCGCGGGTGCGGTTGGCCGCATCGAACCAAGCTGCAAGCTTGTGCAATCGCTCCGGCGTGGTCAAGGCATCGGTACTGGCCTGGGCCAGCGCCAGATCGGCAGCGAAGCGCAGGCGCAGCGCCGCGTTGTCATCACCGCACCACTTCTGCGCCAGCTCCACCGCGCCGGTCTTGCCGGCGGCCAGCTGTTCCAGATCTCGACCAACTTCGCGGCGCAGGCTCAGGCCGTCTTCGCGCAGCCAGTTGTCGGCCTGGCCGGGATGGCCGCGGGCGGCCTCCAGCGCTTCGCGCGCCGATGCTTCACTGTGGCCCAGCTGCTGCAGCCAGGCCAGTGCTTCGTGCTGCGGCGGCAGCTTGAATTCCAGTCGCTGGCAACGGCTGCGGATGGTCTGCGGCAGGCGTGCCGGGTCGCTGCTGATCAGCCACAGGTAGCGGCCGGGCTGCGGCTCCTCCAGCGTCTTCAGCAGCGCGTTGGCGGCCGAACGGTTGATCGCATCGGCCGGATCGACGATCACCACCTGCGCCACGCCGTACTGCGGGGTCAGCGCCAGCTTGTCGGTGATCTCGCGCACCTGCTCGATGACGATCTCGGTACGCAGCTTGTCGCCGCTCTTGTTCGGAATGAAGCTGACCAGCTGCAGGTCCGGATGGGTGCCGGCGGCGATCAGCTGGCGCGTGCGCGTGGCGTGCGTTGCATCACCCTGCGCCAGCACGTGGTCGGCCAGCGCCAGCGCCACCTCGCGCTTGCCCAGCCCGGCCGGGCCGCAGATCAGCAGGCCATGACCGAGGCGACCGGCGTCGAGCGCAGCCACGGTCTGGTCGAACGCGCGCTGCTGCCACGGCGAAAACGTGCTCATGCGCCCTCCCCTTCCTGCAGCCAACGCTCGACATGTGCAACCACATCGGCGGCCACGCGTTCCTGCACCTGGCCGGCGTCGATCAGCGCGAAGCGCTGCGGGTCCTGCTGTGCGCGGCTGCGGAACACGGAGCGCACGCGCTGGAAGAAATCGTCCTGCTCGCTCTCGATGCGGTCCGGCCACAGGTCACGGCCGTTGGCGCGTGCGCGGCCGACGGCCACGTCCACATCCAGCAGAAGGGTCAGCCCTGGCAGCAGGCCGACCGCGCGGCGCTCCAGGTCGGCAATCCACTGCGGGTCAAGCCCGCGGCCACCGCCCTGGTAGGCGTAGCTGGAATCGGTGAAGCGGTCGCTCAGCACGTAGGCGCCGCGCCGCAGCGCCGGCCGGATCACCTGGCGCACATGCTGCGCGCGCGCGGCGAATACCAGCAGCAGCTCGGCTTCGGCGCTGAGCGGTTCGGCAGCGATCTCGGCATCGGGCTTCAGCACCAGGCCGCGGATGCGCTCGGCCAGTGGCGTACCGCCCGGCTCGCGGGTCAGCACCACCTCGTGGCCGTGGCTGCGCAGGCAGTCACGGATGGCATTGATGGCGGTGGTCTTGCCTGCGCCCTCGCCGCCTTCCAGGCTGACGAAACGCGGGTGGCGAAGCAGCGCGGGACTCATTGCGCCGGGGTCTCCTGGGTACGTTGCTGGCGCAGCTGCTGCAGGTAGCGAGCTACGGCGGCGTTGTGCTGGTCCAGGCTGGGCGAGAACACGTGCGCGCCGCTGCCGTCGCCCACGGCGACGAAGTACAGCGCATCACCGGCGGCCGGCTGCGCCGCGGCCATCAGCGCGTCGCGACTGGGCATGGCGATCGGGGTCGGGGTCAGGCCGGCACGGGTATAGGTGTTGTACGGCGTATCGGTGGTCAGGTCGCGGCGGCGGATGTTGCCGTCATACGCGGCACCGATGCCGTAGATCACGGTCGGGTCGGTCTGCAGGCGCATGCCGATCTTCAGGCGGCGCATGAACACGCCGGCGATCTGCGGGCGCTCGCTGGCCAGCGCGGTTTCCTTCTCGATGATCGACGCCAGCGTCAGCAGTTCGTAGGGCGTGTTGATCGGCAGGTCCGGCGCGCGGCTTTCCCAGGCTTCGTCCAGCGCCTTTTCCATTGCGGCGTGGGCGCGCTTGAGCACGTCCAGATCACTGTCGCCGCGCTGGTAAACGTAGGTCTCCGGCAGGAAGCGGCCTTCCGGGTGCTGGCCACCGAAGCCAAGGCGCTGCATCAACGCGGCGTCATCCAGGGTATCGGTGGTGTGCAGCAGCGGCTCGGCGCGCTTGAGTGCGGCACGCAGCTGGCGGATGTTCCAGCCCTCGACAATGGTGACGCGGTGCTGCAGCACCTTCCCGGCGCGCATGCGCAGCAACAGCTCGCGCGGGGTCAGCTCGCCACTGAGCGCGTACTCGCCCACCTTCAGCTTGCCGGCCGCATCGAGCTGGCGCGCCAGCAGTTGCCACTGGGTGTCCTGGCCCTCGTCCACGCCGGCATCGCGCAGCTTGCGCAGCACGCTGTTCATGCCATCGCCGCTGGCGATGACCACGCTCTCGGCGGTCGGGGTGATCGGGGCGTCGGCGAAGCGGGTCTGCTGGTAGAAGAACCACGCGCCCGCGCCGGCCACGACGGCGGCCAGCACCACCACCAGCGTTACCACGAACAGACACCCGCGCTTGGCTCCCGCCATGGACTACCTCTGAACTCGATTCCGTCGTGCAGGATACCGTGCCGGTGGATTGGGGTCATGACCGGGGTGGCGCCTGCGTGCCGGCCAACGGTCGATCAGTAGATCCACGCCATGCGTGGATGAACGCCCGGCGGCATGACTGCGGGGGTCAGAGCCCTCGCGCGGTGCGCAAGGGATCCGACCCCGACCGGATCAGCCCTGCTGGCCCAGTGCGCGCAGCAGGCCGCGGGCCTTGGCGCGGGTCTCGTCCAGTTCCTTGTCCGGGTCCGAATCGACCACGATGCCGGCGCCGGTGCGGAAGCTGACCTGGTGGCCATCCACTTCGGCGGTGCGGATCAGGATGTTCAGGTCCAGGTCGCCATCGCGGTTCAGCCAGCCGAACGCGCCGGTGTAGGCACCACGCGGCACCTGCTCCAGCTCGCTGATGATCTGCATGCAGCGCACCTTGGGGCAGCCGGTGATGGTGCCGCCCGGGAACGTGGCGGCGATCACCTCGCCCGGGGTCACATCGGGGCGCAGGTGGCCGCTGACGTTGCTGACGATGTGGTGCACATGCGCGTAGCTCTCCACCGTCATCAGCTCATCGACCACCACGGTGCCGGGCAGGCAGATGCGGCCCAGGTCATTGCGCTCCAGGTCGATCAGCATCACGTGCTCGGCACGCTCCTTGGGGTGGCCGACCAGCTCCTGGATGCGTGCGGCATCATCGTCCCCCTCGAAGCGCGGACGCGTACCGGCAATCGGACGGGTCTGCGCGTGGCCGGCATGCACCGACACCAGCCGCTCCGGCGAGGAACTGACCACATGGCGGCCGTGGGCGCTGAACAGGCCGGCGAACGGTGCCGGGTTGGCGCGGCGCAGCTGCGCGTACAGCGCCTGCGGGCTGACCGGCGCGGCAAACTGCGCGCTCCAGCGCCGCGACAGGTTCACCTGGAACACGTCGCCGGCACGCAGGTACTCGATCACCCGGCGCACGCCGTCGGTGAAGCGCTGCGGCGCATCCTCGCCCACCGCCTGCGGCGGCTGCCAGCCCTGCCCGGCCTCGGGCAGCGCGGCCGAGGCCAGTGCCACCAGCGCATCCAGCAACGCCTGCTCGCCGGCCTCGGCGATGACGAAGCTGGCGCCGTTGTGATGGTCATGCAGCACCGCGGCCGGGCAGCGCAGCGCCAGCGCGGTCGGGCGGCCGTCCTCGCGCGCACGCGCCGGCAGCACCGGTTCGATCTGGCTGGCCACTTCGTAATCGAGCATCAACGCCCAGCCGCCGCGGAACGGCAGGCTGTGGCTGCCGTCATGCGGCAGGCGTTCGCGCTGCCAGGCACGGTCCAGCACCTGCAGGAAGCTGCCGGCGTGCACCGCGTCGTGCTGGTCGCGCACCTGGCCATCCGCATCCAGTCGCAGGCCATCGCCCTGCGCGGCCAGCAGCAGGCTCCAGCGGCCCTGCGCGGTGCCCGAGGCAGTGGATTCCATCAGCAGCGGGAAGCGCGCCGGGTCATGCTGCTGCAGGGCCAGCAGATCGATCGGGTGCGGCAGCGGGTGGATCAGCGGTGCGTGGGTCATGGCGGCCAGTTCGGGGGTTCAGATGCACGGAAGCCGCCTTGCGGCGGCTCCGTAGAACGCGGCGTCGAGCATGGCCCGACGCTACAACTCGGTCAGACGCGCTTGAAGACCAGCGTGCCGTTGGTGCCGCCGAAGCCGAAGCCATTGGACATCACCACGTCGACCTTGGCCTGGCGCGCTTCGTTGGGCACGTAGTCCAGGTCGCAGCCTTCGCCCGGCTGCTGCAGGTTGATGGTCGGCGGGATGACGTTGTCCTGCAGTGCCATCACCGAGAAGATCGCTTCCACGCCGCCGGCAGCACCCAGCAGGTGGCCGGTCATCGACTTGGTGGAGCTGACCATCATCTTGTAGGCGTGGTCGCCGAAGGCGGTCTTCATCGCCATGGTCTCGCCCAGGTCGCCCAGCGGCGTGGAGGTACCGTGCGCGTTGAGGTAGCCCACCTGTTCCGGGCTCACGCCCGCGTCCTTCATAGCCATGGCCATGCAGCGCGCGGCGCCTTCGCCGTTCTCGCTCGGTGCGGTCATGTGGTACGCGTCGGAGCTGGCGCCGAAGCCGGCCAGTTCACAGTAGATCTTCGCGCCACGCGCCTTGGCGTGCTCGTACTCTTCCAGGATCAGGATGCCGGCGCCGTCGCCCAGCACGAAGCCGTCACGGTCCTTGTCCCACGGGCGCGAGGCCTGTTCCGGGGCATCGTTGCGGGTGCTCATGGCCTTCATCGCGCAGAAGCCGCCCAGCGCGGTCGGCGACGAGCCACGCTCGGCACCGCCAACCACCATCACGTCGGCGTCGCCGTACTGGATCATGCGCATCGCGGTACCGATCGAATGGTTCGAGGTCGCGCAGGCCGACACCGCCGAGAACGACGGGCCCTTCAGGCCGGTGATGATGCTCAGCTGGCCCGGCAGCATGTTGATGATGGTCTTTGGCACGTAGAAGGGCGAGATCTTCTTGCCCTCGTGGAACTCGATGGTCTGCTCTTCGATGCCGAGCAGGCCGCCGATGCCGGCGCCGACGATGGCGCCGATGCGCTCGGCATTGGCGTCGGTGATCTCCAGGCCCGAGTCGTGCAGGGCCATGAACGAGGCACCGAGGCCGTAATGGATGAACGGGTCCATCTTCTTGGCATCCTTGCCGCTGACCCGGAACTTGCCGAACAGTTCATTGTCGGCGGTGATGTCGAATCCCTTGACCTCACCGGCAATCTTGGTGGTGAACCGAGCCAGATAGGCATCCGCAACGTTGGTCAGCGGACCGATGCCCGAACGACCGTGGGTGATGCCTTCCCAGCTGCTGGCCAGATCATTGCCCAACGGCGAGACGATACCCAGGCCGGTTACGACGACGCGACGCTTCATTGCTGATTCTCCTGGCCCGGCTGATTTCAACGGGCAACGCGGTTTGCTTCGGTGTGATGCTCAAACACACGGGGCCGCAACTGCGGCCCCATGGGGTGCGGTGCGCGGCGAGCGTGGGCCCGCGCGCGCACTGCCGTCTGACATCAGGCCTTGACGTGGGCCTTGATGTAGTCGATGGCGGCCTGCACGGTGCTGATCTTCTCGGCTTCTTCGTCCGGGATCTCGCACTCGAATTCTTCTTCCAGGGCCATCACCAGCTCGACGGTGTCCAGCGAGTCAGCGCCCAGGTCATCGACGAACGATGCGCTGTTGGTGACTTCTTCTTCCTTGACGCCAAGCTGTTCGACGACGATTTTCTTGACGCGTTCTTCGATGGTGCTCATGGGATCTCGCTCCAGATGGAGTTGTGGTTCAAAAGTGGTCGCCATCAAAGGCGATGGCCGTGGGATAGTGTAGTGGAAACCGGCGCGGCCTTGCATTGCAGCAAAAACCTCCGCAGATCAACCACTTGCGGCGCAATCCCTGCGCCCCTTGCTTACGGCATGTACATGCCGCCGTTCACATGGAGGGTTTCGCCGGTGATGTAACCGGCAGCCGGGCTGGCCAGGAAGGCCACCGCATGGGCGATGTCTTCCGGCGACCCCAGGCGTTCGAGGGCGATGTCGTTGATCAGCGCGGTGCGCGCTTCTTCCGGCAACGCCTTGGTCATGTCGGTGTCGATGAAGCCAGGTGCGACAACATTGACGGTGACGCCGCGCGAACCGATTTCCTTGGCCAGCGACTTGCTGAAGCCGATGATGCCCGCCTTGGCCGCGGCGTAGTTGGCCTGGCCGGCATTGCCGGTCACGCCCACCACCGATGCGATGTTGATGATGCGGCCCTTGCGCGCCTTCATCATGCCGCGCATCACCGCCTTGCTGGTGCGGAACACGCTGGTCAGGTTGGTGTCGATGATCGACGCCCAGTCCTCGTCCTTCATGCGCATGAGCAGGTTGTCGCGGGTGATGCCGGCATTGTTGACCAGGATCGAGATCGGGCCGAATTCCTTGGCGATGCCATCGAGCACGCTGTCCAGCGCGGCGGCATCGGTGACGTTCAGCGCGCGGCCGTGACCACCGTGGGCGGCCAAGCGTTCGCCGATCGCGGCAGCGCCGGATTCAGTGGTGGCGGTACCGATGACGGTGGCGCCCTGGGCGGCCAGCAGATCGGCGATGGCGGCACCGATGCCACGGCTGGCGCCGGTGACCAGTGCGATTTCACCCTGCAGGGGCTTGCTCATGATGTTTTCCTCAGGCTGGGGCGACCGCCGCACCCGTGCCGCTTGCCGCGGCCACCGGTACGGTCGGCAGGAACAGGGGGGATCAGGCCGACCATGCCTCGCGGGCGGCTTCGAAGTCGCCCGGCGTGGCCAGCGAACGGCCGTCGATGGCCTTGTCGATGCGCTTGACCAGGCCGGTCAGCACCTTGCCCGGGCCGCACTCGGCGATCCGGGTGACGCCACGGGCAGCCAGCGCCTGCACGCACCCGGTCCACTGTACCGGCTGGTACAGCTGCTGGACCAGCGCGGTGCGGATCGCGTCGATGCCGCTGTGCACCTGGGCGTCGACGTTCTGCACCACCGGCAGCTGCGGCGCGTGCCAGGACAGGCCGGCCATCACTTCGGCCAGGCGGTTGGCGGCTTCGCGCATGAGCGGGGTGTGCGAAGGCACGCTGACGGCCAGCTTGACCGCCTTGCGCACGCCCTTCTCGGCCAGCAGCGCCAGCGCACGGTCGACCGCGTCGGCGTCGCCACCGATCACGATCTGGCCCGGCGAATTGAAGTTGGCCGGCACCACCACCTGGCTGCCTGCGGCTTCGGCGCAGACGTCCAGCACCAGCTGGTCTTCAGCGCCGAGCACGGCGGCCATGGCGCCGACACCGGCCGGTGCGGCTTCCTGCATCAGCTGGCCGCGCAGGCGCACCAGGTGCGCACCGTCATGCAGGCTCAGTGCGCCTGCGGCAACCAGGGCGGTGTACTCGCCCAGGCTGTGGCCGGCCAATACCGACGGGCGCGGGCCGCCCACGGCGTTCCAGGCGCGCCACACGCCGATGCTCGCGGCCAGCAGGGCCGGCTGGGTGTATTCGGTACGGTTGAGCATTTCCTCCGGGCCGCCCTGGGACAGCGCCCACAGGTCGACGCCGGCACCATCGGATGCCTCGGTGAAGGCTTCACGCACCTGTGGGTGCAGTTCGGCCAGCTCGGCCACCATGCCCACAGACTGCGAGCCCTGGCCGGGGAAGACAAAAGCGAGGGTGGATACGGTCACGCGGTCATCCGCTTGTTGCAATCGAAGCGGGCCATGATAAGGGGGAACATGCCGTGTCGTCTGTACGTGCGCGTATGCACGCGTATGGTGAATGGCCGGGCAAGCGCAACGGGGTCAGATCCCTTTTCCTGCGGAAAAGGGATCTGACCCCTATCAGCCTCAGCAGAACAGCTGCAGGACGTCCAGGTCGCCGTCGGCGAGGAAATCCACGCACAGGCCCACCAGCATCAACACGCCGGCGGTGCTGGCGCCGTGGGCGATGAAGATGGAATGGGCCAGCGCGCGCGCCGAACGGCCCAGCTTCATGCAGACCCGGGCCAGGCTGCGCAGGCGGCCGCTGACCGCATGCACGTGCTCGCGCACCGGCGCCTGAACGTCACCCATCGCCTCGGCCATCATCGCCTGCAGGTGCCCGGGGCGGTCGGCGTAGTACTTGGCCACGCCGTAGCCGAACATCAGCCAGTCGCGGGCCTGCGCTTCGGACAGATCCATCACTTCCAGCGGATCTTCCTCGAAATCGATGAAGCCGACCTTCTCGCCATCCCATGTGAGGTTGCGCGGCAACGGCTGGCCGAAATAGGCGCCGCGGGCATGAGCTTCAGCAATGGCCAGCATCGCCGCCATCACCAGCCGATCGCGACCGGCTTCGTCGGCTTCGCGCAGGCAGGTATTGAACGAGCTGCCGTTGTCGCCGATCACCAGCGCGGCATGACCGGTGCCCAGTACGTCCGGCACGTTCACACCCTGCGCCTGCAGTTCCGCGAGGCGGCGGGCCTCGGTTTCGCGTGCGGCGTCGCCACCGCGGTGCGGCGGCGGGCGCAGCGCATCCAGATGGAAACGGCGCGCAACAAAATTGAGCAGGCCCAGGGCCATTGCCCGGCTTCCCTTGCCGTACTGCTTCAGCCAGGCACGTTGCCCTTCGATGACGATGGGCTCAACCATGACAGGTCCTCCTTAAACGCGTTACGGCCCCGGAGGGGCCGTAACGACAAGACTTCACATTGTCGTAACTTGCACTATCAATAGCGCAGCAGGGCCGAACCCCAGGTGAAGCCGCCGCCGAAGGCCTCCAGCAGCAGCAACTGGCCACGCTCGACCTTGCCCGAACGCACCGCGGCATCCAGCGCCAGCGGCACCGAGCCGGAGGAGGTGTTGCCGTGCTTGTCGACGGTCACCACGACCTGGTCCATCGACATCTCCAGCCGCTTGGCGGTGGCTTCGATGATGCGCAGGTTGGCCTGGTGCGGGATCAGCCAGTCCAGGTCGGACTTGTCCAGGCCGTTGGCGGCCAGGGTCTCGTCCACGACCGAGTCCAGCGCCTTGACGGCGTACTTGAACACGTCGTTGCCCTTCATGTTGATGGTGCCACCACCATTGGCGCCGTCCTTGAAGCCGGTCGAAACGCCGACCGGGTTCCACAGCAGTTCCTTCTTGCTGCCATCGGCATGCAGGTGGGTGCTGAGGATGCCGGTGTCTTCGTCGGCCTTGAGCACGACAGCGCCGGCGCCATCGCCGAACAGCACGCAGGTGGTGCGATCGTTCCAGTCGACCATGCGGGTCAGCGTTTCGGTGCCGATCACCAGCACGTGCTTGCAGTCGCCGGAGCGGATGAACTTGTCGGCCACACCCAGCGCGAACACGAAGCCGGAACAGGCTGCGTTGACGTCGAAGGCGGGGCACCCGGCCACACCGAGCTTGGCCTGGATCAGGCACGCGGTGGACGGGAAAATGAGATCAGGGGTGGTCGTGCCGACCACGATCATGTCGAGCTGCGAGGCATCGATGCCTGCGGCTTCAAGCGCGCGCAGGGCGGCGTTGTAGCCAAGGTCGCTGGTGGTTTCGCCTTCGGCCGCGATGTGCCGTTCACGAATACCGGTGCGCGACTGGATCCACTCATCCGAGGTTTCGACCATTTTTTCCAGGTCGGCGTTGGTCAGGACTTTTTCCGGCAAATAGCTACCGGTGCCCGCGATCCTCGAATAGATCCGCTTGCTCATCATGTTTCCTGTTGCGCGGGCCGCCGATCACCGGCACGCCCGGGAAAGAAGGCAAAGGCCGCTGCCCGGAGGCAGCGGCCTTCCCGGCACATCAATCTTCTTCGACGGCCGAGGTCTTGGTCTGGATGACCTTCTTGCCGCGGTAGAAACCGTCGGCAGTGATGTGGTGACGCAGGTGCACTTCGCCGGTGGTCGGGTCGGTCGACAGCTGCTTGGCGCTCAGGGCGTCGTGGGCACGACGCATGCCGCGGCGGGACGGGGTGACACGGGATTTCTGCACAGCCATGGGATTGCTCCAAACTCGGTTCGATTTGCTTCGTCGTATCGTCGCGCAGGACGCCAGCGCCCAGCACACTTTCGCTTTCGCCGCAGCCGCCGACGACAATCCGGCTGCTATTGTTTCTTCAGTGCTGCCAACGCCGCAAACGGGTTGGCCTTCTTCGTTTCTTCTTCGCTCGGTGCCCAGTCCTTGTCGACTGCTTCACCGTCGGGCGACAGCGGCACCACGGGCACCGCCAGCACCAATTCGTCCTCGACCAGATCCAGCGGACGCAGCTGGCCGTCTTCCGGCACCAGCAACGCCTCGTATTCCTCCGGCAGGGACGATTCCTCGTCCTCGTCGCGGATCAGGCCAAGCCTCTGGGTCACCTTCACCGGCAACAGGAATCGCTGCATGCTGCGCTGACAGGTCAGCGGCAGCGCGGTGTCGATGGTCAGTTCCACATAGGATACCCGCAAGACGTCGTCGCGACCGAATTCAAGCGAGTAGACACACTCGCCGTCGGTATCTGCGACCAACCCCTGCAGGCGGGTCAATTCAGCCAGGGAGACCTGACCGTCGAAGCGCCTTCGCGCTACAACCATCCGCCAGGCATCCAGCGTTTCGGGCACGTTCGCGGACATAAGCCGCTGAATACTAAGGATCGCACCGCCCGCTGTCAAATGCCCGCCCTGCAGGACTTGCCGCTGGCGCCGTGGAGGGGCCAGACTGCCGCGCCCTGCCCCGGTATTGTCACATGTCACTGGTCCTGGCCTCCACCTCCCGCTACCGTCGCGAACTGCTGGAACGGCTGGGCCTGCCCTTCGACTGCGCACGCCCGGACGTGGATGAAACCCCTCTGGGCGCCGAGACCCCGCTGGCCCTGGCCACGCGCCTGGCCGCCGCCAAGGCCGCCGACGTGGCCGCCCGCCATCCGGGCGCCTGGGTGATCGGCTCGGACCAGGTGGCCGACCTGAACGGCCAGCCGCTGGGCAAGCCGGGCACGGTCGAGGCGGCCTGTGCGCAGCTGGCGGCAATGTCCGGACAGACGGTGCGCTTTCACACCGCAATCAGTCTCAGGCGGGATGGAGAATCCCTCGCCACCCTGGATCTGACCGAAGTACGCTTCCGCGTGCTGGACCCGCAGGAAATCATCCGCTACGTCGCCGCCGAGCAGCCGCTGGACTGCGCCGGCAGCTTCAAGTGCGAGGGCCTGGGCATCAGCCTGTTCGAGGCAATCGACAACCGCGACCCGACCGCGCTGGTCGGCCTGCCACTGATCGCGCTGTGCGGCCTGCTGCGCAGGGCTGGATTCGCGGTGCCGTGAACGGTGGAGCCGAGCCCTTGCTCGGCCGTTTTTTTCGAGGCTGCCCGCCATCTGTAGCAGAAGCAGCCGAGCATCGGCTCGGCTCTACAGGACCAAGGGACCTCAACGAACTTCGAACGGCTGCTCCTGCCACGCCTCCACGCTGCCGTCGCGGCCGTGCAGGCGCAGGCCAAGCCAGTGCCGCCCCGGCGCCAGCGTGGTGGTATCCAGCGATGCGTCGAAGCCCACCGCCGGATGCTGCGGATCGGTGCTGTCCGGCCAGGTGTGGCGGATGTCGAACATGCGCCCGTAGCGCGCATCGCCAATCGAATGGCCATCGACCAGCACTTCGATGCGCGCCAACCCCACGCCATCCTTGAATGCCCAGCCCTTGATGGCGAGCGTTCCGGAGACCTTCTCACCGTTGGACGGCGCATCCAGCCAGGCCATTGCCGGCGTCACGCAGGGCCCCTGCGCGCGCTGCACCGGCAGCCGGAACAGCAGGAAGCGCTGGAAACCATGATCGCTGCTGACCACGCGCGGCGCCGGCAACGGCCCCACCTGCTCGCAGATGGCGTGATAGCGCGCCAGCAGATCGCGGTAGCGCTGGTCGCTGGGTGACAGCACCAGCAGCATCGGCGCACTGCGCGGGCCTTCGTGCAGCAGGCCCCACTGTGCCAGCTGTGCGGTCCGCCCATGCTTGTCGTTGAGCGGATGCGGCAGCACCTCGATATCACCGTTGCCCAGCTGGAAGCCCAGTTCGGCACCGACCTTGAAGTTGCCCGCCAGCACACGCGTGCCCGGCGGCATCTGCCGAAGCTCGTCGCGCACCGCCACGGCCAGCGGCTGCCAGCCGGCAAAGTTGCGCGGGTAGTACTTGCTGCCGGCCATCTGCTCGCGCAGCGCCGGCGTGGACGCCATCAGGTAGTAGCCGAAAGCCAGTACGGTGCCTGCAGCTGCCAGCCACCAGCCGGTGCGGCGCAGCCAGCGTGGCCAGCCGTTGAGGACCACCGGCACGGCCACCAGCAGCGCCAGGTAGCCCGGCAACGGCCAATGGAAACTGATCCGCTCGACATCGGTGAAGAAGCCCAGCAGGAAGATCCCCAGCGTCGACACCCCGCCCACCAGGCCGAAATAGCGCCATTGCACCCGCACACCACCACCGCTGCGGGTACCCGCCAGGGCGACCTTCCACATCGCGATGCACAGGATCGGCGTCACCAGCATCGGCTGGATCACCAGGAACCACAGCCCTTCCCACTCGAACGTCCACGGGTGGCGCTCGACCACCTGGAACTTCAGGCCGGCATCATGGTTGTCCGCATTCCACGCCAGCAACGGCAGCCAGGCCAGTACACCCACCGCCAGCGCCACCCATACGCGCGGGTCGGCCAGCATGCGGCGGCCCTGCGGCAGCGCCAGCAGCGCAATGAAGCCGACACCGATGACGCCAATGAAACGGTAGTGGCTGAGCGCACCGATCAGCAGGCCCAGCGCCAGCTTCATCGCCGACGACGCATCCACGTTGTGCAGCAGGCGCGCACCGGCGTGCAGGCAGATCACCGCCGCAAGCGCCATCGGCACATCCGGCACGGCCAGCAGGCCCAGCGTGGCCGACAGCGGCATCAGCAGGGTCAGGCTGCCCGCCTGCCACCCTGCGACGTTGCCAAACCAGCGCGTGGCGATGCGCACCACCAGCAACGGCAGCAACGCACCGATGGCCAGGAACGGCAGGCGCAATGCGAGCACGTGATGGCCACCGATTTCCACGCCCAGGCGTGCAAGCCATGCTGTCAACCCCGGCAGGTCGGAATAGGCAGCGGCCAGGTGCTGGCCTTCCTGCCAATAGAACGCCTCATCGACGAACAGCGGCAGGCGTGCAGCCACCACCAGCTTGGCCGCTGTGATCAGCGTCCATAACCAGAGAAATATTGCCCGCGCGCGCTGTTCGCCTTGCATTGCTCTATGGATAATCGAGTGGATTCCAGACCTGAGACGATCATGCCAGCCTCGTCCCCCAATCCCAGCATGCTAACCGATCAACTGCGCCAGGCCCTGCGGGAGGCACAGGATCAGGTGAACGCACTGGTACTGGGCAAGGTGCCGGAAGTCAGGCTGGCCTTTGTCGCCCTGCTTTCCGGCGGCCACCTGCTCATCGAAGATCTGCCCGGGCTGGGCAAGACCACGCTGGCGCATGCATTGGCCAGCAGCCTCGGCCTCAGCTTCCAGCGCGTGCAGTTCACTTCCGACCTGTTGCCGGCGGACGTACTGGGCGTATCGGTGTACGAGGCCGGCAGCCGCCAGTTCCAGTTCCACCCCGGCCCGGTGTTCACCCACGTGCTGCTGGCCGATGAGATCAACCGCGCACCGCCGCGCACGCAGAGTGCGTTGCTGGAGGCGATGGCCGAGCAGCAGGTCACCCTGGATGGACAGACGCATCCACTGCCCGATCCATTCTTCGTGATCGCCACGCAGAACCCGGTCGACCTGTCCGGCACCTTCCCGTTGCCGGATTCGCAGCTCGATCGTTTCCTGCTGCGGCTGGCGATGGGCTACCCGAGCGTGCAGGCCGAGCGCGAGCTGCTGCGTGGCAGCGATCGCCGCGACCTGATCGCCCGCGCGGTGCCGAAGCTGGATGACACCCAGGTGCGTGCGCTGCGTGAAGCCGTTGGCCAGGTACACGCCAGCGACGCGCTGATCGACTACGTGCAGGCACTGTTGACCCGCAGCCGCCAGCATGCCGGCGTACGCGTGGGCCTGTCACCGCGCGCCGGGCTGGCCCTGCTGCGCGCCGCCAGGGCGCATGCACTGCTGCTCGGCCGCGGGCATGTGGTGCCCGAAGACGTGCAGACCCTGTTCGTGGCAGTGGCCGGCCATCGCCTGGTGGCGGAGGCCGAATCCAGCTCCGGGCCAGCACTGGCGCGGGCGATCCTGCAGACCGTCGCGGTGGACTGAAGGTGGCCACACGCTGGGCACGCATGCAGCTGCTGGCACGCCCACGCAGGCCCGAAGCCCTGCCGCAGCGACTGGATCGCCATCGCATCTATGTACTACCGACGCGCTTCGGCCTGTTCGTCGCCACCCTGCTGTCGGCGATGCTGCTGGGCGCATTGAACTACAACAACAACCCGGCCCTGCTGCTGGCCCTGTTGCTGGCCGCAGCAGCGATCGCCAGCGCCATTGCCGCGCACCTGCAGCTGTCCGGCATACAGATCGATGCAATCTCCGCCGAGCCGGTTCCGGCCGGGCACCCCCTGCGCCTGCGCGTGGACCTGTCGTTGCGCGACCCGCGCGCGCGCCACGGGCTGCACCTGCAGCTGGGCGCAAGCGAGGCGTGGGTCGCACTGCCTGCACACGGTCGCGGCGAAGTGGAGCTGGATGTCCCCAGCGAGCGCCGCGGCTGGCTGGAACTGCCGCGCATCCGCCTGTCCAGCACGCAGCCGCTGGGGCTGGTGCGGGCATGGTCGTGGGTGTGGCCGGAGCAGCCGCTGCTGGTCTATCCACTGGCCGAGGCACTGGCACCACCCCTTCCGGAAAGTGGCAGCGATCCACTGCACACCCGCGCCCATGCCAGTGGCGAAGAGCTGCACCAGCTGCGACCCTATCGTGCCGGCGACGCCCCGCGCAGCATTGCCTGGAAACACTCGGCGCGCCGCGACAGCCTGCTGGTACGCGAATACGAGAAGCCGATCGGCATCGAAGTGGTGCTGGACTGGCGCACGCTGGCGCCGCTGGGCCATGAAGCACGCATCGCGCGGTTGGCACGCTGGGTCGACATGGCCGAGCGCGAAGGCCGGCGCTACACGCTGCTGCTTCCAGCCCATCCCCCGTTCGGGCCCGGCCAGGGCGCCAGCCACCACCACCTGTGCCTGCGCGCACTGGCGCTGATGCCCCATGACTGAGCCTGCCGTCCTGCTCGATCGCAACGCCCGCAGCTGGACCCTGGCCAGCGCAGCGCTGGCGCTGCTGCCACTGCTGCTGCAGCTGCCGCCGGTGCTGGCCGTCGTGATCGCGATCACCGCCGTGCTGACCGCTGCGCTTTCCTGGCGGCGGGTGCTGCCGATGCCGGTGCGCCTGCTGCTGGTGCTGGCCATGCTCGCCACCATCGTCTGGCAGATGGGCATGGTGCGGCCGGGGCGTGATACCGGCTGTGCGCTGCTGGCGGCGATGCTGGCCATCAAATCCAGCGAACTGCGCAACCTGCGTGATGCGCGCAGCCTGCTCGGTTTCGCGCTGTTCTCGCCGTTCGCGGCCTTCCTGCTCGACCAGGGCCCGCTGACCACGGGACTGGCTGCGCTGGCCGCGGTTGCCGCACTGCTGGCCCTGCAACGCCTGGCCCAGGACGAGGGCCGCAGCCCACGCCTGCCACTGCACGGTCAACTGCGCGGCGTCGGCCGCCTGCTTGGCATCGGCCTGCCGCTGGCACTGGCCTGCTTCTGGCTGTTCCCGCGCTTGTCCACGCCGTTGTGGGGCGTACCCGAACGAGCGGTGGGTACGCCCGGCCTGGCTGACAGCATGGCGCCGGACCAATGGCTGGACCTGATGGCCGACGACACCCCGGCGCTGCGCGTGCAGTTCTTCGGCGCCGTGCCCGAGCCCACGCAGCGCTATTGGCGCGGCCCGGTGCTGACTTCCTTCGATGGCCACCGCTGGAGCCGCGATCGCGCGACGGCCCGGCGCCCCGCCCCCGTGGTCGAAGCCACCGCACAGGGATGGGACTACCAGATCGACTACGAACCCACCGACCGTCGCCTGCTGGTGGCCCTGGACCTGCCCAGCCGCGCACCGGAAGGCAGCAGTTTCGATGCGGACATGAGCCTGCGCAGCGACCGCACGCTGTCCGCGCTCAGCCGCTGGCGGTTGCATTCGGCGCCTCCGCAACGGTTCGACACCGATCTGTCGCCCTACCTGCGCCGTGCCGCGCTGCAGCTTCCCCCCGGCTTCAATCCGCGCACCGCCCAGCTGGCACGGCAATGGCGGCAGGAGGCCGGCAACGATGACGAAGCCATCGTCCGCCGAGCGCTGCAGTGGATCACCCGCGACTTCTCCTACACGCTCGATACCCCGGTGGCCGGGCGCGATCCGGTCGACGATTTCCTGTTCAACTACAAGGCCGGCTTCTGCCAGCACTTCAGCTCGGCCTTCGTGGTGCTGATGCGCAACGCCGGCATTCCGGCCCGGGTGGTGACCGGCTTCGCAGGTGGCACCCGCAACCGCATCGGGGACTACTGGGTAGTGCGGCGCATGGACGCCCACGCCTGGGCCGAAGTCTGGCTGCCCCAGCGCGGCTGGGTCCGGGTGGACCCGACTGCGGCCGTGGCACCGGAACGCATCCTGGACACGCTGGACGACCGCTTGCAGGCCGGCACGGACACCCCGCTGCAGCAGCGCTGGCTGCAGCTGGGGCAGATGGGTGACTGGCTGCGCCGTGGCTGGAACGACCTGGTGCTTTCCTTCGACGCACGCCGTCAGCAGCAGCTGCTCAGGCCGTTCGGGCTGGATGATCTCGGGCCGGCGCAGCTGGTGGCCGGCTTCGTGGTCGCCGCACTGCTGGCATTGGCATGGATGGCCTGGCTGCTGGCCCGCGGCGAGCGCGAGCGCGACCCGCTGCTGCGCGCCTGGCACCGGCTGGGGCGGCGCTATGCGCGCCTTGGCCTGGCCCGCGCCCCCCACGAGACGGCATGCGACTGGTCACGACGGGTACACGCCGTGCGCCCCGACCCCGCCCTGCTGGCACTCAGCCAGCGTTTCGCCGACGCGCGTTACGCTGGAACTTGCACCGACCTCGCTTCATTATTGCGGGACCTGCGCAGGCATCGCCCGACTTCCGGAGCCTTCCCATGAACACCAAGTTCCTCCTCACCGCTGTGGCCACGCTGGCCCTGTCGGCCTGCGCCACGGCCCCCAAGCCGCTGCAGGGACAGTTCAGCCTGGTCTCCCCGCGCGACTCGGTCGCCACCCAGCAGGTCGGCACGCCGGTCCGATGGGGTGGTCGCATCATCGAGACCAAGCCCGGCCAGGGCGAGACCTGCTTCCAGATGATCTCGCGCCCCCTCAACGCCAGTGGCCGCCCGAACACCACCTCGTCCGACGCCAGCGACGGCCGCTTCATTGCCTGCCGCGCCGGCTTCTACGACCCGGCCGTGTTTGAAGCCGGCCGCGACGTGACCTTCATCGGCAAGATCGACGGCTACCAGAACACCCGCATCGGGGAGTACGACTATCGCCTGCCGAAGCTGTCGGCCGATGTGATCTACCTGTGGCCGGAACAGCGCCAGGTCGATGTGGTGCCCTACCCCTATGGCCCGTGGGGCCCGGGCCCGTATGGCCCGTACTGGGGTGGTTACGGCCGTTGGGGCTGGTGGTGATCGCCACCGGCCATGCGTGATCGAAAAAGGCCGCCTTCGGGCGGCCTTTTTTTCATCCACGCATCGCATGGATCCACTGCGGGCAATGGTGGATGCCGGGCGCTCAGCGCCCCGGCGTACCGAAATGCCCCAGCGGCGCACCGGCCAGCAGGTGCATGTGGATGTGGAACACGGTCTGCCCGGCATCCTCGCGGCAGTTCATCACGATGCGGTAGCCGTCCTGCGCGAACCCTTCGCGGCGCGCATATTCGGCGGCAGCCAGAGCAAGCTTCCCGATCAGGTGCGCCTGCGACGGCTGCAGGTCGTCCAGGGTCGGGATGATCTCGTTCTTCGGAATGAACAGTACGTGCACCGGCGCCTGCGGTGCGATGTCCTTGAAGCCCAGCACCTCGTCGTCCTCGTAGACGATGGTGGCCGGGATCTCGCGACGGATGATCTTGCTGAAGAGGGTTTCGTTGCTCATGGTCGGCCTCGGCGGGAGTGTCTTCCGCATTGTAGGCCGGCCGCGCCGGGCGATGCCCGGGTGGCGCTCAATCGCGGAATTCGCTGCGCGTTCCGAACGCGTGCGACAGCGTGCCGCGGTCAACGTATTCAAGCTCGCCACCGAGCGGCAGGCCCTGTGCCAGCCGGCTGGGCTGCACCTTGCGCGCGCGCGCCAGCTGCGCCAGGTAGTGCGCGGTGGCTTCGCCTTCGACGGTGGCACTGGTGGCGATGATCAGCTCCTGCACCTCACCTTCGGCCAGACGCTGCTCCAGCTGCTCCAGGCCCAGCTCGCGCGGGCCGATGCCATCGAGCGGCGACAGCCGGCCCTGCAGCACGAAGTAGACACCGCGGAAGCCGGTGGCGTTTTCGATGGCCAGGCGGTCGGCCGGCGATTCGACCACGCACAGCTGGCTGCGCTCGCGGCTGCTGTTGGCACAGGTCGGGCACAGCTCGGTTTCGCTGAAGTCGCGGCACTGCGCGCAGTGGCCGATGCGCTCCACCGCCAGCGCCAGGGCTTCGGCCAGTCGCTGGCCACCTTCGCGCTCGCGCTCGAGCAGGTGGTAGGCCATGCGCTGTGCGGTCTTCTGGCCCACGCCAGGCAGCACCCGCAGTGCGTCGATCAATTGTTCAAGCAGGGGTGCGGACACGGCGGCATGCTTTCATGGCGTCGAGCAGGCTCGACAGCTACAGATTCTGTGGCACCCGCTTGCACGGGTGCCACGCTGGCAATCAGAACGGCAGCTTCATGCCCGGCGGCAGCTGCATGCCGGCGGTGGCCGAACCCATCTTCGACTTCGACTCGGCGTCGATCTTGTTCGAAGCGTCGTTGAAGGCGGCGGCGATCAGGTCTTCCAGCATCTCCGGGTCGCTGGTCAGCGACGGGTCGATGCGCACCTTGCGGCATTCCTTGGCACCGGTCAGGGTCACGCTGACCATGCCGCCGCCGGCACTGCCGGTCACTTCGATCTTGGCGATTTCTTCCTGGGCCTTCTGCAGGTTTTCCTGCATCTTCTGGGCCTGCTGCATCAGTTGGGCGATGTTTCCGCGCATGGTGTCTTACTCGTCAAAAGAACGGATGGAATCGGAAACAACCCGGGCACCGTGCTGCTGGATCAGCACCTGCACTTCCGGGTCGTCCATGAAAACGGCCTCTGCCACCTGCTGCCGCTCGCCACGCTGGCGGTCGGCCCGCTGATGCAGGGTCTCGGCCGGAACGTGTTCGGTTTCCACGGTCTCGACCACGATCTTCGGCGCCTGGCCAAGGGCCTTCTGCAGCATCTCGCCCAGGGCAGCCAGCGCGCGCTCCGAGCGCAGGTATTCAAATCCGGGCGAAAGGCCCAGTTTCAAGGTCCCGTGCTGGCAGCTGATGAACGCGGCGTTGGCGGCCAGCTGCCGCGAGGGGCCGCTCAGGCCGCTGTTGGCGACCAGGTCCAGCCAGTCTTCGGCCGTGGCCAGCTCGCTGACACCTTCCTGCGGCGCGGCGGCATGCGCCGGGGCCGGCTTGGCATGTTCGGCCGGCGCAATGGCAATGCCTTCGGCGCGGAACGGGCGCTCGGGCGGCGCAGGCTCGCTGGGAGCCGCGACGGGAGCCGGCGGTTCGTGCCAGGGCGCAGCCATGGCGGCGTCCGGGCCGGACATCTCGGCCGCCAATGCCTCGTCACGCGCCTCGGCTTCGTCAGTGGCCCACGGCGGCAGGTCGTCGCCTGCCTCTGCAGTGACGGCAGGCGCCGGCACCTGTGGCTCAGCCTTCACCGGCGGCGGCGACACGGGCTCTTCCACCGGAACCGGCTCGGGCTCCGGCGTCGGGTCTGGTTCCGGTTGCGGGGCCGGTTCGGGCTCGGGTTCAGGTTCGCGCGGCGCGGCCTGCACCGGCGCGGCGGCCTGCGCCGCTACCGCCGGGCTGCCCGAAGCGGCAGCAGCGGCCGGCGTCGCATCGCGGCTACCGGTACCGGCGCCACCACCGGCAGCGTTGCCACCCGGCGTGCCGCCCAACGCACCGTCGACGGCCTTCGGCACCGGCGGTACCGCTGCGGCCGGACGGAACGCCAGCATGCGCAGCACGGCCATTTCAAAGCCCGCGCGCGGGCTGGGTGCCAGCGGCAGGTCGCGGCGGCCATTCAAGGCCATCTGGTACCAGAGCTGCACCACTTCCGGGCGCAGGCGCTCGGCGAATGCGGCGACATCCAGGCCTTCCGCCGCAGCAGCGCCCGGCACCAGCTGCTGCACCTGGATGCGGTGCAGCCCTTCGGCCAGCGCTTCCAGCACACCACTCCAGTCCGGCGAGAACTCTGCCAGCGCGGCTACCACCTGCAGCAGGCGCGGGCCATCGCCGTCGGCCAGCGCATCGAGCATCGCCGCCACCTGGGTGCGGTCCACGGTACCCAGCATGGTGCGCACCACGTCCTCACGCAGCGCGCCGCCGGCATAGGCGATCGCCTGGTCCAGCAGTGACAGGCCATCGCGCAGGCTGCCGTCAGCGGCCTTGGCCAGCTGCACGATGGCGCTGCCATCGGCCTCGATCGCTTCCGCCGCCAGGATGCGGGTCATCTGGCCCTGGATCTGGTCTTCATCCAGGCGCTTGAGGTTGAACTGCAGGCAGCGGCTGAGCACGGTGACCGGCAGCTTCTGCGGATCGGTGGTGGCCAGCAGGAACTTCACGTGCTCCGGCGGTTCTTCCAGCGTCTTCAGCAGCGCGTTGAACGCCGCCTTGGACAGCATGTGCACTTCGTCGATCAGGTAGACCTTGTACTTGCCGCGCGAGGGCATGTACTGCGCGTTCTCGATCACCTCGCGCACGTCATCCACACCGGTGTTGGACGCGGCGTCGATTTCCAGCAGGTCGATGTAGCGGCCGGCGTCGATGTCCAGGCAGGCCGCGCACTGGCCGCACGGGTCGGCGCTGGTACCCTGCTCGCAGTTCAGCGACTTGGCGAAGATGCGCGCGATGGTGGTCTTGCCCACGCCGCGGGTGCCGGTGAACAGGAACGCGTGGTGGACCCGGCCGCTGTCCAGCGCGTTGCTGAGCGCACGGACCACGTGTTCCTGGCCCACCAGCTCGGCGAAACGCTTCGGACGCCACTTGCGGGCAAGGACGAGATAGGACATCAGGCCACCGTTTTCCATCGGATGTTCCATTGTGCCATGCCTGTCCAGCCCCCTCGCCACCCATGGCCATGGATACGCCGTCGATCGGGGTGCTTGTGTCCGGCCGCGCCGCCCGCTAGAATCTGCGCCCCTGCTGAGGCGTTTGCCGATGGCAGGGATCCGGAGAGGTGTCCGAGTGGTTGAAGGAGCACGCCTGGAAAGTGTGTAAGCGTCTAAACCGCGCTTCGGGGGTTCGAATCCCCCTCTCTCCGCCAGACAAATGAAGAAGCCGCCCTCTGGGCGGCTTTTTTATTTGGCTGGCGGAGAGCATCGGGCGAGAGAAGCCCTGCCGGGGTTCGACGGTTCTGCAGGAGCAGAACCGGACCGCCGAAGGCGGGTCCCGGGGCGCAGCGCGCACCGGGATCGGGTGCATGGATGCACCCGACAATCCCCCTCTCTCCGCCAGATAACTGAAAAAGGCTGCCTTCGGGCAGCCTTTTTCACTTATCTGCCGCGGGATGCGAAGTGCGCTGCGCGCGCTTCGCCCCAAACGTTGCTGCGCAACGTTCGGCCCCCTCCCCTTGCCGGCCTCTCCCCGCCCCTCTCCGGCCAGCCCCTCAACAGAGGGGCCTGTTGCTCCAGATCCATCAATGGGTTTCCGCCCTGCGGGGATGCCTGGTCGGCTGTACCTCGCAGAAGCCACTGGCGGGAGATGCGAAGTGCGCTGCGCGCGCTTCGCCCCAAACGTTGCTGCGCAA